>CAZASF010000018.1:0-41956 GCA_964487725.1 uncultured Bacteroides sp. | reverse complement strand
GTGTGGACGCAAACCAAAGCCTATGACTGACAAAGAGCTAATTAACGAAGTCTTGTAATATATCAACCAAGATCAATTTAACATGGCAGACCTTGAAAAACTGTTTCATTGGTATCTTGACAACCAATCTGAATTGGTTAAAGAATACAATGGGAAATACTTGGTTATCATGGATAGTCAAGTTGTGGATGTATATGATGATGAGAACACTGCGTATTTTGAGGCCGAAGCCAAGTACGGGCTTGGGAATTTCATCATACAGCTTTGCACTCCGGGCAAGGATGCTTATACCATTGAAATGTACACGCCACGATTTACATTTGTGTGATGGATCCGAAATCATTTACTTTGAGACCCCCGAATGTTATCAAAAGGCTTATAACTCCCATTCGCATCTGTGTGGCTCACATTCCATCAGCCGATAAGCAGCATCCTCGGATGCTTGAAATTAATACCCTTTGGGACACGGGCGCATCATGCACTACAATTTCAAAGAAGGTCGCACAGAGCTTAAATCTTATACCTTTCAGATTTGAAGAGGTGTATCATGCACAAGGCAAGGGTGTTGCTCCGTTATATAAAGTTAATATTCTGTTGCCTAATAGTATTGAGTTCCTTGCTATGCCGGTTCTGGAAGGAGATTTGTTTGACTTCGATGCCTTGATTGGCATGGATATAATATCACAAGGGGATTTTGCACTGACCAATCGCGATGGCAAAACGGTATTCTCATTTCAGATACCGTCCACACATCTTTACGATTTCGTAAAACAAGATGCTGCAACGAAACTAAACGGAAAGAAAAAAGTCAAGAAGAAATAAACAAAAGGCTTAATGAGAAATCTAATAGCTAAGACTGAGTCGGGAAACATCATTCGTGGTGTCTCCCGGCTTTTATTTCATCCATAACGATGCGCTGGGCTTCTTCGGGGATGAGGGATTGAGGGTGAGAACCTACACCCAAACGGCCTAATTTTCTAGCGAGCTTGGCGGCGGAGGATGCTTGACTTATGCGCCGCTCTTTTTTGCGCTTGGGTTCGGAGTAATCATAGTCGTAATAACCTTTGTCAATCAGCAATAGGGTAATATAGTCGGCAGAGTCAATGAACCAGTAGCGGAGCCACGCCCAAAGGCAGTAGTTGCCGTAGAGGGCTTTTATTTTCTCGTTGTCGGACGCCGATTCGATTGCTGATGCGACTTGCTGTCCTCCTCCTTTTTCGGCAAAGCGTCCTCGTCCAACATACTTTCCGCAGATGCCTTTCTCTCTTGCAGCTGCTTGGCGGCGTTGCCAACCTGCATCGTAGAGAGAACGAGTGCTCGCTTTGAGCTTCCCAAGTTGGCTAAATAAAAAGATTGGTTTTCGCCCATAGCGTTTTGGGCGTTGATGGTGGCTGAGACTTTCTCGGAGCAATTATAGAGCCGTAGCCACGTCAGCAGAAAGGCGAACGGGAGGAGCCACAATCGCTTGCCGAGGACGCGGTGGGCGGCTTTCTTGGCGTAGGCTCGCTGAATCTTTGCATTCAACGCCTTGTATTTGCGTCTGGAGCAATTTTCTTTCTTTTGCTCGTTTTGCCAATACATTATGTCAATGTCGTGGTTGAGCATGGCCTTGTTCTGCCATTTAGAAGTTGGACGCATTTTCCACACCTTACCGTCAATGACAAGGCGATCGCTCACTCCGCCACGTTCCAATGCGTTAGCCTCGACAAGCATCTGCAACATGGCTTGTTCGTCAACGGCGAGTTCGGGTTCTTGTGCTGTCTTTTCTTGTTCCATAAGTCAATATTATTATCTTCCCATTTGCAATAAGGGCGACGGCTATCAGAGAACCGCCGCCCCTACGCTTATGGAAAAGAACATTGCTGATTAGTCAGTGGTTTCGCCCTCGTAGGTGAGCGCACCCTCGATGAGGATAGCGGTGTCGAGGTTGGCGGTATCGAGGTCTTCTGCGGTGGCCTCTACGTGGATGAGGAGCAGGCCGTCCTCGATTGACACACTCGATGCAATCTTTGCTTTCGGGAAAAGAAGCGAGCGAGTACCCTCATCGTTGGCAATCATGATGGGTCGGGTCATGACGGCGGGAGTAGAGCCGAAGCCTACAACTTTGGTGACGCTGCTCCAAGCTGCACCGGAGGTGGCGACAAGGGTTTTAGCCACGTTGGGCGAAAGGAACTCCTTGACGTTCTCAACGGAGGTTGACATGATGTCAAAGGCAAATGCCTGAGTACCGTTGGTGATTTTGGAAGTCACCACTGAACCCTGCTCGTTGCGGCGAGGTTCAATCTCTATTTCATCGCCGGTCCACTCGGTTGAATCTTGGTCGATGTCACCGAGGGACTTCGGGTTGGCGAGAGAGGCGATTGTGGCGGTGTTGTAATCAGTCACCTTATCAAAGATGATGATGTCGCTCTGACCCATAAAGAGTTCAGAGACTTGTGCTTTTGTAACTGCCATGTTGGTTTATGGTTTTGAAAAGTTGATAAATCTTGTTGGTTTATGTGTGCCACTCCACGTTGAGTACGGTTGTGGAGTAGCCGTTTGTGAGGTTTGGTGTTGTCGGCGTTATCACGTTCATAGCGTTAAAGGTGAAGAAGAAACCCTCAGAGCGTTTGCGGTGTATCAATCCCTGGCATTGGTCAAGTATCTTCCTTATTCGCTGCATATTGGCGGTGTTGTCCGTCTGCAATTTGCAGTAGATCGTCAGAGCCAATGCGCCTTGGTAGATACCCAACCGCTCGCTGCGGCTTCGAGCCGAGCCGTTCCACTGCACGGTCAGAAACTCGTCTGCCAATCCCTTGTTGGGTTGCTTGCCCTGCTCATAGCAGCTTATGGTGTGGCTCTCGGTTGCCGAGGTCTGCACCTCCACCTTGCCGTCAAGCAAGGCTTTCAACGCCACGTCGGGTTGCAGTTCTGCGATTGTCATAGGCTCGTTCCGGTTGAGGTTGATACGTTTGGATCTATCGGGCGAAGCCCGGCGAGAATTTCTGCCACCGCATCTTTGTGGGTTTTCTTGAAGAAGTTTTGACCGCGCCCTCTTGGCGAACCACTTTGGTCGATGTAGTAAGCGTATGGCACTGCGGAGATTACCACAAACCACAAACCCTTGCTGAAAGTCGTTGCCGCTTCCGCAATGGTTCGTTGCAAAAACTCCGAGCCGTCAATGTCGTAATGATTTACTCCACCGAACCCACTTTTTGTTTTCTTTGTGGCTTTCTTCGTAGGGAGGAATTTCTGCACCATGCCGTCATTGTATATCGCAACTCCGGTAGCATCGTGCAAATTTGCCGTCCATTCGGGAATGTATGAGCCGCTGTCAATGGCCGCTACAATATCCTGCGCCACTCGCGTGAGCATTGCAAGCAAATCGGGCATAATCACGTTCTTGGCGTGTACCGTCAAGCCGCGCATAAGCACCGATTTATTGTAGCTCTGATAGCCTCTTACACTCCTTGCCATTGTCTACTTCTCCGTTGAGTTCTTAATCTCTATTTCCGTCACCCAGTCGCCGGTGAGGTCAAGGCCGAGGTCGTTGGCGAGTTTCACCACTCCCTCGCGCTTGCGTCCGAGTTGCGTTGTCACGGTGATTGTGTCGTTTTCCAAAACCATTACGTGCTTGGGGAGATACACCACGTCATTGTGCGATATTATGCTCAATGCGGTCTGACCGCCCGGCTGAAAGTCGCAAACGCCATCATATATCCCCTCCATAAGCGGGTTATCCCACTCGTCATACTCGCCCGTGGAGCGGGTAATCATGCAATGGTCGCGGTAACTCAAATCACTCATAACACTCTGCGTTTGGGGTTACGCATATTGCTCGCGTCAAACATACATCCACTTTCGGTTACATCCTCGTCCAATTCCGCTCCGAGTGCGGTGCGTAGCTTGTCGCCGAGCGCACGGAAAGCCTCGCGGTCTTTGGTCGTAAGGGGGTAGCCTCCAATGGAAATCTGTCTGTTGCCTCGCTTCTCGCTCTTCGTGCCGCCAGTGATAGCCGCCGACATCGAGTAATAGAGAGTAGAGAGGGCGTAGCGGAGTCCGTTCAGATAGTCCTCGTCAGCGAAGTAGTCCTCCACTTCATCCGAAAGCGATACGGCTCTGAATGGTGTCGGTTGCGCCTCAATCGGTGACAAAGCCGCCGTTTCAAGCACATACATTTCTATTTGTGTGCCGATACCCTGAAAGTGTCCTCTAAGCCAATTCTCTACTGTCATACTCGTTGCCGTTTAAGGGTTAGTCAGTTGCTTCGGTCTCCTCGGTTGCCTGATTGCCGATTTCGTAGTAGAACATCTTCTTCGGCATCGTAGGTACGGCAAGACAGGTAAGCTCCGATTTCCACTTCTGTGTGCGCTCATCGGGATTGTAGATATACTCGATGATACCCTTGCCGCCGAAGATGTCGCCGAAAATGGCGGAACGGTCGGGGCGGACGGGTGCCACGTTGTAAATCTGTCCGATGATGCCGCTCGGACGTACGAGAATCACGTCCTCTGCGTAGGGCGAAATGGGGGTAACGTCGAAGTTTTTGGTAGTGGGGTCGAGTTTCTCCTGACCGACAACGTTGGTATGCACGATAAGCGCGTCAGCGTTAATCGCGGTCTGAATGAACGTCTTGGCGTAGTCGATACCGTTGGTGAGAATTTTCTCCCAACCTGCTTTCTGAGCTGCGGCTTGGTCTTTGAGGTTGGTAAGCACAAGTGTGCGCTCACCGGCAAAACCAATGCGCTGCAACACTTTCGGGTGCTTCATCAGACGCAGATAGGTGACGTTATCCATTTCCACAACCACGTTGCGATAGCCACGGTAAGCGTCAGTTTTGAGGTCGTAGATTTTCTCCATCAGTATTTCAATGGGGTCTACGGTCTCAACGTAGGTCACAGTGCCGTCAGCAGCCACAGTGTACCAACTTTCTTTCTTGACGTTATCTTCGGGGATGTGCGACTTGTATGTTACGTCTTTAAGACCGCCGGGGTTGTTCTCAGCCGTGAGTGTGAGTTCACGCTTGAACTTCATCTGGCCTACTTGATAGGTCACGGAAGCGGCGTGGCGGTCGGGGAACTGCTTCATGCGGTCGAAAAGTCGATTCCAAAGGTATTCCTTGATTGACTTTTCGGGGATTTCGCCACGGAGTCCACCGAGCGTCGCGGCCTTGTTGGCCTCGATAAGTTCTTTGCGATAATCTTCCTCTCCGTAAACTTCGACATGTTTCTGACGGGGGATTGAGCCGGTGTAGCGTTTGAGGTTGGCTTTGCGGCCTTTGGCTACGGGGTCTGAATAGAGGTCAACGTATGTTGCCATTGCGCTCAGATAACCCTGCCCCTCCAAAAATTCGTAGTCGAAGTCAATCTGAGGGTCAGCCCACTCGAAGCCCTCGATGTCAAGGCCGAGTGTTTCACGGTCTTTCAGAGCTGACTCGTAGTAGGTCTGAAAGGTTTTGTGCGACGACAGACCAAGAGTTCCGGCCAAATCGTCAAGTCCTAAAAATCTTGTGTCCATTGCTTAGAGTTCTTTGATGAATGTTATGCCGGTGAGGGCTTTCTTTTGTGCCGATGTGTAGGCGGTGCCTGAATAGCGGTCTTCGAGGATGCGACCCTTGGTAACGATGGTGAGAGTGCAGAAGTCCGCACCCATAGTCACATCATCAAGAGTCAGGCCGATGGGAGACGAGCTGTTAAGCGTTGCTATGCCTCCGAGAGAGTCCACGGTAATGGGCGTGCCGGCGGGTATGACCGTACCCTCGGGATAAGTGTCGGAAACTGCGAGTACCGCACCTGTGGGATAGCGTTCGTCCACCTTGTCCCATAGCACGACTCGTTCAAGTTCGACAGGCCCGGCAGAAGTATTCCCAAAAGAATGTCCGTAATTTGCCATGATTTTGCTTGGTTTTTAAGTTAAACTTGGGTTAGTTTCGGCAACCGTCACTCCAGCTTGGCGTCAGCGATTCTTCCCGATTTTTTGTAAATCGCCAGAATCGAATCCATGTCGAGGTCGGTGTCTTGGCTGCCACCTTCGCTCGGCAATGGTTTGCTCGTGTCCACGCCCTTTTTGCCTACGGCCTTGTTGAAATAGCCCATTGCCTTTTCTTGTAGCTGTTCCGCAGTCCATGACTTGCCGGTGGCTTCATACATCTCCGTGGCACGTTCCCATGCGTCAGTGCCCTCATCGGCATACTTTTTCACATAGGCGTTACCCTTGAATGTGGCCTCGGCTGATGCAAGCGCGGTTTTGGCTGCTTGCTCGCCCTTGAACTGCGACAGCTCATCACTAATAGGCTTGATGGCTGCGGCTACCGCATCGGCGATAATCTTAGCCATATCCTGCTGCGGCTCTGCGGGTTTAGGCGGTTCGGGCGGGTTTGGGTTGCCGTTGAGCTTCGCTTCCAACTCGGCTTTCTCGCCCTCCAAGCCTTTGATCTTGGCATTGAGTTCGGTACGCACCCTGTCGGCTGCACTCTGCTCTGCTTTGAGGATTGCTTCTGCCCCCTTGACAAAGGTTTCAATCTGCGACTCCTCCGTAATGAAAGTTTCTCCGAGTGTGGCTACCCTTTCAAAGGCCTGTTCGCTTAGACCGAGTTGTTTATACCCCTCTTTCAGCGCACTCAAGATTTTTTGTTTCATATAGTTGCTGTATGGTTGATAAAAAAAGAGCCGACAAACGCTTTTACACGTCTATCGGCTCTCAGGCTCTAAAAAAATATATGGTTAATCTCTATCTGTCAAGACTTATATCATCCACTTTTATGTGTATTTCTCGCTTACACATTTTGCAGAATAAGTATAGGTCGCCTTTACCTACGACATCCTCGTATTTTCCAAGTATCTTTGGCTTGCGCCCTTTTTCCTTGCATAACGGACAATATATGTTGCCTTTCATGAGGACAAAGATAGTGGAATTTAGTAATTTATGCAAATAAAATTAAATAAATTCTTTAAGTTTTATTATCTTTGCGATTGAAATAGAGCCAAGAGCCGTTTGCGCCCATTGATTTGGGAACATTCCGCTTTTGGCTCTATTTTTTATTATGGCGTTCAGACTTGTAAACAAAGACATAGAATTTCCTCAACTCTACCCAAAAGTAGAGCGCACCCTTGCCACGGTCAGAACAAAATCCAAATATATTGTAGGAGGTTTTGAACTACGGCAGAAGGTGGATTATATGCCTCAATTAGGATTGCAGGAAAACGTTTGCGCGTCCGATTGCAATCTTATATTCTTGTGTGGACAAGGAACATCGGGCAAGTCGTTTGCCATGTTTCTTAAAGCGCTCGCGGGGATCGACCGCCAAGACTTCAAGGCGCGTCTAATCAACGTCCGCGCCCTCGACTCCAAAAAAGGCTCATCAATGTTCGCCGACGGCATAAAGGTCTGCGGCGGCTTCGCCAATTGCCAAGCAAACTCGTCCGACGTTCCCACGTTCTCGTGGCCGCAGTGGAATAGCAATCTACAGCTCATCCACTCAAACTTCAACTACGCCAACCCCGACGAGAAAAAGCTCTTTGAGGACTACGCCAAAAAGAACCAAGCCTCGCTTATAATGATTGACGAGGCCACGGAAATGAACCACTTCGGAATGTTCACCTTTTGGTTTATGCGCAACCGTGACGATTCGGGTATGATTCCGCAAATGATATGCTCGTTCAACCCTCTGCACGACCATTGGACTACCGAAATGCTCCACGACGCAGGCTATCTTGGCAATGATTGGTATTTGTGCAAGGATATGATTGGTAAGGTGCGCTACTTCTATATTAAAGGAGATACGCCAAGCGGCATTGTTTGGGGAGACACCAAAGAAGAAGTCGTTGAAATTGCCAAGCCGAAAATCTCTGACGAGGACAGAGAAGCCGGGCTTACCGAACTCGATATGGTGAAGTCGTTCACCGTGTTTACTGGCACCGCTGCCGATAACCGCGAACTTGTTAATGCCACAGGTGGCCAGTCCGTGGCAAACCTCCACGCCGTTGGCGGCACGCAGCGCAAGGTTGTAGGAGAGGCTTACTTTGGCCCCATTGAGAACGAGGAGGTCAATGTCAACCGCCAAATGATACATCAGTTATGGGAAAACCCCATTGACGGCGATGTTAATATGTATGCCACAATGGATATTTCAATTGGCAAGAAAGACTCGGACAACTCCCCGATGGTGATATGGCGCGGCAATCAGATTGTGGCGATACACCTATATAAGAATGATGAGCCGATTGTCGGCTTCATTGAGCGTATGCTCCGGCGCTACAATATCCCGATAAGCAACTTTGCATACGATGCGACAGGCGTAGGCGGTCTGCTTGAACAACACCTCAAACAAGGCGCACGTGGTATCACCGCTAATCGCCGCTGCGAACAAGAATACGACCAATTTGGCAACGCCGTACAGGTTGACGAGTATTTCAATCTCCGAAGTCAGTTGTTAGGCAAAACCGAACTACTGCTCAAAAAAGGTGAAATAAGTTGCGCCGTAGATAAAGACACCGTGCTTCAATACGGCAAAGGCAATCAGACGCGCCGCTTATTCGATATTCTTTGCAGCGAAATGAACGTATTTATCACCGACACTCGCAACAAGAAGATTTACTACCGCTCCAAGGAGGAATACAAAAAGAAGTTCAAATCCTCGCCCGACCTCATGGATGCCATAAGCTACAAGGCGATTTTCCTACTTGATACTCGCGAGCGCAAGCAACCCAAAGCGGTGGTCAAGGCCAACACATATCACAAGCTCTACCGCCGACCCAAAGTCAGTCCATATTTCAGAAATTATAGATAACCGACTATGAATATAAGCCAACATTTACAAAAACAGTTTTGGAAGCGCAGAGTCAATCCTGACTCGACAACTACACATATTCCGGCAAATGCCGAATTATACGCTACTCCCATAGAACCGATGCAACGCGGCTGCTATCAATACCTCACGCAAGAGGACTTTCTTCGCGAAAATGAGCCGTTAAGCCACGACATCAACTCTCGCTATATGAGCCAACGCCCTATTTATGATGTGCGAGAGCGCGAAATCAAAGACGACGACGGCAATGTTATCAACACAGAGTCCGAATGGTACGTAAGCGGCTTTGAAGATGTTGAAACAGTGTGCTTCGGGTTGCAACGCCGTATCAACACATCTAAATCGGCATTTATGGCCGGTAACGGCTATTGGGTTTGTCACGAAGATAAAGACCACGACCTCGGCGAAATTCTTAATTCTTGGCGCGATAGCGCAGGTCTCAACCTCGCATGGCAAGAGTTGGTGCAATCATGCTACCTCACAGGCGATGGTGCTATATATCAATATGTCTATAACGGCCAACTGCGTTTCCAGGTGTTCTCATACCTAAAAGGTGACGTGTTGTTTCCCGATGTTGACGAAAACCGCAATAGCGTAATCTATCGCTTGTACACTTTACGTGGAAAACGAGCCGTGGATATTTATTCCACCACTCGCGTGCAGACGTGGATTGAGGGTGACAAGGATAGCGAGAAAGACCAATCATGGATTGCACGCTTTGGCGGTTGGTTTGCAAAAGGCCTGAATTGGAACTCTACAAAGGTCAGTGAGGACGGTTGGCGTTGTATTGCCGACAATCCCGTGCAGACCCCCGACGGTGTTAACCCTTGTACCTATTGGCGCGTGGATGATATTCCGAGCGGCATCGCACAAGAGGAAATATGCCGTCTGGAAAAATCCGCATCAATGGTTGCCGATGAGGTGCGCTCCACCGTTGCCGCTATCCTCTTTATGAAAGCCACCGACATCGAGTCCATGCCGCAAAAAGACTCCACCGGCAAAATAATCGGTGTTAAAGGCACGGTCGACGAACTCGCCGCCGCCGATGCCAAGTATCTAAGCCGACCCAACCTCTCCGACATCGCCACTATCGACCTCAAAACCAAACGCGACTCCATAATGCAGTCAACCATGAGCGTCGACATCACACCCGAAATTTTCCGAGCCACCGACCCGTCGAGTGCCGCCATGAAACTTTTATTCACTGATACTATTATATGGTGCAAGAATGAGTTTGTCAAGCTCTATCCGGGTCTTGTGGATATGGTTGAGGTGACTAAGTGTCTTGTCGCGAAGATTGAGGGCAATGGCGATATTGCCACGATGCGCACTTCTTGCGGTGTTGATTTTTGGGTGCCACAAAATGATACCGAGACGCTCCAACGCGAAGTCACCCAAGTTCAAAACCGCATCAAATCTCGTAAGGCCGCAATGGCTGACGCAGGCAACTCACACATTGAGGACTACGAACAGATCCTTAAAGAATGGAAAGAGGAACTTGATATTAAGGCGCGTGTTCCGGCGGTTGCTAAAGCCGAGGTTGAGGCAGAATATGGCGAGCCAAGCGAAACAATAGAGGTTAACGAAGAAATCAAGCCTGCTAACAATATCGACAACAACGCTTCGGGCAAGAGTATAACAGAATAAGCATATTTCATCTTTTCAACCGCCAAGAGCGCAGACCGACCAAAGTCCGCGCTCTTATTTTACGGCCATAAACATCAGCATATCATAGTTTTATACAACAACGTAAGATTAAGCCTTTTTTATGTTCTTATTTTTTCACAGCAAAGGGCGCAAGTTGTACACCTTACGCCCTCATATCCTTTGATAGTCTCAGAACTGATCCAAATATTTTGTTTCGGCAAGCGATTGAAGTTCCCAATCAGACAATGTAGGCTTCATAAACTCGTTCAGTGTCTTGTATGCCTCATCAAATGATTCGGCCCCGATGAGAATTTGCGAGGTTGTCCGTTTCTCTTTTGCCGTCCTTTCATCAATTGTGATGAAAGCTATCTTTGCGAGATAGAACTTACCGCAACCAACATCACCGCAAGTCTCAGTAATCTTAGTTTCTTTAGCAGATGTGGCGAAGAAGTCACCGCTGATATAGGGCTGCATCTTCTCCGTCACCTTGGCTTCGGCTTCTGTCAGGCTCAGTGCGTCAACAATGTATTTCTCGGTGACTTTCTTTAAAGCACCGTTCTCCTGCGTCTTGTCGTATTTCAACGACACTTCAAAATACTTGCTCATGCCTTGACAGACAGTTTGCGATACTCCTTAAATAGCTTCTCCAGTTCAAGACTCGCCTTGCGTGCGCGAAGTCCAGCAGCCTTGTTGCCACCGACATTCGCGTCAAGGTTAGTATTGAATACTTCGATTGTCTCTTTGATTTTCTTTGCTAATTCTTTCATAAGTTTTGATTTATTGGTTAGGGTATTCTAATTCCATCAGTAGGTCAATATAGTGCCGAGCCTTCAGCAAGTCTTCCTTGCCGTTCTTTTGCTTATATCTCGCCACATATTTGACGATGTTCCCTTGACAGAAGTTCATCCCATTAGCGTGAATGAACTCTATCGGTTGGATTGGCATGCCCTTGTAGTGCGAGCCTCCAACTTGGGTCTCGGTTGCTCTGGGTGATTCACAAATAACGCTTACGCCATATCCTTGCGTTTCTTCCATAATTATTTGTCGCTGCTACCGTAGCCCTCGTTTCCGCGCTCGGTTTCCGAAAGTTCGTCAACCTCCACGAAATCAATGTGGGGATAGGGCAATATTATCATTTGAGCTATGCGGTCGCCAACGTTGTAGAGTCGTGTGCCGAAACAGAAGCCTTCGGTTTGGTCAAAACGTGCTACTGGACGGAACTTCACGAGAACTTCCCCTCTGTAGCCGCTGTCTATCACGCCGGGTGTGTTCAACATCTGTAAGTCACGTTTCGTTAGTGAAGACCGCGGTTGGATCTGACCGTAGTAGCCTCGTGGTATTTCAAATGCTAATCCGGTGCCATACACTACATTGCCATGCTCGTCAAAGCTGCGGCTCACGGCCGTCAGGTCAAGTCCGGCATCACCCTCTCTCGCATATTGCGGAATTACCGCCTTTGAGTGCAGCCTTTTTATCCTTACGTCCATAGTTCAAAAAGGTAAATCGTCTGCTTCGGTTGTAGTGGTTCCTTGTTTGGTCTGCATTCCCATTCCGGCGTATGGGTCGTTGGGGGCAGATTGCGCCGCATCAAGAGGTGTCGCTTTCCAACATGAGGCCGACAAGTAGTATCGACCGCTCCATTCCCTGGCATCGAAATCAATCTCAACCTCATAATGGCCTCCCTCCTGAATGACCAACTTGTCTATTCTATCGCCTAATACATCGAAAACTATCCGCTTGGGATATTGTTCATTACTTGTGTCGTAAACTCCCACGTACGAGCGTTTACGCCATTGCTTCCCGCTATTGCTTGTTCCGCTCAGCTCGGGAAGCGCCTTTTCAATTAATACATTAAATTTCATCTTCTTGCTTGTTGCGTTTATGATCTTTACGTTCTATTATTCCGAAAATCCAATCTTCTTTCACCTCAAAGACTCGCTTGGAATGCTCTTTAGTAATTTCGCACACGTCATACCAGGTTTCGGTGCGGAACAGCTTTCGCTTGACATGCGAGGCTTTCACGTAGCCCACATGGTGTACTCGCGCTGAGTCCATGAACTCTATGCGCTCGTTTTTACTGTAGATTGGTTCTTTCATTTTACTTTTATTTCAATTAGTTTATAACCATACTGTTTGCAGAGGCTATTAACGTCCTCCATAAAGTCCTTGAATTTTTCGTCATTCATTTTCTTCTACTATGTTTCCGAGCCTCACTTGCTCGTCGATGAATTGCTTGTATCTACAGTCCGCGCAGGTGGATGGAAGATAACGACGAGGCTTTTCTTGCACCTCAACTTCCTCTTTGAGTATGCCCGTTTTTTTGAAAATCTCCGTCAGGGTTTTAAGTGTATCGGGGTCAAGAGCGTCGTTGTCCTCCACAAGCGACATAGCCCTATTGAGTAACGCTTTCAGAGCCTTGTCCTTTCGCCCTTCGTCAATCGCTATCTCTGCGGTGGAATTGCGCTTATTTCCTTTCAGAAAATCCTCCACCGTTGCCGTATAAGCTTCGATATACTCGCGATTCTTGCCGTAGTTAAAAAAGAATTTACAGTCTTGCACCCCCGCGGCGTTCAAGCGTCCATTTCCGTCAAGATACTCAGGGTGAAACAGCCTGAACGCATCCTGATTGCTCACGCCCATCAGCACTTTATAGGCTATTATCTGTTTGTCGAGCTTCTTCAACTGCGGAAACTCCTTTTCGTTCTTGGCTCTTTGCGGAATATCTATCATATTAGTTCAGTTTTATGTACTTCCCTACAATGCCGGAATCTCGTAAAACCCTTGCATTATCTTCGCCCCACGCCACCAACACACTCCCACAACCTCCTGCCGCACCTTGCTTCCCATCCTTATTGATGAATCTGACTCTACCGCGCATTACAAGCATTGCATCGGCAGACGGGAATATAACTTCGTGCCATAACGCTATATCCATGCGGTTAAAGATAAGAGCAATGCCGTTGCCATGTTCGGCCATTTTCGTTATAAATGGAACTATCAGTTTGCGGTTGTATGGTGGATTGCAAAATACTCGCCCCCCCCAATTCTGTTTCAGACCATCATCAAAGCGGTCGTAACACTTGTCCGCAGTATAGAATCCGTGATGCGGTGCGCAAGGGTCAAGGTCAAACTTACCAAGTGCGTTGACAAGTTCCCTCGGAGTGTACCATTCATCAGTGCGATTATTGCTTATCTGAAACGAAGTGTTCATATTTCGTCATTTGGTTGGTACACAAGCTTTATGTCAATATCGTGGAAATATTTCATCATCTTTGCCCTAAGCACAAATTCTTTGGGAAGTAGGAATTTTGACGCTTTCACATCTTCAACCACTACCTCGCCGTCCTTTATATAGCGAAAGTCTGCGGTATAAGTAATCGGTAATTGAACCGTCCTCTCACACACCTTGTCTTTCGTTTTGAGGTGCTTGATGTATGTCTCCTTGATTGCCGGAATAAGTTCATACTTGGGTTGGCGTTCAAGGTTGCTTATTAAACCTTGCGCTTGTGCTTGCCGAAGCACGAGCCAACGCTCATGCTCGCGCTCGCTATCCCAAACAACACCGTCTATGGTGAGCTTCTTGTTGCCGTATTTCGCACGTTTAACCATGCTGCAAAGTTATCAAATAATTACATAAATCTAATATGTATTATTAGGTTTGTTGAGGTTAAAAAATGTCCGGGTGTTTATATATCCCTTCATCTCTCGCTAATTTTAACAACTCCGCCTTTTCTTTTTGCCGAATGATAGCTTCTGCAATAGCTTGCTTGCGCTTTTCTTCGGCTATGAACGCGACCTTATCCCATTCTCCCAACTCGACAAGCAACACGGAAGATGAATCGAAAGCATCCTCACCCAATCCCTCTATGACACACATAACCCGCCACTCAGCGGCCAATTTCTCGAAGCTGCCATGCCCGTAGACAGAACTGCACATAAATGAAAACATTGGACTTGCCGTTGGGATTTTCACCTTGCGCTTTATTACATACAACCTCTTACGCCATGACTCCTGAAAGCATACTCTATCGCCATTCTGAGCTTTTTGGACTGATTGGTTTACGTACAGTCCTATGGGCAATATAATGAACCGTTCATCTTGACCAAACTTACAGATGTTGGATGTATGAAGTCTCGGAAGTTTGAATTTTTCGCTCATGAAGTTAATACAGGTGCACGATTAATTGTTTGATTTATAAAATCTCGGTTTTTAGTAGTTCTTTTATCAGAGCGTCAGCGTATGCTACCGACGTTTGGACCACAACGTCCAGTATGTTTGCTTCGGAGTCTATGTGCCGGTTTTCGGCAACCGTCTGCGCTAAGGTCTCGTAGGTAGCAGTGTTAGCCAATAGGCCTTGCATGGCGGCTATTGAAGCGCGTTCCCTAAGCCTTTTTCGCGCTATTATTTGTTCGTTCATTATTGGTTTTATTCTTTAAGTATTCATTGAAGTAATATTGCTTAAAGCCCAATTTATTAGAGTGTTGAGCGTCTTTGATTTGCGCGATTGGTGATATGTCATCCTCTATCATAGAAAGATATTCAACAGCTTGTTCATCAGCGTACAATGCAAGGTTCCATAAACTATTAATATAAGAATTCCATGTTACCGCATTCTCTACTACGGAAATTCTGTTGGATTTCTCCGTTTCTTCCTGGTTGGATATATCTATGCAATGTTCTGTGCGCTCGTTGTCATAGTCCTTAATCCAGCCCATGACGATGTTGTAATCAAGCCGTCCAAAAAACTTCTCGGACTTGACGGCACGTTTAAAGATATATTTGATCTCCTCCACCTTGAAATAGCCATAGTCGTTTATCATGTCACTCGCAATCTCACCTATCTGAACGTCCGTGAGATTGCGCTCCACGTTGACGAGTTGTGCGAGCCAAGCAAGAGCATAGACAACGACCGCTCTTGTCTTTGTTTCGCCAATGCTGTTGCGCACTTCCCACAAATTAGGAGTGTCGGCCTTTATCATTAAAGTAGGCGTCGACGTTGTCAGGCTGCTGAAGTATTGTTGCGGCCGCATCCATAATTCGCGCATAACGGTCTGCTTGGTTAGAGACAGTTGGCTTGTAGATTTGATAATAGAATCGTTCTCCATATTTCTTTTTCCATTCTAATTCCCACGTTCGGCAAGCGGCCTTCCAATCTTTCATTGGATTTTTGCCTACCATCCAACCTTTGCTCTGATAAAACGGAACGAATTGCTTTGGGTCGAAGTGGTAGCCTTTTTCAGTGACATACCGAGTCACATCATTGTCGGTGGGAGGTATGAATTTCTTTGATTGTTTTCGTTTCGTTGTTGGTTGCGACTTGGTTGCAACTTGGTTGTTAGTTGGTTGTTCTATTGGCGCAAATGCTTGATTTTTAAATGTAATGTTGGTTGCAACTTGGTTGTTAGTTGGTTGTGACTTGGTTTTTTTTAGAAATTCACGAAACTTTTGTCGCGACACTCCAAACATCATTTGCACCGTTCCCGAACTGATTTCGCAATAGCCATTGGAGCTTATTTCCGATGCGATATGCAAAATCATTTTCAACATTTGAGGGTCGGCAAGCACTTTCGGGGTCAGCCAATCGCGCGGTATGTGAATAAATTCGTCCATCAGTCAAACAATGGCAGTTCAAACGGATTGCGCTTTGGCTCGTTCTCCGGCTGATTGGGGATATATCGCCACACAAAGCCGCCGAGGGTTTTATTGGGTGTATTCTTCGTCCTATCGTTTATCTCAATGACGAAAATCGGGTGGGGGTATTTATTGTTGTTCATTGGCTTGTTCTTTTGGTCTTGCGCCCATGCACCACGAGCGCAGGTTGATGCGCTCAGGCTTACGCTCGTATGTTTCGAGGTCAAAGTCATTCCATTGCCAATACCATTGGTCAAACTCGTCATACGTCAGTCCGTATTCAAGCGTGAGCACGATCTCTTCCATGTTGACAAATTGCTCCGCGCATTGTATGGCGAGGTTGTCGTGCGAATCGTCGAGCCACCAAATATAGTCCGGCGAATAGTCTATGCCGAGTTGTATGCAGAACAGCATCGCAAGTTCATCACTCGCTTTCAGACGTTGGTCTATCAGTTCTTTTGTCCTCTTGGGCAGTTTGCGTTTCTTCATCGTTTCAGTTCAATTAGAAGCGGCACGGATCCACCGTTTTAATCGCTTGAACGCGATGCGCTCCGCGCCATATCCGCTGCATAGCGAAACGTAGTTAATCTTTTCATTTCTCATTCTCTTTTAATCCGAACATCTCTATCCCATTCACATTGCGGTGAAACTCAATCAGTCCCTTGCGGTAGAGCGAGCGTAGGGCTTCCATGATTTCAACTTTAATAGAATTGTATATTTCCGTTTTGTTTGCAAAGTCAGGGAATTGTTGGTTCGATTTCTTTAACTCTTGAATCTCTTTTATAGCATTCAACGCTATTTGTTCATATTCCGGCAACTCACACTCTCCCATTGTCATCATAAATTTCAATTCTCTTAATTTCTTTCAGTAGGATTCTTGATGTCAGTTCCCGTGAATCAGACTTTCCATAGCAATCGCCGGCAAACAATGGCAAGAGGGAGGAGAGCCGGTGGAAATGGTCGGCAAGAATGGAATGTGCGTTGACACCTTGCGACTGAATCCAATCATCGCATTCTTTTGCAAACAAAATCATTGTGTCAATAATTGTCAATGCCATGTAAACGGCTTTTATAAGCATCTTGTAATCCTCATTGAGGTCCGGAACTGCATCTACCGATAATCCATAGACCAATTTATTGAAATGATTCTGACACAGAGACTCAAACAATAGACCAAGCTCCGTCTCCTTGTCAACATCGGCATTACTTAATGATCGGCTACGGAAGCGGTCATAGTCGTGCTTCAATTCCCGTATTGCCCGCGAAACTTTCTTAGTCTGGCTCAACCTCATTGAGGCAGCGATGTTGCATACCGTGTCCGCATAATCCCAGGCAAGGGAACCGAGCAGATATATTTTCACAGCCATACGTGCGAGTTTCTTTTGGTCGCTTATGTCGGCAGATGTTTTTTTATGGGGAGTTGCAATAAGATTCATTTTTTAAGTTTTGTCCTCAGTTTTGATGTCAGTTGCCGTATCATGTAAGCCCGACACTTGCACTTCTGCATGGGAAGCGCATCATAAAGCTTTGAAGCATCATCGAGGTATGACAACACTTTAGTCAAGTCAGTTTTACTTACCTCCATTTAATCGCGAAAGGAATAGGATTCGTCAATGTAGTAAAGCCGTCTTTGAATATATTCCAATTCTCGTTTGGCTTCTATGGTGTCAGCTTTTTCTATAAGTTCGTCTATATCTCCCCAAAATTGAGATGGGGTGCGGCGAGCTTCTTCAATCAGTTTTTTGTCTTTGTTTGTCATGTCGTTTATCATAAAAAACCCGGGCTAACAATCATATAACCTTAAATCCAATCTCATGAGTTATATAATCTAACACTTCCCTTTTATGCGCCCAATCAATAAAGGAGTTGAGTAGGTTGATGTTGTCGCTTTCCATTTCGGGATAGCGATAACATGTGATTGGGGGCGTGTAGCGCGTAAGTTCCAATCCTCTGACATCATAGCCGCGCTTGTCCTTGTTGTAGCCTTGAAACACAAACAAGTCGAAGTGAAACACGTCAAGGCCGAAGATGTCAAGGTAGTAACGCCATTGGCAGGAGTCTATGTAGTCCGCGTCTTTTGGCGTGGAGTATTTGGTTTTAATGTCGCGTATTTCCAATCCGTCAATCATATCAGCGCAGCCCGTCACCACGGCACATCCATAATCCTTGTATTGGCGTATTTCGTGAAAAGCATTAGGGTGTTCGTCGCGGTACTGTAAGGCCGTTTGCCATTGCACATCGTCCAAATATACGCTTTGGTCGTCCACCTTTATAGGCTCGCCCATGTAGGGCGTCCCTTGTTCAATTATTGAGTGGACCGCCGTACCTATGCGCGTAAGCGTATTGCCTTTGAACTCTCCGCAGATTGTATCAATGACGCTTTGCTCGGTGTCGTAGGAACTTACGTCATTGATATACCTGCGGAATTTTTCAAGTTGCGTAACTCTAATCAGTGGCTTGCTCATCCTTTACGAACTTCTTAGCTTTGCCATCGTAGCAGAACCCTTTGGCCACAAGCGTATCTTTCAACTCTGCGAAAAACGGGGCTTTGAGTGCGTTTGGCAATTCCTTAGACGCTTTTAACACGACCTCCACATCTTCAAGCGTCTCTGCTGCTTCGGCTTGCTCACGGAGCTGCGCGAGTTGTTCCTGGGCCTTGCGCTGCGCCTCGCCCTTGGACTGGATTGCCGTCTTGACGCTTCTGATAATGTCGGCCATGCAGGTGTCAAACTCCTTGCTCGGGGCGGTAGGTATCGGGACTAATTGAAGTTCCGCAACATTTTTCCCAACATAATTGTCAAGTGGCTCAAAGTTGATTACGCGCTGCTTGTTTTGGATGCCTACATATCCAACTTGGTCGGCAACGCGAATTAGCAAGTCTTTGCTTTGGCCGGTGCAATCGGGAGCGTGTTTAATAACGTCGCCCTCTTGCGTTTCTTTGTCGTGGCAGATGAAGATTATATCTTTGCCTTTGGCACGGATACGGTTTACAAATGCCTTAAATTGGTCGGCAATTTCTCCGAAACGTTTTAGGGCATTGTTTCGTAGTTTGTAATTTTGACGGCATACGTATTCAACAATGTAATCGTCCAATGCTGCGCGGGCAGTATCAATTACCACTGTGTTGTAGTCACCAAAATTGTTCTCTTCATTGAGAATATCCTCCCATTGAGTAGCGGTGAGTGTATCAACACGATTAGTGCTTCTGTCAAACCCTCTATCCGTATCAATAAGAATAGGATTTTCGGATGTTGTTGCAACTGAGGTTTTTCCACTGCCAGGAACACCATATAACAC
The DNA here is from genome assembly GCA_964487725.1 of uncultured Bacteroides sp. Lineage (GTDB taxonomy): Bacteria > Bacteroidota > Bacteroidia > Bacteroidales > Muribaculaceae > Paramuribaculum. The sequence continues at coordinate 22,595 of CAZASF010000018.1, read as the reverse complement.
CAAAATTATGGGTCGCTCTGGCAATACTTCGTTTTTTTTCAGTATGGGCATAGTTATATAAATTTATGGCTTATAATTGCGTAGTAAGTTCTCGGTGGGAGAATATCAGTATATTTATCAGCAACCTGTTTTAATATCAATTGTTTTGCTGATTGATAGGCAAATTCCGCTTCTTTCTCGGTTTGATATACCCCAATATGTTCTCTTTTATGGGTGATAGGATTACTAACGTTTGCGACGTATTTGTAGAGGCGCTGATTGTATCTAACGCCATGAAGTTTACCATTTTTATCTCTACCACATCTTACGAATAATACATTTATTTCTTTTGGTACAAATAGACAGGTTTCGGGACTATAAGTTTTATTCCCCGGCGAAAGTATGTCTTTGTCAAGAGAGAAACCCTCAATATAGTGTTCGTCGAAGAAACGCGCAAAATCGCTCAATTTATGCCATTGTTGGCAAACGGTACAATCTTGGTATGCTTTGGTATTCTTGTTATTTGGATTATAGCATCGGTCTAACATTCCTTTCCAACATTGATACAGCGGCGAGCGTTCTCCCGACTTCCGTGTTAAATACAAGTCATTTATACCCACGCCATAAAGAAGCGTCTTTTGCTTATCAAGACCGCAAAAAGCGCACCCCTTACCATGTAAGTGACTATCGGGGCGTTGTAAAAATGAGCCATGCAAAGGGCAAGTAATTACCACGGGGACTTTATTATTGATATAGACTACCTTTGAATAGTCATAATAATCTCCGTGTCGTTTCTTGGCGGCTATTATGAACGACTCTTTAGTATGCCTGACCGGACGCTCCGGCATTACATCAGTTTTCTTGATTATAGGCATAGTTTATAAAAATTTTACTTGTCTGATTTTAACTTCGCGATACTCACCTTTGAGGGTGATAGAGTAGCCGCGCGATTCGAGCCATTTTTTAGCCCTTGCCATTAGTTGTATGACCTCGACGGGCTGCTTGTCATCGAAGTCAGGGTCAGAAAAGGGAGCCGTTTTACCCCCCCCCTCTTGGCTCATATTAGTTTGATTATAATAGATTTGGCCATATTTTCGACTGCACTCCTTGCAGTAAGGCTGCAATCCATCTGGGCTTGAAGACCTGCGATAAAACTCTGTCTTTGGCAGCTCTCGGCCACACTTTGAACAAATTTTTGTTTCCATATATTTTTTAGTTAAATTGTTTATAAACGCGCTTGTGGAGGGCGCAACTCCCATCTTCTTTCTGATGTATCACTCTGGGTGTTGGGAGGCGCATCCGAGATTACTTTTTAATAAATCCGATCCCACGAAAACACAGATACCCAAAAGTAAACAATACGATGCGTGACAGCAACCAATACCCGATTGGCAATTCATCATCGCCAAAAGCCATCACAATGGATAAGAAACCCGTTAGGAAGAGCGCGACCTTAGCGCATGAATACCATTTTTTTGTAATTATATTATTCATAGCCTTTATTAGTTTGGTGGCAGCGGTGGGAGCGACCCCACCATTTGCCGGTGGTTGTCTCGCCGTTAAAGTTTAATGTTCTTGATTACATCGCCGCCGTTGCAAAACCACTTGCCATTTTGTTTGGCAGTGGGCTTATCCATGCGGATTTCGCCCTTGCTGACGAGCTTTTCAAGTCTGTATTCGCCTCCTACAATCTTAGCCGCTACAGCCTTACTGAACGTGATGCCTCGCTTGTCGAAAGTGAAGTGCATCAGTTCAAGCAGATACTGAGGGTCTTTTATGTGGGCGGGAATCGGCATTTATGATTTCTTCTTGTCTTTATTGTCAAAGTAGCGGAAAACGAGGAGAGTATAAAGCATACCCGCGATTGCGCCTGCGCAGAAAGTCACTACATACATCATGGCTTTTCTTTCTTAAAATAGGCTATGTAGGTGGATTTGCCGGTGTTTCCGCGTGGGATTACCTCTGAGCCAGCCAAAACCCAACCCTTGACCGCGTGTTCATCAACGGCCTTGTCAAAAGCGCGTTGCGTTCCGAGGACGAGTTTCTTTGACTGAATCACGTGTTGGCCTCCACTACTGTTACGGTTACTGTACTGTTGATATTTGATGTGGAAATCGCATAAGTATGTCCGTCAAGGCGAGGTTTGTTACTTCGCACCCAATAGGCATTCTGGCGCGTATTGTCCTTATCGCATAGTGTATCGCAATGCACGGTAATAGTCTCACCAAGTGCCATATCTGCCATTAACTCAGCCGTCAATCTTTCTGCCTCTATGGGGATGGTCTTTGTTAATCTCATAATTGTTGTTACTTTTCTTTGTAAAAATCTTGTAAAAACAAAAGAGAACGGCTATCTTTGCGATTGAAGATATTATGTAAGACTGCTCTGAGAGCCGTCCCCTTTGTTATTACTTTTTTGCAAGACAATGCAAAGATAAACATTGGCATTTATATAACAAATGTTAGTGTTTATTTTTAACAATTTTTAACACCATTATATGAATGGTCAGCAGCTAAAGAAATTATTCAAAGAGTCAGGCAAGTCCATGAAAGACATTGCCTCAGAGCTTGATATGTCCCCACAGGCTCTTAATACTCTTTTCGGGGTAGAGGACTTAAAGAGTGGCCTACTGGAAAAAGTTTACAACATCCTTGACATAGACCCTTTCCCAAGAAAACCATTGGTTGATATTAAAGACGTTGAGGACTCCTTCAATGATTCAGATGTATTAAAGAGATTCCTTGAAATTATTGAGAACAAGGATAAACAAATCGAAGAGTTGAATCATCGTATTGCAATGCTAACCGACAAATTACTTGGTTTATGAATACTTGGATTATATCGCCCAATTGGTTGGCGTGGACATTCTTTATTATCGCATCAGTGTCTCTTGCTGCCATAGCAATACGTATGTGGATTACGCCTCGACATACAAAAACGTTATGCACTTCATCAAATGCTCACAATGGTAGCTTCGTGATAGGAGAGCTTTATAAAACTTCCATTCTTACCGCCTGGCTTGCGTTTAGCATGTGGTTAATGTGGAAAGTGTATAACAATCCCATTTTGTCAGGTTTTGCTGATTTTTGGAGTAACCTTATCGCAATTATTGCTATAATCGTAGCAACGCTCATAGGCTGGCAAATTTATTCTGCAATGGACTGGAATAGTAAGGCCGCAAAATTAGACCGCATTGAAAAAGTAGAGAATAAATTAAATATAGCTAATCAAAAATTAGAAGAGCAAGACGCAAGGAATTTGCTCTTAATCCGAGCTGTAAATGAAATTCGCAAAGTAACCACCCACGATGACGTGTCTCTAAAATATCGATGTGCAGCAAAAGCGATTAGTCTGCTACTTGATGCGAATGTCCCTATTAAAGATGACTTAATCGAGGTACAAACGGAGATTCTCTCTTCTCTACTGGAGGCAATGGAGAAGTCTGGCGATATGCAATCAAGAAGATATTTTGCTCAATTCCTTCAAAACATGGATAATATTTACAACCAAATCATTTCAAGCATAAACAAACGAGAAGGAGATTTGTCCGAGTTTCGGAGTCTAATCATTGCTATAAGAGATAGACGCAAAAAATTTGTAGAAAACAACCTATAATCCTTTCCTCCACCCACTGACTCCGAATGATGCTCTATCGTAACACAGCCCGCTACGGCCTCTTCCTCAGCTCGGCAATTTACGCCCCCAGCACCTTATACGTGACCCACCATAATGAATAATGCAAAGGTAAAAGACCGCATCATCAAAGATGAATAAGACTAAAGATATAATTCTGCAAAAGGCATACGGCAAACCAAGTGTTGCGGTGCAAAACATTGACAATAGCCCATTGAAAGTTCAGCGTGCAATTACGGAACTTCATAATGAGGGATTGGTACAAATCCAACACAAAGCCACTAACCGAGGGGTAACGTCAATTAAGACATACAAAATCACCGACCTCGGCTCGCAGCTCGTTGACAATGGCGGCTATGCAAGGTCAAAGCGTAGGGGTAAAGCTAAAGCCTTGTCGAAAAAAGCATGGGCTATTATCGGCTTTATTTTCGGTGTATTATTTACGGCCATAGCCAACAAACTACTCGACGTAATATTTCAAATATAACACCGGCTACGAAACAATAAGAAGCCGTTTTAAGATTTTCCTTTATATCGTATTTCATATCACAAATATACTTATTATAAACCAAATACAAAGCACAATGAAAAAACTAATCGCGATGATGTTGCTAATACTGCCGATGATTTTCACAGCTTGCTCAAAAGGAGACGAGGTCTGGGGCTTGAACATCGGGCAAAGCAGAAACTCAGTAATAGAACAACTTAAACGGAGAGGCCTAACCGTTGATGATTCCGACGGCTCTTATGTATCAGTAGATAGCAAAGTGGATTACCAAGGGATACAATGGGATGCTGTTACTTGTTGGTTTGATAAAAGCAATAAATTGAAAAGCGTCGAATTTGCCACCTTTGGTAATAGACCTTCGTATCAAATAGAGAAATTGCTGAAATACATAAATAGTGAGGGTTATCCTCATTTTCAGGATGACGCAACAACCCCCGGGTTTCATATAAGTGACAAACTGCCTATGTCAGTTATGTTATCCATTCCAAGTGGATATGGTGGTATAAGATTACATTATTGCAAAGACGCCCATAAGAAAGGAAAATGATGCCCACATACACCAAACAATACTACTCTATCGGCGAAGTGTCAGCAATGCTCGAAGTGCCGATATATACCCTCCGCTTTTGGGAAGACCAGTTCCCCATGTTCAATCCTAACCGTTCGGCCAAAGGAACGCGTCGTTTCACACAGTCTGACGTTGACATGGCTAAGGCTATCAAGGACGCCCTATACGGCAAGGGCATGAAAATAGAAAAGGCCATAGAGTATATCAATAAATTCTACCGCAAATACAGCCCGAGAAAATTGCGCAAGTGCAAGACAGCCGAGAATGCCATCGCTCTCCTTGAAGAAGTGCGGGAGACCCTTTCCGACCAGCACGCCATCGCCAAAATCGAAGCCGTCGAGGGGTGGATTAATTCATTCGACTTTTGATTTCCATCTTGTGCCTCAACTCGTCAAGAGTTTCGACCTCGACAACACGAAAGCGGTCTTTGAAAAACTCGGCTCGTTCACTTAGCATCCAATGAGGCTTCCCGGCAAGATCCATAGGATTGGCAACTATCAGAACGGTACGCTGCCTCGGAAAAAATACATCGGCGAATTTCCACTTTCCATCAATCTGAACAGGCCACTTGATTTTGAAGTTTAGCCCACGGTCTTTCAGGGCTTGACAGATTTTTCGGAGTTCGGGCGAGACTTTGCGTATAAGGTCATCCCGGTAGTCAAAGACCCACTCTGGTATGGCCAAATCTGAGTCGAAAAGGTCGATTTCGGCGGCGAAATTTTGAAAAAACAGCTCAAATTTAGTCTTTTTGGCCTTTTTCTCTCTGGATAATCGTCTCTTGGGTTTATACGCAGCATGTACGCTCGCCCTCACTTGCACGTCTTCAGCCATGTTACATACGGTCTAAAATGAAAATCTCACAAAAAAAATCAACTCACTTTGCGGTCGTATTTAAATGATATAGGGTTACGTTTTATAGTGTACGAATTTGCAAGTCGCACACAAATCCTGCCCTCATGATAAACAATGCAACCGCGTTTTTTTGCTTCAAAATGCAGTTCCCTCATCATTGAACCATTGGCTCTATAATCTTCAACGTCAATGTTGGTGCGTTTGAAATTCTCTTTCTTTTCAATCACACCGTCATTAACGAGGATCTTAATCAATGATTTGGACTTACTTTTTGAGCATCCGGCAATCTCGGACATTCTCGCATAACTAAGTCGTCTCGCTTTTCCTTTCAGTCTCGGTTCACACATACCCCATCTGCGCAAACGTCTTTTTGAGGCTTTCATTGCCTCTTTTTGTTTTGCGCTCGGATGAGTCGCCATAGTTACTGTATCGTAAACCGTATTCTGTTTGGAAATATGAAACAACAGTACTGCCTGTCTTATGAAATTGCATAGTTCGGTAAGTGTGTATGGGGCTTTAATATCCCCGCCACGTCTCTTACCCCTGTAGAAACACCGGCTAAATTTAAATCTGATATTATATGCCTTGTCTACCCTTAATTTTCCCGCGATGAGATTATCCCCCCTTCGGGTTAGCCATCCTTTGTCAATGGCATATGATACAGCTCTGTTGTATCGGGTATATCCAATACGGAGTGTTTGCATCACATTGACAGCGGTTGCGTTTCTCATTATCGAATTAACAAACGTAGTCTTTATAGACAGCACCACGGCCAGAGCTTCAAGCGAACCTTTGGAGCCGCAAGCATCTTTGGCGAGCTTCGGGTCAATGTAAATTATACGTTTGTGTTTCATTGGGCAAACAAAGAAGAACCGCATCGGATGGGACAATGCGGTTCTTCAAATCCGAAAAGTAGTATGAGATACATTTCGTTAAATCCGCTAAAGTATCTTCCCATCTGATACGGTGCAAAAGTAATACGTTAATTTCTTTCACACAAACATGGAGTTAAAACATGTTAACGAAATTTCCAATAAATCCGTGCAGAATCCGTGCAGTCCATTTGAAAGACGAATTGTATACAACTATAAATCAATCAATTATTTAAGTACATGTTTCATTCGTAACGAAAAGGTCGTGGGTTCGAGTCCCACTCGCGGCTCCCAAATAAAAACCTGAAAGCCAGTCAATTATAGATTGGCTTTCATTTTTTATGTTGTAACATACGTTACATATTAAAAAAATATCGGATCAGTAGAAAATTCCGGTTGATGGGTCAGTAGATATTTCCGGTGGATGGATTGCGCAGGACTAACCGTATAATGCTCCCAATCTGAACAAGAAGAAAGCTGTTTCATTAATTTCTTTGAACTGTCTTCTCAAATCTTTAATCTTAACGTTGAATGATTCAGCGTATACGCTGATAGGAGTAGGCTATGCGGGTGGGGGATTCAACAAAAGTGTTTCGTTGGATGTTTTAAGGGTATGTTTGAACTATGTAACTGATTGAAATCTCTATGATTGAAGAAAAGAAGGAACGGATTGTTGTGTTGGGCGGAGGATTCGCCGGGCTTAATTTTATCAAACATATAGACAAGAAGCGTTACAACGTGACTTTGGTTGACCGCAATAACTTCCATAGCTTTCCACCGTTGTTTTATCAGATAGCGTCCAGTGGTCTTGAGCCTGGTAGTATCAGCTTTCCTTTTCGGCGTGAAATAAGGCGCGGAAAGGCAAGGGGAATAAATTTCCATCTTGGAGAAGTAGAGAAAATCAATTTCGACAACAAAACTCTTACCACTCAGTATGAGACAATTGGTTACGACAAGCTGATTATTGCGGCCGGGACAACCAATAATTTTTTCGGCAACAAGGATCTGATAAAGTACGTCTATACGCTTAAAAGCACCGCACAGGCCATAAGAATGCGCGATGAGATTCTTGACAGACTCGAACGGGCAGCGATAGAAACAGATGCAGCACGTAGGCGCAAGCTGTTGAGCTTTGTAGTAATAGGAGGCGGTCCGGCGGGAGTGGAGGTTGCCGGCGCGCTCGGTGAGTTGAAGCGCTACATAGTGCCGAGAGAATATCCCACCATCCCGCAGGAGGATTTGTCAATTGAATTGCTTGAAGGCTCCGACAGATTGCTCGGCGCAATGAGCGTTAAATCCCAGAAACACGCAGTAGAATATCTTGAGAAGTTGATGGTCAACGTCAGGCTGGGAAATCTGATGACAAAATATGAAGATAATGTTGTCACACTATCGGATGGAAGCACAATCAACTCAGGAATGGTTATATGGACTGCCGGAGTGACTGGCCAACCTATTGAAGTTGAGAACACTGCTCCCGACTTTATGGGACGGGGTTATCGGTTTAAGGTCGACTGTTACAATCGGGTTATCGGGGCCACGGATGTGTATGCAATCGGTGATATGAGCCTGATGGTGACGGACGAATATCCATCGGGACATCCGCAGCTTGCACAGGTGGCACTTCAGCAGGGCAAACTACTTGCCCGTCAGCTCAATACCGGCGAATTTACCATTCCGTTCAAATACAAAGACAAGGGCACAATGGCAACAGTAGGGCGAAATCTTGCTGTGGCCGACGTTGGGAAGCTACATATTTCCGGCCTCACGGCATGGCTCTGCTGGATGTTTATCCATCTGCTGTCAATTTTAGGTATGCGCAACAAAATCAGCGTTCTAATTGACTGGACCTGGTCTTATTTCAGTTATGGCACCTCTTTGCGATTGCTACTACACACTTCCCGCTGGCCTCTGCGAGAACGATGGGGTGAGAGATGAAATAAACGGGTAAATTTTGCCATACGGATTAAATGAGCTAATTTTGCAGTGACAGCCGGGCATTTCGTCGCTCGCTTCCAATGGCTGCGAGAGGAAAGTCCGGGCAACACAGAGCGCCATATTTCTTAACGGGAAGCTATCGGCAACGGTAGAGTAGTGTGACAGAAAATAACCGCCCGTGTCTTAGGGCTACGGGTAAGGGTGAAAAGGCGAGGTAAGAGCTCACCGGGCGGCATAGCGATATGTTGCGCCGCACACCTTATGGGTTGCAAGGCCAAGTATACCGGCATTCAAGGGTTGCTCGTCCATTGCCGGGGGGTAGGCTGCTAAAGCCGGTTGGCAACAGCCGGCTCAGATAAATGACGAAACTCAGTCTGCTACGGCGACTGACGACATAACCCGGCTTATCGTCCGGCTGTCTTTTTTATTTCAAATGTCATCATCATGATAATCAATAGCGCACGCTTCGTAATTAGCAACACGGATGTCAGGAAGTGTCCGACGGGCACTCTGCATGAATATGCATTCATAGGTAGGTCAAACGTTGGTAAGTCTTCGCTCATCAACATGCTGACCAACCATAAAGGCCTTGCCATGACCTCTGCCACTCCGGGCAAAACGATGCTGATAAATCATTTTCTGGTTAATAACTCGTGGTACATTGTTGACCTTCCGGGCTACGGGTATGCCCGTCGAGGTAAGGAGAATCGTGACAAATTGCGGGAAATTATTGAAAGTTACATACTTGAACGCCCACAAATGACCAACTTGTTTGTGCTGATAGACTCGCGACATGAACCACAGAAAATCGACATGGAGTTTTTCCAATGGCTTGGCGAGAACAGTATTCCATTCAGCATTGTGTTCACCAAGACAGACAAACTTGGCAAAGAGCGTTGCCGTATGAACATAGAGGCTTACTGTACCGCACTTCTTGAGGAATGGGAAGAACTTCCTCCGGTGTTCATCACTTCGTCAGTTACAGGGCAAGGCCGCGACAATATCCTTGACTATATAGAACAACTCAACAACCTCCCTGTGGACTAAACAAACTTTCCTCAGCCGTGTTATCTTTTATATGATAAATTTTATTACAGAATTACATTATGGAAAAGAAGAAATGCGGCTGCAAGCCTAAAAAAACAGAGACTCCGGCCACGGATTATTCAGGAGTAGCCATCGACAGGGCCGATGAAAACAAGGTCAATGAGGAATTGGAAAAGGGATATACCAAGATTCTCAATGACAATCCACGAAGTGACGAATAAATCACAACATGTAATATCAATGAATCGCGGGCGGTACAATATCAATGATTGTTGTATCGCCTGTCAATATATGTAAAACAGTCTACGTTTGCCAACTCTACTGACGGATATTCCAAAAAAAATAAGTACCTTTGCATTCCTAAACATACCAAGCATACTTTAAACGTACTCTAATTTATCATGGGTATTTTCAAAAAGCTGTTTTCGAAAGAGAAGAAAGAAACTTTAGATAAAGGTCTTGAGCGCACAAAGAGGGGAGTCTTTGACAAGATTTCACGTGCATTGGTGGGCAAAAAGACCATTGATGATGATTTCCTTGACAATCTTGAAGAGATTTTCATCACCTCCGACATGGGTATTGACACGACTCTGAAAATAATAGACCGCCTGCAGCGTCGAGTGTCACGTGACAAATATGTATCAACATCGGAACTTAATGACTGGCTCGTTGAGGAAATAACCGATTTGCTTGCCGAGACTGACCGCGATTCAGAGACAGAGGATTTCAAGGTCCCCGAAAGCGATAACCCACACGTTATAATGGTTGTTGGTGTCAACGGAGTGGGAAAGACCACCACTATAGGCAAACTTGCCGCCCAATTCAAGAAGGCGGGCAACAAGGTGGTCCTCGGAGCAGCTGATACTTTCAGAGCTGCAGCCATTGAGCAACTTGATGAGTGGGCCAACCGGGCAGGAGTTCCAATAGTGAAGCAGCAATTGGGCTCTGACCCGGCATCCGTGGCGTATGACACGCTTCAGAGTGCCAAGGCTTCCGGTGCGGATGTTGTACTGATTGACACCGCCGGACGTCTGCACAACAAGAAGGGCCTGATGGACGAATTGACAAAGATCAAGAAAGTGATGCAGAAAGTTGTCCCTGACGCTCCACATGAAGTACTTCTTGTCCTTGATGGAAGTACCGGACAGAATGCGTTTGAACAGGCGAAGCAGTTTGTTGCAGCAACTCAGGTAAACGAACTCGCCATTACAAAGCTTGACGGAACTGCCAAAGGAGGCGTAGTGATAGGCATAAGCGACCAATTCAAGATTCCCGTAAAATACATTGGACTCGGAGAGAAAATCGATGACCTTCAGGTGTTTGACAAAAGGGAATTTGTTGAATCCCTGTTCGGGAAAAGATAACTCAATCCAATGCCCGTCAGTTCAGTCAATTTAATTTCGCTCGGTTGCTCAAAAAATCTTATTGATGCGGAGCGACTGATGAGTATGCTCGGCAGTGTTGGTTGTAAAGTAATGTTTGAACAGCCGGCTGACTGCGGAGCAGACATTGTCATCATAAATACATGCGGATTCATTGGCGATGCCAAGGAGGAGTCAATCAACACTATTCTCCAATGGGTTGAGGCCAAGAATCTTGGCCTGGTAAAGGAGATTTTTGTGATGGGGTGTCTGTCAGAACGTTATCGCAAGGAATTGCCGTCAGAGATAGAGGAAGTTGATCGCTGGTACGGTAAAACGGATTGGCCTAATATTGCCAAACTCATTTCCGGGCGCAATCCTGGAGCTGCAACATACGACCGCATCATAACTACTCCCCGCCATCATGCCTATCTTAAGATTGCGGAAGGATGCAACCGCTATTGCGCTTTCTGCGCAATTCCTCTGATTACAGGGCGATTTCGTTCAAGGCCCATTGAAGAAATAGTAGAGGAGGTGAGAATGCTGGTTGGCAGAGGGGTTAAGGAGTTCAATGTGATTGCGCAGGAACTAACCTCTTACGGTCTGGACCTCTACGGACGCCGAAGAATTGCCGATCTTGTTGATGCGATAGCGGCCGTTGATGGAGTGCGCTGGATAAGACTTCATTACGCATATCCATCAGATTTCCCCATGGAGTTACTTGATGCAATGGCTCGCAACAGCAATGTGTGCCGCTATCTTGACATTGCACTGCAGCATATATCCGACAAGGTGTTGTCAAACATGCACCGACACATAACCGGGGCTGAGACCCGCCAGCTGTTGGACACTATTCGGAAAAAAGTCCCGGGGATACATATACGTACCACTCTGATGACAGGATTCCCGGGAGAGGGAGAGGATGAATTCAATGAATTGCTTGAATTTGTCAAGGAGCAGCGATTTGAACGCATGGGAGCCTTTGCTTATTGTGAAGAGGAGGACACCTCGGCCGCCCGCATTTTTAATGACTCCATTCCTCTGGGCGTCAAGCAGCAGCGCCTTGACTTACTTATGAAGGTTCAGGAGGAAATAGCTCTTGAGATTCAAGAGTCAAAGATTGGCCAACGATTACTTGTGATGATAGATCGTGAGGACGATGGATTCTACTACGGACGAACTGAATATGACTCTCCTGAGGTTGATCCCGAAGTCCTGATTAACAAAGATATTAAACTCACTCCGGGAGATTTTTATGAGGTAGAAATCACTGGAGCATATCCTTTTGAATTGATGGGTAGGGTAGTTGAATCCTGACTTTCTGCCACTCAAATATGATTCTGACAGATAACATAAAAGAAGCTTATATGAGATGCATTGCACAATCAATGCCTTTCGCCTTATCTCTCCAGCCCGGAGAGACCGCCGCTGCATTTTATGCATCTGACAGGGTAACAGACCTGACTGCAGGAAATATTCCGGCGAATTGGAATGGATTCATTATTGCCTCATTTGGTCTTGGTTATAAACAGTTTCCGGAAGGAATTGAGGCTAAATACTCCGTCAATGACATTCTCTCAATGGCTGACGTCAATGATGGAAATTGTGCTACGGAAAATCTAACCGCCAATCTTCCGAATACCTATTCTAATGCTACCAACTATTCTGAATACGAGCAAAATATAACAAGGGTTACGACTATGCTGGACGGGAAAGATGGGAAAACCGTTATTTCACGTCTTGAAACATTATGCTCCAACAGACCGCCGCATGATGTTGCTGAGAAATACTTTACGGAATTCACATCATGCTTTCGAGCCATGTTCTACACGCCGGGAAAAGGGCTATGGATTGTTGCCACACCGGAAACACTCATGGAATACCGGAACTCTGACCACACCCTGACCACCATGTCACTGGCCGGTACACGACAAACGGGAGAAACCCAATGGGATAAAAAGAATACTCGTGAACATGAACTTGTAACGGAATATATATATCATACTCTTGAGGATGCCGGCATGAGCGTGACTGTTCTTGACAGCGAGAATCTGCCATTTGGCAAGATTGAGCATCTGTGCAATCGCATTGAAGCGAAAGGTGATATTTCGCCCCTGCGTCTTGCCATAAAGTTGAGTCCTACGCCTGCTGTTTGCGGATGGCCTGTGAGTGAAGCATATAATTCTATATGTAATCTTGAGCATCATTCAAGAGAGTGTTATGGCGGGTTTATCGGCACCGCCGATAAATCTGACATGAAATTATATGTCAACCTGCGATGCTGCAAGATTGCAAGAGGCGATGACAAATCATTCCTCTATAATCTGTATGCAGGAGGTGGCATAAACAGCATGTCGAATCCGCGTGATGAATGGGAGGAAACCGAACATAAGATTGGGCCTCTTAAAAGAATAATCCAAAACAATTGATTAATCAAAAGAAATAATAGAATCTAAAAGAAATACAGCAAAATGACTGAAGAAAAAAAGAACCATGCTCCCTGGCGAGTTGTCTTGATAATCCTTTGTGCCATAGCACTCCTGGTGGGCATATCCTATATGCCGCTCAACAAGTGGACAGGCGGAAAGATAAGCGATTTCAATCTGTTGAGCGACATAATACTGTCATCGGATTCGGATTCCATGTCCGTTGACGAGGGGTTAGAGCTTATTGATCCTGAATTGCAGGCAGCCATGATGGATAAAAGAGAGAAAGATACTGCAACCGTAGCTGAAGGCGAAGAGCCGTTGATTGCCATACAGCCTAATAAGGAAGCCGGGCAGATGATTATAGAGGACTATACCGTCACGGGTGAAGGTCTGAAGCGGATGCGGGAATCACTTGCTAAAGGTGGTGTTACACGTATTGCCGTTATTGGCGACAGTTACATAGAGGGCGACATATTCACACAAGACCTCCGCCAAATGCTTCAGAGCGAGTACGGAGGTTCCGGTGTAGGATATATGAACATGCATTCCGAATTTCCCGGATTCCGCCGAAGCGTGAAACAGGGAGGCAAGGGATGGAAAGAATTTGCCGCGAACAAAAAAGTGGATGACAAATACACAGGACTCTCTCAACATTACTTCGAGTCAACCGCAAACTCCACCGCCACTTACAAAGGGACAGAATCTCTTCCACATCTCAATTCGTGGACCAATTCACAGTTACTTTTCATATCGCCCAAAGATGCTGTGATCAAGACAAAAAGTGGAGAAGGCGAGTGGCAATCCCACAACATCACCGGCTCACCTGAAGTACAATGTATATCTATACCCGGACTTACGGATAATTTTGAAATATCCACATCAACCCCCGGAGTCATTGCGCTCGGCACATGGCTATACGGCGACAACGGCGTGACTCTTGACTGCATGTCTTCACGCGGATTTTCAGGTCTTACCCTTACAAAAGTTAGCCCCGAATTGGCCGGACAAATGGCGAAATACATAGATTATGACCTTATAATCCTTGAATTTGGCATCAACGCCATGTCAGCAAAGCAGAAGGACTTTTCTGTATACTCCAACCGTATGGTGGAGGTTATCAATCATGTGAGGGAATGTTATCCCAATGCTGATATCATCATGATGGGCATAGGCGACCGCGGAGAGAAAAAAGCCGGCGAAGTACATTCAATGACATCGGCCCCTTACATGGTCTCAGCCCAGCGTGAGGCAGCACGTAAGGCGCGCTGTCTGTTCTACGACACTCGTGAATCCATGGGTGGAGAGGATGCCATAGTAAGTTGGGTAAAAGATGGATTAGCCAATAAGGACTACATTCATCTCACTCATCAGGGAGGCAAGAAACTTGCCGAACCATTATTTAATGCCATAAAAGCCAACGTGGCACGATGAATATCCGCATCCTGACCGGTCGTTGCATAGCGTTGATTCTGACCACTATTCTGGTGGGCACAGCAACGTTGTTTGCATCTCCTCGTCAGGACATTCTTGATTACGAGGATGATGAAAGCGAAATTAGGGAGGACTCCGTAGTGATTGAGGGATGGGAATTCGAGGACTTCGACGTTAAGATTCCTCGGTTTGTACACCTCAAGGACAACAATATAATAATGAACGGAGCCAACTGGACAAATCTACAAAAAAAGCTCGCTGCCCACGAAACACATCCATTCTCCATTGTCCATATTGGCGACAGTCATCTTCAAGCAGATATATCAACCGGATACGTGCGCTCACAGATGCAGTTTGACTATGGTGACGCGGGCAGGGGACTCATTGTTCCACTGAAACTTAACCGCACCAACGAGCCGGTTGATTATTTCTTCAAGAGCGACAATCCATGGACCACCCTGAAATTCATGAGTGCTCATTGGCCCCGCAGGATGGGATTCACGGGGGTTTCATTGCTGCCAAACACTCAAAACGTAAGTCTAAACATTGGCAGTAGAGTGACTGACAGTTTCAGTACATTCTCTGAGCTTTCTCTTCTTCACTTCGGTGATTTGAAAGTCAACAGCGTTGTTCTTGATGACAACACCCGAATTGACAACCCAACGGTTGACTATGGAAGTGATGTCACAAAGATATTCCTACCTAAATCAGTTGGAAATGTTACCGTGAATCTTACTGCCGGAAACGATTTCGCACTAAATGGAGCATATCTTTCAGGGCACCGGCCCGGACTGATTTACAATGTAATAGGGAATAACGGCGCAACATACTCAACTTATAACCGCATTTCCGGTATGGGGCGAGAGGTGGCACGTCTACAGCCTAATCTGATTATCATATCACTTGGCACAAATGAAGCTTTCGGCAATTTTAACATGGCCCGAATGATTGGCTCCATTGACCGCCTGGTCAAAGAACTTCACCGTAACAACCCTGATTCAGAACTGCTACTCGTCACGCCGATGGAATGTCAGCGTCGGAGCGGCAAAGGCTATGCCGTCAACCAAAACGTGAAATCAGTCCGCGATGCCATAATGATGTATGGAAAGGACAATCATATTCCCGTGTATGATTGGTACACAGTGGCCGGAGGGGCTGGGGCCTCTTCGAAATGGATTGACGAAGGACTTTACGGACGCGACCGAATCCACCACACCGTCAAAGGATATAAGGTTCAGGGATTCATGCTGTATGACGCTCTGACCAAAGCTCTTAACAATAAATGAACTTAAACGAACTCTAAATATAATGCTCCCGCTTTTGATTAATACAGACAAACTGATGTCAATTCTGAAATATGAGGAAGGCAATCCACTCCTGTTCAATTCAGGACTTTTCCTACTGCTGTTTTGTGGATTCATACTCATATATCAGTTGATGCGTAAATATAGAGTGGCCAAAATGGTTTTTGTCATTCTGTTTTCGTTATATTTCTATTATAAGTCATCGGCCGAATACTGCTTCATACTTCTCGGCGTCTGTATAAGCGACTATCTTCTCGGAATTCTGTTGGGACATTGCAAGAAAAGCTGGGAGCGTAGGGGAGTAGTGTGGATTAATGTGCTGATGAACATAGGAATGCTTGTCTACTTCAAGTATTTGAATCTGATATTCGCCACGATCTGCAACTTCGCATCACGCGATTTTAATGCCTTTGATATAATACTCCCTGCGGGAATTTCATTCTTTACATTCCGCTCTATCAGCTACATAGTTGACATATACCGCCACAAAATCGAGCCTTGTCGCGACTTTTTGGCATATACATTCTACCTTACTTTCTTTCCGCCACTTCTTGCCGGCCCGGTAGTCAGGGCTAAGGACATGTTACCTCAGATTCAAGGTAATGCTATTGCTGACCGCGCCATGGTAAGTGAAGGATTATTCCTGATTATGAGCGGTTTGGTAAAAAAAGTAGTGGTGGCTGACTTTATAAGTCAGAATTTTGTTGACCGCATATTTGACAATCCGGCGCTATACAGCGGGTTTGAAAATTTAATGGGCATGTATGGATTCATCATCCAGCTCTATTGTGATTTCTCCGGCTACAGTGATATGGCTATAGGCATAGCTCTGCTGCTCGGGTTCCGATTCCTTGACAACTTCCGCGCTCCATTCAAAGCGCAGAATCCCACCGAGTTCTGGCACCGTTGGCACATATCGTTGTCAACATGGTTGCGTGACTATGTCTACATCCCCATGGGAGGAAACAGATGCGGTAAATTCCGTCATCATCTGAACCTAATGACAACGATGGTTGTAGGCGGATTGTGGCATGGCGCTTCCTGGATGTTTATGATCTGGGGCGGCCTTCAGGGTGTTTTCCTTGTAGGGCACAAGATGCTTTTCGGATCTAAAAAGAAGCAGGATGAGGTTGAAAAGAAGGCCAATAGGTTCAGAGTGGCGCTAAACATTTTCATAACATTCAATTTGATAGCGATAAGCTTCATGTTCTTCCGGGCAAGCTCAATGGAAGCTGTCAAGGATATGGCCACTCAGGTCGTAACAAACTTTCACCCAGAAGTCGCGGCGCAATTCGTGGAAGGCTATCTGATGATTGTTCTGGTGATTATAGGAGCGATGATATTTCATTTTCTGCCCACCCGATTGTCGGACAAAGCGAAGAAGGCCTATTCGGGAATGCCGCTAATCGTGCAGGCCCTTATTCTTGCCATCATCATTTTCCTCGTGATTCAGACCCGCCAGAGCGACATCATGCCGTTCATATATTTTCAGTACTGATCATCTTAGAAATCAGATTGCCAGAGGACTATATTGTCAGGATTGGACCATCGGACATCAATAAGCCGTTGGTTGTCCGAGCCACGGAATAAAAGTGAGGTATCACGGCGTGCTTCCAAATACGGGCCATCGACAAGTACATCAATATTTTCCATCAGAGGCTTCAGTTCCTGACGCTCCACCAATTGCTCATATAGAAAACCGGTGTAGCACCACACATTCCGACCCCGAAGTTGCAACTCACGGGCAAGGATGGAAAGATTTTCATATTGATAGAGAGGATCGCCTCCGGAAAAAGTGACATCCATATCATTGCTCTCAATAATCGCGAGCAGTTCATCAATAGTCATTTCATGACCGGCATCCATTGGCCATGTCTGCTCGTTATGACAACCGGGACAGAAATGCCTGCATCCGGCAAAATATATAGATGTGCGAAAGCCGGGACCGTCAACGGTTGTACCGTTGACAATGTCCACGACCCGCAATGTCTGATCATACACAGTTATTAAAGTATCAATTATTTATGGACCACACGGTCATTAAGTTCGGCCAGTTTGGCGTTGTTCCAACGGTCTGTCGTCCCGACAAGATAACCCGTTATACGCTGCAACTTATCTATGTTCTTGCTTCCGCATTTAGGACAAGTGTCAAGGTTTTCATCAGCGTCCTCATAACCGCAGTCCATGCAACGGTTACGATTATGATTCACCGAACAGTATCCTATATTGTTCTTGTCCATGAGGTCAACAATGTCAGCAATAGCCTTGGGATTATGAGTTGCGTCACCGTCAATTTCAACGTAGAATATGTGTCCGCCACCGGTCAGCGCATGATAGGGAGCCTCTACCTCAGCCTTATGTTTGGGAGAGCAGTGGTAGTAGACAGGGACATGGTTGGAGTTTGTATAGTAAATCTTGTCAGTTATGCCGGGGAGCACGCCAAAACTCTTGCGGTCTTTCTGTGTGAATTTTCCGGAAAGGCCCTCGGCCGGAGTTGCCAGCACGGAGAAATTATGATGATATTTTTCAGAGAATTCATTGACGCGGCTCCGCATGTGAGATACAATCTTAAGGCCTAACTCCTGAGCCTCAGCACTCTCGCCGTGATGCTTGCCAACCAAAGCCACAAGACATTCGGCAAGGCCGATGAAACCGATACCGAGTGTTCCCTGATTGATAACGCTTTCTATTGTATCAGTGGGGCGAAGTTTTTCAGAGCCAATCCACAGATGCGACATCAACAACGGGAACTGCTTAACGAGTGCGGTCTTCTGGAAATCAAAGCGGTCACAAAGCTGACGTGCAGTAATATCAAGTACTTTGTCAAGTTTCTGGAAGAATTTGCCTATACGCTCCTCACGGTCCTTTATCATCATGCATTCAATGGCAAGACGAACGATGTTTATAGTAGAGAAGCTGAGGTTTCCTCGTCCAACCGATGTTTTCTCACCGAACCGATTCTCAAACACGCGTGTACGACACCCCATCGTAGCCACTTCATACATGTAGCGTTTGGGGTCATTGGCATCCCATTTTTCGTGATAGTTGAATGTTGCGTCAAGATTCACGAAATTCGGGAAAAATCGGCGCGCAGTCACCTTGCATGCAAGTTTGTAAAGGTCGTAGTTGCGATCTTCGGGCAGATAGCTTACTCCACGCTTCTTTTTCCATATCTGAATGGGGAATATTGCAGTAGCTCCATTTCCAACTCCCTCGTATGTCGATTTTAGCAACTCACGTATTATGCAGCGTCCTTCGGCCGAAGTATCGGTACCGTAGTTTATGGAACTGAACACAACCTGATTGCCACCACGTGAATGGATGGTGTTCATATTGTGGATAAATGCTTCCATTGCCTGGTGAACACGACTCACGGTCTGGTTTATGGCATGTTGTTTCATGCGGTCCTTACCTTGTAGCCCTTCCAATGACTTTTTTTCATAGTCATCAAGTTCGAGAGTCTTTATGTCAGAGAGATCAACACCATTGAGCTCCTCAAGTTTTTCCACCTCCTCTATAAAGGAACTTCTCACAAACGGAGCCAGATAGAAGTCAAAAGCCGGAATGGCCTGACCACCATGCATTTCATTCTGTGCTGTTTCCATTGAGATACAGCTAATCACGCTGGCGGTCTCAATTCTTTTGGCAGGACGTGATTCGCTGTGTCCGGCCTGAAATCCATTATTAAGTATATTGTCAAGCGGATGCTGCACACATGTAAGGCTCTTTGTGGGGTAGTAGTCTTTGTCATGGATATGCAGGTATCCGTTTTTCACAGCTTCGCGAGCTTCAGCTGATAGCAGATAGTCATCAACAAACGGTTTGGTAGTCTCGCTGGCAAACTTCATCATCATACCGGCCGGAGAGTCAGCATTCATATTTGCATTCTCGCGGGTTATGTCATTGCTTTTTGCCTCAATGATTTCGAGGAACATGTCGCGAGTCTTGGCCCGACGGGCTATGCTTCGCTGGTCACGATAGGCAATATAACGCTTTGCAACTTCTTTACGGGGGCTGTTCATGAGTTCCAGTTCCACCCGGTCCTGAATTTCCTCAACAGTCATCCGTTCATCACCTGTACATCCGATTCGATCTGCTATTTTTTGCAAAAGGGCTTCATCTTCTCCCATCTCCGTCTGCAACATTGCCTTACGGATGGCAGCCTTGATCTTCTCCTCATTGTAACCCACAATGCGCCCGTCGCGCTTTACTACTGTCTGTATCATTTTATCCTGAGATATATATTTTTATTGGAATGGAATTGTCGGTGCAAAACTATAAAAAATTACATTTACAGACAACCCTTATTGAAATTTTTAATGTTAAATTTTCATTTTGGAAAACTTCAAGCCATTACCCAAAAGGGCATATTGCTACTATTCAGCAATTTAGCTTTTCGTTTTGGAAAACTTTTATCCAAGGCAGCTCAAACCAAATCCCACATAAACATTTTTCCACAACAATTGAATTTAAATTAATTACCTATATAAATTTACATTTTGCATCCCTATGAGAGCATCTTTGATCGATGCAAAAAAAGCGTTAACTTTGCAGAGGATTCACCTTTGAAACATTTATGACAACGAATACTGACAACTACGCGAGCCGTGCATTGGCTGAGTTACTGAGAAATCAAGGAGTGAATGATGCAGTTGTGTGTCCCGGCTCACGAAATTCACCAATCCTGACTGCTCTGACTCATACTTTTGGGCTTCGGGTTACCACGGTTGTTGACGAACGTTCTGCAGGATTCATTGCATTAGGAATTGCGTCAATAATCTGTAGGCCGGTGGCTATTGTGTGCACATCGGGGACAGCACTGTTGAATTTCGGTCCGGCTGTCGCCGAGGCTTATTATCGCAAACTACCGTTAATTGTCATATCCGCCGACCGGCCAATGGAGTGGATCGACCAGGATGATTCACAGACACTGCATCAGCGCGATGCTTTGGACAACTTCGTAAAGAAAAGTTACGACATTCCCACTTGCGATGCAAATGATTTGAAATGGTATGCCAACCGCACAATAAACGATGCCATACTAACAGCGCGCTCTGCACCGATGGGGCCTGTTCATATAAATGTTCAGATAGGGGAGCCTCTTGGAGGCATTTCCTCCTACATGGAAGAAAATGAAAGGCTGATCACAATGACCATTCCCCGGGAAGAGCTGCCCACAGCAGAAGCCCGCAATCTCGGAACGCAGATAGCATCGCCATGCAAGGTGATGATCGTTGCCGGATTCATGGCTCCGGACTCCACTCTCAACAAAGCTCTTAACAAGATTTCAGCGTTACCCAATTTTATTGTCCTGACCGAAAGTATTGCCAATCTTCATGGCGATGATTTTATATGCGAAATTGATGCAACGCTTTCAACCATGTCAGAAGAGAAGCGGGAAGAGCTTGCGCCTGACGTGGTGATAACTCTTGGCGGAGCACTCGTTTCACGCCATATAAAGCAGTATTTACGACAAGTGCGTCCGAAGGAGCATTGGCAAGTTGGGCACAACCTTACTACAGTTGATTGCTTTAAATGCCTTACCAGAAGAGTGGAGATGGAACCGGCGGTATTTTTTCAGCAACTTGCATCAGCAATGCAACCGCACCGCGAAGAATGTGATTATCGCCGCAGATGGATTATCGCCAGAGATGCCGCCCGCTCCCTGCATCAGTCATTCGTAGCGCGGGCTCCCTGGTGTGACTTGAAAGCGTTTGACGTTATAATGCATTCAATTCCGCGTAACTATAACGTTCAGCTGTCAAACGGCACAGCAATCCGCTACGCGCAGCTTTTTGCACAACGAAACCTACATAGGTGCGACTGCAACCGAGGCGTAAGTGGCATTGACGGCTCAACTTCCACTGCTGTTGGAGCCTCATTGGCATACGAATCCGCACCCACACTATTGATTACCGGCGATATGAGTGCTCAATACGACCTGGGGGCTCTTGCCAACAGGTGTATTACACCACGCTTCAAAATGATCGTAATCTGCAACAACGGTGGCGGTATTTTCCACTTCATCAAGGCCACACGCCATCTTGACATTGTGGGACAGTGCTTTGACGAACCTTGCAACTTTCCAGCCGAAGGACTTGCCCGCGCTTTCGGATTCCGCTATTTCAAGGCAAAAGAAGAGCCGGCATTGCGGAGTCTTTTACCTCTGTTCTTTTCAGAGAAAGACATGCCGGCAATGCTGGCTGTGTTCACTTCGGCCGAAACCTCGGCTCGAGTTCTTATTGACTACTTCACTCAGAAGGTGTGATTATTCCGCCATCAAAGTGTCAATATATTTATAGAATTCAGGATCTTCACCAACTACCTGCTTGGCCACTTTTCCATCAGGATCAATAACGAACTTGGTGGGGAATCCGCGCACACCGTAGAGTGCAACGACATTCGGATCCTCTGAATTGATTACGTTTATCCAGGGAAGACCGTGTTCCTTAACTGCTTCTTTCCATGCCTCCTCTGTATCTCCGTTGTCAACACCTACGAATTCAATCCTATCCTTATATTTTTCGTAAGTCTTTTTCATCTCCGGAATACCACGGATACACCATATACACCAACTTCCCCAGAAATCGATCACAACATATTTTCCTCTAAGCGAAGAAAGCTCTAAGTTTGCAGTGGCAAAATAAGAGCATGGTAAATTTATCTTAAAAAG
>CAZASF010000017.1:0-45131 GCA_964487725.1 uncultured Bacteroides sp. | reverse complement strand
CCTACCGGAAACAACAATAAAAGCCTTTTATGAATGAATATCTATGTCGTGATAGAATTTCGAACGTTAAATGATATGAAATCCTGATATTAGGAAGAGTACGACTTGGTTATATACCCTCATATCATCGGGGAGCGCAATGTTATGACGACAATGCTACAGTAGGATATTGAACAAATACCCTGAAATTACCGCCGTAAGGAAAATGACTGCAACTATCATAGCCACCATTTTCTTCTTGAAAATGGATGCAAGCATCGACATTTCAGGTATCGCCATGCCGGCACCGCCTATTACGAGTGCAATGACTGCTCCGATACTCATGCCCTTTCCCATTAAAGCGACACCAATAGGTATTGCGGTTTCAGCTCTTATATAGAGCGGGACTCCGATTATTGCAGCCACGGGAACTGCGAATGGATTGTCAGGACCGGCAATTTTCAACACCCAGTCACTCGGCAGATACCCATAGATGACAGCCCCCAATGCCACGCCGATAATAAGATACCATATAATGGGACGAAGGGTATCCCAACCGGCTCGAAGGGCGATTGCTATCTTTTGCCCCCATGGGAGTCTTTTGGGCTCAATGGTGTCTTCATTTCCTCCGCAACAACATGACTGAGGTTTCAACCGCACATTCTTTACATATTTCTGTGCATCCATCTTTTGCAATACCCACCCGAAAAAGACGGAGCAGACAAAGGCTACCACTACATAGACGAGCATGGCCTTGATGCCTACAAGCGCCCCGAGCATGGCTATGATTATAGGGTTGAGCAGCGGCGATGCTATAAGGAATGACATGGTTGCTCCAAAAGGAACCCCCGCATTAAGAAAACCTACAGTCATCGGTATCGTCGAGCAGGCGCAGAATGGTGTAAGTGCACCGAATCCCGCCGCTATGACATTGCCGAAAAATCCAGCCTTCTCTATCTTCCGGCTGATCTTCTCTTGGGGGATATACATCAATATTATCTCTACCAAGGCCGTAATCACAATGAACAGGACAACTAATTCGACCGTGATGTAACAAAAATACCAGAGTGTATCAAGCAGTGTATTCATATTTTGATTGGCTTAAAATATTTACGTGTATTGTTGGCCACTTTTACCAATGTGAGCATCACCGGCACTTCTACCAGTACTCCGACAACAGTAGCTAAGGCTGCCCCTGATTGAAGTCCAAAGAGCGAAATTGCGACAGCAACAGCAAGCTCAAAGAAATTGCTCGCTCCAATCAATCCTGCAGGAGCAGCTATACTGTATGGAAGATTCCACGTCTTTGCCCAACCGTAGGCAATAAAGAATATTACTATAGTCTGGATTATCAGAGGGACTGCAATTAGCAAAATGTGCATCGGATTTGAAAGAATGGTCTGACCTTGAAAGGAAAAGAGAATTATCAGCGTCAGAAGCAATCCAATTATAGTCCACGAACTGAATTTGTTGACAAATACATTGTTGTAATACTCAATGCCTTTTTTCCTCACCACATACATCCTTGTGATGACGGCTGCCACTAACGGTATGACCACAAACAGAACCACTGAAAGAATGAGTGTGTCCCACGGTATAGCCACACCACCGATTCCAAGCAGAAAACCTACTATCGGGACAAACGCCACGAGTATTATTAAGTCATTCACGGCAACTTGAACTAATGTGTAGGCGGCATTGCCTTTTGAAAGATAGCTCCAGACAAACACCATCGCAGTGCATGGAGCTGCTCCGAGAAGCACTGCGCCGGCAAGATATTGGTCGGCAAGTTCAACAGGGATAAATGATTTAAATATCACAAAGAAGAACAGCCATGCAATGCCGAACATTGTGAATGGCTTTATCAGCCAGTTGGTGACACAGGTAATCAGTATCCCTTTGGGACGCTTGCCGACGTTGACAACACTTCCGAAATCAACCTTAAGCATCATTGGGTATATCATCATCCATATAAGAACGGAAATTGGGATAGACACACTGGCATATTCCCATTTCCCCAAAGTTTCGGGTATTGCCGGAATAAATCGGCCAACCCCAATACCTATGATAATGCAGAGCACAACCCATACGGACAAATAGCACTCAAAAAAGCCTATTCCACTATTTTTGCTCATAATATCCAATTAAAGAGATAACCTGAAATAATTATAATCGCAGTCACCACGCTGAAAAATATTCCGATTAGCTTCCATGTCATTACTTTCTTCAGCAGGGTTGCTTCCGGCAGCGACAGACCGACCACCGCCATCATAAATGAGAGAGCGGTGCCGATTGATATTCCCTTGGCTACGAATACCTGTATCACGGGAACAATCCCGGCAGCATTGGCATACATCGGGACTGCGAGTATCACGGCGAGAGGAACAGCATACCAGTTGTCCTTTCCCATCCATTGTGCAAAGAACTCGTCAGGCACAAATCCGTGTATTCCTGCACCTATGGCTATGCCGATAAGTATATAGAGGAACACTCCGCGTACTATGCCCCATGCGTCATGGATGATTGTAGGCAACCGCTTCAGAAAGGGAAGTTTCTCCGCATCCCATTCTTTCGTCTCCGCCTCTGATTGGGCCTGTATCTGTCTCACCCACGGAGTCAGCAGGTGATTGAGTTTCATTCGGCCAAGTATCATGCCGCCAATCATACCCATAAGTATGCCGCTGGCAATATACACACCAGTGATTTTCCAGCCGAATGTGCCGGCGAACATTGCCACCGCTACCTCGTTCACCAATGGTGATGTGATGAGGAATGCAAAAGTGACTCCCAAAGGAATGCCGCCTTTGACAAATCCGATGAACAACGGAATGGATGAACAGGAACAGAAGGGAGTTATCGCCCCGATAACCGATGCGAAGAAATATTCCAGTCCATAGAAATTACGGGTTGTAAGATAACGACGCAGTCTTTCAATTGGAAAATAGGCATTGATGATGCCCATAATCACCGAGATGAAGAACAGAAGCACCGTAATCTTTATGGTATCGTAAAAGAAGAAGTTGACTGCGCTTCCCCAGTGCGACTCCGGCGACATCCCGAACACCGAATATACAAGCCAGTCGGCGAATGCCTGTATCATACGAGAAGAGCCTTGACTTGTTCGACAGAAAGTTTCTGACCTTTGGAAACAACCTTTTCGTCAACTACGAGAGCCGGGAGAGACATCACATTGTATGCTATGATCTTTTCAAGGTTTTCCTCTTTCTCGACTGTCGCTTCGATGCCGAGTTGAGCCACGGCCTCCTGCACTGTGCTGTAAAGAGCCTTGCAGCTTGAGCAGCCCGTGCCCAGTACCTTTATGACTTTTCTCCCTGAGTTGTTGGCGTTGCAACTGCAGGCAGGAGTTTCTTTCTTGTATTGATTTTCAGGCACTATCTCAATCTGACTGGCGCAGCAGCATGATGATTTCTTTTTGGGAGCGAAAAGTGTGCTCCAAAATCCTTTCTTTTCTTCTTTATATTCTGGCATTGTTATATCATTTTGATTAGAAATACATTATTATGCAATAATAGATGCCGATGATTACGAAAAGCGCACCTACGATAATATTGAGCCATTTCTGAATTGTCTGTATCTTTCCGTAGAACTCGCCGACTTTTTCAACGCTGAAAGCAAGAATCCATGCGACGACAAGAACCGGCAGCGCGGTTGCCACGGCAAATAGTATCGGCAGAAGCCATCCGGCAGTGGCAGTTACCGACATAGGTATCAGCATACCGAAATAAAATACTCCGCTTGACGGACAGAACGCCATTGAGAAAAGCACGCCGAGAAGAAATGCTCCCCATCCACCCTTCTTTGCAAGACCTTCGCCCTTGCCGTCAAAACCGAATTTCGGCAGGTTTAACTTGATTCCGAACAGCATGAATAGTCCGATAACCAACAGTAGCGGACCTAACAGCAGCTCACCCCATTTCCCGATAGCTTTCTGAATGCCAAATACACTTGCCCCCTCCTTAAGGATAGAGATAAGGATTACACCAAGCAGCGTGTAGGCGAGAATACGCCCCAAAGCGTAAAGTACGCCATTGAGGAATATCCGGCGTCGGTTCTCAATATCCTTGCTGATGAATCCGATTGCCGCTATATTGGTGGCAAGGGGGCACGGCGAGATGGCCGTGAGCAACCCAAGCAGGAAAGCCGTAAGGGCCGGAACTGTGCTGTTGTCAAGCAATGTCTGTAGCCATTCCATCACTTCAGCGACTTGCGTATTGTTTCGGCAAGACCTTCCTTGAACCCTTCGGGATTCTTCCGGGCATTGACGAAACCGAACTCCGTCATGTTGTTTCGCGTTTCCCTGCCGTCTTTCCATCCGTTTACGAAAAGGGACGACCAAGTCACCTCGTATTTGTCGGCTATTTTCTCACCTTCGGGAGTGGAAATATCAACAGTACGGAATACTACAGTGCCATTCTTTACCTCGTTGGCGAATTTGCTATTCATCAGTTCTCTGGCATTTTTCTCGATGTCCATACAGGTGGCACAGCGTTGCTTGCCGTGAAAGTAGATAACTTCCACTTTGTCCTTTTCAGGAGATTTTGCGTTTGCGGTGTTTTCGCCGCTTCCGCATGACGTCAGCCCTATTACAAGGGCGAGGAGCATAAGTAACTTTTCCATGTCATTGATATTTGATTTAATTGTTATTTGCCGAATAACGAACACTATTGTTAAAAAAATAGTGCTTACGAGCAGCAACTATTCTTTTTTGAAGGACAACAGTCGTCAAACATCTTTGAAAAAAGCTGCTTGGCAACCGCCCAATTCTCCGGGTTTATGCAATACCTTACCTTGGGAGGCTCTATGGTGCCCTGTATAAGACCCGCCTCCTTCAATTCGCTCAGATGCTGCGACACGGTTGCTTTGGCCACAGACAGGACTTCGTGTATGTCGCCAAAAAAGCATTCATTGCGTTGTGCCAGAAAATGTAGTATTGCAATCCGTGTGGGATGGCCCATTGCTTTGGCAAACCGCGCAAGCCGCTCTTGTTCAGGTGTTATCTCTATTTTTGACATATCATATTCTATTTGTTGTTCGCAAAATTACAAACATTATTTGATGCCACCAAATTTTCCAATTAAATTCTTGCAATTATTGTAAAACATGAATGAAAAATCGGAAAGGACACCTTTGTTATATGGAGACTCAGACTTCTATGTATATTAGGAAGAGTACGGACACCAATGCCGCCTGTGGCGGCCGAAAATTTTGAAGAGAACTGCACTATGTTTTGTGTGTGAAACAAAAATGACTAATTTTGTTCTGTGAACGGAACCGCATGGATATGGTAGGTAATGAAACACTATGCGGGATGATGCATCGGCTCAGTCAAGAAGCCATACCAATCACTCTTGAATTGAAGGCAATCTAAATTCCAAATAAATAGCAAAGTGCGCTTGAGAAAAGCCTCAAAATTACAGAAGAAATGAGACATATATTGACTGCAATAATCGGAGTTGTGATATTCGTAGCCTTATTTATGGTTGTGGACTGGAAAGACATTGACTTTTCGCTTGCAACAAAATCTTTTGCGGCAGAAACAACAGAGCAACAAACCGAGGATGACGATTCAGAAGTGTACAACAAATTCTGGATTGACACTGTAATGTATGCGGCCGGTCATTCTTTTGGATATGATGGCGATGCCTCTATGTGGGGAGGATGGTATTTTGATACAATCCCTGTTGGTGATGACATTATGTTGAATTATGATTCCGTTGGCCCGTCGTCATTGAGATTGACTCTTGTCACAAGAGATCTTGTTGTTGATTTGGGCGACCCCGAGGCTGCGGAGAAAATCAGGAATTTCCTTAGCCCTCTCAATGGATTCAAGCGATTTCAAGAGGATTACGAGGAGGAGATGGATTCAATTGTAACAGATGAGTATGTGTCGAAATGCACCGGCTACTATTCATTTACTGCTGACTATGCCGACTCCGGGACTCCAAATGCCGGATTGATCAACAAGTTTATATGTGATTTGACAAGAATATCTAAAAGTGAAAAAGCGAAGGTGCCGGGATTGGCTGCTTTCTATGCAGGCTTTAATCCGAAAAAAAGTTATAGGCCCGTCTATACCGGAGATGTTGGCAACATAAAGGGCCTGTCAGATTTCCTTGCCAAAAGAGCCTTTGAGAATTGGAAGCGCGGAGGCAATACTGACGAAAGCTCCAACGCTGAAAAATTGGAAATCAGAATGCACGTTCACAATCCAAAGTTCATTACAAACAGTATCTATGAGTACAGTCGTGTCGGTATCGGACATGGAATGTATACCGAGTCGTTCAGCACACTCGACTTGTCAACCGGCAAAAGTCTGTCAAATAATGATATATTCAAGTCTAATTCTCTTGAGAAGGTGAAGATGCTTTTGTTTGAGACGATGTTCAATGACAAACGCTATAGGGAATGGAACGAGAATGTTGAGTCGCCCGAAGAGATAGAGGAGAGTATAGTGAGCTGGCAGTCGCCAAGCGAAGCGCTCAAAGGCACAGAATGGGAAGAACCGGAAAGAGAGGTGGCGTTTGTGCTACCTGAAGGCGCATTGACGGAGACGGGAGTTGTGTTTTCTTTCCAGCCCTACGAGATAGACTGCTTTGCAGCGGGAGCATTCCATTTCATAGTGCCCTACAGCAAACTAAAACCATATTTGACCCTCCATGCAAAACGTCTGATAGACGGTGTTGCTATTTGATCTACTGATAAACGAGTCGCAAAAAAATTTGAGAAAAAAGTGGGGGAGGATTTGGTGGGTTTGGGAGAAGTTTTGTAATTTTGTGGGAGAAATGGGGCGGAGTGCCCTACACAAATTGTTTTCTTTATAAGAACTGATTAAGGTTCCGGAGTAGCGACCCGTGGCTGATGGCAGTGACCATCGTCCGTGCGTGACTTCGGAAGTTTTATTTTTATATGACGACGCATAAGAAGGTGATAATCAAATGCGCGCTGTGTGCGTTCTCGGCGGTGGTTGCAGGGCGGTTTCCGGTATTGGCCCAGAGTCCTGCTTCCACGCCGGACTCACTGTCGGCCAATGAGACCGTGGTTCTGGATGAGGTGGTAGTAAAGGCTCCGTCCGGAATCAGGAAGATTAAGGGCGCAACGAACACGGAGCTTATCACTTCGGCGGAGCTGAGCCGGGCTGCATGTTGCAATCTAGGCGAGAGTTTCACCACAAACCCATCGGTTGACGTCAGCTACTCTGATGCGGCCACTGGTGCCCGACAGATACGTCTGCTCGGACTTGCCGGGACTTACGTGCAGATGCTCAACGAGAACGTTCCCGCTCTGCGCGGAGCGGCTTCGCAATATGGCCTCAGTTACATTCCGGGCCCGTGGATTCAGTCCATTCAGGTGTCGAAGGGGGCGTCGTCGGTCAAAAACGGATATGAGTCAGTGACCGGACAGATAAACGTGGAGATGAAGAAGCCTCAGGCGGATCCGCAGCTGTCGGTGAATATGTACTATGACTCTGAAAATAAGCTTGAGGCAAATGTTGACGGGAATCTGCATCTCGGCGATAAGTGGAGTGCCGGACTGCTGACTCATTACGAACAGAAATTCACAGCCCACGATGGTAACGACGATGGTTTCGTTGACATGCCGAAAGTCCGCCAGATTAATCTGATGCCGAGGGTGGCGTATATGGGCACGGACTATGTGTTCCAGGCAGCAGTCAAGGTCCTTGACGAGAGGCGCGATGGCGGACAGTCATCGCATGGGCACGCGCAGCACACTTCCATGCCTCTTTATGAGATAGGAATATCCACAACGCGGCTTGAGGCATTTACGAAAAGCGCCTATATCTTCGACCATGATAATGACGGAAACGTGGCTCTCATTCTGTCAGGCTCACGTCATGATTCCGATTCGGACTATGGGACAAGGGTGTGTGATATTCTGCAGGGCAACTTTTACGGGCAGCTTATGTTTGAGCGCAAGTGGAGCGAAATCCACTCGCTCAGCACCGGACTGACCGTGAACCATGACAATTATCATTACGGGCTGATTCTGAATCCGGAACTGTCCGATGTGCGTGAGCGGATTAAGGACCGGGAGAGCGTTGCCGGCGGGTATGCGCAGTACACTCTCAATCTTGACAACCGGCTCATAGCCATGGGCGGGCTGCGATATGACCACAGCTCCCGATACGGCTCCATGCTTACCCCGCGCCTGCATCTGCGCTACACGCCCGCGAGTGCAGTCTCCCTGCATGCTTCGGCCGGCAGAGGATACCATTCGCCTCACCCCTACGCGGAATATTCCTATCTGTTGGCATCATCGCGCCAATTCATGGTCAGTGACAATCTGAAACAGGAATCGGCCTGGAATCTTGGCGCGGGAACTTCGCTCTCATTCTCTCCGCGGGGACGTGACCTTACGTTTTCGGCCGAGTATTATTACACCACGTTTGACAATCAGCTTATGGTTGACCTCGATGCCAACCCTCACGAGGTTTTGATTTTCAGTTCGCGCAACCGCTCGTTCAGCCATTCGCTGCAGCTTGAACTGGGCTGGGAGGCGTTCAAGGATTTCAACATAACTGCTGCATGGCGCATGAACGATGTGAAAGTCAACTATGGCCGTGGACTGCAGCGAAAGCCGTTGATGTCTAAGAACAAAGGACTGATTACGCTATCCTACGCTCCTAACATGGGGATATGGCAGTTCGATGTGTCGTGCGCGGTCAACGGTAGCGGCGTGATGCCAACGCCTTACACTCTCGCTGACGGGCAGATGTCGTGGGCGAGGCGATTTAAAGCCTATCCCACACTCAACGCCCACATAACCCGCAATTTCCGGCATTGGAGTGTCTACGTCGGTGGGGAGAACCTTACCGGCTACCGGCAGAAGAATCCTATTGTGGGGGCCTCTGACCCCTGGGGCAGCGAATTTGACGCCACTATGATCTACGGGCCTCTCCACGGCGCAATGTTTTATGCCGGATTCCGTTATAACATCACTAAATATTAATCACCATAGATAAACCCCGTTATGAAAAAAGTCATTTCAATTTTCCTGCTCACGCTTCTGTGTTTCGTTGCCGGAAGCGAAGTGCTGATGGCCAAGGACACCAAGGCTAAGGATAAAAATGAAGTAATCGTGTATGCGCTCTCTCCGGCGCCATCGTGCCAGAACTGCGTCAACAAAATCAAGAGCAATCTGCGCTTCGAGAAGGGCGTGAAAGAGATTGACGTTGACCTCACCAAAAAAAGTGTGAGCGTGACTTATTCACCGAAGTCAACAACTCCGGAGAATCTGGTCAAGGCATTGAAGAAAATCGGTTACACGGCTACTCCGTATAATCCCGATGAAGCCTCTGACTGCTGCAGCGGGGGCAGCGATGCCTGCCCGGTGGAATAGTTATCGGATAAAGTGTGTACGGAGATGTTCCTCGGCCGGAGGCAGCGGAGCGTTCTCCAGAGCTTTCATAAGGCGTGCAAGATTATGCCCGAGTGTCCGCATGGTCTGCATGCCTTCCTCGTCTTTTGCCACATCGCCGGGCACAAGACCAAAAGCGTTGTTCCAATATTGCGAGCTTGGCATGGGCATGTTGGTCATCTCAAAATACTTGTTGAGCCTTTCAACTGTGCAAACGGAGCCTCCTCGGCGGCATATACCAACGGCTGCTGCAGGCCTATATTGGAAATACCGGCCAAGCGAATAGAACAGCCTGTCCATCAAGGAACATAGCGACCCGTTGGGCCCGGCATAATAAGTGGGGGAGCCGAACACAAATCCGTCAACGCCGGCCTCAAGTTTTTCGCGAATTTCGGCGTAGACACCCTGATTGAAAATGCACACACCGGTTTCCTTACATTTGTTGCAGGCGATGCCTCCGGGAATGGGCTTTTTGCCAATGTTGACTATGTCAGTTTCTATGCCGTCACTTTGCAGCGCTTTCGCCACCTCCTCAAGAGCCGCGCGTGTATTGCCGTTGTCGTTAGGGCTTCCGTTTACGAGTAATACTTTCATGTTCAAAACAGTTATTCTACAGATATAACAGCAAAACTTCCCGGTTAGTTGGCGGTGTAGTTGATTTGGATGGGGGTGAGGGGAGTGCCGTTGGCTATAGGGATGATTTTAGTGGAGATGGCGCCTTTGAGAAGCTGTGAGGGACTTACGGCTATCTCTACCGCGCCTTCTCCGTTGGGGCGGATTACGTAGCCTGCCAGCACGGTGACTCCTGCATCGGGATTTTCAACCTTGAAGTCGAGTTTTACGGGTTCGTCGCGGTCACTGCCGAAATTCAGCTCCATTTTCCGGGTCTGACCGGTTTTTACCGTGCCGAAATTCATCACGCGGTAGTTCATGTAGATTTTGCCACCGGCGGAGTATTTGTAGTTGTCCTTGGCCGAGTGAACTCCGGGCTTCACGTCGCCTTTGATCCATATTCGGTTATACTGTTGGTCAGGACTCGCCACCATGATTTCCTTGCTGAAATGGCCCGGGCGGTAGTCGGGGTTAAATGTTACTGTGACGTAGCCTGACTGTCCGGGCTTGACGGGATTCTTGGGCACTTCGGCGGTAACGCAGCTGCATCCCGCGCGAGCGTAAAGAATCACCGCCGGTTCCTTGCCCGTGTTGGTAAATTTGAATTTGTGAGTGACTTTTCCTCCGGTCTCCTCTATGGTACCGAAGTCATGGATTTTCTCGTCGAATTTTATGGATTCGTTCACTGTCTGTGCCGATAGCGAAACTGTTGCTGTCAGGAGCAGCGCGTTGATTATTGTACGTAGTTTATTCATGATTGCACCTCAATTCAGTTGCAAAGGTAATGAATTATTGTTTATTTGAAGAATGGAAGGGGCGGCCCATCACTGGTACCGCCCCCTCCGGGTTGGGTAACTTGAAATTATTTTAACCAATCAAGTCTGAGTAATATATATATCATTATCCATGCATTATTCGTAAGCCGAGAAGTCAGCGAATACAGTGCCTTCGCCTGTTCCGCTATAATAAGAGTGCGAAACAAGTTTGATATATCTCACTGCGAACGGAGCCCAGAACACGAAGTAGCGGTTGTAGCTGTAGTTACTGAATGTCAGGGTGCCTTGTTCGGTGAAGTTTTCGCCATCAAGACTGGTGGAAATGGTACCATCTTGAATAGTGTACCAGTAGTAGTAATACTGGAACAGGCAAGCGGAAATGTTGTATTCCTTACCAAGGTCAATGGTTACAATTACTTCTTCATGCACGCCGTCGGCATGGTTAGGAACGAATACATCGTAAGACCAGTTGCTACCATCGAATATGTCTGGTGAAAGATAATCGAAATAATTGTAGGCTGGAGCTGAAATAGTTCCGGAGAAGCCGCTCGTGTCAGAAATTCTGGTGCCTGTAGGATATGTGGCATCGGGGTTCAGCATGCCGTCCTTATGATCAACATTTACGCCGATGTAGGCCATGTTCAGCTCTTCGCTGACTTTGCCGCCTTCGGTGCTGGATGTGATTTTGATAGGAAGCAGATAGGCGTCCTCGGTGAAGAGATCCCAGTTGGCATTTGAGTCATCAATAGTGATGGTCACTGCATTTGAGCGGTTGCTACCGGCGGGAATGGTCACCTTGTTGTCAGAGAGTGTGATCACCAGGCCTGAATTCTCGGGGAACTTGGTGTAGCCGGAAACTTCCGTGTTGTAATCAATTTCGAAAGTTGCTGTAATGGCCTTATCGTAGGATTTGGTGTCAGTTACATAGAATTCAACCACTTCCGGCGATGAGGCTACAACGGGGCCTACGGGTGTTTGATACAGAGTGTAGGCATACGTGTTCTTCGGCATGTTTTCAGGGTAGTCCTGAGCGATGTTGACATACACTATGTTGTCGGGGTTACCCACAACATCATAGACGTCGTCATCGTTGCATGATGCCAGCGTAAGAGCGGCGGATGCAAATGCGAAGATTCCTAAGAAATATTTGATTTTCATAATCTTGTTTCTGTTTTAAGGGTTATTCAGCGCAACGGTTAACAGATTCGTCGGAGTTCCATTGAACGTAAGAGCTGTAGTCAAGGTTATATCTCATACCGTTGGACTCATCGGTTTCACGACATGTGTTAGACCAGTCCATGTCATAACCGTGACCGGTTGAATCGTGGAAAATGTGGCCTGAACCTTCGTTCATCTTCCAGTAGGCAACAAGGCCATCAGCAGCGGTGTCAACGCCGCAAAGGCCGAGCTTAATCTGACCCGGAGTGAGGGCCTTGTCCCATACGCGAACCTCAGCCATGTAGCCGCGGAAGTATTGCGAAGAAGGATATCCGGCCCATGACATACCAATCTCAAATCGCTGGAAGTCAACCGTGCCAGAATAAGAACCTTCGGAATCTTTCTCGCCATCAACATACATAGTCAGGGTAGTACCGTCGTAGACAAGTGAAATCATGTACCAGCGGTCAGTTGAGAAGCGGGTGGTGGATGCGATAGATCCGCCCGGGCTAACCCACTGCAGCTGGTTTACATCCAGGCCGTTCTCACCAAAGCGGAGCATTGAAGAGTTAGTTTCAGTGGCAGATGTGAACTGGCAAAGACGGGCAATTGTGTGCCATACTTTAGAGTAGCACTTGACTTCGTAGGTGAATGCTCCAAGTTCGCGCTTGAGGTTGTCATCAAAGATGTAGTTGGAGTACATGTTGGTGTTAGAAATGTCAAGAGCGGTGAAGTGGAGTACACGAGCAATCTGCAGATAGATTGTACGTGATGACTCAATCACGTCAAGGCCAATGCTCTTGATGGTCACGGGGATAACGTAGACCTTACCTTCGTCGAACTGCTCCGTAGAGAGCATGCGGACCACGATTGCATCGGAATAGGCCTTTCCGGCAGGGATGGTCACTTCAGTCTGTTCGAGAGCGGCAGACCCATCGGGCACGCAGAAGTAGCTCGTACCGTGGGCTTCATTGTATTCCTCGACTTTCGAAGGGTCGATTGCCACAACCACCTTGGTGTCCTCCTCAACGGGAGCGGAAGTGGAAACGGATATAATCTGTGTGGCGGGGGTGTCCTCGACCACGAATTTGGTAATAGGCGTGGTTTCAGTGCCGGAGATGAACGCTACATTTGAATTGTAGTCAAACTTGTCACCCTCCGTCGTACAACCCACTGTCAGAAACAGTGCGGCAGCCATGCCAAGATATTTCATTATATTCTTTTTCATTGCAATAACTGGTTTTATTTATTAGCAGCAGGGTTCATGATTTGAATAGCTTGACGGAATTCAAAGTAGGGTATGCCGGAGTTGGAGTAGTAGTTACGTCCGAGATAGTAGACTCCGCAACCGCCCTTGTGAGAGCCATCGTTGGGTTCCCAGCGAGCATACTCAAGAAGTTTTGCACCGGTCTGGCCCATTGTTCCGTTACCGAACTGTTCGCAGAAAATCTGCTTCTCAATGGGATAGTTGGAGCTGGCGCTGAGGAAGCCAACCTGATCGGAGTAGGCCTGCTGAACAAAGTAGTCGCAGTAAGGCTCGCAGTCGGCGCTGGGCTGAGAGGAGAAGTAGTCAACGATGAGCAGTTTGCTGGGATCGGAACCCTGGGGACCCCAGTAGCGTGCGAGAATCTGGACGAGTTTAAGGAGATTGTCGTTGCTCCAACCTTCGAAGTCGATGTCGACACCGTCAAGGCCTGCGGCTTCGCAAGACTCGCGGATGTAGAGAGCGTAGGCCTCCATCATTTCATCGCTCACGTTGCGGTCGCCGCCCATGTCATATTCCTGACCGCCGGCGGTGAACACGTGGCGATAGTGGGAAGCGTCGGCATGCATCACAAAGCGTGTGCCGAGAGTTTCCTGAGCATACTTCATGTCCTGATATGCAATGGGGTGGGTGTCAGGCAGAGGAATGCCCATCCAGAGGTTGACAATGTCAATAGAGTCGGGCAGACCGATGATTCTTTCGCCCCATGATGCGGGGTCTTTGTAACCCTCAACGCCTTCGATGGGCGACCAACCTTCGTAGTAAGCGAAGCTCACTTCGTGGTCGCTTTTCTTAAATTCGCGAAGATTTTCAAAATACTGCGGGTCGTAGGTGGTGAGCGTCTGAACCTCGATTGGTTCAACGTCGTCACAGGCGGTCAACATAACCATCCCGGCCAATGCGCCCAGCAGACTATATGATTTGATATTCATAATTGTTTCCTTGATTTGAGTTAATTAGCCAAATTAGAGAGATTTTTTGTCCCACCACAGACGGGTACCGCCGTTATCGGTGCCGCCAAGGGCAGTCACGCCAGTGGCTACACCGGCTGCATTGTTCTGCTTCTCCTGGAGGCAGAAGGGAAGACGGCGCGGACCGAGGTCGGAGCTGATGGTGTTGTTGGAACCGTTGTTCATAATGTTGATAAGGTCAGGATAACCTGTGCGGCGAACTATTGACCAGCCTTCGGCTCCGTTGGGAAAGGCGTTGATCCAGCGCTGGATTGCGATACGCTCGAGTTTGCCTTCGAAGTCGGCTGACTCATCCCATGCCGGAGTGGCATTGCTCTGGAATGTGTAGTTGAAGCCTGAAATCGGGTCGGCGTAAGAGCTGAGAGTTGCTGTTGAACTGAGGTAGGAACCTACAGAAGCACCAACTTCATCGCAGGCCAGAGAAACGCCCTGTTCGTAGAACGACTTAGCATCGCCACCTGCGCTCCAACCGCGGAGAGCGGCTTCGGCGCGGAGGAAATAGCTTTCAGCAGCTGTCATCCAAACCACCGGAGAGCTGTACTTGGTGAGATTGAAGTGGCATGTTTCTTCCTGATAGCGTGACTGGTTACCGTTGATACCGAGCGGGCATCCTTCGTAAGAGCCATCGGAGAGGGCAACGAAGTAATTTGACATACGGGGGTCACCGAACTGCTTCATGATTTCAACGATTGATGCGCCAACGCGTGTGTCGCCTTTGTTGAATTCATAGTCAATGATGTAGAGGGGATTTTCGTATGTTGTAAGCGAAGTGCTGAGTTCAGCGCGCTCGGCTTTGGATTCAATGAAACCGTAGGGGCAGGCAAACGATTTGTTGGCCTCGGTCTGAGCGAGTGTTGCATCGGCGTAAACCACTCGGAGTGCAAGGCGCAGACGCAGTGTGTTGGCAAATTTTACCCAGCTGGTCACATTGCCGCCGTAAACGAGGTCGTAGTCCGAAAGCAGGTTGCTACCGGCGGCGGCAACGGGTTCGAGTACTTCGATGGCGTTGTCAAGTTCCTCGAAGAATTTCTTATAGATATCTTCAAGAGAATCATAATTGTTTGATGAGCCGTAGTTGATGTAGGGAAGGGGACCGAAAGAGTCGGCAACGGGATGCATACCGGCAACTTTCACAATGTCGGCGAGTGCGGAAACTTCCTTGTTGTCCTGCTCTTCGCAAACGTCGTGGATGCTCTTCCACGGGCTCATGATGCCGGTGTAGGCTTCATTGAATGTTGAGTTTACCCAGCTGTCAACCCAGATGTACTGGTTGTGGTTGTCGAACGAGCCGAGGGTGCTGCCTGCATAACCGGCGAATAGGTCATGCGAAAGGTTGCGGGAAATCTGATAGTCAGAGCTGAGTTTACCGCCGAGAGCCACCAGAATCACGCGAGTCTCCATTTGCTGGAAAAATGCACCGGTCTTGAGGTTGTCGGCCTTCATGTCTTCCTCGGTAGCTTCATTGGGGTTCACGTTATCTT
Organism: uncultured Bacteroides sp.; assembly: GCA_964487725.1. GTDB lineage: Bacteria > Bacteroidota > Bacteroidia > Bacteroidales > Muribaculaceae > Paramuribaculum. Next base: position 29,494 of record CAZASF010000017.1, on the reverse strand, counting down.
CGTAGTCGATACATGATGAAGCAAGTAGGGCGAGGGCTGAGAAGCCTATAACCGGAAATATTTTGCTGAATTTCATGTTGTGTTCTTGTTGTCTTGTTAATTAAAACTGAGCTTTTACAGAGAAACCGAGCGTGCGGAGGCTTGGCATCATGAAGTTGTCGATACCCTGCATGTAGGTTCCGGTGCTTGCGGTCATTTCAGGATCGTAAGGAGCTTTCTTGTAGAAGAAGAAGAGGTTCTTGCCAATGAATGAAACGTTGAGTCCCTGGAGAACCGAACCCCATTTCTTAACCGGGAAGTCGTAGCCGAGAGTAAGTTCGCTGAGGCGTACGTTGGTAGCTGAGTATGTGTACCATGAACCGATACCGCCCTGCTGGCCTGACGAACCGACTTTCTGATAGAAGTCCTGAGCGGGGATGGGACGGCCGTTGACCAGCACGCCACCGTTATCGCGGGCGTAAGCAGTGTTGGCTGAAGCTCCGTAGTAGTCCATAACGGCCTGGGTCTGAGAGATGCCAACGCCGCCAACGCGAGCTGTGACGAGGAATCCGAGGCTTACGCCTTTGTAGCGGAAGTCGTTGCCCCATCCGAGGTTGTACTTCGGAGAAGCGTTACCAACCTTAACAAATGTGTTGGATTCGGTAACAACGGTCTGGTCAGTGGGGTTAACGTAGATAGCGCCGTGTTCGTCGGTGCGGAGGGTGTTAACGTAGATGTCGCCGATTGAACCACCTTCGGTTACGCGGGTCTGATACATGGAGGTTGATGCCATGATCATCTCGGTAAGAGGAGCTGCTTCGCCGGTGTAGGGGTCAATGTAGTCGCGGGCGAGTTCTTTAACTCTGTTGCGGTTGATTGAGTAGGTTACGTAAGAGCTCCAGAGGAAGTCGCCCCAAGTGTTGTTGTAGCGAACTGAAAGCTCAATACCGCGGTTGTCAACGCGACCACCGTTGAAGATTTCAGAGGTGTAACCGGTTGAGCTGGCGAGCTGGCGCTCGAAGAACTGGTTGTAGGTGCTTGACTTGTAGAGCGTAGCGTCGATGCGCAGAGCATTGTCAAACATTGCGAGGTTCAAACCGGCTTCCCATGACTTGGTGCGCTCGGGTTTGAGGTTGGAGTTGGGTCGGCGGGTCTGGGTAACAACTGAACCGTCGTTGATTTCGTAGGTAGGAATGGCGATGAACACCTCGGGAGAGTTACCTACTTCAGAGTAAGATACGCGCAGCTTGGCATAATTGAGGATGCGGCTGCGGATTTTGAAGATATCGGTGATGATACCTGACAGACCTATAGAGGGATAGAAGAATGAACCGGTGTTGGTTCCCTTGAATGTTGATGACCAGTCGTTACGGGCTGAAACGTCAAGGTAGGCGAGGCCTCTGTAGCCGAACTGAACGGTGCCGAAGATGGCGCGTTTTTTCAGGTGGTAGGTGTCCTGGTTCATGAGGTCGCGGCCATCGGAGTCGATATTTGCTGCGGTGAACTTGTTGGACACGGTCTTCAGGTTGCCACCGAAGTAGTCGCTCTGATAGTCAGTGTTTTCGAAGTTGGCACCGAAGTTGGCGGTAAGGTCCCAGGTGTGATCGTTGAAGTATTTGTTGATTGACACGAGGAGCTCGCCGTAAACCTGCTGGTTGGTGATGTTGCTCTTGGAGTAGTAACCATACTTTGAAGCGTACTGGGTGTTGGTACCGGCGTCCATTTTGCGTTCGCGGGTTTCGTTGTCACGGTCAATTTTAGCACGTGCGGTAACGTTGATCCAGTCAGCGAAGTCATAGCGGAACTGAGCTGAAGCGTTGTAGCGGTTTTTCTTGTTGGGCATTGCAATGTTTTCAGTAATCCAGTAGGGGTTCTGAAGAGCCATTGTAGAAGAGTAGGGGAAGAACTGGTCCATGAGGCCGCGTTCAGAGTTCCAGCGCTGGTAGGCCTTCATCTGGTTGAAGTCTTCGCCGGCGGGGAAGAGGTAAAGGGGAACGAGGGGGTTGTAGTAGAGACCCTGAGAGGTCATGTTCTTCTCGTTGATCTGGCTGAGCATGGCGCTGAGGTCCATGGTCAGCTTGTCGTTGGCCATCTTCGAAGTGTTGCGGAAGGTAGCGTTGTAACGGGAGTAGTTATTGTTGTGAACCACACCTTCGGCGTTTGTTGTACCTATAGAGAGGTAGGTCTGGTTGCGCTGTGTGCCGGTGGTCAGGCTCACGTTGTTAGTTACGTTGAAACCGGTCTGGAAGAAGTCAGCGGGATCATAGGTGCTGGCTGTGAGTAGTTTGTCACCCCAGCTAAGGTATGAACCTGTTTCGCTTGCTCCGTAGGTGTTCTGGAACTCGGGGAGAACAGCCACGCGCTGGAATGTGGTGTTATTAGAAATGGTGACGCGGGTCTGTCCTTCCTCACCTTTCTTTGTTGTGATCATTACAACACCGTTGGCAGCGGCCGAACCGTAGAGGGCGGCAGCTGACGGACCTGAGAGCACGGAGATGCTTTCGATGTCCTCGGGGTTGATGGCTGAAAGGGGATCACCGGTCTGGGATGCACCTTCGTAAACGCCTTCGGGCTGTGTGGCCGCGCGGCTCATGTCGAGCATGGGGATACCATCAACAACGTAGAGAGCGTTGTTGTTACCGGAAATTGATTTTGCACCACGCATAACCACACGTGTGCCGCCACCGACACCTGATGCCGAAGCGTTGATTGTGACACCGGCAACTTTGCCCTTGAGGTTGTTGACGAAGTTGGCGTCAGCGATGCGGGTGAGTTCGTCATTGTTCACAGACTGCACGTTGTAAGAAAGAGACTTGGCTTCTTTCTTAAGACCGAGGGCCGTAACGACAACCTCGTCGAGAGCAGTGGTGTTTTCCTGCATCACAACGGTTATCGGAGCGGTGCCGGTTACTTTAACTTCCTGAGGACGATAGCCGATGTAAGTAAACATCAGGACATCTCCTTCGGCTGCATTAATGGTGAATCCACCATCGAGATTGGTGGCAACGCCTTGTTGAGTGCCCTTGACAATCACGGACACACCAACCAATGGCTCGCCATCGGCATCTGTCACCGTACCTGTCACCTTAATCTGGGCTGCAAAAGCCAGAGCCGGTAACATGATGAGACAGAGAAGCAGACATGTTAGCTTTGCCTTCATAAAAATGTTTTTTGGTTTGATAATGATAGATTTAATTTGGTTAAAAATGAACTTCAGAAGTGATGAAAATTGGTTGGCAGAGACCGCAAACACTAACTCCCGTGCCGCCTTCGGCACAGGTGTGTCAGGGTGTACCTTGAATGTCGGTTAGCACTAATGTTGCTTTCCATTTTATTTTATTTTTCCTGTATTCAGGTGTTTAGATTCTTAGGTCGTGGCTTTCAGTGTTGTCCGCAGTCCCCTGCGGAGCGCTTAAGGTCATGATGTTTTCATCGCTGTTTCATGGTAAAACGGTGTATCCCCGTTCGATATTTTAGCGAGCAAAATTAACCAAAATGGGCTTAACTACCCCCCCCCGTTTGGTTAAATAATGTTAATGAAATAGCAATGTAACTTGGGCATAAAAATTGGTGCATTTCGCCACTAAAAATGTGTTGTCTGCCCATTGTGGATAAACTTTTTCAGCAATAAAAATCTTATTATTTAGATAGAATAACCAACAAAAGTACAAGTTATGAAGATTAAATTACTAACGGTCAATGCGGCCATGACAATGGCTCTCATGTTCTCACTCCCAACATTTGCCTCCTGCGGAGGAAACGGAAAGGCCTCTGACGCCACTCAGGATTCAGCGCAGGAACAGCCTCAGCGCAAGGGTGGTAAGGTTGGCGGCCCGCAGCTCGGCACACCCGGTGGCGGTCCTGTAATTGACAAAACCGGCGATGAGACCCTGCAGGCGATGATCAAAGCCGAAGTGCCGCTGTTCAAACAGTTGGAATACAAGGACGATGTGACCGGCAAGACCCTCAAATACAATCTTTACACACCGAAAAACATTGAATCAGGCAAAGTTTATCCCCTTGTGCTGTTCATGGCCGATGCCAGTACACCGGGCGAAGACTTCACACGTCCGCTGACTCAGGGCTACGGTGCGTTGGTGTGGGCCACTGATGAATGGCAGGCCAAGAACCCCTGTTACGTGCTCGTGCCGCAATTCTCCGGCGTGGCCGTGAACGATGCCTACGAACACACTGATGAAGTTGACATGGTGGCCCGTCTGGTCAAGCAGTTCGCCGCGAAAGAGAGTGTGGATCAGAACCGCTTGTACACCACCGGACAGTCAATGGGCGGTATGATTTCAATGTACTACAACATCACTTATCCTGACTTGTTTGCCGCATCAATATTCGTTGATTGCCACTGGGATACTAATCTGTTCGGAGAACTCGCAAAGCATAAGCTCACCTATATCACCGCCGGCAAAAACGGAAGCTCGTTCGGCAACATTGCCGCTCTCGAGGAGGCCGCGGACAACGACGGCGTGAAATATGAATATGCCACATGGAGTGCCAAACTGCCGCAGGCTGAGCAGGATTCACTTGCAGCAGCGTTGCTCGCCAAGGGTGCTCCGGTCAACATCATAAACTTCACCCCTAAGTCGGTGCTTCCTGACGATGGCAAGGGAAGCGAACACATGTATTCGTTTGACTACGCCTATAAACTCACTCCTGTAAGGGAATGGCTCTTCCATCAGAGCAAATAAACAGCCCCAACAACCTAAATAATAATAACCTAAGCCCGGCTACGAATACTTATCGCAGCCGGGCTTTCACCTTCATTTGATTAGTTTCCCATGAGTGTCAAACGTGTATTTAGTGTCGGGGCATGATTTTTTCATGCAGATACTGGAACACAACGAAGAACACCGGAACCATAAAGAGCATGGCGAGGGTGCCCATATCTCACACCTGTTACGGCGAACAGCCACAGAGCGAGCATGCCCGCACAGAGGATAATTCCCCCGGCAAACAAGCCCTCGGATAGAAGACCGAAAAAGCAGCCGCACATCATTATGGCCAGTACAAAATATACCCACCAGTCAATCTTGGATTTATAATAGTGGTTCATAAATTATATCTGTGTTTCGGTTTTGAGCAGCGTCAATTCATAGATGAACTTGGCTTCGTTTTCTTTCAGGCTACGGACGTAGAAAGTTGTCCCGGCGGTTGACAGCGCGAGGGTGACGCGATGAAATATGGGAGTAAAGGGAGTGGCTTTTATCCTTACCACTTCAATGTTGTCATATTTCAGGTAGTTTCTGACATCGGCATAATGTCCGTTGTCAACAATCAGATATGAGTCTTTCAGCGTGATTTTGCTGCGCCGCATTGTAAGGATGCCATTCACGATGGCGTATAAGAGATATATGGCGGGGAGAGCGACCCATGCGTATAGGCCGTTGTAACAGAGAATTATTGATGCTAATACTGAAATCACAGCCGCCGGAACGATAATGCGAAACATTGCTCCCTTTCCGGAGGCGGCGGTCAGAATGTCGGGCGCATCGGTGTAGTCATTTCTGAGCCACCATTCAAGGAATGTGGCGGATGTGTCGCGCCCATATATTTTAAGGTCGCCGACTTCCTTATCGGGAGATGACGCGTTGAGCGCCTGTTTCAGCATCAGAGTGCCGAGCCCGAAGCGTCGCTCCAGATAGTTCCGTTTCACCCATATTGTGCATACCTTGTCAAAGGCAAACCGGCAGCTCGCCCGCGACAGCAGCCCGTAATTGAAAGTAAGCAAGGCTTTTGTGCGGATGAGAGTCATGTTGTAGTAACGGAGGAGCACTTTGCCTAACCATAGTGATAGGATTATGGCATAGACCATGACCAGGAGAATTGTGATCATGAGTGGCGATACCAGAAAGCGTTCTGCGTAGGATGATGTGTAATTGGCAATCGTTTCCACTGCATTGTCGGAGAAGTCGCTGAGCCTGTCGAGGATGAATAGGACAGTTGTTCCCAGCACTGCCGCCCCCTTGAGATGATTCTGACACAGAGCGTCGAGAATCAGGTTGCTGTCGTCAAAGCGCATTGTGTCGGTCGCAGCTGCAGGTGTGTCATTGTCAGGTTCGCTTTGTGTTGCCTCTTCTTTCTCAATCAGGTTCATCAGGCTCTGCCAGTCCGATTCGTCAAGAATCAATTCAATCTCCTCGCCTTTCGAAGCGAGGGTGTCGAAAGTGATGCCTCTCATGCCGAGAAGCCGATACATCACCCCTCGCCGGGTGCGCAGCGTGTGTATGCGATGAAGAGGTATTGTGGTTGTTTCGCGGCGAATCAAGCCGTGGATGAATATGAGGTTGCCTTGGCTGACGTAGAATTTCTTCGGGAAGTAGGAAAGACATGTCAAAATCAGGACAATAGCAATGGCTGCGCCGATTGTTACGAGAGCTCTCAACCATAAATCGCTGTCGGTAAGGGATGTGTCTGAGTCAAACGCCTTGGCCAAAATCAGGATGATGAAGAGACTCCCGAACCGCTTCATTATGTTAACCAGCATGATGGGAAACACGCCGGGGCTCATCCTATGTGGGACAGAGAAGTCAGTCATGGGCGGAGTCTCCAAGTTTTTCGGCTATGAGTTCCTTTATTCGGCCGGCGGTCTCTTCCGGAAGGCCGGGAATGGTCGTTGATGACAGTTGCTGTGCGCCGTTTACAATCTCAATGGCATATAGCCCGAAGTACCGCGACACGGGGTTCTGTCTTATGCTGACTTGTTGTACACGGGCGTAGGGAATTGTGGTTGTCTTTGGAAATATGATGCCGCTGCGGTAGGTTATGTCCCGGTCGCGCATTGCGTAGCCCTTGAAGGCGTATGCTTTCGTGAGCAGCACGAGGTTTACGGTGGCAGTTGCTGCGATTACGCACTCCGCAGCGATGAATGCCGGCATGCAATCAGTCAGCAGGACAAACAGGCCGAGAGCCATCATGATGAGATATGTGATTGCGGTTCCCACGATGTGGGCCGACTTGTATTTTTTGTCAAGAGGCTCGAAGTGCAGCTCACTGACTGCGGTTACATCATCTAAATTTATCTGGTGATTTTCCATGCAAGTTATAGGTTGTTGTTGCGAAGATACAACATTTTGGTGCGGACAGCAAGCGAAAGCGATAAATATTCGGCGGAGTAATGGTAAATTTTGTAGTATAAAGCTATTTTTCGCCTTGGTCTATGATAGACTGAACCATGCGTCTTAATTCATCGCGGTTTGGCAGATATAATTGATATTTCGAAACAAAGATATTACTATCCATCCCATAGGTGGCATATTCTACAACCAATTCATTTTTAGAATGACAAAGTACAATTCCTATAGGCCTATTGTCATTTGGTTGGGAAACCTCGTTGGCGAAATAACCCAAATACATGTTCATTTGCCCAATGTCGTAATGTCTTACTCCTGATTTCTTTAAGTCAATAAGTACATAACATTTCAAAATTGCGTGGTAAAAGACTAAGTCAACACGATAGTGCCGATTCCCGATTTGAATAGGATATTGCTCTCCAATGAATGCGAAACCTTTGCCTAATTCCAGTAAGAATTTCTGCATATTATTAATGAGTGCCTTCTCAAGACTTGTCTCAGAATAACGTTTATCTTCCGGAATGCCTAAGAACTCCAATACAAAAGTGTCCTTTATCGCATCTTGTGGATATCTGATAATCTGCCCTTTTTCTGCCAAAGTCAATATGCCTTGCTTATCTTGACTTTGTGCAAGTCGCAAAAAAAGACCGGAGTCTATTTGTCGGCGAAGTGTGCGCACTCCCCACCGTTGAGAGATGCATTCGTTCTCATAGAATTGACGTTCAAGAGTATCATCCAGTTCCAAAAGTTCGCACCAGTGTGACCAACTCAATTTTCCAGACACTGTCTGGAGATTTGGATAGTATAGATATAGTCGCCTCATGTTGTGGAGATTGGACAAACTGTATCCTTTTCAAAGTCTTAATGACAGTAGATTGGATAACTTCCGCATAATACCTTCTCCGTATGCAGCTCTTGCTTGACCATTTTGTTCGAATTCTACGATATATTCGCCAATGTGCCAATTCGTTATTATGAGAGTGTCATCAATCTGACGCATCACCGTATCTTTGGCTTCTGATACCAATGAAACAATACGGTCAACGAGATTCTCAAAAGCGGAATCGTCAGTAGACGATGAGTAGGGAGCTATATCGGACTTCTTCATAATGCAAAAATACAAAAAATCCTTGTATTATGAATTTAGAGCTATGTGTTATCGGCGTTTTTTGGGCTGGCGGTTGAAGCGCCACTGGAGATGGAACATGAAGTAGCGGGGGAGTACGTTTATATAGGTCTCCGTCTTCGCTTGTGCGTTAACGGAGTAGCTCACGTTGCTGAGGTTGTGAAGCATGTCGAACCCATCCAACATGGCGGTGAGCCGCCCTTTCATCATGGTGTAGCTCAGGCGCGCGTTCCATACGAGGTCAGTGGTGTTGAGTGCGTTGTCAGTGAATCCTGAGCGGGTGAATATGCTGAAGTCTGTTGATAGCTGAAGATCTTTAATCAGTGTTATGGTGGCTGTTGCGCCGTATTTCTGATTCCAGATGCTCAGACTGGTCATGTCAGAATAGTGCCGATAGGTGACATCGGCATTTATCCCGATTTGCCCTTTGCCTATGGAGTAGTTTAACTTAAGGATTTCGTTGAGACCACGGCTAACAACGGTCTGTCGTTGGGCCCCGGATTCATTTTCTCCGATAAAGTCAACGCTGTTTACGGTCGATGCGGTGGTCATAGACTGTAGCATCATCTTTTGCTGCGGGCCAAACTGCAGCCCTATTCCGTAGCTCAGACTGCCGTCCCAGTTGCCGTTGATGTTGTAAGTGCGGTAGCGGCGGATACCCGTGGCTGTGTCGTAGTCATAGCCGCGAGCAAGAGCATTATTGATAAACGAGAATCTGGCTGTGATATATTGCATCAGGGGCCGGGCTGGATTCATTAATTCTGAACTGAGCGTGAACTGATGAAGATGTGAGTTCCGCAGGTCGGAGCTTCCTTCGTAGACATTCAGCGGGTCGGTTGTGTCTGTCATATTGACCATGTTGACAAGATCCGGAGCCTCGGAGCGAAGAGAATATGCCAGTTCCACTTTCTTGGTCTTATCGGTAGAGAGCCATTGCAGGAAAGTGTTCTCTACGTTGAGCAAAGCCGTGTGCCGGACTATAGTTGTGTCAATTGCTCCTCTCTGGTATTCGAGCCTATTGGATGTTATTGACAGCGGAATGTTGATTTGTCCGCTGAAATTGTTTTTTTCAAACACAAAGAATGGGGCTATTACATGATCATCGGATAAAGTGCGGCTTCTGTAGCTGTTGTTGCGATCCAATGTGACTATGTAGTCATTCATTGACGGCAGAGAGCCGAGCTCACCGGACTGTTCGTCGGCCAGTTCATGCAGATTGAACAGCGATGATGTTGATTTTCCCGCAGAGTGGTTAAAGCGATAGGATATCTCTAACGATGTGCCATCTCCCAGAGCCATGTTGTAGCCTGCGGTGGCGGAAACCCTGTATCGGTTGTCAGGTCTGTTTTTGAAATAGCGGTCGTAATCAGCACTCGCATCTTCGGGGTTGGAGTAGGTGAGGGTATAGCGGTTGAATCGGTCTTCTCGCAAGTTTGTCAAATACCCGTCAACTCCCACACGCAGAATGTTTTGTGTGCCGTGAAGCTTTATGCGGGAGTTTGCCGAGAGGTTACCCGTGAATTTTTCTCCTTTCTTGAGATTTTCGTTGACATAGCGGTTTATGAAATCCGACAGGTATCCGGGCGCGGATGTCAGACCCTCAAATGTAATTCCGCCGGCATTATCGGCGAAGGTGGCAGAGGCGGTTGTGGAGTGCGAATGGGTGTTGTCGTACTCGAACCTCGGAGTCAGGGTGAAGTCGAAGCTTTTGCTACGCACGTACAGATTATGGCGTGTGGTGATGTTAAAATCGCGGGCCTTATTTCTGCGTTCTTCCCTGGTGTAGGTGTCGCCCGAGGCAAGGAAGTTAGTGCGATATATCCCGGTCTCGTCATTGAGATTATTGTGCTTCACAATGATGTTGCCGTCAGCTTTAATTCCTTTTAGTTTCTTGTCAATGGAGTAATCAAGGCCACCGGTGTTCACTTCGCTCACGCCCGATTTCAGATCGGCCGGCGACCATGAATCGGAGCGTCCCGGCTTGCGGTCATCGTTCAGATTATTTGAGCTCCCGTATATGCTCACGCGTGTATCGGACGTGAACCACATTCCGAACAACCGTCCGATATAACGTTGGTTCGTCCCGATGCCGGCCTCCGCGTTCACCAGCAGTCCGGTGGCGTATTCTTTTTTAAGTTTCACGTCCATCACCAGCTCTTTGTCGCCTCCAAGCTGGCGCCCTGCAAATTCGCTTGCATCGCCGCTTTTGTCGTAGATTCTGATGTCTTTCACCGAATAGGCTCCAATATTTTCGAGCATGAGTTGATTGTCGCCGTTGAAGAAGTGTTTGCCGTCAAGTAGCAGCGACTCAATGTATTTCCCGTTGTAATATATCTGCCCATTCGGTTTCAGTTCAACTCCCGGTAATTGACTGACAAGTGCATCGAGCATTGACCCGTTGGCCAGATGAAAGGCATCGGCGTTGAACACCACGGTGTCACCTCTGTTGAAAAACTTGATGCGGGATGTGCTTACGGTAACTTCGCCTACTTCATGGGCCTTGGGCGACAGTAGTATTATAGGCAGTTCTGCTTTTCGGATTCGCTCACCATATTCTGATGGTGTCACTTTGATAAAGGTCGGTTCGTAGCCCGTAGCACTTACTTCAAGAAGATAACTTGACTTACGCGATGGAAGTGCAATGGAAAATTGGGAGGTCAGCTCTTCTTCCCCGTTGTGGACGCGGCGACGTGAAGCCGAGGATGCGGAAATGAATGTGCTGTCGGGAAGTGAGAGAGTTCGTATTGTTGCACCTATGAGATCTTCATTGTCCGTTTTGTCGTAGACGCGACCTTCGATTACAAAGGACTGAGCGGAGGCGTAATTCACTCCTGCTAATATAAGCAGAATTATAAGGAAACGACTTAAATTCATAGCTTTGCAAAATGAATGATTCTTGCAAAGTTTGCATTTTTTAACAGGGGGGGGTAAACACCCAAATGTATAAAGTGTGTAGAGTGACTGATTTTTCACTCGTATGGGCATTTTCCCGGAGGCTGAAGTCTTGAGAAAACTTATTCATAAAATTAGATTGATTTGTATTTTCGGCAAAGTTACAACTTAAAAATACAAAAACTCTCAACAAATGTTGAGAGCAACGATTTTTTTACGATTCAATTAATTATTTCCCAGTAACCACCATTGCGAGAACCTATGCGCTAAATGATTGCAATCAAAAAACAAATTACATGGAAATGTGGCCGGTAACGTTTGGTTTTATGGACAAATTGGATTAATTTTGCAAAGGATGACGGGCATGGATATACCTGTCGGACTGTGGTAAACACGTAATTAAATCAATCGCATATCAATATGAAACGCAGCATTATTCTTGCAATCGCAGTAGCTCTGGCTGCCGTAACGGCATCGGCCCAGTCAAAGGTCTATATGACCCGGGAAATCACCCCCGAGGCTCTCGTGAAAATCTACAAAGCTCTTGGCCGTCCGGCCGACGGGCATCGTGTGGCTGTTAAAATCAGCACCGGTGAGGCAGGGAACCCCAACTATTTGAAGCCAACACTTATCAGCGCGTTGGTTGATACGGTACATGGCACAATCGTTGAGTGCAACACGGCCTACGCCGGTAAGCGAAACACCGTAGATGCTCACTGGCAGACAATACATGATCACGGCTTTGACTCCATTGCCCCGGTTGACCTAATGGACGAAGAGGGTCAGATGAAGATTCCCGTTCGCGACAAACGCCACATCCGTTATGACATCGTGGGCAATCATCTTCCCCGCTATGACTACATGGTCAATCTGGCGCATTTCAAGGGCCACGCTATGGGCGGCTACGGAGGAGTGTTGAAAAACGCAAGCATCGGCGTTGCCTCCGCCGATGGCAAATCCTACATTCATTCGGCCGGAAAGATCGAGACCGTGGAAGGTCTGTGGGACAATATAGCCGAGCAGGATAAATTCCTTGAGTCAATGGCTGCCGCCGCTCAGGGCGTTGCCGATTATTTCGGCGACAACATTGTTTACATCAACGTGATGAACAATATGTCAGTGGACTGCGACTGCGCCGCCCATCCCTCCGATGTGCTTCTGAAAGACTACGGCATTCTCGCATCAACCGATCCGGTGGCCCTTGACAAGGCATGTGTTGACATTATCTTCAACATGCACCCCTCCGAAGGCAACGACAACGCTCCGCTGATAGAGCGCATCAACAGCCGCCACGGCATCCACACCATTGACCATGCCGCAGCCATAGGACTCGGCTCCCTTGAATACGAGATTGTTGATCTCGACAAGTAACAGAATCAGCAAACGAAAGGGCATCTTGGATTGTTGATAGGTTATAACATAACCTGAAAACACTCCAACATGCTACACTCTGAAATCGTAAGCCTTTTAGGCGACAAAGCCGAGTATCTCCTCGACTACAAGTGCAAGACCATTGATAAGTCATTGCTTCATCTGCCATCATCTGAAACGGTTGACAATCTGTGGATTGAAACGGACCGTAACATCCCTACGCTCAATAATATGCAGCGACTGCTGAGCCATGGACGACTCGCCAACACCGGTTACCTCTCTATTCTTCCTGTAGATCAGGACATAGAACATGGCGCCGGGGCATCATTCGCTCCCAATCCTATCTATTTCGACCCGGAAAACATCGTAAGGTTGGCCATAGAGGGTGGTTGCAATGCAGTGGCTTCCTCGTTCGGTAATCTCGGGGCTGTGGCCCGCAAGTATGCCCACAAAATACCTTTCCTCGTAAAACTGAACCACAACGAACTGCTCACGTACCCCAACAGTTACAATCAAGTGATGTTTGGAACAGTGCGTGAGGCATGGAACATGGGCGCCGCAGCCGTAGGCGCTACGGTTTATTTTGGTTCTGCAGAGAGCCGCGAACAGCTTGTTAAGGTTGCCGAGGCTTTCGAGTATGCCCATGAGTTGGGCATGGTGACCGTCCTCTGGTGTTACCTGCGCAACAATGCATTCAAGAAAGATGGCGTGGACTATCACGCATCAGCCGATCTTACCGGGCAGGCCAACCGATTGGGCGTTACAATAAAGGCCGACATCGTGAAGCAGAAACTTCCTGACAACAATGGCGGATTCAAAGCCATAGGCTTCGGCAAAACAGATGAAAAGGTTTACACTGAGCTCACCACATCCCACCCCATTGACCTGTGCCGATATCAGGTGGCTAACGGCTACATGGGCAGAGTTGGTCTAATCAATTCCGGCGGGGCTTCACATGGACAGACTGACCTCCTTGATGCAGTGACCACGGCTATTATTAACAAACGCGCCGGTGGCATGGGCCTGATTTGCGGACGTAAAGCATTCCAGCGACCTATGGCCGACGGTGTGCGTCTGCTCAACGCAATCCAGGACGTCTATCTTGACCCGGAGATAACTATAGCCTGACGCTCGCTCAATGATGAGTGTAGCCGGTTTCGTCAAACAGCTCATAGTCTTCGTCAACTTTGTTGCCGATGGTTGTGAGCATGTCGCCGACCAGAGCTTCATTCATTCCGCCTCTGAGTATGCGTGCCATTGTTTTGTGTGACAACCGGGCGCGTCCTCCTGCAAAGTGAAGTGTGCATTTGGGTGCCACAAGACGCATCAATGCAACTGAGCGGGTGATTTCCTCCTCGCTTATCTGCTCAATGTTTTCGAGCGGGGTGCCTTTTATGGGCTGAAGAATATTTACCGGAATGGAGGATGCTCCGGCTTCGCGGGCCATGCGGGCCAGTTCAAGACGGTCGCGCATGGATTCGCCCATGCCTATAATTCCGCCGCAGCATATTTTGAAGCCGATTTCGCGAGCGGTCTTAATGGTGCGAAGTTTATCGTCGATGGTGTGGGTGGTGCACAGATGCGGGAAATATTCAGGCGAGGTTTCAAGATTGCAGTGATATTTCCTTACGCCGGCATCCCATAGCTGCTGTAGCTGTGGACGGTCAAGAAGCCCCATGGAGGCACACAAGCGAATGCCCCCCTCGTTGGCCGCTTCCTTGTACAGGCGGCAGAAGTTCGACATTTGGACCGGTGTTACTTTGCGTCCGCTTGTAACGAGCGAAAAGCAGCTGATGTTGCGTTTCTTGTTGGCCCGGAATGAGTTCATCATCTCATCGCGGGGAATATATTCGTATTCTTTAATTCCGGTTTTGTGGTGGGCCGATTGTGCACACCATTTGCAGTCCTCGCTGCAACGCCCTGACCGGGCATTGACAATCGAACAAGTGTGAATTTCGTTTCCACACCATTTTGCACGCACTTCATCGGCGGCCTTGCAAAGTTGTTCAGTGGAATACATCCCGTCGAGTTGCAGCGCTTCCTCCACTGTGGCCGGAGTACCTGACTCCAGCGCCTGTTTTTTTATTCGTTCAAGCATGATTGGTAGTGATTAAGGAAGATTGTTAAGTCTTCGTTCAATCCGGCCGCTAAATTAAGGCTTTTCCCCGAAACCGCAAAATTTTTATGATGGAATCGGATAAGTGTCAGCATTTTGAATCGAGATGTTCACATTCATTATTAAACGGTAATCTTTTGTGGACATAGCTGAAAATTCATAGTAAAAATGCTTCAAATGGTCGTGTTAAACTAATTTTGTCGCAGCTTTTTTGCATTAATTTTCAATGGATTACTACTTTTGCATAGGGGATATGTCCCAACGCAGAGCAATCCGCCAATGTAAAAAACCGATAATAGATGTCAGGCTACGAAAGTACGAAATTAGATACGTTGATTCTTACACCATACCGTCCGATAACATTAGAGGAGATGTCGGCGGTGAGGCTGATGAACCGTATCGATACTAAGTTCCTGACCTCGCTCCCTAATCTTGAACTCTTGCTGAAATCGCTTAGCGAAGAATATTACATACAGGATACCGACGGTCTGCGCATGTTTCCGTATCACACCATGTATTTTGACACTCCGGCCCATCGAATGTACATGATGCATCATGCCGGAAAGAAAACCCGGCAGAAAATCAGGATGCGTGAGTATGTGAATTCCAACGCATATTTTCTTGAAATAAAGCGAAAGAACAACAAGGGCCGAACGAAGAAAAAGCGCATTCCTATTGAGGGATTCAGAGACCGGACTGACATGTTTGAGGATTTCATTACCCGACACAGTGACTATCACTCCAATGAGCTTATTCCGCATCTCGAGAACAAATTCAGCCGGATAACGCTGGTTAATTACGCGTTTACAGAACGACTCACAATCGATGTGGGACTGAGATTTCATAATTTGCTGACTGACTGCGAGGAAGAACTGTCAGACATAGCCATAATAGAGCTGAAGCGCGATGGTTCAAAGCCATCTCCGGCCATAAAGCACCTCAACACGCTGCGAATCAAAGCCTCGGGGTTCAGCAAATATTGCATGGGGATGGTGTTCACGCATCCCGGCCTGAAAGTAAATCGATTCAAAGAACGTTGGCGCTATGTGGACCGGCTTAACCGTGGCGGCTGCATATCCTGATTTTACCTGCAATTATAATAAACCAATCAAAAAATGGACTTTAACGAAATTCTTGAAGATGTACCCAACATGGCCGGCCCGTTAGAAATGATTATGCGATTCATTTTCAATCTGGTGGTTGTGACAATAATAATCCATCTTCTATACTACCCGAAAAGCCGGCGTGCTGACTATTACTTCACATTCATGCTGATCAGCCTCAGCATATTTTTCCTCATATTCCTCCTCGGAAGCGTCAAGCTAAAGATTGGCTTTGCTCTGGGATTGTTTGCGATATTCGGCATCATAAGATATCGCACTGAGTCAATGCCTGTGCGTGAAATGACGTATCTGTTTGTGATCATAGCCGTCTCTGTGATCAATGCCCTCGCTGCCGATGATTGCTTAATGGAACTGTTGATAGCAAACGCTTTGTTTGTCCTTTCGATATGGATTCTTGAGAGTAACAGATGGCTCAAACACATATCGGAGAAGCTGATACTCTACGACCGCATAGACCTGATAGATCCGGCCCATCATGACGAGATGATGGCCGATTTGAAAAATCGCACGGGACTTGATATCAAACGATTTGATGTCGGGGCCATTGACTATCTGCGTGACACCGCGATGGTGAAGATATATTATAACCTCGAGGACAACGAACACAATCTGGTTGACAATTTATTCAAACTACCTAAAGATAAAAAATGATGCGACTATCACATTTCGTTACAGCAGCCCTGTTCCTGGTGGCGGCAGCTCCGTGTCTTAACGCTCAGCAGTTATGGCTATCGGCTGAAGGACGTGCCGACATTACCAACTCCTTACGCGCAAATATAGAAGTGGAACACCGTTCACAGGATAATTTTGGTGCAACCTCGCGATGGTCAGCCGAGGCCGGGTTGTCTTACAAAGCTCTGTCGTGGCTTCGTGTTGGAGCCTCCTACAAGTTCCTCTATGACCGTGACGGCGACAAGATTACCAAGAAAGGAAACATTATCCCCGCATATTGGCAACCGGGACACCGCTTTCAGGTTAGTGCCACCGGCTCACTCAGATTGGGGAAATTCGATTTCTCTCTCCGCGAGGCGTATCAGTACACCCATTATTCCGAGCAGTACGTTGACAAGTTCGACAGTTCAGGCAAGCAAAAGGACGATGAACTTGTTGAAGAAGTTAATCGCCATTTGCTCCGGTCGCGCCTTAAGGCAGAATACAAGTACAAGAGAAAGGCCCTTGTAACGCCGTACGCATCCGTGGAATCCTATAATGAGTTCGGTCAATTCTTCCCAATCAGAAAGATGCGTTACACTCTCGGCGCTGACTTCCGAATAGACAATCATAGTGCCATATCGGTGTTCTACCGCTTTGTTGACCGCACACAGTCCGACAACACCAACGCCATAGGCGTCAGCTATCAGTTCAAACTGTAGAAAGCACCACGCTCTTTAATGTCATTCGGGGACATAGATTATGTCGCCGTTCTCCAGTTGGTAGGCGGTGCCAACGCGTTTGCCTTTGTTGCCGGTTGCGGATTGGTCCTCAGAAGGGGTATATCGGTTGATTTTCTCGCCCTCTTTGGTTATGATTTCCATGTTCTCCTTTCCGGGATTCTTTACCATGGTGAAGTCCTCCTGCGAAAGCATTTCCGTCATGTTGTAGCGGCTCACAAGCGCTACCATCAGAGCCACGGCAAACACCATGGCAACATCGAAAAGGTTGCTGACAACGCTCATGGGGTCATAGTCCTCTCCGGAGCCTAATATGCGTCTGCGTCTCATGATTGTGTGGCAACTTGCTTGGTGACTTCAGCTATGTATTCGAGCATGGTTATATTCTTCACTGCCCAACGTTCCTTGACCTGTTGGGTCAGGAACCCGATGGCACTGACAACGAGGCCAACAACGGTTGTGGCGAACGCCACTTGCATGTTGTAGGCCATCGACGCGATGTCGCCGGTGGCGAGTCCTACCAATGCCGGTCCCATAGGAATCAGTGTGCCCATAAGTCCAAGAATCGGCCCCATCTTGGTCAATATCCTGGAAGTTGACAGCTCTTTCGATGCCTCGATTTCGTACTCTGACAGGAGCAGGTCGATTCGGGGGCTGTCGCCTTGAGCCAAAACAATTCGTCGGGCGTAAGAGGAAAGAAGATTCTTTGGCTTCTCCGGAAGAGTGTCGCGGAATTTGGTGAATGTTGAAGGCGTGAGCCTGCCGGCGCTTTCGTAGAAAGGTATGGCGGTTTTCTTATGTTGAAGATACTGTCCGAAAAAGGCTCCGGCAAGAAGCAGCGCGCGGATGAAAAAGAAGATGAGCAGTACGATTACCGGCACAAGCAATCCGGTGGAAATCCAGTAGAGGATATTGGAAATTACGTTCATTTTGTATTTGTGATTTTATTTTGTTTTCGTTTGAACATGATGTAGCCTGCAGCTGCGCAGACAATGAGCAGTGACAGAACTCCGACAAGTGTTTTCCAGTCAACATCGTTGACTCCGGCAACGGCTGTGCGCCCGTTGACTGTGGCTACGACTCCGAGCAGAGCTATCATGGTGTTGATCATGAATATCAGTTCCAATCGGAGATCTTTTTCCGGTATTACCGTTTTTATAAGAAATGGAAGCACCATGCCGGCAATGAATACCACAGCTCCAAGGCTCCATGCTATAGTGGTGAAATCCATGCCCGGGAATGAGAAAATAACCTTTACCAGCAGGGCCAGCAAAGTGGGGAATATCAATAGTCCGGGAATCCACAAGGTTATTTCGCGGATTATGCGTCCGCATCTTGACATTCGTTCGCCGAACATGCTTTCCGCTGACATGATGCAGAATGACAATTGGAGGAAGACGTCGACAGTGAGCAGAACTGCAACGTTAAGCATCAGTTCCGGGTCCAGAATCCATGCGTCAATCTGAGTCTTTGACTGGGTGACGGCGAATGTCCATGACATACCCGCGAACAGAGCTAACACAAGGCTAACCACTATCCGCCCCCATTCGGGCAGGTAAGTCAGTTTCAGAACAACACTGACCGCCACCAGCACCATTATTATCGCTATGACAATCTCCATTATTCTTCAGTTTGTTTTTTCCGACGACGGATGAAGAAAATCATCAGTATCAGGGCTATGACAACAATTGCGCCTACAATTAATCCGTTGATGCTGCCCTTTATTTTGTCCATGCTGTTCAGCTCCTCTTTCTGCATGACCATGCCGTCATTGTCTGAGCCAAGGTTCTCGGCGCGGATGGAGCCGATGTTTTGATTGTACTGCGCAGCACTCTTTTCCGACACATTCTTCGTGATAAAGTCGCGCAGTTTGGCATTGTCGCATACAAACCCGGAGCATGAAGGGCTGTATTCGTTGACAATTTCAGTGTGAAGTTCGGCAAGGGCTTTTATCTGGTCCGGTGAAGCGTTCCACATACCTTTGCGAGCAGTCTCGAGCATCACAGCAGTAATCTCCTCAATTGCTGCGGGATTCTTTGACGTAAAGTAGTCCTTTGTGCCGAGGTTGAACTTGTCGCCTATATAAGTGTCGTAGATATCGTTCCACAGCTCATTGTCAATTACATCGGGCTTCATAACGTTCCACCCGTAGGTGTTGCGGATAACATCGGCAAATCCTGACGCATCGCCTGACCCTCCCTTCATTTTGTTTTTAATGTAGGTGGGATTGAGAATTGTTGTCCGGCTTTCTACACCTATAGCCTCTTTAACTTCCTGCATGCGGGCGTCGTTGCGGTTGCGATAGTCGCTCAGATATGCGTCAGGATCTTTCCCGGTCACATTCTTCACGGCGAGATTCATGCCGCCCATAAACTCATATACATGGTCAAGGCTCAGCGCTCCCCATGTGTTGCTCTGGCGAGGTTGGACCACAACATCGGTGCGTGTCAGAGCAGCTTCAAAAGCGTAATCACGCATCTTTTCCCAGTCTTCCTCGCTGCCGTAAATTGCGCCCATATTGTTGATGTATGTCTCGGCAATTTCCGATGAGTTTTCCCAACGGTCACCTGATTCCACCATACTTTGTATGCCGCTGCCGTAATTGCCATTGACACCACCGAAAACGCGGGCTGTTGACAGTTCTCGGGCTTCCTTCGGCGAAACACCTT
Organism: uncultured Bacteroides sp.; assembly: GCA_964487725.1. Lineage (GTDB taxonomy): Bacteria > Bacteroidota > Bacteroidia > Bacteroidales > Muribaculaceae > Paramuribaculum. The sequence goes on along the minus strand of CAZASF010000017.1, from coordinate 9,741 downwards.
TGTCAACGAGATGCCGTTCGGATTCCACCACTCCCTCGGCAACGTAGTTGGCATGTTCCTTGTCGTTGGCTTCAGCAGCCATTTTCACTGCGCGGCTAATGAGAAACAGACGCGATGCGGCGAGGTCGCGCAGCTGGCCGGAGGTTTGCACCACAACGTCAATTCTCGGGCGTCCAAGCTCGGCCGAAGGGATGAGCTTGAGGTCAGTCACACGCCCGAATGGGTCTCTAACGGGCTCCACTCCAAGCATGTAGAGCACTTGTGCTATTGTTGCGCCCTCGGTTTCGATGAATTCGCTACTCCAAAGTGTGTAGCTGACTTTTCTGGGAATTGAATCGCCATGAGCTTTACGATACATGGCAATTGTGTTGTCGGCAAGAGCCTTTCCCTTTTCCCAGGCCACGGCCGATGGAGTTTCCTCGGCGTTGACCGCAAACATGTTTCGGCCCGTGGGAAGAATGTTGGGGTTAAGGACCGGATCGCCGCCGGATGTCGGAGAAATGTATCCACCGGCCAATGCGTTCATTAGCGATGCAAGTTCAGCTTCCGGGCTGGCTTTAAGAGACTCCCGATATGTGTTGACATTCTTTAGCGTGCGCTCCACTTCTGTTATTGCCGTGGCGAATTCGAGTTGCTGCGGAGTAGTCTCCGCACGCGACATCATGCCCGTAGCCATCCCTTTGTGATTGCCGGATTGGGAGCTGCCGCTTTTGCCCTTCTTCATGGCTGCCTCCATCTTTTTGAGAGCCGCTTCATCGGCACCCATCTTGCGGGCCATCTCAAGAGCTTTTTCAGGCGACATTCCGGCCTTGTTCATCATTGATTTCATGGCCGATGTTTTCGGGCGGTCAGCTATTTTGGCGGTAGTTTCCTGATTGGATGGCATGGCCATTGAACCCATTACCATCATGCGCGAGAGCATGTCTTTGGAGTCATTGACTGATGCCATTATGGAGCGTGCACTGTCAAGTTCCTGACGGGTGATGGATGCCACTTTGCATATAAAATCATCGTCAATAGCATTGGCATTTCCTGAAATGGAATTTACAAGAGCCTTTGCCCGGTTGCCGTAGATTTGCGAGAACAGACTTCGCTGACGGTCGTAATCAATTGATGTGCGTCCTTTCAGCTTGTCAAGATTGTATAGGCTGTAGGCCACAGGATCAACTGTCATTGCGAAAACCGTTGAATTTATATTTGCCGCTTCGTAGGGTTGCCCCATGATGTAGAGCGCGCCGGTTATCTTTTGGTTAGCGAGTTCTTCGGCAAAGCTTTCTATGCGTGCGATGTCATCGGCAGTGTAGGGGAGTGACAGGACGCTGTCAAGGCGTAACTCCCGGTGAATGCCAAGTTCAACGGCGTATTTTTTGACGAGAAGTGATGCTTTTTCAAGGGCTTTCCCGTCAATCTTATCAGCTCCTGCATTTTTATTGTAGACGGCAATTGCATCGTTGAGGTTCTTGTATATGCCTCTGACCTCGCTTTCCATGAATGGAGGAGTGAGATAATTGATGATTCCCGCGTATGAGCGGCGTTTGGCAGTCATTGCCTCGCCTACGTTGCTTGTGGAGTAGACATAGAAATGAGGCATTGTGCCAACAAGACGGTCTGACCAGTCCTCACTGCCGAGTGCCACCTGTTTACGCGGAGTGAATTCAAGGCTGCCGTGTGCTCCGAAGTGGATTAGAGCATCAGCGCCGAAGCCATACCTTGCCCATAGGTAGGAGGCAACATAGTTGTGAGGGGGAGCGGCATCTGTGCCATGGACAATCTTGAAATCGTCATCGCCAAGTCCGGCAGCAGTCTGGGGAATCAGTACCACGTTTCCGAACCGGAGACGTGCAAGGGCAAGATTGTCATCATCGGCCCTCAACCCGTGGCCGGGAAACACTCCGTCAATGCTGTCAATCTGAAGCCGCATGTTTTTAGAGAACGAATTCGCGCACCATTTTTCATAGTCCTGACGGCTTATTGTCTCGGTAGGATTGTTGGCCACAAAGTCAGCCTTGGCTCCGAGGGCATATTCATTGAACACCTTGCCCTCTTCGTTAATCAACCGTTCGAGAGCCTCGGCACTTTCAGGCATATTATCCACGCTGTAACCCTCCGACTTCATGCGGGTCAGAAGATTGAACAGCGAAGGCGCAACTTCCATGCCCTCAGCCACAAGAGCGTTCTGCCCGGGGCCTTTGAAGTAGAATATGGCCACTTTCTTATCCTTGTTAGCTTTGGTTTGCAGGTCAAGATAATTGCTGACCGTTGCCACGAAATCATTCAATCTGTCAGGAATAGCCTCAACGTATGGCAATCCATCGTCACCCTCGTAGTGAGCAAACAGGGCAAACGGACGTATGGCTCCGTCAATTTCGGGTGTTACTACGCTCTGCGACAGAAAGCCTCCGTTCATGCCCATCTTGTCAGCCATCCAATCGTTGTAATCACGGTTGACATTAAGCGGCGAAAACAGCGGAATATTGTTTGTCTCCAGATATTTCACAACCATGTCGCCCATGCGTCCATGAGCCATGTTTATAACAGCTGCTGCCTGAATAGAGTCTGCATGTCCTCCAATAATCAACTGTTGGATAGAGTTGACCGGATAGACTATGTGACCGGCCCGTTCGAGTGCGGCTACAAGACTGTCGGCTACTCCCATCTGACCTGTGAGAATAATCCTTTTGGATGATTCGCTGAATTTTCCGGCGCCCTTGAGAAACTTTTCATATTCGGAAACGGAATTGAAACCTGATTCTTCGTCACCCGGATAGTAGAGGAGCGACGACACATATCCCACAGGGTCTCCCGGCATTTCGGCAAAGAGGCGCTTGCCATCAATAAACTTCCTGACGTAGCGCAGCAAATTCCTGTAGTTGTTTTTTCCGCCGACAAGGTATTGTTTTAGAAAAGTCTGGTCAACGGAATCAACGGAGATTATAAGATTCTGCGGGTTTGTTGCGGCTGTAGTCATTACCGGAGTGCCTTTCTCGGCGGCTTCGGCAAGGGCCTGCCGCTGTTCATCGGTTATGCGCAGTCCCATTCCGTTGACAAACACCATGTCATATTTCTTAGCCTTGTCAAGGTTTTCAACGGGCAGTTCTTCAATTTTGACAAAGCTGTTGTCGTTAGCTTTGGATATCTGGCCCAAGTTGATTGCCTGATAATTCACGAAGGCAATCCGTGTAGGGGATGCCATCATGTTCCATACAACGACAGCTCCGATAATGATTATCAGGGCTGTCAAGGAAAGTAGGATTGTTCTTTTCTTGAATTTTAATTTCATGGATTCAATATGTTATTTCACCAGTTTTTCAATGTCGATGGAGAGGCCGATTGCAAATGAAATTCCTGTAGTTGAAGGGGTGCTGCTGTAATTGTATTTAGGCACGTAGTTGAACAGATTATCCACAGTGGCAATCAAATCAATGCCCTTCCGGATACTTTGCGTGATGTTCAGTTTCCACATTGTATAGGCCGGATACTCCACGCGTTCGGTTTCATCGTAGGATGTTACGGAAACAAACTCATCAACACCTACTTTTGAGAGGAAGCGTCCGTTGAGAGCAACCATCAATCCGTAGTTCTTCCAGTTCTTCGTGTAGTCAACTCGGAGAGTGGCGGTATGAGGGCGTGTTGACGATGTGTACGGCTCTCCTTTTTTCACATGTTCGTTTGTGTAAACGTAAGATGCACGGGTGCCGAGTCCCCAACCTGTGCGCCATGACAGATTGGCATCGATTCCGCTGATGGTCATATTACCTATGTTGGTGTACATCATTCCGTTCATGGCTTTGTTCCATACGGTGGTTATCCTGTTGTCAACGAGGTTGCAGAAGCCGCCCAGAGTGGCGTTGAATAGTCCTCGGGTGTATTCTGCGGAAAGTTGGAAGTTGTTGCTGCTCTCAGGTTTCAGATCCTTGTTGCCGTAAATCATGAAAATACCTGCCATGTCAAAATCCATGTACATTTCTTTCAGTGTAGGTGCGCGGAATCCACCGGCATACGAACCTCTGAACGCGAACCGGTTGAGTTTGTACATGGCGTTTACTCTGGGCGAGAAATGCTTCATTGCCGCCTCCGAGAAATAATCATACCGGCCGCCGAAAATCAGATTCAGATTCTTATTGAAATTGAGGTCAATCTGTGCAAATCCATCAGCGGTAATCTGCTTCTTGCTTCCATTGTCAGTGAACTGATAGGTCATCAGGTAGTCGCGCATCACATCGCCACCCACGGTAAGAATATGTTTTCCGGCAAATGTGTGGTTGAGAATAGCTTTGCCAATGTTTTGCGCGTTAGAGTAGTCACGGACATCACTATGTGTTGTGAGCATGTAGTCGCTCTTGTCATATTGGTCGAATGAGTAGCTGACTTCAAGATTGGTTTCGGAGGAGAAATCATAGATACCCTTTAGGCCGGTTGACAGGTCGCGGTAACGGTCGTGGGTTGTCTCTGCAGAATTACGTTCCCTGAAGAAATAGCCGACGCGTCCTATGAATTTAAGTTGGTCGTTGGCTCTGAATGTAAGACGGTCCTTGATATTGTAGGTCTTTCCGCCGTAAAACCGGTCATAGTCTCCTCCGTTTTTCATATTGTAGGAGTTGATGTGGGTGTATTGAGCCGATAGCGAATTGGAAAGTTTCCAGGCGTTAAACGAATAGTTGAGTCCATATCGCTGTTCGTTGTGCTCTCCGTAACGGGCGTTTGCGTTCAATGTCCAGGGCTCGGAACTCTCACGGCTTATGATGTTGACAACACCACCTACGGCATTGGATCCGTAGAGCGATGATGCGGCACCCTTCACTATTTCCACTTTGCCGGCATCATTAAGATTCAACCGGCTGAAATCGATGTTGTCAAGAGTCTCGCCGGCCACCCTCTCTCCATCAATCAGGAAAAGAATGGCGTTGCCTCCGAATCCTTGCATGTTGAGTGACACCTGTTGGTTCATGGAGTAGGAGAACTCAATGCCGGGAAGTTCGGTCTGCAACAAGTCGCTGATGTTTGTGGCATCGCTTTTTTTGATGTCGGAGGCGGAGATTACGCGGGTAAGCACCGGAGAGTCCTTGAGAAGTTTCGGCGTTCTCGTGCCTGTTACCACAACTTCATCCAGATTTATATTCCAGGCATTTTCCAGAGAGTCCTTTTCGGCCTCTGTTGTGGGTCGTGCCTGAGAGATGTTCGTAAGGGCTCCAATAAGAGCCAGAGATAGGAATGTTCGTTTCATCTTACAGAGGATAAATGTATTGGATGGACATGTAACCTTTTACTCCGGCTGCATTCATGAAGTCAACGAGTTTTACTGCAGCACGGCTACCGTCGGATAGAAGAATGATATAGACTTTATCTGACATGGTGTAGATTGGAGGCATGGTACTCGTGTCAACGTCCAGCCATTCCGATAGCTCCGGATTGTAATAGGAATCAGCGTAGGAAAGATATCCGTCCATCATCGTTGACATGTCGGTTACTATCTTGTCTGTGGTCCAGATGTCGGCAACTCCTTGTTCGTTATCGGTGTTTTTCCATGTCCTCGCCTGATTTATGTCGGTAAGGGATGTCCCGATAACTCTTGCATTGTCAGTCTTCGTGTCATATCTGTGTACGGCGAAGTCCCAGTGTGTGGGAGCCGGGTCATCAACGGAAAGAGAGTCGATGGTCTTATCGCTGAAGTCAATATAGGTCCACGTTGCGTAGTCTGTGGCATTGATGTAAATGAGTCCCGGCTCGGAATCGGTGCATACTTCCACGAAGCCATACTCCGATGTGGCAACCGGCTCGTCGTAGAGATCTCCGAGTACATCATTGCATGAAGGGAGCAGCACTGCGGCCACCCCCGACATAAACATGATTAAAAATCTATCCATCAATATTATTCTGTTGCAGGCATTTCGCCGGTGTGAAACACGATTGAAAGACCGCCCATCACCGTGGGAACAGAGAACGTGAATTCAGGATCATCCTTGCTGACGTCGATGGTGCCGCTGATGGAGCATGCGTATTCCTTTGTATTTCCATTCATGCCCATTAGGGTAGAGCCGTCGCCTGTCAGGGTGAACTTACCGTTGGAATACTCTGCAGTGGCATTTCCGATTGTAAATTCGCCCCATGTGTCGGAAGTGTAGGCTACCTTGTATGTGTCATCGGTGTTTTTTGTTATTACGATTTCCTGGCCATCGGCCATCATGCCGGAGAAATAAGTGCTCTTTGCTTCAGTGTAGCCGCTGTAAGTACCCGGGACAACAATTGATGCCGGAACGTCACCCTGCACAAATTCTATTTTCAGACCTCCCATTACTTGCGGGCATGAAAATGTAAGTGCGAGATCGCCTCCAACCAGAGAACCGGTAACGGTGCAGTCGTATTCACTGGCTGAGGTTCCGGCGTGCGACATCTGTGACTTGCCTGAGCCTTTAATGATGAGATTGCCTTCGCTGCCGGAGAGATCTGCGTTGTTAATTGTGATTGTTCCCCATGTATCCGAGGTAAAGCTGATATTGACTTTGTTCAACTCCGAGGACGACAGTGTGACTGTTTGGTCGGCAGCCACCATATTGGAGAAGTAACTACATGAAGCTACCGTGTAGCCGGTGTACTTTCCGGAAATTCCCGCAGCAAGATTCTGGGGGTCGTCATCGCTGCTGCATGAAGCGAATGTCATTGTTATCACCGCCAGCATTGAAAGAAGAATGGATTTTTTCATCTGTGAGATTGGTTCGTTTTGGTTTATTTTTCTGGATGCAAAATTACAGTGATAAAAATGTGGGGTCAATTCCTAATTTTAGTGTTTTTTCAGTCCGTAATTAGTCAGAATATGGTAGTAGCGGAGCCTCTGAACGAAAAAATTACCCTAATTTATGGGATTGCGGGGGCATTTATTCGGGCGTAACTTTGCTTCGGGAAAAACTATCCCTCCGAGGTATGATAAAAGATAAATTGACATATACACGTTTCGACTCTCTCCGTGACATAATCGAGGACAACAATAATCTGCTTGTGGTGCTGAACCGATTTGATATTTCGCTCGGCTTCGGTGACGGGAGCGTTGAGAAAGTATGTGCCGAAAATGGTGTTGATACCGATACTTTCCTTGCCGTCATTAACTTTATAAGCGGCAAGCGATGGCAGTCCTACAATGTTTCATTGCTGTCGCTGATAGGTTATTTGCGCAAGTCCCATGCCAGGTTTATTGATTATACTCTACCTTATATAAAGAAAACACTGATTGATGGAATCCACGAAGCGGAAAATCCGGAAATAGCCATAGTAATTCTGCAATTCTATGACAATTACATAGAAGAGGTTAGGAAGCACATGGGTTATGAGGACACGGTGATTTTCTCGTATGTGGAGAACTTGCTTAAGGGAGTTATATCCGATGGGTTCAAAATTGCCGACTTCTCATTGGATCACGACCACATGGCTGCGAAGTTGGATGATTTGAAGGAACTGTTCATCTACAAGTACAAGCAGAAGAACAATGAGATGATCAACACTGCCCTCATACATTTGATACTTTGTGGGAAAGAGCTGATTCAGCACTGCGAAATAGAGAATAATCTGCTTTTCCCGCAAGTTGAAAAACTGGAGCGGGAGGTCCGCGATAGGCAGACAGAAAACCCCATTGAAAGCGATGCTGATCCGGAGTCTGAATCGGACATACTGACAGATCGTGAGAAAGAGGTGCTGCGTTGGATAGCCAACGGGCTATCAACTAAGGAGATTGCCGACAAAATGTTTCTGTCCATCCACACCGTAAACACTTACCGAAAGAATATAGGGGAGAAGCTGAACATACACTCTGTTGCCGGAATGGCCGTGTATGCTATCCTGCATCACATCATCGACATCAACAAAATAGATATACCTTAGACCCTGACCCATTCAAGAGGGCCGAATCGGAACACAGATAGCCATGCGCCCCGGAGCAACGATTATTTTATCCAACTTGTGGGGTTTATGAAATTTTCAAGAATACGCAAAATAGCCCATCTGTTACTTTTCATCCAATACCCTCTCCACGCTCCGGAGTAGAATGTAGGAAAACAGAGGATTTCGATATTTGCAAAATATTTGGATTCTTCATCAGTGACGGCTTTTTGCTTGTGATATTTGTTGTATTTTTGTACCTTTGCATTCTAAAAACATGACAGTTATGGCTATGACAATAAATTCATCTCCCATCCTTGTGGGAGAATCGGCAAAAGCATTCTTGGAAGAAGCCGAACGCAACGGCAAGCTCCCAACCCCTCGTCTCTCTCCAGAGAGGGAGGCTCAGCTCCGCGAGATAGACAGAAAATCTCGTGAATTTGTATTTCCTCCCAAGAACGTCAAGTAATGGATCCTTGTACGAAATTTTCTTTAGGGCGTGATGCGATAAGGCGACCTTACACAAAAGAGGTGGCTGATTATTGTGTGCCATTTTATTGTGGCGATTCTGACCTTGATGAATTTTTTGCCAAAGATGCCATTTTCTATGATGTCGAATTATTAGGTAAGACTTATGCTTGGATTGATCTATCAGACCCAACACAAATATTGGGTTTGGTTACATTGGCCAACGATAGTGTCAAGGCGCAAAATATAACAACAACTGCAAGAAACAGGTTGCAGCGGTCTGTGACAAATGCCAAGCGAGGAATAAATTTCCCGGCTGTGCTTATTGGTCGATTGGGAGTTTCATCTGCTTGTCAAGGTAAGGGATTGAACATCGGTAGCCAAATTATTGATTATGTCAAGGACTGGTTTCGTTCCAGTGATAACAAAACCGGATGCAGATTTATAGTGGTAGATGCCTACAACAATGAGAGAACACTACACTTCTATGAGCGTAACGGATTCAAGACTCTATACAAAACCGAGCAAGAAGAACGTGAATTCCTGCATCTTAATGATGATGAACCGTTAGAAACGAGGTTTATGTTTTACGATCTAAAAGTAAAATAAACAACGAAATAAGTTCTTACGATATAAGTCACCTCGCAGGGGTGGCTTTCGTGTTTTCTTTTCATAACTATCAATTGATTTTTATCGGACAGCAATAATTTACAAAATATTTGTAAATATGCGCTTTTTTATCAAAATTCGCTCATGGACATTTGTATATCCGGATATTTGCGCGTATCTTTGCGGCAACAATTGTAGTTTTTGACTCTTCAGCCGGAATTTTCAAATACACAATAGTTAGTAATATAGTAATTATCACCCATAATTATCTCATATCCTTAACAAGATGACCATCAATAGACTGACGGCAGTCTGCACAATCATATTTGCCTCAATGACGCATATCGCTGAGAGTCAAGCAATTACCCCCCATTTTAGATGACAGGACGGAGGACTCGCCATGGCGTGTGGAGACCAATGCTCTTGAATGGGCGTTGCTCATAGCCAATGCCACCGGAGAGTATGATGTGGCGCCGCAATGGTCAGCGGCTCTTTCGCTCCACTATTCCGCTCTCAACTATTTCAGCTCACGTTGCAAATTCCGCACATTCATATTCCGCCCGGAGATCCGTTATTGGCTTGGTCCGGGCCACACCGGCGCGTTCATTGACGCGCATCTGCAGGCGGCTTCCTATAATTTTGCACTTCCATCGTGGCAATACCGCGTTCAGGACATGCACGGCACTCATCCTGCTCTGGGCGGAGGCATAGGTCTAGGCTACCGCAAAAGTCTCGGCCACAATAACCGTTGGAGCCTGCAGGCACAGGCCGGCATTGGAGCCTATCATCTGCGCTACG
>CAZASF010000016.1:0-47859 GCA_964487725.1 uncultured Bacteroides sp. | reverse complement strand
ATTTTGGCTATCGGCTCTGAATATTACGCTTTTCTGTGGGGTTTTATAGATTAAAAACGTAGTTTTGATGGTTATGCAGATTGGCGTTATCAACAACACTTCGGCCACAAGCAAACCCCATTGCATAATCAGAGGGTGTATATACCGCCTTGAAAATCTCGTTTAGGCATAATTGCATCCATTTCAGATTGCCACATGGAGCACAAATAGTTCTTATACCGCCTGTCTTTTTAGGAATTGAGAATGTACGATACCTTTTCTCTGCCTTGTTAGGATTACAGAGGAACACAATTTGTTTTGAGTTGAAAGGATAAACATGACTACCGGTAAGTTCTGCCTTGACCTCGTTTAAGAGGCTAAGGAGATCAGAACGGTTTTCTAATCCGTAGATTTTATCTATGAAGGTCTGTTTATCCATGTTAATATATAAGAACTGACACGCCGGAACTGAGATTTGGTTTTCTTTATGTCTTATTGATATAGTGATGTTAAGATTAACATCTTACATTACTAAATCAGTACATTCAACTGCGCAATTACTCATCGGATGAGGAGCCACTGCACCGCAAGGAGATACGGAATTGCGTGAATAGCCAATTGACCATTGGAAATTCCCTTTCGGGAAAGTACCCGGCAATTCGTCGGGCAAGTTCAAAATGTCTATCTCAGTTCCAGTATGTCAAGGTTCGCTTTAGAGTTGCAAATTTAACGATTTTTTACGATCTAACAGTCAGAACATAAATATTAATCAATGTTCCAGTAGGCATCCGGTTCACCGTCGAATGCATCGTTGATAACGTCATCAGAATATCCGGCTACATCCTGAGCATATGTTCCGGCATATTCGCCATAGTGGGTGCCGTAATCTTCAAATTCGTTGTAGTAGTCTTCTTCGTAATCCATAGTCGGTTGTTTTTGATTTACGATGCAAAGTTAAGACCCATGTGCGAAATCTTCTTTCGTATGCTGTCGCATTATTGAAGAATATCTTTCGGTCATTTCTTTTGCAACACCATATACCTTTTTAGATATATGTTCCGGATATAAGACTATAAGTTCTGCACCAAAAGATGATAATTCCCGGATAAGTTCGTAATTTTCAATGCAGTCTATTGTGAAAAAGCTACCGTCAGAAAGCTGTGAATATTGGGAGTGCAACTTGTCCTGTTCAATTGTAGAGAGGTGTCTTTGCGAGCCATGAATGGGTTTTGTACTAACATAATTTACTGACAAGTCAGAAACCCAAAACAATATGCGCTCTACTGGTTTGTCTTCATAGAAAGTGATACCGACAATATCTTCATAGCGTTCGATAAAGTCTTCAATAGGTTCCTTGAAACTTTTGCCAGATGTGTATTCCACTCTATCAATTCTATCAAGTGCGAATGACAGTATACGGTCACTATCAAATGGACTTGCGAGCAAGTACCATCGGTTGTTATATTCTTTCAGTAAATATGGCGATAATTCCACTGACCTCTCGCTATCATCACTGAATGTGTGATATAAAAGATTGATGACTGCCTTACTGCTGATTGCTCGGTATAATTCAGCAAGCAGAGTGGAATTGTCTGAGATGTTCTTTGACATTGAAATAATTTCCGTCTGCTCTTGTATATTAAGTCTTTCAGCCAGGTCTTCCAACCATTCAAAGTTTGGTTGCCCTTTGAAACTGCCAAGAGTTGAAAGGACTGATGCCAACAAAGAACGCTCATCATCCGACAACGCCTTGTGGAAAATGGAAAAAGTTGGGTCTGCGTAACGTAGGCATGGTTTCTTGTAGACTCCATCGCCGGACTCAGTAGGAGCATCTATTTTGAATCGTTCAAATTCAACCTCAAATGGGCTATTCCATTCAAGGTAATTTATATCAAGTTCTACTGTGCGCTTGGTTACAGGGCCTTGACCATAATCGGATAGGTGTTCGTTAAGATATTCAGTCATATCTTTAATTGACCAATTATGGCGTCTGTCTTGAAGCAATTTGTCAAGCAGCGCATAGCGCGTCATTGCATTCTTATTCTGCGGCATAATTCTATAAATGCAAGTTACGTATTATCATTACTCCATCCTCACCAACCATCAAGAGTTGACGGTTGGTGTTTGAGAACGCCGCTGAGGCAATATTCTCTTTTCTCTTCCCTAATGTTGCGATTCCGTTTCCTGACAAATCATTGTATGAACATATTATGTTTTCTGGGTCTTCACTACTACAAATAAAGACATCAGTCGATCGTTGATGGCCCCAATTATCTCTACCAGAGTCTTTACATATATACCCTTTTTTAGATAACGCAAAATATTGACCGTCTGGGCTGAACGTTAGGAAACTATATCGCATCAATTCAACAACGTTCTCTTTATTCGGAGTAGCTATAAACGTAATAGGATTACTTGAATATGCTGCCAATAGCCCTTGCTTGGTAAAAGCGGTTGTCCAAACGGCATTAGTATCAGTCTCTTTTAACACAACCTCATTCCTTTTCAGGTCAAAGCAAAGAAATAGACCTCCCATAGATTTTCCTTCATCATCTCTGGCGTTATTTGGATATCTTCCAGCTATGGCTACGTATCGTCCGTCATAGGAGAACGACACATAGTTTAAGAACCATAATGGATTACCCAGACTAATTCTTGCAACTTCACTATCATCCCTCACTTTTTTAATTACAGCTATTCCTCTCTCCTCTACAATTAACGACATGAAATATTCATTACCAAACACCTGCTTTTCATCAACGAAAAATTTCAACCATTCTTCTACTGACCTATCCACAACATTCCGAGCGTGCTTCTTAAACCATGATAAATTTTCCCGAACAAGTCGCTTCCTATTTTCCATAACATTAGAATGCCCTTCTAGATCTTTTTCAATGGAGCAGGATGGATAGGAATATGTTTTAACAAGTGTGTCAAACTCTGATTTTGTTATAGTGCGTTCCTCAATACGATTATAATACTCTATGTATGCTTCCAAATTCGTATCTGCATAGAGTTTTCCATCCGGACTTATAAATGAATGCTTTGATAGCGAAGTCATTGGTATAGGAAGCCCAGTGACTGGGTTAATCAAAATAACCTGACGCTTTTGGTCGATTTCAAATGTAGGACGAATACCATTTATGTGTTGCACATACGAGAGATTCTTAAATGATTGTTCTTCTCCTGATTCAACATCTACAACTTTGGCCTCTTTCCCATTGCGATGCATGACTTTTGAACCATCCTCGCTGAGCAACACATTGTCATAGATTGAGGAATCAAACAGATTCTGCAAAATCCTTGTGACCTCAACACCGGTATCTGAAGTTCGAGTAACAAGATATACATTGCCATTTTCTTTTTCAATGGCATATTTATCATTCGGTGAGACATATTTATATCCCATACTTTGAAGACTTGTAATTCCTATGGATTCGTAGAGGACGTATCGAGCGTAATCGTTCAATAACTGCTTGCTTAGAACAATATCTTCCTTTGTTTCATTATTTTTTATCTTCCCCAACTTTTCAAATTCGGAAAAGTTATATAACTCAGAAGATAAACTTCTATTTTCAAAGGGAGTATACAATTCACAGATAGTGTCCGAACTAATCAACAAATTGTTGTTATGCCTATATACCTGCCCTCCCGTTAAATCATGACTGATATCTATGGATAGTCCACAGGAACAAAATTCCTTTTTTTCTTTTTTTGTGGACCATTTACAACCTGACTTAGATATTAGGTGTGCCTTTATCTCATAAAAGACCTCCCATCCGCAATTATAAAAAACATATTCGTCATATTGGACTTGTATAGAGGCTTCCGGAAAGTCGGTTTTAAGAATATCAAAGCGGTTAATAGCCCCAATTCTCGCATGTAAGTCAATTAATTCCTCCTCATTTACAGAGCAAAGATGACCTTTTACGGGAATAACATTTAATGTTGTTTCCTCTTTCAGCGAGTATACATAGAGGTTTTTTGTTTGGCCTACTTCTTTGTAAGAGATTGCGATTGAAGAATCTAAGACCTTGATTAATCGCCCCTCGTATTTGCGACTAACAATCTGCTTGACAAAACCATCCTTTAATGAAATATGCTTTACGGAATACTTCTCAAAAAGGTAGAAATCTTCATTGCACAAGTCATATCGCTCAATCTGCTCTTTGAATATAGACTCATTACTTTTCAAAGAATAGATGTTCAGATATAGATATTCCTCTTCGCCATCCTCATCCACTTCTTCTGTAACTATATAATTTTCATTATAAAAGACAATGTTGGAAAACTCGCGAATGGGCTTTTGCTCTGTAAGAGAATATAACGTTAATTCCTCTTGTTGTGCTGTCTTGAAAAGAACATACTCTTTGTTCACTTCAATTATTTCATCAGGCGATATTGGCTCTACATATTCTTCACCCGTTTCTCGATTATGAAAATATGTACGGTCATACATAATAACAAAAGCCCAAGGGCACTCATCAAACACAAAACCTCGTTTGAATGCACTACCCCCAAATTTAAAAGCATCTTCCACCAAGATGTCGATTACTGTTCCATCGCTAAAATAGACTTCGTACTCGCCGGGAATATTAATAGTAATACACTGAGGTTTGAAAGGTTCTGCTATCCCATCCGTGTACAATTCCGAATTTGAGCACTTTGTGCATACTTCATAAGAAAGTTGTTTTTCTCCATTCAGATGAATGTGAAACTCCGTGTTCAAATATCCTTTATGTGGGTGTATTCTTACTGCCATTGTTTTAGGAATTATCTTGTGTAATGCAAATTTAGCCATGAACAACGAACTCTATGTTCGCGAATGCGAAATTAATGAATTTTCGGGACATGACAAGGAATATGCTGTGCAACATATCGCTTGCATAGGGATTTAACATTAATGCCACCGAGAAATGACTTTGTTTTTTCACGGTGGCATCGGTGTGTGATTGTCAGTCAATGACTGTTGAGGGTTTACTCCTCTGTCGGATAGAAGTGGAGAAAGGTTTTGTCAAGACCGTAGTGCTGCTCTCGCCAGCGGATGTTGTCCTTGATGCTGTCACGCTCTTGCCATGAGCCTCGGTAGAAGTCGCATTCGATATTGATGAGCTCTTTCTGCAAGTCTTCGGTGGATTGAGGCAGTCCAAACATATCAGTTATAATGAGTGGGTATTATGAATTGTGTATGAACTTGTTCACAATTTCTGTAAAAAGAGTCAACTACAACAAATCTTTAATTTTTATAATATCGCGCTCTGTAATGTTAGCTAATTCCAATACATCCTTTTCTTGGAAGCCTTTTGAAAGAAGTCTTTTGGCAAATTCAACTTTTTCCTTGAGTATAATATCAGCATTATCATTCTTTCTTTGTCGAGTTACGGAATGTTTTAATTTCCCAATGACAAAGTTGAATTCAAGAGTTGACTGAGTTTCAGCCGTTTCAAGGTCAGGCATTATTAAGTCGGCAAGAATATCGCCGATGCGTTTCATCCCAAGTTTCTTATTATGCTGAGACTTCGTGTCATGAACCTCCATAAGACGACGTTTTAACTCTCTTACTTCCGCAAAGGTATTTACAATCGCCAACGTAGTTTGTGTTGCAACCGGACTTTTCAATATGGTGGCAAGCATATATAACCCTTTTTCGGTAAATGCCTTAGGAAGATATTTAGGATGAAGCCCTTTCCCGGTTGTGGGTTCTAAGGTCAAAATTTTTGACCTTAGAACCGTCCATTCCTCTTTTGTAAGTTCATAGACAAATCCTTCGGGGAATTTATTGGGATTGTTTTTAACAGCTTGATTTATAGCCTTAGTTTCCACCCCGTAAAGTTTAGCAACATCAGAGGCTAAAATAACATTCTGGCCTCTTAATGATACCAAGGTGTTTTTTACTTGTTCAACTTTTACAATATCCGGCATTTTTATCGAATTATCAAAAAGCAAATTAGTTCAAGGTTGTTGAGCCCACGGACTTCGTTGCCGAACAGCGAGCCTGTGTCGCCATTGAGGAACGAGAAAAGGTCGGTGGTCTCCTTGACCTTAACTAGTGATGAGGGGGCATCGCCGAGGCTGACTTCCCGCTTGCCGTAGCTATATGCTCCTCTGAGCCAAGCACCCTCAGCGTGGAAGTCTATGTGCAAATCTACGAAATTTTTTTGAAGGGGCAATTGAATGTGCCGGGAAATACGGAAATAGTCGTGATTTAGTGGATGTTGGAGCCGTCCTTAAGGGCTTGGCCCAGCCATGCGAAAGCGCAAAAAATAGCGATTATAAATCCCATAGTCCAATAAATTATAAGTTCCTTGGGAAGCCACTATGGCCTCCACCCACAAAATTAATAGCCGAATGGGCAGTAATCAGGCACATTAAAGTTAAATTATTTTTTTGTGTAAGGCGTTAGTTTCTATATTATGCCGGTGGAAGGGGCTCTTCTGTATAGTCGGCACATTTACTAACTATGTCGTTAAAGAAGTAGCTGGCGGCTATGATGTGGCCTGTTTTGTCAATGAGGTAGTATCCGCTGCTGGATAGTCCGTGTCGGGCGAATATTTTGAATCTGTCGTCAAGATCCAGAAGTGTCGGCCAGGGATGTTTGTCCTGCTCCAAAGCGAGGCGAATGTCGTCGGCCGAACCGAACTCACGCGCTATGCCTATAATGTCAATCCCCATGCCGGTGTATTTCTCGTAGAGTGGAATCAGCTCAAGTGCTTCTTTCCGGCAAGGGCGACACCAAGTGGCCCATAAAAATACAAGAGTCAGGCGATCATGGTTCATGTAATCTGATATTCTGACCGTGTCGCCGTCAAGTGTCAGGGCGTTGAAATCATGGTATTTCCCACCGCTGATCTGATAGCCAAACTTTTCTGCAGCGGCAATTTTATCATGGATCGGATGGCCGGGATAAAGTTCTTTAAAGCCTTTGCTGTGATATATCTCCAGCATTTTTCCGATATTGCGACTTGCGACATTATAGGAGTTGAGGCGGTCCGATAGCTCGAGTGCAAATCCGATCATGGGATGGTTGGCGTAGTAATCCAAAAGCCAATCGGTTCTCTCATCCTCAATTTCCTTCATTTCATTAGCTCTTTCCGTGCTGTCGGCAATCTCTGAGGTTTTGTTCATGCGAGGGCTGAATGTATCGTAGGCAAGATTTTTGGCGGTCTGCCATGCGTTGAACTCCTTACCTGTCGAAGTTACCGATATGCTGTCGCCGGCAACGGTTATGCTGATATCAGCTTCCGGATCCATGATAAAATCGGCATATCGTGAGGTCATGTTCTTCTCAAGAATCTCGCCGAAATCTATGATGTTGTATTTTTCAACGTGTTCCAACTCAATTTCACACGCTATAGGGGTAACGCCATCGGTCATAATCCGGTAAGGACTGTCCTTCGGGTCCTGTCCGGGTTTATAGATTACCAGATGTTTTACTTCAGGGCTGTTCTTAACGTTGACTGTGATCCGGCTTTTTTCTTTTGCGCTGACAGAAACGGAAGCCGTGAGTAACAGCATGATTGCAGACAACGCCAACTTAAGTAGTGATGATGGGCTGAAACGATTAATGTACATAAATAATAATCAGTTGTGGCGAAAACCTTATTGCGATATCGCAAAAGTACGAAAATAATCGCTTTTTTTCGCTATCTTTGCCTTCTATAAAAGCTGAGTGAATAAATGAATTATACCGGAAACAGAGGAAAGGCAATGGAATCAACGGTAAAACCCCGCTATGAATTACTTGACGGGCTGCGAGGAGTGGCGGCTCTGATGGTTATATTTTATCATATAGGCGAATGTTTCGCAACATCGCCGGTGGACCAGGCTATCAATCACGGATATTTGGCTGTTGATTTTTTCTTCGTGCTCTCCGGCTTTGTTATCGGTTATGCCTACGATGGGCGATGGTCAAAGGGGATGACTTGCGGAAACTTCATGCTTCGGAGAATAATAAGGCTGCACCCGATGGTCGTTATAGGCGTACTGTTCGGTGTGATTTCATTTTTGGTGCAGGGGAGTGAGAAGTGGGACGGAACCGGAGTGTCAATCGGTGCCGTTATGCTTTCGCTTTTGCTTGGCCTCTTCATGTTGCCATCGCTCCCCGGAACACTTCCGGAGGTCAGAGGCAATGGAGAGATGTTTCCCCTTAACGGTCCGTCGTGGTCGTTGTTTTTCGAATATATTGGCAGCATCTTCTATGCATTGTTCCTGCACAAGCTGAACACGCGGCGCCTTGCCATGTTCACCGGTGCTTCGGGGCTGATATTGATTTGTCTGGCTGTTGGAAACGCTTCTGGTGCATATCACATTGGCTTCGGGTGGACGGCTGCCGACAATGGCTTCTGGTATGGTCTTGTCAGGATGTCGTTCTCTTTTTCCGTCGGGCTGCTGATGACGCGTAATTTCCGCCCAATCAAGATTAGGGGTGCATTCTGGATATGCGCCGCTGTTATTGTTGCGCTTTTGTCGGTTCCGTACGTGGGGACTGACGAGCCGTGTGTGCTCAACGGTATATATGATTGCCTGTGCACACTGATTGTATTTCCTGCCATAGTGTATGTGGCGGCATCCGGCCGCACAACCGATGCCAAATCAGGCAGTATATGCGAATTTCTTGGACGCATATCCTATCCGGTCTACATAATCCATTATCCGTTCATGTACGGATTCTATGCGTGGGTATGGAACACTAATCCCGCGCCGGAACGTATATGGCCCGTTGTAACGGCTATGGTTGTGATTGTTGTCCTTTTGGCATGGGGCCTGTTGAAATTCTATGACCAGCCCATTCGTCAAAAGCTTTCACAAAAGCTTCTGTCACGTGATGCATAAAAAACGAGATGCACTTCTTCACAGAAGCGCACCTCCCTCATAACCAAAATTCAAGTATATTATTGTCTAACAAACATTGTAGTCAATGTCCTGAGTGGCAGCTGTTGCTGTCACCTTCCCTGACGAGAAAACCGGCCGATAAAATTCCCATCCGGTCTGCTCTGAAAAATCAAATAATTTGGGAGTTGTTTTGCCTGTGTATGATTCAGGTGTATATCTGATTTTCGGTAAGTGATGCAAAATTACACATAATTGGCTGAATGGCAATAGGATTATTGTAAAAAGATTATAAAATATCTAAATGTCGAATTTAACATTTGAATAATTTCCGGTTATGTGTGGGTTCTTTTGAAAAAAGAATTACTTTTGTACTGTCAAAACCATACGCTAACTCAGACCAACTTCTAAACCGACATGAAGACTCCGCTAATTGGCATGACTCTGACTGAGCTCTCGGCAGTGGTGGCCGAGGCCGGGCTGCGTCGATTTGCTGCCGGACAGATGGCCCGGTGGTTGTACAAAAAACGGGTCCTGACCGTTGAGGAGATGACAGACATTCCGGTTGCCGCACGGGCATGGATTGCCGAGCGTTATGAAGTGGGGCGTGAAAAGCCCGTTGCACGTGTGGAGTCCGCAGACGGAACGGCAAAATATCTGTTTCGTGGAGCCGGTGGCCGTGACGTAGAGGCCGTTATGATTCCTGATGCTGACCGGGCCACTTTGTGTGTCAGCTCTCAGGCCGGGTGTAAAATGCGTTGTTCGTTCTGCATGACCGGACGGCAAGGATTCCACGGTCAGCTCACGCCGGCTCAGATAGTCAATCAATTGCTGTCGGTCAATGAGAGTGAGCGACTTACGAATGCCGTGTTCATGGGAATGGGAGAGCCGATGGATAACCTGCCGGCTGTCAGGACGGCTATTGAAATAATGACGGCGCCGTGGGGACTGGCGTGGAGCCCGAAGCGCATCACGGTGTCGAGTATCGGAAAGATTTCCGAACTGCGTGAATTGATTGAAACCACTAAGGTCCACATTGCAATCAGCGTGCATTCTCCGTTTCCCCGGGAGCGCGAAGAACTCATGCCGGTCGAACGCGCCTATCCATTGAAGGCGGTTCTTGACATGCTGCGCGGCTATGACTGGGCTCATCAGCGCCGTCTTTCGGTTGAGTATATAATGTGGGGCGGTCTGAACGATGACATTCGTCATGCCGATGCTCTCGCCCGCATGCTGCGAGGTCTTCATTGCCGGGTCAACCTCATCCGATTCCACGCAATTCCTGACTCAAAACTGCCCGCATCCGTCGAATCGCGAATGGTTGCTTTCCGCGATCACCTTAACAGCCTGGGCATAACGGCAACAATCCGTGCATCGCGTGGAGAGGACATAATGGCTGCCTGTGGAATGCTCGCCGGCAAAGGCAGAGTGTAAACCTATAATCGAATTATTAACGATGACGTGCCGATTATCAGCACATCAAAATATGGATAATATTAAATGAGACTTCCTATTCGCACCTTCGTTACTTTGACGCTAATCTGTACGGCGGCGCTACTCGCATCGTCACAAGACAGAGTTCGTACATTTAACTTCACCCTAACCGAAATGACCTATATCCAAGGGAAACAAGTCGGGACGGACAAGTCGGGTGTATATACAATTGAGGTGAATTTTTACGGCGAGGGCTTTGCTAAAGTACTCGTTGGAATGAAAAATTATAAACTTGGAGAGTGGAGTGGCAAATGGACCCTCAAAAAGGATGGCCCTTCCACCACATTGGAAATCGGGACAACCAATGATCGCATGTTGATTTGTGGGATAGGTGGTAAGCAGGTTATTAATATTGCAAAAGGCGAGAAAATTACGCTTTGGGGAAAACCACAATCATCCAAAACATACAACGTAGAGTTAATACAAATGCTCTCCTTCTTGCGGCAGAACGGACTGGTTAAGGAGTCATCATCGAATTCATCATCTTCAATTCTATCATCCCCTTCAACCACAAACAAATCTCTTAAAGCAATGCCGTTTGGGGCGCTGTTTGGCTCATTATTGGGATATATTCCCACGGGGAGTACTTTCACGCTCCAAACTATAAAAAACAAAGCAAAATCCGTCTACGGGTTGACGCTCCAAAATCTCCCTGACGGGACCGTGGGATATCGTTGGCCTAACCACGATGGAATGTCGTTCGCCGGATGTCCCATTGAAAGTGTTGATGTATGGGCTAAAACAAGAAACGTAGGAAATTTTGGCGTGATATCAGGAAGCCTTGCTATTGACGGACAATCAGAAGAAGATGTGAAAGAGCGAATACGGCAGGAGTTCAAGCGAAACGGTTGGACGCTTTATGCGTCAAGGCCTGACAAAAAAAGCAAGTACCTCTATGATCTTGCTTTTTACAAGGGGCGTTGGGAGGCAACCTTTATTTTTCTTAATGCTAATATATTATTATTTGATTGTCGGCTGCATAACAGTCAGGAGGCAATACAGCAAAGTATCTCCATCGGGAAAAAATCCGCCCCTGCCAGTTACTAATCGGCTGACTCGACAAAATAACTGCTGTGGTGTGAAAAGTTTGCAGAATCAGGCAAATTTCTTACTTTTGTAAAAAACAGATTTCGGAAACATGCGGATAGTTATTCAAAGGGTGAGTAAGGCATCAGTATCTATTGGTGGTCGGGAACATAGCCGAATCGGCCGTGGGTTGATGGTGCTCGTCGGCGTGGAGAAAGATGACGGCCCGTCCGATTGCTCATGGCTCGTGGATAAAACCGCCGCTCTCAGAATATTTCCTGATGATGAAGGAGTGATGAACCGCTCCGTGGCTGATGTTGAAGGCGAAGTCCTTGCCGTGAGCCAGTTTACTCTGACGGCCTCCACGCGAAAAGGTAACAGGCCGAGCTATATACGCGCGGCCGGGCATGAACTTGCCACGTCGCTATACGAGAGTTACTGCACTCAGCTTGGGATGAAGCTTGGACGCACGGTTCAGACCGGTGTGTTTGGTGCCGACATGCAGGTTGAACTAATCAATGACGGGCCTGTTACTATAATCATAGATTCCAGAATCCGCGAATGATGAAAGAGAACGCCGACATGACGATAAAAGAGTATCAGACATTGGTTCATAATTGGATCACAACCGTGGGCCACGGCTATTATGCGCCCCTGACCAATATGGCTATTCTTTCTGAGGAAGTTGGCGAGGTTGCCCGCATAATGGCGCGGGAGTATGGCGAGCAGACATGGCGCTCTAGTGCGCCGAAACCGGAACTTGCCGATGAACTTGCCGATGTGGTGTGGGTCGTTGCGGCATTGGCCAATCAGACCGGGGTGAATCTCGCCGAAGCGATAGAGCGAAATATCGAAAAAAAGACCAATCGCGATGCTGCCCGTCATGAGGACAATCCAAAGAAAACAGAAAATAAACAATAGAATAACAGTATATTATGACTGACAAATATCATGAACAAGTGGCTAAAAGCCAAGTACCCGTCGATGACACATTCGTTGCCGGCGAGGTTAAGCGTATAATCTCTGAAAAACTCGAGGAAAACCGTACACCGGATGTGCTGAAACGCATATTCAACTGCATTGATCTGACAACGCTCAATGCAACAGACTCGCCCCAATCCGTTGCCCGATTCACTGAGCGAGTCAATGACTTTGAGGAGCAGTATCCTGAACTTCCTTCGGTTGCTGCTATTTGTGTCTATCCCGTGTTTGCGCCGGTTGTGCGCACGGTTCTTGATGTGAGTGAGGTCAACATAGCATGTGTTTCAGGCGGATTCCCGTCGTCACAGACATTCCCGGAGGTGAAAATAGCTGAGACAGCACTCGCCGTGGAGGGTGGAGCCGATGAAATAGACATTGTTCTTAACATAGGCGATTTCCTTGACGGAGACTGGGAGGAAGTGTGCGATGAAATATCAGAAATCAAACATTCCTGCCGCGGAGCTCATCTTAAAGTGATTCTTGAAACCGGTGCGCTCAAGACGGCTGAAAACATCCGTGCGGCAGCTGTGCTTGCCGTGTATTCCGGAGCTGACTTCATCAAAACATCCACCGGTAAGGGCTATCCCGGAGCTTCGCTCGAAGCAGCCTACGTGATGTGTTGTTGCATCAAGGAGTATTATGAGTCAACCGGAACAATGATCGGCTTCAAACCGGCCGGAGGCGTGTCAACAACGGACGAGGCGTTGGCATATTACACCATTGTCAAGGAAGTCTTGGGCGAGAAGTGGCTCGACAACGAATACTTCCGAATCGGGGCGAGCCGCTTGGCTAATAATTTGCTTTCGGATATTCTTGGTGCTGATACCAAATTCTTCTGATGATGAATTATTGGGTAGTTATTGACCGGCAAAAATTCGGGCCCTTGACTCTTGAGGAGGTGAGGAGCATGCCTGTAAGAGAAGAGTCCTACGTATGGCATTCCGGACTTCCGTCGTGGGTGAGAGCTAAGGATGTTCCTGAACTTGCCGATCTGTTCGTTCAACCGCAGCCGCAGCTACAACCGCAGCCGCAAGTGGTCCCTCCGCCACCTCCTCCCCCTCAACGGCCTCAGGCTCCGCTCCTTCCTCCCAAACCGCCCACTTATCTCGGGTGGAGCATAGCATCCATAATATGCTGTTGCCTTGTGTTTGGAATAGTGGCAGTTATCTATTCCTCGAAGGTGACTCCGCTCTATGATCAGGGCGATTTCGAAGGGGCGAAGAAGGCCTCTGAAAAGGCCGAATTGTGGCTTATAATCGCCATAACCGCCGGAATAGTCCTCTTCCCGTTCCAGATGATTATCTCTATGATATGAATCCCGCCCGGGGTAATCGTACGGTGGTCATTGTTATAGTTGTGGCGGTTGCACTGTTTGCAATCGCTACTTATTGGCTTTTTGACCCGTCGGAATATATTTTTCCCCGTTGTCCGGTGTATATGCTGACCGGCTGGGAGTGCCCCGGCTGCGGATCGCAGAGGGCTCTGCATGCTTTGCTCAACGGTGATATTGCCGAGGCATGGCGTTTGAATGCATTTCTGCTCTGCATGGCACCTGTTATAGCATTGTTGCTGTTTTCAGAATTTTTTCGTGACCGCTATCCGCGACTGAACAGGGTCGTGACCTCCCGTCCGGCAGTGATAACTTTTGTGGCGCTGATTGTCGCGTGGACTATTCTGCGCAACGTTATTTGAATCTGACCTCAAGAACCTGCCTTCCATCGATTGCTCCGGCAATATCGTTGCCAATGGTAGCTTTGACCGGATTGACTGATGCGGGCAGTAGCAGGACGTCGCCCATTTTGAGAGTTGAGAAACGGCTGAGATTCACTATTGCCGAGTTGATTTGTTCCGTAAGATTCTCCAGAGGAAATTTTTCGCCGGCGAAAGTGATTTCAATGTTGCGGTTGTCCGGCTGTGGCCGGTCTATCCATTCGCCGAGAGTTACTCCGAAATCCATGGCCGACATGATGCCCTTTATGCGTGAGCCGTCATTGCCGATAGGCACGAGGCGCGCAACCAACGTGATGCAGTCATGGAACCGATGGGCAAATTTTGGGGAAATAGACTTTCCAAGACGTGAAATTCGCGCAGCTATCAGCAGTTCTGCAACCCATGATTCGGCATCGGGTAAATCAGGTATGAATGTAGGGCGTCCGGGAAGCACCAGCGCCGAGTCGGCGATTATTTCAAATCCTTCTCCCGGATTGCATGAAATAAGTTTCATTTCTCCTCCTTCCTGTCAGCTTTCAATGCTGAGAGCCGGCTGTACATTACGGCAAGATTAGCGTAAATTGATGTGTTTTCAATCACTATCCCCGGCTTGACGCTAATGCGAAACGGGGTGAAGTTCCATAGCGCATTGACTCCGGCATCAACGAGCATGTCAGCTGCGCTCTGAGCGTGTTCCACCGGAACGGCCAAAATGCCAATTTCGGCATTGTAGGCTTTGCGGCGAGTTTTTAGCTCGGCCACATCAAATACCGGCACTCCCTTGATGGTCAGCCCAATGATTGAGGGGTCAGTGTCAAATCCGGCTATTACATCGAGCCCGAACCGTTGCAGGCCCCGGTCGGCAATCAGAGCCATTCCGAGCGATCCTACACCCATCATTACCGCACGATGACTTGATGTGAATCCCAGAAAGTCCTTGATGGCACGTTCCAACGCATTTACCTCATACCCGATGCGTGTCTTCCCTTTGATGTTCAGAACTGACAGGTCTTTGGCTATTTGTGAGGCGTCAACATTGATTTCCTTGCTGATTGCTGTTGAAGAAATGTAGTCCACCCCATTGGAACGCAATAGGCTCAGGTAAGCCAGATACCAGGGGAGTCGCCGGAGAGTAGGCTCCGGGGTCATAAGTCGAGTTCCGGTGGGTCTGTTGTCTGTGTCCATGATTATCTGTGTCAGAGTGTTCCGGGTTTAAATGTCAGAGAGGGTTCGTCAGAATGAAGATTGCAGTCCGTTGCGAGTACTGTTGGTAGTGGTGCGGTTGTAGTTGCGGTTACCCTTGCGTTTGCCGAACGGGTCATCAGGGTCCACTGCAGGATTGCCGAATTCATCGTAGTACTGGTCATCTTCTTCATCCTGATTCTGTTCCTGTCCGCGTTTCTGCTTCGGCTTGTTCTTCTTTATGTCGTTGGGTTTCTGTTGGTCAACGGGCGTTTCGTAGATGTCCCAGGGCTGGTTTATGTCCCAGTTCTTTTTCAGATCTATTTTCTTCGGGAAGTAGAACACATCCTCGGCCTGAAGAGAATCGGTGTATGAGCCTGTGTCCCACTTGCCATTACGGTTGCGGTCAATAAACAGGCGTGCGTAGTACTTACCCGGGAGCACGTCCTGGAATGTGGCTTTCCCGCCTGTGACGCCTGTGGCTCTGAGGGGGATATCCTGTGATGAGAGAAGCTGTACGATTGCCGAGTCACCTGCCTCAAGGCCGGTGATTGAGAATATGATGTTACCGTAGTCCGCCTGCTGACGGATGCTGAATTCCGTTTTGAAGTTTCCGTTATGGTGGTCATAAATACCAACAATTGACATTGAGTCGATTGTAAGCCTGTACTTGTTGCCGTATTCCCATTCATAGTCCGCCGTCAGTTTTCTTGGACTGTATGGCGATGGAGAATAGAAATCAGGCGGTGTGATTGGAGTCCATAGAGTGTCCTTTGGCAGCATTACCTCCAGATGTACTCCTGACTGGTCAAATGATCTTATCGGCTCATCGGATTCAAGAGTCAGGCGCGAGAATATGTCGGCTTGAGAGCTCAGCGAGGACGTGATGCGCAGAAGTTGTATTTTAGGAGTGGAGGTTGTGTCCTCTTTTTCTTTTTTCTTGGAGTTGTCTGGCTTCTTTTGCCGTTCAGGACGCATGTTGAAATTCAGCGTGTCGGTGACCCATGAAAGCTGGTCGGCGGAGTCGGTGCGCAGATATGTTGCTGCAATTCGGATGGAATCCATTTTGATAACATCCGAGTCGGCAATCCAATAGGTCAGTGTGTCGCGCGTGGGCGATGCCTCAAGCATAGTCCTGAGCGTGAAGTCTTCGCCATCGTAAGGCCCCCCGACGAAGCGAAGCGAAGGTAGCGTGTCGGACGGAGCGCCCATCTCGAAGTATAGTTTATGGCGTTCCTTGCGCTCGTTCTTTGACATGTACTGCGACTTATAGTTGACGTTGAACCATGTCAGCAACAGGTCGTTGGGGTAGAATGCAGTCACTTCATGGGTGAAGATGGAGTCAATTTCTCCGTTGGGCTTGAACACGGTGTCAGTGTGGGTTATCCGCTCGCTCGTAGGCTCCACTATGCCCGGAAAGAACGCCACATCCTCCGAACGGTCCCATTTGTTGTCGCGGTTTATGTCGTTGATAGCGAATATTCTGTATTTGCCCGGTTTGAGGTTGCGTATGGTGAACTGTCCATACTGGTTGGTGCGGGTAATGCGGTCAAATGTAAGAGTGGTTAAGGCTGTGTCCGAAAGATTGGAGTGGACTCCCACAAGCATTGACTGCGCCGGTTCAAGATCTTCGGCGGCGAATACCATGCCGGAAATGCACAGCGAGTCAAGGACATTACCGGTGGAGAAGTCAAATGAAAAACCTTCAAGTACGTTGCCCTCGTTGAGGTCCTTGATGGCATTGGTGAAGTCAATGGTATAGGTGGTGTTGGGAATCAGGGAGTCCTGCAACTGTACGGTTACACGGTGTCCCACGCCGGTGACTCTCGGCGCGTTCTTCTGCGCCGGCGATACCACCACCTGATTCAGCGGGTCCTCCACTTCCACATTCTCGTTGAAGTCAATAGTTATGCGGTCCGTCTTGACGTTGAGGGCCCCGGGTGCCGGGTTGCTTTTTACGTAGATGGGAGGGTCCTCATCGGTGGGACCGCCGGTGGGTCGTCCCATGCTGGCACAGGCTGCGATGAAAATCGCAATCAGGGCCACTAACGGCCAGCGTAGATATGTCAGATCATGCTTCATTATTTGTTAGACACACTCTAAAAGTTACTGCAAATTTAACCAAAATCCCCGAATGCCGCTCCATCCGGTCCTTTATTTTTGCATGCGGGGGCGAAATGTGTTGTGTTGAGGTGAAAAATATGACGTGGAAATGCAGTCGGGATAATAAATTCTGCTTAAATTTGTAGCAAATTTATCCATTCCTGAATCACACACGATGAAACGTAGAATCGTAATTAGTGCAATAGCGGCTGCTGCCTTGTCGGGCGGCGTTGCTCATGCGCAGATCAACAGCGCTACTGCAGCGGGTTACATGGCCCGTGGTGTGGCGATGTACAATGACAAGAATTATGAGGGCTGTCTTGACCAGTTGCTGCAGGTGCGCCAGCTTGACCCCGCTGTGGCACAGCAGGAGGAAGCCCGTTATTATATGGCCATGGCCACTCTCTATTTCGGCGATGATGAGGCGTTGGCTCTCCTTGAGGAGTTTCGCCTGCGGTATCCCCAGAGTCCCCGTTATAGCGATGTGACCGCAGCAATCGGTGACTATCATTTCACACGTGGTTCGTATGCCGAGGCCCTTGAGGCATATCTCTCTGTTGACCCGGAAACTCTTCCTGACGACCGTCGCGATGAAATGCTATATCGTGAAGCCTATTCCCTGATGCTTTTAGGCGACAACAGCCGCGCCCGTCAGGTGTTTGACCGGCTGACCACCACTCGTCAGTACGGCAACGCTGCCAATTTTTATCTCGGCTATCTGGCATATCTGGAACATAACTATGATTTGTCAATGGCATATTTCCGCAAAGTCGACACCTCGCGCGACCCCGGAACATCGGCCGATTATTACATTGCCCAGATTTATTTCATGGACAAGGATTATTCGCAGGCCCTTCAGGTTGCGCGCAAGGTCCTTGAGGGAGATTGCGTGGCGCAGTTTCGCCCTGAGATGAATCGTGTGGCCGGCGAGTCGCTTTACAATCTCGGCGATGAGACCGGTGCGGTGAAATATCTTAGAGCCTACGTGTCGGAAACAGCCGATGTGCGCCCTACCGCCTACTACATACTTGGAGTCAGCGAATATAATGCCGGCAACTATTCTGCTGCGGTTGACATGCTTGGTCAGGCTGCCGACATGCCCGATGCGATGGGACAGAGCGCATACCTTTATCTGGGACAATGCTACGTTAAGGAGGGTAATATCGATGGCGCCCTTATGGCTTTCGAGAGAGCTTATCGCGACAACTATGATGAAAAAGTGGCCGAGGAAGCTTTCTACAATTACATCGTGGCGCGTGTCAATGGAGGGCGTGTGCCTTTCGGTAAGTCTGTCAGCATGATGGAGGAGTTCCTTAACAAGTATCCCCGGTCACGTTACGCTGATGATATCCGTCAGAACCTTGTTACCGGCTATATGAGCGACAATGATTATGAGAGCGCCTTGCGAATAATAAATGCAACCCGCAATCCTTCGGCAAAAATGATTGAGGCCAAGCAGCGAGTTCTTTTCATGCTCGGCACCCGCGACTATCAGTCCAACAAACTCGGGGGAGCTATTGACTATCTGTCGGAAGCTGCTGCGGTGACCGGTGCAAACGCCGATCTTCATCGCCAGAGTCTGCTATGGCTTGGCAATGCTCAACTTGACGCCGGCCAGCTTGACGAGGCCGCTCAAAGCTATCTCGACTTCCTTCAGTTGGCTCCGGCCACTGATGCCAACCGAACATTGGCTTACTACAATCTCGGTTACACCCGGTTCCGTCAGAGCCGGTGGGACGATGCCATTACCGATTTCCGCCGTGTGGCCGACACCAAGGGCGTGACCAACGCCATGAAATCCGATGCCCTCAACCGTCTGGCTGACTGTCTGTACTATAAAGACCGCCCGGGAGAAGCGGCTACCGTCTACACGAGTGCTTATGAGGCAAGTCCCGAGACCGGCGACTATGCTCTCTATCAATCAGCGTTGATGAAAGGCCGTCAGGGTGACAATGCCGCGCTCATAGATGCCATGGATGATATGATGAGGCAATTCCCGTCATCGGCTCTCGTGCCTTCCGCCATGTTGGAGAAAGCGCAGGCATTTGTGGCTATGGGGCAGACAGCCGATGCAATTGACACTTACTCCACTCTCGCAGCATCCTATCCCGCCACTGCTCAGGGTCGTAACGCTCTTCTGCAGCTAGCAGTGACAAATCTTAACCGAGGCGACAGCGATGCGGCAATCAAGGCATATAAGGAAGTAATAACCCGTTTCCCGACCAGTGAAGAGGCTGTTGCTGCCGTTGATGACTTGAAGCAATTGTACGCGTCGGAAGGAAAACTCCACGACTTTGCCGATTTCCTTGCTTCCGTCCCCAATGCACCGCAGCTTGAGGCTTCAGCTCTTGACGCAGCGGCATTCCAGGCCGCTGAGAATGACTACGTAGACAATCAACTTACGGCCAAACTCGAAGCATATATGCGCGAATATCCGAGCGGAGCATACGAGCCACAGGCCCTCTACTATCTTGCTGAATCGGCATCAAACAACGGTGACTCTGACAGTGCGCTGGAATATATCACCAGAATCCTGACCGAATATCCTGACTCGGAAGTGTCTGAGGACGCTCTTCTGCTCAAAGGTGACAACGAGTTGAATCTCGGAAAGACAGAGGTGGCACTCAACACCTACCGCGGCCTCGAAAGCCGCGCATCATCGCCCCGAACATTGAACGAGGCGCGTATGGGTGTACTACGTGCGAGCCTTGACCTCCACCGCTATGATGACGTTATTGAGATGGCCGACAGGATTTCTTCAACAAGTGTTCCCGGAACGGCCAATATCGATGAGGTCGCGTTTAGCCGTGCGGAGGCTCTTGATGCCAAGGGTAGTCATGAAGAGGCCTATAAGATATGGCGCGAATTGGCTGCTACATCAAGTGATGTCTATGGCGCTAAGAGCTCCGTCTACCTGTCTCAATCCCTGCTTGAGAACGGCAACGCGGAGGAGGCCCGCAAAGTGGCCGATGCATTGATTAATGCCGGAACGCCTCATAACTATTGGTTGGCGCGAGCCTTCATAGTCCTTTCCGATGCTCTGCGTAAGCAAGGAAAGTCATTTGAGGCCAACGAATATCTGAAGAGCCTCAAGGAAAACTATCCTGACAATGACGAGGATATTTTCCTTATGATTAACGAGCGTCTTAGCCGATAAATAACTAACTGATTTGAAACAGATATGGTAAAAACAAATAGATATATAGCCGCGTTTCTTGCCGTTGTAATGTTCACGGCAGTATCTCAGGCGCAGACTGAATCCAATCAGGAAGAGCTGAAGAAGGAAATCACCGTGAAGCATCAGGAAGAAGTGAAACCTACGGATGCTGTGAAACTCAATGTGAACCCCGTGGTGACAATGCCTCCGCTTTCTGTCAGCAAACTGAACTACGGCATGCGTCAGATCCGGGTTGATGTTCCGGTTTCGATTCCATCGCTTGCTCCGGCGGCATACGCCGACACGATTTATCGCTCACCTTATCGCGGATATGCGGCTGCAGGTTACCTTCCGATGATGAATCTCGGGGCTGCCGCCGGCTACAAGTTTATTGATAATGACCGGGTGCGTCTCAGCGGCTGGATGCAGTATGACGGCACAAGTTACCGTGGTGACATGCCCTGGCTCGTAAACAGTGATGGCACTGGCAAACAGAGCGCCCGGTTGCGTCGTAACTTCGTTACGCTTGGTGCTGCTCTTCACAGCGCTGTAGGCCGTAAGTCGTTTCTTGATTTCGGCGTTGACTACACGTTCGGACGCTTCAACACCCCTGATGCGTGGGGAATGCGTTACCAGAACGTGCACAGGCTTAATCTCAGTGGCTTGTGGACCATGAATACTGGTATATGGAACACCGGCGTGGGACTTGGATACCGAATCTTCGGATACGGTAACACAGTGGAAATGAGCAATACCAACGATGTGAGTAGCGGGACTGGCAATGCCACTTTGTCGGCCGGACAACTTATCCTTAATGACTCTCCATTCAAGCCGGTGCGTGAAGGGAATTTCACAGCACGGGCATTTGCTTCAGCCAAAGTGTGGGGTGCCGATCTTGCCGGCATCGAATTGGATTTCTCAAACCTGTCCTACGGTAATCATGCAGTAGGGCTCATGTCGGCCACGGACCCTTACAACATAGAGACGTTTGATCCCCGTGGAGCACGCTCTCACAGCCTGTTGACCATTCATCCGTTCTACCGCTTTAATTGGAACAGTCTTATTCTGGACCTCGGCGCAAATCTTGACTTTACGTTCAACGGAGGGAAGGCGTTCCATTTGGCTCCGGAAGCACAGGCTACGTGGAAGCCGGGTTCGTTTGTCGCTCTCTATGTCAAGGCCAATGGCGGGGTGAAGCAAAACACCCTTGGGTCGCTGTTTGATGCCAATTATTATGGAATCCCCAATGTGATATATGACAATTCCTTTGTGCCGCTGGATGCAGAGGTGGGAGTGACCGTGGGAATGTGGCGCGGGTTCTACTCCGAAATATCCGCAGAATTTGCCAAGGCCAATGACTGGTTGATGCCGGTTATGCTCAATAGCCGCTATTCGGCATTTGAAAAAATTGACATGCAGGGCTATAAACTCCATATCAGCGCAGGCTATCGCTACCGTAGCCTGTTGGAAGCTTCGGCAAGTTTCGAAATGGCTCCTCAGAAGCAGGACCGAGGCTACTATATGTGGCGCGACAGAGCTCGCCGCGTTGCTACGGTCAAACTGCGTGTGACTCCCATCGAGCCTCTTGACATAAACATTGGATGGAGCTACCGGGGAAGTCGCTGCACGTACGATGCGCGTTTGTATTCCCCGAAACCGTTGAAAGATGGACTTGACCGTCTTTCGCTTGGTTCGATCAATTCGCTGTCACTCGGCGGTGTCTATAGGCTGACCCCCCA
This sequence comes from uncultured Bacteroides sp., assembly GCA_964487725.1. Lineage (GTDB taxonomy): Bacteria > Bacteroidota > Bacteroidia > Bacteroidales > Muribaculaceae > Paramuribaculum. The sequence goes on along the minus strand of CAZASF010000016.1, from coordinate 25,659 downwards.
GCTAAGCATATTCGCCAATATAGAGAACCTGCTTAATCACCGCTACGTGTTGATAGGCGGACTCCCCGCGCAGGGGGTAGGTGGACTTGCCGGTGTCATGTATAAATTCTAAGAGATGGATCAGGAAAACAAGGTTTCAGCATTACAATCAAAGTCGGCCGACAGCATTGTAATTATCCCTACATATAATGAAAAGGAGAATGTGGCCCAGATAATTGAGGCCGTACTCCGCCAGCCCAATCCCATGGATGTGCTTATTATAGATGACGGGTCGCCCGACGGCACGGCCGATATCGTACGGAGTAAGATTGCAGAGCATCCCGGCCGTGTACACCTCGTGGAACGTCAGGGAAAACTGGGTCTCGGCACGGCTTACATTGCCGGATTCAAGTGGGCTCTTGCTCACAGTCAGTATGAGTACATATTTGAGATGGACGCCGACTTTTCCCACGATCCCGACTCTTTGCCCGAACTTTACAAGGCTGTCAGTCAGGGAGGCGCCGATGTTGCCGTGGGCTCACGCTATGTCACCGGAGTCAATGTGGTCAACTGGCCCATGGGACGCGTTATCATGTCATATTACGCCTCGGTTTATGTCAGACTTGTAACCGGACTTGATGTCCATGACACCACAGCCGGATTCGTTTGTTATCGCCGACGGGTACTGGAGACTATAGAACTTGACAAAATACGTTTCAAGGGCTATGCGTTCCAGATTGAGATGAAGTTCACGGCTGAGAAATGCGGGTTCAAGATTGTCGAAGTGCCGATTGTTTTCGTTAACCGCGTTCTCGGCACCAGCAAGATGTCGGGTGGCATATTCGGAGAAGCGTTTCTCGGTGTGATGCAGCTTAAAATTTCAAGTTGGTTCAGAAAATATCCGCGCCCTCATGAAAAGTAATGGACTTTTGATTCACAATGCAATCATTGTGAACGAGATGGAAAAATATCTCGGCTATGTTTATGTGGAGGGTGAATTCATAAAGGAAACCGGCCATGGCGAACCCCGTCGGGAATTGATGGAAGCCGCGGAGGTGATTGACGCTGGAGAGCGGCTGTTGATTCCCGGAGTTATAGACACTCACGTTCATTTCCGTGATCCCGGGCTTACTCATAAGGCTGATATGGAGAGTGAGAGCCGTGCAGCTGTGGCCGGCGGTGTGACTTCTTTCATAGACATGCCGAATACAAAACCGCTGACTGTCACCGTAGAAGCTCTTGATGCAAAAAAGAGGCGTGCCTCAGATGTGAGTCTGGCAAACTACGGATTTTTCATTGGAGCCACTAACGACAATATTGAAGAATTAAAGGCGGTTGACTACACCCGATGCGCAGGCGTGAAACTGTTCATGGGTTCATCCACCGGTGGCATGTTGGTTGACTCCATCTCAATGATGGAGCGCATAATGGCGGAAATACCTGCGTTGATGGCTGTGCATGCCGAGGACGAGGAGTTGTTGTGCCGGAACCGACAGGCTGTTGTGGAGCGCTACGGCGAGGACTTGGAAATGGAATTCCACCCCGTGATTCGAAACCACGAGGTGTGCTATTCCGCATCGAGTAAGGCGGTGGCTCTCGCCCGCCGGATGAACCATAGGCTTCATCTGCTGCATGTTTCAACGGCTGACGAACTTAGCCTTCTTGAACCTGGAAACCCTGAGGGAAAGCTCGTCACGGCGGAGACATGCCCGCAGTATCTTGCGTTCAGCGATGAACAGTATGCCATGTTGGGAGCGCGGATAAAGTGCAATCCGGCAATCAAACGGCCTGCAGACCGCGACGCGCTCCGGGGGGCTGTGATTGATGGGCGGATTGACACAATTGCCACGGACCATGCGCCGCATCTTCTTGAAGAGAAGCGCGGAACGGCACTTACAGCTGTGTCCGGAATGCCTCTTATCCAGTTTTCGCTTACGCTGATGCTTCAAATGGCTGAGGAGGGGATGTTTGATGTGACTACCATAGTGGAAAAAATGTGCCATAACCCGGCAAAAATATATGATATTGACCGACGTGGGTTTATCCGTCCGGGATATTACGCTGATCTTGTGTTGGTCAATAACGACTGTGAACCGTACACCATTACTGACGCGTGGGCTATAAGCAAATGCGGATGGACTCCGCTGAGCGGACTGACCGTCAACAATAAAGTAGACCTCACGGTGGTAAACGGCAATGTAGCCTATCGTTTTGGAGTGCTCTTCTCCGCAACTCGCGGTAAGGAACTTAAATTCAACCGTTGACCGCATGAAGTATTTCTCTCTCATATTGATTTCGATTATTCTGTTTCCGATTTCGCTCCGCGGGCAGCAGCCGGAGGATTGGCCGGAGGAGATTCCCGATTATGTGGATGATACGGTCCCCCTTCAGGAAGAGTTGGCCTTTGAAACATTAGAGCAGCACATTGAATACATGATGTCGCAGCCCATAATGGGTGAAGGGTCCATATTTGACGCCGACAAGCTGGTGCGGTTCGTCTCGCGTTACAATCCTGACTTTGACCGGACCATAGCCGAGGCTTACATAACCATCGGGCAGCGTTATGGCATTCCCGGTGAGATTGCTTTCTGCCAGGGGATTTTGGAAACTGGATGGTTCCGGTTTGCCGATGGAACCAAAGTGACGCCTGACCAGCACAACTATTGCGGGCTGGGAGTGCTTAAATTGGGACAGAAAGGACATTCGTTCAACACCATTGAGGATGGCGTGACTGCTCAGATTCAGCATCTTTATGCCTACGCGTGTGAGAATCCTCTGCCAGATGGAGAGCAGTTGCTTGACCCGCGGTTCAAGTTGGTGAAACGCGGTGTGGCACCTACTTGGCAGGAACTTTCAGGCCGTTGGGCGGCAAATAACCGTTACGCACAGTCGATACTCAAACTTTACATCGAACTAAAAAAATTTGAATGATGCGCACTGACGAGCAACTTACAGGGGTAACGCTCCTCGGCAACACTGGAGTTAAATATCCCACGGAATACTGTCCCGAAATTCTCGAGACGTTTGTCAACAAACATCCGGAAAACGAATATCTTGTGACGTTCAATTGCCCGGAGTTCACATCGTTATGCCCCAAAACCGGCCAGCCTGACTTTGCCAAAATAATAATCAACTACATTCCGAGGGAGCTCATGGTGGAGAGCAAGAGCCTGAAGCTCTATCTGTTCAGCTTCCGCAATCACGGGGATTTTCATGAGGATTGCATCAACATCATAATGAAGGACCTTGTGAAGCTGATGAATCCGCGTTATCTGGAGGTGATAGGCCTTTTCACCCCGCGAGGCGGCATATCAATATATCCGTTTGCCAACTATGGCGATGATGAGCACCAGGACATGGTGCGCGAGCGCCTTATGGCATCATTCCGCAACGAAATCTGATTATGGCTAAAAATTCTCTATTGGTTCTTTCGGGTGGCATGGACTCCACAACCATGCTCTATGAATATGCGTCCGACATAGCTCTTGCCGTGAACTTTAATTATGGAGCCAACCATAATATGCGGGAGGCGGAATGCGCACGCGAAAATTGCCGGCGTCTCGGCATTGAGCTCGTGGAAATTGACCTTGGATTCATGGGGAAATATTTCGAGAGCTCGTTGCTCAGCGGAGCCGACGCCATCCCGGAAGGGCACTATGAGGATGAAAACATGAGGTCAACCGTGGTGCCATTCCGTAACGGGATCATGCTATCCGTGGCTGCCGGTCTGGCAGAGAGTCGCGGCCTTGAATGTGTCATGATAGCCAATCACGGCGGCGACCATGCCATATATCCCGATTGCCGTGCGGGATTCATCAATGCCATGGCAAAAGCTATTGCCGAGGGCACATACGAGGATATAAAGCTCCGAGCTCCGTACACCCATCTCACCAAAACTGATATTGCGCGTCGTGGAAAGGAATTGGGCGTGGACTATTCGCTGACCTATTCATGCTACAAGGGTGGCGAGACTCATTGCGGCAAGTGCGGCACGTGTGTGGAGCGCCGCGAAGCCATGCAGGCCGCCGGCCTAACCCCCGACTGCTGAATTAATCAGTGGCGGCGGGTGATGATGTAGGTGAAGATGGAGCGGAATGCGTTGACGGTGTCGGACGCGGGGAATGCATCAAGGATGGAATATGCTTCATCGCGCAGACGCTCCATTGTGGCGTAGGCATAGTCAATTCCTCCGGATGACTTAGCAAATTCAATCAGCGTGCTGATTTCCTGCTCGTCAAGAATCTCCTTTTTTGAAAGTGATAGCATGGCATTATGCTTGGGGAGTTCGGTGCGGTTAAGGGCATATAACAACGGCAGAGTTATCTTGCCTTCGCGAAGATCATTGCCGGTGGGCTTGCCAACTTCGCTCTGATCAGCGAAATAGTCGAATATGTCATCGCGTATCTGGAAGCAAAGTCCGAGCAGTTCGGCAAAGCGTTCCATCTGTTTGAGCTGTTCGCCATCAGCCCCCACGGAATAAGCTCCCATTTTTATGCAGCTGACGAATAGCGATGCGGTCTTGTAGGAAATGATGCTGAAGTAGGCCTTTTCATCAAGGCAATGGTAGCGTGCGTTGTATATTTGATCCACCTCGCCAAGCGACAGTACTTTGCCAAGATAGCCCAGAGCATCCACTATGCGGAGGTCGCCGGTGGCCACTGCCTGCTGCAGGGCGTTTGACACGAAGAAATCGCCTACGAGAACGGCAATCTGATTGTCCCATAGGGAATTTACCGTTGGACGGGAGCGCCGCATCTTTGACTCATCGACCACATCATCATGGATAAGAGTGGCATTGTGGAGCATTTCCACAGCCGCAGCCGCCGATATTGTTCTTTCGTTGACGCAACCGAAAAGTTTAGCCGTCAGAATGACAAGAATGGGGCGTATCTGTTTGCCCTTGACGGTCAGATACCCGTCGACAACGCGGTTCATCAAACCGTTGGATGAGGCGAGCGCTTCCTTGATTTTGTTATTAAGAAGCTCTAATTCAGGGACTATAGATTGGCGTATGGATTCTATTGGAGTCATTTCGGGGCTAAATCAGCTGCAAATTTACAAAAAAACTCATTTAACATAGCTAACAATCATAATATTTTCGTAATTTTATCCTTTGAACAGTTCTTTCGTAACGTATGGATACTAACATTGACCAGCGACGACTTTTTCTACTTGATGCCTACGCGCTCATATACCGGGCTTATTACGCGCTCATCCGCACTCCGCGCGTCACATCGGCCGGCTTCAACACGTCGGCAATATTCGGGTTTTGTAATACTCTTGATGAAATACTCCGCAAGGAGAATCCCACCCATATAGCAGTTTGTTTCGACCCTCCCGGCGGTATGACTTTCCGCCATGAGGAATATCCTGAGTATAAGGCGCAGCGCGATAAGCAGCCGGAAGACATAACGGCGTCCATCCCATATATCAAAGAGATTCTCGCGGCATTCAGAATCCCTGTAATAGAAGTGCCGGGCTACGAGGCCGATGATGTGATAGGCACCCTCTCCAGGATGGCCGAACGTGAAGGATTCATGACCTATATGATGACTCCCGACAAGGATTACGGTCAATTGGTGACGGACCGGGTGTTTATGTATCGTCCGGCAATGCGAGGTGAAGGCTTTGAGGTGCGAGGCCCTGAAGAGGTGTGCCGCAGATACGGCATCAGCTCCCCACGCCAGATCATCGATCTGCTGGCACTCGAAGGCGATGCGAGTGACAATGTGCCCGGCTGTCCCGGCGTTGGCGAGAAAACTGCGGCTAAGCTGATAGGCGAGTGGGGCTCTGTGGAGAATCTGCTGGCACACGCCGCTGAACTGAAAGGGGCAGTAGGGAAGAAAGTTACAGCCAACATTGATCAGATACGGATGTCAAAATGGTTGGTGACAATCAACACCGATGTGCCGCTTGGTGATGTGACTCCGGATGCCTTGATAAGGAAAGAAGCCAACATCGATGCTCTTCTGGACGTTTATCGCCGCCTTGAATTCCGCACGTTCATCAACAGACTCATGCAGAACCGTCCGCAACAAGGTAATTCCGGGAGTGCTGCGTCGAATGTACCGCCCAAAAAGACGGCTGTCAAGGAAGAACCGGCCATGCGTTCACTTTTCGACCTTGATGAGCCCGGGTCTGTATCACCAGCGGGGCTCGGACTCGCGGCTAATTCAATTGCCTCATCCGAATGCCGGTATGAAACTGTGTCCGGTGCGGCAGATGTGGCTGCGAAAATAAGTGAGGTGGCTAATTTCAGTGAGATAGGACTGACTGTCCTGGCTGATGGTGCAGATGCCATGACGGCACGGATTTATGGCGTGGCTATAGCGTGTGAAGGGCAGCGTGCTTTCTACGTGTCGCTCGCCGGTGATGATCGGGAGGAAATGGAATCATTGATGTCGCCGCTTTTCGAGGAGTCCGGGCCTCTTGTTGTTAGTCGCGACATAAAGCGTGACTATCTGCTGCTGAGAAGATGCGGAATCCGGATGGATTGCAGATATTTCGATACGGGTGTGGCTCATTATCTGCTTGCCCCGGAAATGAAACATGATCAGGAGAAATTATCACTCGCTTATCTCAATTATGAGATGCTTCCCTCGCCGAAAAACATTGCGGACGGCGAACTGATTATGAAGGTTGCTTGCGAGCGGGCCGACATTGCGTTGCGATTGAAACCTGTCCTCCTTGACGAAATCGGTGAGCAAGGATTGATGCCATTGCTTTCCGATGTGGAGATGCCGCTTGTAAGAGTACTCGCTGAGATGGAGTGGACGGGAGTCAGGATAGATGCTCGTGATCTTGCCGCACTTTCAGTAACTTATACCGAAAGGATGAGAGGCATGGAAGAACGCGTGTATGAACTTGCCGGCACACGCTTCAATATTGCTTCTCCCATGCAGGTTGGAGAAGTGCTTTTTGGGCAGATGAAACTTGACCCGAAGGCAAAACGCACCAAATCCGGCTCTTTTTCCACCACAGAGGAAATCCTTGAGAAATACAGAGGAAGCTATGAAATAGTTGATCTTATATTGCGGATAAGAGCGCTGCGTAAACTGCTCTCAACGTATGTAAACGCACTTCCGGCCCTTGTAAATCCACAGACCGGCAAAATCCACACTTCATATAACCAGACTGTAACAGCTACTGGACGTATCTCGTCAACGAATCCCAATCTGCAGAACATACCGGTGCGCACTGATGACGGGCGCGAAATAAGGCGGGCTTTCATTGCCGATCCCGGCGACATATTCATGTCGGCTGACTATTCGCAGATTGAACTGAGGCTTATGGCCGAACTGTCGGGCGACCATGATCTTGTGGAGGCATTCCTTTCCGGCGCTGACATTCACCGGGCAACAGCAGCTAAAATTTATCATAAGGCTCTCGAAGATGTTACTGATGATGAGCGCCGACATGCAAAGACTGCGAATTTCGGAATAATATATGGTATTTCGGCTTTCGGCTTGTCGGAGAGGCTCGGTATTCCCCGCGGTGAGGCTAAAAATTTGATTTCCGGATATTTCCGCTCTTATCCCGGAGTGAAGGAATATATGGACCGTAGCATTACTGAGGCCAGAGAAAAGAAATATGTCACCACTATAAAGGGACGCAAGAGATTCCTGCCCGACATTGACAGCCGTTCGGCTGTTGTGAGAGGCTATGCGGAACGAAACGCTATCAATGCTCCCCTGCAAGGCTCAGCTGCTGACATTATAAAGATAGCGATGATAAATATATATAATGAAATGACCCGGCGAGGCATGAAATCAAGAATGATTATGCAGGTGCATGATGAACTTGTTTTCAATGTTGTCCCGGAGGAAATCGAACAGCTGACCGCGCTTGTTGTTGAGAAAATGGAAAACGCGTTCGTGGGCAGGATTCCGCTGGAGGTGTCGGTGGGCACTGGTAAAAATTGGCTTGAAGCGCATTAATAGTGTAGTCAAACGCTAAAGAAGATGATGAGAAAGAAAATACTGACAATATTCGTAGTGCTGACGGCAATGGTGCAGTCGGCGATGGGCGCCGGAACAGAGATTGCTGATGTGCCTAATGTACATCTTTCTGACAGCACACGCTTTGTCAGCAATCCTGACGGAATTCTGTCGGCTCAGTGCGTCGACTCGCTTGACATGATGCTCCGTAAGGCATGGCGTGTGTCAACGGCAGAGCCGATTGTTGTGGCTCTCAATGATATTCCGGAGCGGTATGAACCGATTACGTATGCCGTGGAGCTCGGACAGACGTGGGGCGTTGGAAAAAGCGATAAAGACAACGGACTGGTGATTCTGCTGATAAAGGACAGGCATAGAATCACCATTGCGCCCGGCTATGGGTTGGAGGGCATACTGCCTGACATAATATGCAACCGGATAATTCAGAACTATGCCATTCCATATTTCAAGAACGATAATTACGATGCCGGCATGATAGCAGCCACAGGTGCGGTTTGCAACATACTTGAAGACCCGGAAAATGCGGGTGAAATTGCATCGCGCCAACCATCGAATTCGCGTCATAACGAAGAGAGTCTGGATCTTTTTCCGTTCATGCTGAAATGTGGTTGTGTCATGTTGGCCGTGATGCTTCTTTTGGTAATCTATAACTATGCAGCAGCCTGCAAACTTGATGAAGTTGTGAGATATGAGAAACTTGATAATTTGAAGCCGGTGGCTCTGTTTCTGTCGTTTCTCGGCCTGGGAATCCCATTGCCGGCCTATTTACTCTGCGTTTTCTGGATGAAGCGCATCCGTAACCACGGACGCAACTGTCCTAATTGTGGACACGCCATGAAGAAACTCGATGAGGAGACAGACAACCAGTACCTGACCCCGGCACAGGACACCGAGGAGCAACTTAATTCGGTGGATTACGACGTGTGGCTATGTCCTAATTGTGGAGAAAAGGACGTGATTCCGTTCGTCAATAAGAAGTCAAGTCTGATACCGTGTCCCAATTGTGGAGCAAGGGCCTGTCAGTTGACTGGCGACCGTACGATACGGAAGCCCACGACCCGTAGTGAGGGATTGGGAGAAAAAATATATTATTGCCACAACTGCAAGAAGCAATCAAGCGTACCTTACACCATAGCCAAGTTGGCTGTCCCTCCCGTGATGATCATTCCCGGGGGAGGCCGAGGTGGTTTTGGCGGAGGTGGCGGCTTCGGCGGAGGCTCGTTTGGTGGTGGCTCATTCGGAGGCGGTGGAGCTACCGGAGGGTGGTAAAAATGTTATTATAAATTTGTGCAATGACAGAATTTTTGGAATACAATGGCCTTTTGGGGCTTACGATAGGGTTCTTCACGTTCCTGATAATAGGAGCGTTTCACCCCATAGTAATCAAGAGTCACTATCATTTCGGCGTTGGATGTCGGTGGTGGTTTGTGTTGGCCGGTGTAGTGGCCTGCGCATTCTCTATTGTTATCAGTGATATTCTGTGGTCAACCCTATTGGGGGTACTGGCATTTTCCTGCTTCTGGAGCTATCGTGAAATCAATGAGCAGGAAGTTCGTGTGTCGCGGGGATGGTTCCCGGCGAATCCGAAGCGGAAGCAACAGCATGACGAGGCGAGGGATTTAGCAAAGTGAACCGGGTTACGATGTAGGCTGTCACCATGTAGACTCCGGCAAGGAGCCACAGCATCAGATAAGGATGGCTCTCTTCCCATAGTGGACTGCCGTTGGAATTCATGCGGACGAATCCTTCCACTCCCCACGTGGCCGGAATGGCATCGCCTACCCAACGCCAAAGGTCATTCATAGCGTAGCGGGGCCAGGTAAGGCCGGATAGGAATAGGAACACTACCGAGGTGAACACAATAACCAGAAGCGAAGACTCGCGCTCGGTTACGAACACGCTGATCGTCTGTCCTAAGAATGAGGAAGCTATCAGAAGCGGAAGGATGAAGAGCATTATCTGCCGTATGTCGCCTATGTGTGGCAGATTGAACATCATCGGAACCAAATCAAGTGCGTAAATGCTTACGGGAATGTACAGAATCACGTAGCATAACGTTTTCCCCCATATAGTGGTTAACGGGCCGGCTTGAACGGTTGTCGGGTCAAGTCCGCCGAATCTGCGCCGGCGCTCCTTCACTCCGGCTGCGAGCATCGTTACGCCGAGAAGCATACTCTGCTGGAGTATCAGCACCAATATGCCGGGAATGATGAATGAGGCAAAACCTTGTGTAGGGTCGCCCAGCATAAGAGCCTCGGATTCCACAGGCATACTGTTCATGTCCTGGGCCGGTAAACCAATGAGATCAACCGTGCCCTGGCGCACTTGTGTGCCGGCGGCTAACTGTACGTCTGTTAGAGCACTGACAAAAGTTCTGAACCTCAGTAAAAGTGACATCTCGGAGTAGAACGTGACAACTCCCTGCTCGTTACGGCCAAGACGCTTTCCATAATTGTCAGGTATTTCCAGTATGCCGTAGACCTTGTGCTCATTCATCAGTTGCCGCGCCTCTTGCATGTTGGCGGCGTAGTCAAACACCTCCATGCCCTGAGTTGCATTGACCATGCGGGCCAGTTCGCGGCTTTGTGTAGAGCGGTCATAGTCAACCACTGCTATAGGAATATTCTCAAGAACCTCCGGATTGTATATCAGTGTGTAGATGATTGGGTAGCCTAAGGTCAGGAAAAAGAAGTATAGGATGACGCCTTCGTCATGAAACACGTGATATGCCTCGCGTTGCCACACTGCGGCGAGTCTGGCAAATCCTTGGTATATGCTGGTCAGGAGGCGTTTCATGAGTTGTGGGCTTTATTGTTGATAGTGATTTATGGGATATACCTCTGCTTCAAGACGTTTCTTTAGTCTCCAGAGCAACGTCAGGGGGATGAGGAGAAAAACGATCAGCGCCATGTAATAGAACCGTGAGTAATATAGCGGGATTCCGTTCAACGCCTGATCTATGTAGATGAGGAAGTAATATCGCACGGGAAGAATGTAACTGAAAACTCCCAGTGCGGGATACATGGCATCAACCGGGAAAGAGAATGCTGCAATTGAGAAAGCAAGTATTCCGCTCAGAGAGCATATACTGACGGCAAGTCGGAGATTTGTTATCAGGCAGCATATAGTGACGGCGAAAGCCTGTGAGGCAAATACCATGAGAATCATGGCCCATATTATGTGCCACACGGAGCAATTCATGGGAAAATGATTGAATCCGAACATGATTGCCTGACAGCAAAGCCCTACACACACACTGATAATTCCCTGCGGTAGCAGTTTGCCCGCGAGTGCAACCACAACAGAGCCGCCGGCCCGTCTGAGCCATCGGCGTGAGTTGCGACGTTTTATCTCCTCGCAGATGGAGTAGGATGTGACGAGAGCCACCATGAGACAAATTATTCCCGGGACGAACGAGTTGGTAAGGTAATAATTATAGTTCATCCAGGGATTTCCCGGAGCCTGCTGCTGTACCACAACAGGTTGTATCAGCGTCATTGCGAAATCCTCAGGGAGGCCGGCTGCCACAAGGTCGGTGCGGACAAGGCCGCCTGCGGTGGTCACTGCAGTGGTCTTGAAGCCCTTGAACATCATTGTGCCCGGCACAAAATAGGTCATGTTACAGTAGTAGCTGACAGTGGGTGAGTTGCCCGCTATGGCATCGCGCTGGAAGTTTGCCGGAATCATGAAGAACCCGAAAGTCTTTCCGGAGCGGACTTTTTCCATGGCCTTATGATAGGATTCGTCCTTTGTGGTTATGTCAACAAGCTCTGATGCTCCGAGCGTACGGATGACCTCGCGCGACAGTGGCGAATTGTCAAGATCCACAACGCCCGATGGTACCTTCATAGCCACTCCCTGATCCATCATGTTGATGAAGAAAAGCGTGAACAGAATGGGTACAGCTATCAGCATCGTGAGATATACACGACGCGAGGTCAGGCAGTGAAGGCCATCCTTGAAGGCTTGTATGAGATAACGGAATGCCAATTCTGTGAAGTGTTATGGTGAAGTTCAGTCGCGATATACCACCGTCATTCCCGGACGCAAATCCTGGATTGCTTTTGTGGGACGAGCTTTAATCTCAAAGGTCCTGCTGTCCCATTCGCCGGTGCTTTTTGTGGCCCGCCAAGTGGCGTATGAACCCATGTCGCGGACATAGTAGATTTCCATTTCCGCCTCCTGCTTGTCCATGGCGGGAATCATCACCTTGATTTTGGAGCCAAGCTTGAACTTGGGAAGTAACTCCTCGCGCACATTGAAGGTTACCCACTTGTCACTCACTTTCAGCAGATTCATCAGAGGAGTTCCAAGTGACACAAGCTCTCCCACCTCGGGATAAATTTGGTCAATCTGCCCGTCGCAGGGGGCAACAAGATATTGATCCTCGAGCAAGGCATCAACTTCTTCAATGCCACCTTGCGCTACACCTACCATGGCCTGCGCGCTCTCTTTGTCCTCTTTCTGGGCTCCTTCTATAGCCAGATTCAATTGGCTCTGCGCCGCTTTCTCTCCGGCAACTGCTGCATCGTAGGCTGCTTTGGCCTCATCACGCTTCTGAGCCGAGACAACCCCTTCGTTGTAAAGATTCTGCATGCGGTCGTAGGTTTTTTGCGCTATATCCCGTGCAGCCGCTGCCTGAGCCACGAGATTGCGTGCACCCTGAACAATTTGTGAGCGGGTTCCTGCGTCAACTTTGCGGTTCTGAGCCGAAGCGGCCTTCTTCATCTCAGTGGCCTGAAGTAACTTGGCTTCGGCTAAGGCGGAGTGGATGTGGATTAGGGTGTCGCCCTTACTTACCATGTCGCCCTCTTTGACAAACACTTCAGTGACTCGCCCGGGGAGTTTACCGGATATGCGGACGGATGTTGCTTCAGCCTGCCCCTCTATGATTTCGGCCGGCTTTTTGAGGAAAAACAGTCCGATGAGGGCTATTGCGGCTACAATCAGAATTACTAACACGAGCGAAATCATCACTATGCGCGATTCGCTGCGTTCCGGTGATTTGGATTTATCGGTTTCGGCCATGATTATGGTTGTTTAAATCAAACGTATTCTTTTTCAGATCAGTAATTTGTGGGATAAGGGAGAGTCCCGAGTACTTTAGAAAGATAGACATCGCAGAGATGGACTTCTATCATTGCATCAACTTTCTCGGAGTTGGCTTTCAGCCATGCGGTTTGCGCTTCCATCACGTTGTCTGTGGTCATCACACCCTCGCGGAAGCCTACGTTGGCCTGACGTAGGTTCTCGTTGGCTTTCGTCAGGTTGTTAAGTGTCATTTCGTAGGTTTTCATAGCCTCTTGTGCCTTGAAAGCCGACTGGCTGACTTGAAGGTCAATCAATTCTTTGGCGTTCTCAAGTTCAAGACGTGCTATGTTGGTCTGAGTCTTGGCTGCGCGATATTTGTTGTAGTTGCCACCCCAGTGCCATAGTGGCACGGTCAGTACCGCTCCAACAGAAAAGTTCCCTGAAAATCGTTTCTGAAAACCATCGAACATGTTGGGATTGGAGAATGAGTATGCCCCTACAAGAGCGAGTTTCGGCATCATGTCAGATTTGGCCACTTTCTCCTGCTCTTTGTAAATATTGATTCCCAATTCAAGGGCTTTGATATCCTGACGCCGTGAATAGACATCCTGCATATTATAACTTGTGGCAACCGGCTGAGCCGATGACACGTCGTCCATATCCTCATCAACAAGAGTCATGGGGGTGTTAACTGGAAGGCCACAGACCTGAGCGAGAGCCATGCGCGAAAGGACGAGCCCATTGTCGACCTTCGTCAGATCCACGTTGGCCTGATTCAGTTTCACATCCACTGTGAGCAGGTCGCTGCGGGTGGCAACTCCCTGCAAAACCATTAGCTCAACATTGTGGTGGAGTGTGTCAAGAAGATTCACATAGCTTCGTGCCAGTTTCTGCTTTGCCTTTAGCGACACCACTTGCCAGTAGGCAGCATCCACCGCGTAGATGATATCTTCAGCCGCGCTATTATGCATGGCGCGTGCAAGGTCTTCGGCATATCCGGTTATTTTATTCATTGCCACAATTTTACCGCCCATGTAGATTGGTTGGGTAAGTGTGACCGCACCGAAGAACACGTTGTGCACGTCAAATTCCATTGATTCTTTCGGAATAAGGGCTGTGGTCTCGGGGATGTATTGTCCATCGGGCGTTTTCAGTGGCTCGCCTGTAAGAGGGTTTCGTGCCGGATTGTACTGGTAGCTCTGTGTTGAGATGTCAAATGTCCCCACGGGAAGATGCTGATCCTCTCCAAAGACTGAAATTTTTTTCTGATTGAACATGTAGGCTCCGGTAAAATCAAGAGCCGGGAGATAAGCAGCAAACGCTTCCTCTTTCTGGTAACCGGCTTTCTTTATGGCTTCTGAGGCCATGCGCAGGTTCTTGTTGTTTGACAAGGCCATGGAGCGACACGAATCAAGCGAAACTGTCATTGCGCTGCATAGTGAGATTGCTCCCAGCGCAGAGAGAATTGTGATGAATCTGCGAAAATAGAACATATCCTGAAAGTTGGTTTGTATGCAAATATAACCTGATTGAACCGAAAATGGATTTGATAAAATACTAAAAAGGCGCTTTTGGATAATTTTTGGTAAAATAGTCCAATATTTGCTGATTGAAGATTTGCTTTCAATCAACAGTCAGCGCCTGCTGCATTGCCTCATAGGCGCATGCAGCAGGCGCTGTTTCAGAAATTTTTTGGGGGGATTTATTTGTTCAAGGAGAGCTTTTCGCGCATCCAGGGGAGAATCCATTCGAGTTTGAGGTAGTGATTGGGCGAGTCGCAGTTGACGAGCCGGAAAAACTCCGTGCGGTCAATTCCCTGAGGAAGCGAGTCAAGTTGCTGGCGCATTGCGGGGTCAGCATATTTTGCGTAATGGTGATATTCGAAATTCTCAGGTGCTCCGGCTTTGGCGAATGCCTTGGATATTATGCCGAAATCGCGGTCCATTCCGCCCTCGGTGCAAATCACAGGGCGTGGAGCAAGAGCTGCCACAATGTCGGGGAAGTCAAAATTGGTGAGAAATTCCGGAATCAGGTGCTCATCATTGTTGGGGAAAGGACGGCTGCCGTTTTCATAACGCTTGTTCATTACGAGTGCGCGTTCACGAGTACGGCATAGAAAATCGTTATAGACGAATGCGTAGATGGAGTCATCAAGAAGGCCGAGTACCATCATTGGCTCGGTGCCGAGGGAAAAGCCGCTGGCCACTATGCGGTCAGGACGGACGTAGGGCTGCTCCTTCATCCAATCAAGAACCACCTTGTCCTGCCACGATGCAAGTCCGAGATAGCTCCAGCCGAGTTCCAGCAGGAAGCGCGATGAAGTGACATAGTCGGGATATCCTTCATCAGAAAGTTCACCGCAAGAAGGATTGTCTACTGCCACGGCAACTATCCCTTCACGAACATAATGTTTTGCCATGGCTGCTTGACGGAGCACTGAATCAGCCTCTCCTTCAAGATTGTAGTTTCCGGCGCGTTCTCCGGCGAGAAGTTCCTTCGTCTGCCCGAAGCCGGGGATGCATAATGCGGCGGGAGCCGGATGTGTTGCGTCAACTCCATCCGGAATCAGCACGTAGAACGATACAACGCTTCCGGGGAGGGGATAAGATTCCCATTTCTCTATGCGGTATCCATCGCGTTGGGTTGAGAGAACTTTAACCGGAGGCGCGTCCTGAGCCTGAGGATGACGCATGATTTTTGCCATAGCGCTTTTCATATCTTTCTGCCATGCGGCAAACTGATCGCTATTGAAGGTTGTGTCGAATTCGTGGACGGGTTTGTGGATTCGCATAAGGTTTTCTGCGGTTCCGCGCGTGCTTGTGGCGCGGCCGTCAGTCCTTTGGTTTGCCGAAGCTGAGGCGCTGACGGCTACTGAGATGAGGATGGTCAATGAGAGAGCTAAAAATTTCATATCGATTGGTATTTGGGTTTATATTCAAGTGTTACGGAGCGTGACGGGTCAAAGAGCCGGCGGGCAACCCTACGGATGTCAGCGGCGGTTATTTCCCGGTATCGCGCTGTGAGGCTGTTGATTTCCCGGCCGGTCATAACGCTCCGAGCAAGTTGAGAGGCTTTGGTCAGATAGTTGATTTGAGCAAATGTGCGTTTGCTTTCAAGGCGGTTGAGAGCCCTTGTTAGTTCATGTTGGCTCACCGCAGTGTCGCATAATTTCATGAGTTCCTGCCATATAAGCGCCTCGGCCTTGCTGATGGCCTCGTCAGAGCTTGAGCGTGTGGCCGCTGCGAAGCGGATAAATCCCTGCTCCTCGCGGCCTGAAATGGCTGCATCAGCGCCGGTAAATATGTCAGTTCCCATTACGAGATTGCGGTTGAATCGAGCCGATTGGCCGGAGGCGAGTATGTCAGTAATCAGGTCGGCAACAAGATAATCCTGAGTGTCGGCCGGATCCATGAGCATTGCAATCACTATGCGTGCCTGAGGCTCATCAGTAACTGCTCTTTCTCGCCGTGGTGAGGTGATGTCAGGTTCGATGACTTTGCGTCGTGGGGCTATATCTCTTGGCGGGATGTCGCCATACCATTTTTCGGCGAGATTCATCACGGTTTCTTCGCTGACAGGTCCGGAGACGGCTATTACTGCGTTGTTAGGCCCGTAGTGGCTGAAAAAGAAATGGCGCACGTCCTTAAGCGTTATCTTTTCAATGTGGTCGAGGCTCTTCCCTATGGTGGGGTAGCGGTAGGGGTGAATGCTGTAGAGCATGCGCAAAAGCCGGTGCTCAAGGTCGCCGTATGGACGGTTGAGGCATGTTTGCCTGAATTCCTCCATTACCACCTTGCGCTGGATCTCAAGAGTTTCCTGAGTGAGATTGAGCGCCAGCATTCTGTCGCTCTCTACCCAAAAGGCTGTTTCAAGATTTATGGCCGGGACAACCGTGTGGAAGTTGGTGAAGTCATTTGAAGTCCAGGCGTTATCAGTTCCACCGGCATTCTCCACGGCAGCATCGAAATCAGGCACGTTGGCGGAGCCTCCGAACATAAGATGCTCGAACAAGTGTGCCATGCCCGTAAGCTCCGGCGATTCATCGCGGGCCCCCACGTCATAGAGCGTGTTGAGGACCACATGGCTCGTGGCCGGGTCATAATTATGAACCACGCGAAGCCCGTTGGGGAGAGTGTTGACCGTGTAGTTGATCACTGTTGCGGCTCCTCCAGAATTTTGACTGATATTATGCGTATGTCCTCCACCGGGCGGTTGAATTCATCGGTCTCTGCCTTCTGAATGCGGTCAATGACCTCGTAGCCTTTTTCCACCTGACCGAAAACAGTGTAGGCTGCATCAAGATGTGCCGCTCCCCCAATCGTGGTGTAGTCATCAATCTGATCGGGGGTGAATCCTTTCAGTCCGTCGCCTTTCTGGCGCGACATGATTTTCATTTCAAGTTTGTCAAGGTCAGTGCGGGTGTATTTCTTGCCTGTCACAATGTAGAATTGAGAGCCGCTCGAACGCCATTCGGGATTGTCCTCGTCACTTTGACGGGCTGCAGCCAATGCTCCACGGCGATGGTAGTATTTGGGAAATTTGATTTCGGCCGGAATGGTGTAGTCAGGGCTCCCACCTCCTAAAACTTCCCCTTTCTTGGCATTGCGTGAGTCAGGATCACCACCTTGTACCATGAAATTTTCAATGACACGGTGGAAAAGCAGCCCGTCATAGAATCCCTCTTTGGCGAGTTTTATGAAGTTGGCCTGATGAAGGGGTGTGTCACCGTAAAGTCTCAGAATGACAGGGCCTTCGGTGGTGGTCATTTCCACAAGGATATCATTCTGTGCGCGGACTGGTGTGAAGCCGATAATTACGGCTATTATTGAGAGCAGAATTGTTTTCATGTCAGATTATGCCGGTGGGATAGAGGCGTTTGTATATTCGCCGGAAGTTATTGTCAGCTTCTGCCAGTTCGGCGGCATGTTCGGAATAATCATTGCCCCAGATGTCGGACAGCAGCGAGCCTATGTAGACGCGTTCGCGGTCTTTATCAATCGCGGCGGCTATGAGGCGGTCTATTTCTGAGGCGTATTTCTCCCGGTCAATGGCGTGGAGATAACGGGCTGCTGATACGGTGAACTGGCCTTGTGCGTCAACTTTAATCATGTTGTCCACAAGGTTGTCCATCAGACCTTCAAGTCGGTTGATATTGTTGGCCATGAACTCGTAAGTGGCGAGTCCGTCAGGGTCGTTTGATAGAGTTACGGGTATATTGTTCATTGCAATCAATATTGTTATGTGGATTGGTTCAATTGTTCTACGGATGTGCCGTCAATTCCGGCAATCCGATGAGCCAGTGCTTCGGCCTGGTCTTTACGTATGAGCAGAGTCATGGAGCAGGTGTTGTCGAAATCCTGTGATGCGATGGTGGCTCCGGAGTCGCGTACGGTTCTCATCACCGAATTCATTGACAAATAGGGGAATGTGAAACAGACCTCCCCCATTTCGTAGCCCACGGTGATTTCGCCGGCCTCTATGGCCTGACGAGCGGCCTCGCGGTAGGCGGTTATCAGTCCCGAGGTGCCGAGTTTGATGCCTCCAAAATAGCGTACCACGGCTATTGCCACATTCGTAATCTCTTTTGACCGTATCTGACCGAGTATCGGTTTTCCGGCAGTGCCTGACGGTTCGCCGTTGTCGGACCATTGGAACTCATTGCCCGAGGCTCCAAGCATGTAGGCCCAGCACACATGGCGGGCATCATGATATTTATTGGCGATTGAGGCAATCCATTCCTTGGCTTCACCGGCCGACATCACGGGATGAGCGAATGCGAGAAAACGGCTCATTTTCTCGCGCACAACGGCTTCGGAGTCGCAACTGAGGGTCCGGTATTCGCTTGACATGACTCCGCGTATGAGGGTCAGACAATCAACATTGCATCGCCGTAAGCCCCAAAGCGGTATTTCTCCTTGACGGCTACGTTGTAGGCATTCATCACGTGGTCATATCCGCCGAAGGCAGCCACCATCATGAGCATGGTGGAGTAGGGAAGGTGGAAGTTGCTCAGCAGGGCGTCGGTCACGGAAAATTCGTAGGGCGGGAAGATGAATTTGTTGGTCCATCCGGAATAGGTCTTCATGTGTCCACCCATGCTGACTGCACTTGCTATTCCGCGAAGAACGGAGGTGCCTATGGCGCATACGCGGTGGTTGTCATCTTTTACGCCGTTGACCATGTCAACCAGAGCTTCGTCAACCTCCATTTGCTCAGAGTCCATGCGGTGCTTGGTCAAATCCTCCACATCTATTTCGCGGAAGTTCCCGAGACCGCTGTGGACGGTCAGGAATGCCTGGTGGATTCCTTTGATTTCAAGGCGTTTCAGAAGCTCACGACTGAAATGTAGACCGGCTGCGGGAGCAACAACTGCGCCCTCTTTCTCCGCATAGATTGTCTGGTAGCGTTCCGAGTCCAAATCCTCAGGTTCACGGAGTATGTAGTGAGGAAGTGGCGGCTGTCCGAGGCTGAAAAGTTCTTTTTTGAATTCTTCGTGGCTGCCATCGTAGAGGAAGCGAAGGGTGCGTCCGCGCGATGTGGTGTTGTCAATTACTTCAGCAACCATTGATTCATCTTTGCCAAAGTAGAGTTTGTTGCCTATCCTTATCTTGCGGGCCGGCTCCACGAGTACATCCCACAGTTTGTTTTCGGCGTTGAGTTCGCGTAATAGAAACACTTCGATTCTCGCTCCGGTCTTCTCCTTGTAGCCATATAGGCGGGCCGGGAAAACTTTGGTGTTGTTGAACACAAAGATGTCACCCTCGTCAAAATAATTGATTATTTCGCGAAACACCTTGTGTTCTATTTCGCCGGTCTTACGGTCAACAACCATCATGCGCGATTCATCGCGCTGGGGGGTGGGGTGTTGGGCTATCAGTTCCTCGGGAAGATGAAATTTGAATTGCGATAATTTCATTTTGAATTCTTTAATTTTTCGGGGATAAGATTTGGGTCGGAAGGCATGTCAATCTCAACAGCGCGCAGTAACTCGGTGGTCTGGTCCATGTTAAGGCAATCAGCAATCATGGCATCGCCTACGCGGGTCCGTCGGAGTGCCGTCAGGTGGCCTCCGGAGCCAAGTGCTTGGCCAATGTCGCGTGCCAGTGCCCTTATGTAAGTGCCTTTGCTGCAGACCACTCTCACGGTGATACTCTGCGGCGTGAAATCAATCAGCTCTATTTCGTCAATAACAAGTGTCTTGGGGGTTAGTTCGGCGGCTTCGCCTTTGCGTGCAAGCTCGTAGGCTCTCTGACCATCGATTTTGCATGCCGAGAATTGAGGCGGAATTTGCTGGATGCAACCGGTGAAGCCTTTAAGGGTAGTCACTACCAACTCGCGGGTAATATGTTCGGTGGGGTAGGTGGCATCTATTTCTGTCTCAAGGTCGAATGACGGTGTGGTTGCTCCAAGTGCAATCGTAGCCACATACTCCTTGACTCCGGCTTGCAATGTCTCTATTAGTTTTGTGGAGCGTCCGGTCACCACAATCATAACCCCGGTGGCCAGCGGGTCAAGAGTCCCTGCATGGCCCACTTTCATCTTTTTGATGCCGTAGCGGCGGGTTAGCATGCCGCGCACACGTTTCACCACATCGAATGATGTCCATCCGAGCGGTTTGTCAATGTAGAGTGTTTCTCCTGTCAGAAAATCCATTCGCGGTGGTGGGTTGTGTTGTTTTACCAGACTAAGCAGACGATGCCCACTATGGCGCAATAAACAGCGAACCATACGAGTTTTCCGCGCTTTACAAGATTAATCATCCATCGGCATGCGACGCAACCCACAAGGAATGCGGCCACGAAGCCAACCAGCAGCGGCACGACCCCTATTTCATTGGCCGGCGATGTTCCGTCAATTATGTGGACGGTATCAAGAAGAGCCTCGCCAAGAATGGGTATTATTACCATGAAGAAGGAGAATTGGGCTATGTCGCTACGGCGGTCGCCGAGCAATAATCCTGTAGCTATGGTTGAGCCTGAACGACTTAGTCCGGGTAGTGTGGCAACGGCCTGCGCGCAGCCGATTATGAAGGCATCGCGGAAGTTGATTGCATGTTCACGCGGAAGAAGGGGGGCTGCCGAATATGTGTTACGGTTACTGTTGCGTCCGCGGAAAAAGTAGGCGAATGCCAGCAGTAGCGCGGTTATAAGCAGGCATACTCCCACTATAGTAAGGGAGCCGCCGAAAAAGCCGTCAACAAAATCCTTGAAGCATAGCCCTACTATGGCCACGGGGATGCAGGACACGATGATTTTAAGAACATAGACGGTGTTTTGGTCACGTTTCAGGGTGAAGAACGAGCTGCATAGCGGCACAAACTCGCGCCAAAGCACAACGATGGTGCTCAGAACGGTTGCCACATGAAGTGCCACAATAAGTTCAAGGGCTTCGCAGCCCTCGAGGTCAATGCCCAGAATGCTGCGCATTATTTCAAGATGGCCGCTCGAGCTGATGGGCAGATATTCCGAGAGACCTTGCACTATGCCCAATATGAGGGCGTCAATCCAATCCATTTCTATTATTCTTCGCTGTCTTTAACTGCCGGCCCATTCTTGCTCTTGCAGGGCCACATTATTCCTACTCCCATGAATATGAATCCAAGGAATGCTATGTTGGGACCTATGACCACGCGCTGCGTGGAGAAGACCTCGGGGTTGAACTGCGTTGGGTCAGCTGAGGCTCCTCCGGCTGTCAGTGCGAAGCCAATCACAATCATCAGCGCGGCCACAGCCATGAACACGAAGTTTTTCTTCACCAGCGGAAACTGTGAATAGTCTTCGGTCTGCAATATCTTCTTCTCGTTTTGAGGGGCGGCACTGCCGCTTTTCGAGGGTTTTGTTGCCATTTTCTGTATCTATGAATGTATGGGTCTAATTGTAAATTTCATCGTAACTACTGCGGATGTATTTCTTTGCCGAAACCATGGCGGTGATTGCGCATAATCCCACTCCTATAAGGAGCAATGTGACCACTACCACCACCAGAGCCGGAATATCAATGAGTCCGCCAACAATCGGATCAATGGCTCCGGCATACATGGCTATCCCTACGAGTGCACACGAGGCTATCAACGCTGCATACAGGCCGTTGAGGGCCGCACGCTTTACGTAGGGTGAGACTATGTAACCCGGAGTGGCGCCTACATACTGCTGCGTGTGGATAACGAAGCGCTGCGCGTGGATCTGTAGCTTGACCGTGTTGGCGATCAAGGCTATCGAAATGACGAGTAGGGCAATCCCGACCAGAAGCAACAGTAGAAACACGGAACTTACCGAATGGTTTATTTCGGAAACAATGTCGGTCTGGAGCTGCACCTGATCCACGCAGCTTATCTGCCGGAGCCGGGAGGCTATTTTCTCAAGGCTGTCAGGCTTTGCCCATGCCGTCTTGACGGTGACCTCATATTCGGGCAGAAACGGATTGACGTCCAGCATTTCTTCCGGACCCATCATCTGCTCCCAACGCTTCAGAACTTCATCGGCTGAGCGCATTGTCACGTTTTCAGCAAATGGGGCTTTGTCAAGAATCGCTTTCACGCTGTCAAGTGATTGGCTGCCGTAGGCGGGATTGACCACAGCCACGAATCCAACGTTGGAGCGCACAATTCTGCCGGCCTGCCTGACTCCTATGCCAATCACCACGGTTATGCCCATGACAAGTAGCACCATGGCTACGCTGATAATGGTTATCAGCCGGGAACCGTCGATATGGGAGCGATGTCGGTTTTTGCCTTTCATTATGATTTTGACGCTTTTATCCGAAATTTCGTGCAAAGTTAATACATTTTGCACCCCTTGTCAAGGTTTTCGCGAATTTATTTGCCGTGACGGGCGCAGAGGTGCAGTCCGCGCCCGGGCATGGCGAGTTAGTTATTTTCGTTGGTGGCTTCGGGTTCGGAATACCAGCGGGAGTACATGAGATAGTTACGGGCAATCTTCTGGTTCAGCTCGCGCGATGTGTCGGGATCAACCATCTTGATGAACTTAGCGGGTGCTCCGCCCCACAGTTCGTTAGGCCCTATTTTTGTGCGTGAAAGCACTACGGAGCCGGCTGCTACCAGCGCGCCTTCGCCCACTTCTGCATCGTCCATCACCACGGCCCCCATGCCCACGAGCGCAAGATCATGAATCTTGCACCCGTGGAGAGTTACATTGTGGCCTATGGACACATCGTTACCTATCTCTATGGTCGATTTCTGGTAGAGAGTGTGGAGCACGGAGCCGTCCTGGATGTTGACGCGGTCGCCTATAGTGATTTTGTTCACGTCGCCGCGCAACACGGTGTTGAACCACACACTGCAGCCTTCGCCCAGTGTCACATCGCCGATTAGTGTGGCGTTCTCAGCTAAAAATGTGTCTTCGCCCACTTTGGGGGTAAAGCCTCTAACGGGTATTATCAGTGCCATTGTCAGCGGGTAAGTTTGCGGGTTTTGTCAATAAGCCATGCCTGTGCTTTGGCGTCAAGGTTGGGGAGCAGGCGTGAGCATACGGTCTCGTGATATTTGTTGACCCAGTCAATTTCTGCATCGGTCATTATGTTGACATCGAACAGAGTGAGGTCAAACGGGAAAAGTGTCAGCACTTCAAATTTATAGAAGCGGCCGAACTCAGTGGTGAAAGCATCGGTGGTGAGTATGAGGTTCTCGCAGCGTATGCCGTACTGGCCTTCGCGGTAAAGTCCCGGTTCGTCTGAAGTAATCATGCCGGGAGTCATCGGTGCGAGGGTGTCGTTGAGGCGGATGCTTTGCGGCCCTTCGTGAACATTGAGGAAGTGACCCACGCCGTGGCCTGTGCCGTGGAGATAGCTCAGACCCTCCTTCCATAGGTTGATGCGGGCGAGTACATCGAGCTGAGCGCCGCGAGTGCCTTCCGGGAATATGGCTGTGGCCAGAGCTATGTGGCCTTTCATTACAAGCGTGAAGTCATGGCGTTGTGCTTCAGTGGGATTGCCGAGGGTGATGGTGCGCGTTATGTCGGTTGTCCCGTCAAGGTAGTTTGCTCCGGAGTCAACCAATAGGAGATTGTCGGGTTTCAGGGTGGCGTTTGTTGCCGGTGAAGCTGAATAGTGGACAATGGCTCCGTGGGGGCCGAAACCGGCTATGGTGTCGAAGCTCAGGTCAAAAAAGAGTGGCTGGGCTTTGCGGCTTTTCAGGAGAATGTCGGCAACATCTATTTCCGTTGTGGGGATTCCCTCGGCAATTCGGCGCTCTATCTCCATGAATGAATGGACGAGAGCCACTCCATCGCGAACCATTGCATCGCGCACGCCGCTGACCTGAACATCGTTTTTGACGGCCTTGAGCATGGCCACCGGCGAACCGCTGATCACGGCCCGCTCGCCGAGAATGGTTCGCAGTGCAATGCCTGTCTGCGCTGCGCTGACCAGAACTTTTGAATCGGCGGGGAGCTCCTGCAGAAATGCCTTTACGTCATTATAGGAGCGGGCGGTCACGTTGCATGCGTTGAGCGCGGCTGTTACTTCCGGATTGATTTTGTCGGTGTCCACGAACAGTACTGATCCGCTGGGCGCCAGATATAGGAACGCGGTTACAACAGGGTTGCACTCCACATCGCTCGAACGCAGGTTCAGAATCCAGGCAATCTCAGCCAGGTCGGATATGAAGACAGAGGTGGCACCCTCGGCACGTACGTTCTCCATAACGCGCTCAATCTTTGACTTGGCGCTCTCTCCGGCATATTTCTCGTCGTGAACGAAGATTCTGTCCTTCGGCAGAGCAGGGCGGTCAAGCCATAGCTGGTCGGTGGGGTCAAAATCAACTCTGAGGCTGATGCCACATTTCGCCAAGGCTTTCTGAAGCGACTCGGCTCCGTTGACGGAGAAAACCATGCCGTCAATGCCTACGGTGGCTCCTTCCGGCAGGGTGGCGCATAGATATGAAGCTATTGAAGGGACCTCGGGCTTGCCATCCTCCATCACTGCTATGCAAGAGCCCTTCAACTGAGCGGCTGCCTGTAGCCAATAGCGGGAGTCAGCCCATACGAATGCTTTGTCGCGTGTCACAACAAGATCGCCTGCTGAGCCGGTGAAGCCCGATAGCCAGCGGCGTACCTGCCAATGGTCGGCCAGATATTCGCCCTGATGCGGGTCGGTTTGAGGTATTATCACGGTATCAATGCCCTGCTGCTGCATGGCATCGCGCAACGCCTGAATGCGTGCATCTGTTTCCTGTGGATTCATAAATGTATGATGTTATTTTAGTTAAATCATGGTTTGTGGGCGAAATTCGCCCAAGTTCACCACAAATTTAGCAAGAATAATTAGAGAATGGCCTTATTTAACAAAATAATTTTCAGAAACGGACTCTTACACCTTAATTTATATGATATAATAATTTATATGATATAATTTATATGATACATTACGTTCAAATGCCCGATGTGGCGTAGTGTGGCCGGTGAGTCCGGATGGTTGAAGAAGTTGACCGCGGATAACGTCTATGGGCTAAAATGAAATCATTTTAGTGTAATCAGCTTTAAATTAGCATAGTAATGGCCGGGCGCGACTAAAATAGGGGCAGAGATGGAACAAAATTTTCAAAAATATTTGGTGGATTAAAAAAATAGTCATAACTTTGCATCGCTTTTGAGGCCGCAAGGCAATCAGGCAAAAAGCAAGACCCGCCTCTTTAGCTCAGTTGGCCAGAGCACGTGATTTGTAATCTCGGGGTCGT
>CAZASF010000015.1:0-48007 GCA_964487725.1 uncultured Bacteroides sp. | reverse complement strand
AATGTCCGGATGGCGGAATTGGTAGACGCGCTACTTTGAGGGGGTAGTGATCATTGGATCGTGTGAGTTCGAGTCTCATTTCGGACACTTGAAAAACCCGTAAGTATTTGATTTCATTTACTTACGGGTTTTTCTGTGTTTAATATTATATTGTTTTCCTTAGCCATGTTGCAAAGAACACATCATAAAGGCTATGCCTATCGGTAGATTTGGTTATCAGCCCGGCCTTTTCGAGTCCATTATATGCCGATTGCAAGGAGGCTGTTGTCTTGAAGCCACTTATGGCAAGTGACTCTGCCGATAAAATATTTTTTACCGGCCCATTTTTAGCCATAAATATCGCCAGATTACGTTGCATAGGAGAAAGTCTTGCCATTGTCTCGCGATAGCTGTATTCTTGTATGCCGATGATATTACGTTCTGCAACTGAAATGTTTTCCATACACAGTTGACCTCCTTCCGGTGTTAAGGCAAACAATTCATTGAGCATCATCTGAATGAACCAGGTAATGCCTGACATATTCCGGTAAACAGTGCGAACCACCTCTCTATCACCTTTTTTCCCATACTCTTCAAATTTTTGCATGGCAAATTCAATATATACATCTTCTGCAATGGGAGGTAGATGCATTATGTGACAGCTCTGATAGAATGGACGCTTAGCGCTGTTAAACATTGCCGTAATTACCGATTGCTCGCTACCGGCATAGATGAAACGAGTTCTGGGTGCACGCTGTATGTAGCTGCGCAGCAATGCTTCGGCTTTGCCGCCTCTGTATTTACTTATTTCCTGAAATTCGTCTATGGCAATTATTGCCGGACGTGGCGCTGTTTCAAGGTACTCAAATATTTCTGCCAAAGTAAGTTCAGGATTTGATATGGCTACGGAAGTAAGGGACAATGATGGAGCGCCTGTGTTGGCATCAAACGTAACAGTTGGGCGCAGACTTTTCAATCCTCCGATGAAGCGTTGCCATGGAGAATCATTTTCTTTTGTTATCGCATGGAAAACGGCTTGCCCTAACATAGCAACCATCTCAGCGATGGATGAAGTAGCATAAACATCAACAAATACGGTCATGTATTTGCTGCGCAGAACTTCCTGAGCGAAAAAATGTTCGATCAACCCGGACTTACCCATTCGTCGCGGTGATATGATTGCCACATCGCGTCCATTCTCTATTGATTTTTCAAGAAAACGGAGTTGCTCTTCCCGATCGCAGAAGTATTGCTGCCCTGCATATCTTCCTATTACAAATGGATTTGCTAATTTAATGCTTTGTCTACGCGCCATAATCATAACTTAATTCCGTTATCGTAATTTTAATTATTGCAAATATAATAATTATTTTCTTGATAATAAAATTAGAGGCGTGTAAAGTGTTATCGGTCAGTATAGAAGAGCAAACTCGGCACATTGAGATCAGTGGGATGGGTTGCCATGATTCTTTTTACGGGCGGGTAGGAGGATGGCGAGTGTTACGGCGAGGGTCAACATCCAGGGATAGTAGAGATATGGCCATGGGGCTGCCGGTGAGATGTGGGCAAGTCCGGTTGCCAGCAGCGTTTGTGCTCCGTATGGGATCAGGCATTGCACAATGCAGGAGCATGTGTCAAGTACCGAAGCTGTGCGCCGTGGTGCTATCCCGAAACCTGATGAAATTTTGCGTGCTATGGAGCCTACGGAGATTATAGCCACAGTATTGTTGGCCGTGCATAGATTGACAAGACTAACCAGCGCGGCAATGCTAAATTGCGCTCCGCGTTTACCATGGATGCGTTTCGTAAGGCTTTGCATTATGAAATCAATGCCGCCCATGGCTTTGATTATGCCGAGTAATCCGGCGGCCAGAAGGGTTATGACGATTAGCTCGCCCATGGAGCTTATTCCCTGACCCATTAGGCTGCAGCAGTCCATGAGCCCGGTTTCAGTGCGGATAATGGCCAGCAGTATTGCCGATGCTATTCCTAAGGTAAGCACAATCAACACGTTGATGCCGGCAAGAGCCGAGATGATTATGACGATGTAAGGAAGAATCAGCAGCGGGTCTGTTGGGCTATTGTCAACAATGAGCTCGGTATCACTGCCAATGAAGAAGTAGATGGCAAGTGTGAACAGAGCCGCGGGAAACACAATCCTGAAGTTGGCCTTGAACTTGTCGGCCATTGAGCATCCTTGAGTACGCGTGGCAGCGATAGTGGTGTCTGATATGAACGAAAGGTTGTCGCCGAAAAACGCTCCGCCAAGAGCTGTGGCCACGAATAGCGGCACAGAGCCGCCTCCGGTCTCAGCAAGTTCGACTATAAGCGGCACAATGGCCACTACCGTACCCACCGATGTGCCTATTGAAAGCGATATGAAGCATGCGGCTATGAATATGGCCGGGAGCATGAGGTGGGGAGGAAACACCTGCATGGTAAGTTGCACGGTGGCATCAATGGCTCCAATCCCTTTTGCAATAGCGGCAAAGGCGCCGGCCATGATGAAAATCCACACCATGTACAGTATGTTGGAGTGTGCGGCGGCCGAGGAGAAACTTTCTATGCGTTCGGTGAGCCGACGCCCTCTGAACACGACCAGCCCCCAGGCTGATGCCGCGAGCAGTGCCACGGTGATAGGCATGACATAGAAGTCGCCTATTGCTATGGACACGGCAACGTATAGCAGCAAAAACACTACCGCAGGCGATATGGCTATAAGTCCAGCGGAGGTCTTGACACGGGGTTCCGGACCGGAGGTATTCATTACATAGGAGAATAGAACTGGGTGAATGCCCGGATTATGTAGTCGACATCGGCCACTGAACCCGTCTCGCGAACAGAATGCATGGCCCAGATAGCTGCGCCCATGTCAACGCCGCGAAGATCAATCTGGGAAGTCAATATGTTGCCGAGTGTGGAGCCTCCGGCCACGTCGCTGTGGTTGACAAAATACTGCACAGGTACACCGGCACGCTCGCAAACGGAGCGGAACACTGCCGCCGAGTCGGCATCGGTCATGTACTTGCAGTTGGCATTGATTTTAATAACCGGGCCACCGCCGAGTGCAGGGTGGTTTGTCGGATCCTGTTTCTCGGGGTAGTTGGGATGCAGCGCATGGCCGTTGTCGGCCGACACCATGAATGAACGGGCTATTGCTCGCTGGTAATCCTGCTCGTTACCGCCTCGGCATTCGTTGATGCGGCGCAGAAGATTCATCAACAGCGGTGAAGCTGCTCCTTGCTTTGTTCCGGAGCCGGTCTCCTCGTTGTCAAAAATCGCCATGATGCGGTTCATACCGCCATCCTTGGGAGCCTGCAATAATGCCGTCAAGGCAGCGTGTGCCATGGACAGGTCATCGAGTCGGCCGGAAGTAATGAACTCGTTGTTCAGCCCAACGAGGCATGCGGGGGTTGTGTCATAGAGCGACAGGTCAAAGTCAAGAATATCCGAAGCAAGTACACCAAGCTCCGTAGCTATAAGGTTGAGCAGCAGATTATCTTTCTGAAGTTGTCCGTTTACAATGGCAATAACCGGCAGCATGTCCTTCTGCTTTGACAGCGGGTTGCCATCGTTGACGCCGCGGTTGAAGTGTATGGCCAGATGCGGAATCGTGAGAAGCGGCCTGTTGAAGCGGACGAGTCTCGTTTTCGGTTCAAGGGGGTTGTCAGTGCGCAGTATCACCCTTCCTGCCAATGACAGAGGACGGTCAAACCAGGTGTAGAGAATCGGTCCGCCGTAGACTTCAGTGTTCAGTTTCACCACGGAATTCTCACAGTGGATTTCGCCGTGGGGTTTAACACGGAAACATGGCGAGTCGCTGTGGGCGGATATAATCTTGTAGCCGGCGGCAGGATCGGTGGCCGAAAGTTCAAACGCAATTACGGCCGAACTGTTTTTAACAATGTAGTAGCGACCGCCATCGGAGAGATTCCATTCCGAGGCCGGGTTGAGACGAGTATATCCTGCGTTGTCAAGACGCCTTGTTATTTCCTCGGCAGCCAGAAAGTTGACCGGAGAATTGTCGAGGAATTTCATTAAATCAAATACGTGACTTTCCATATCTATAGAGTTATCTATTATTCTTGTTCAAGTAATCCGGAGTAGTGCAGGGCGTTGAGCGCACGGAGCTGATTGCATAGGATGCGGCTCCAATAATTGCGGAAATCATCAGCCACAGCGGTCAGGGCCTCTTCTACGATGGGTTCCGGCGCATCGCGTACGGTTTCCACAAAGTTATAAGCCACTTGCATCAGATCCGCGAGTCCCTCGGAAATGGTTGTGGCTATGGGCGTTTCGCTGTACTTCATGTCTTCCTCAAACACTTCAAGATACACATCGTGTTCTCCCATAAGGGCGCTGACTGACGAGCGAATTGACTCGTAGGTGGTCTCGTCCATGACCGGCTCTATATAGCCGCTTTCCAGGTTGCTTGTCCGAAGGTCTGTAGCCGATATATATATGCGAGGCAGCAACCGGAGCATCGTACTGACGAATTCTTCAGGCATCATAGTGCTACAGTTCTCGAGTGCGGCACAGTATTCATTGCAAAGGGCTATGAACGCCAGTGAATTAGGCGCCAGCCGTGGCGACGGTGTTTCCATAACCGTAAAGTTTGTTGGTTTTTATATAGTTCCACACTCCTTCGGGCAGGAACAGCCGCATGTCGTGGCCGGCGGCTATTGCTTCGCGAAGGAATGTACTTGAAATGTCAAAAACGGGCGCGTCAACAAGTGTAACATCGGCGGGTACTGATGCCTTGTCAACGGTATACCCCGGGCGAGGATAGACAATCGGGGAGAACCGGCTGATGATTGTCCGGTGCTCGCGCCAACGGTCGAAAATGTTCCAGTTGTCGGAGCCTATCACGAGGCGGAAATCAGCATTGGGGTATTGTTTAGCCAGAAGCGTCAGAGAGTCTATCGTGTAGTTCGGACGCGGCATGGTAAGCTCTATCTCGCAGGGGAAAATTCTCTGGCAACTGTCAGTTGCCAGATGCAGCATGTTGAGCCTTACGCAGTCAGGAGCCGGTTGCGTGGCGTCGGAAACTTTAAGGGGATTCTGTGGCGATAGCATAAGCCATACCTCGTCAAGGTCCGTGAACTGCACAAGATAGTCAGCCAGAAGAATGTGGCCTATGTGCACGGGATTGAACGAGCCTCCGAGTATGCCTATGTTGCGCCGGCTCATTTTGATGTGAAATCAATTATTGCTTTTTCAGTTTCGTCAACGGCTGATGCCAGATCATCGTTGACGATACGGACGTCATACTGCGGCGCGAACGATAGCTCATATTCGGCCTTGTTGACCCGCTGCTCAATAGCTTCGGGAGTCTCGGTTCCACGGCCCTCGAGCCGGCGGCGAAGTTCTTCCACTGACGGCGGAAGAATATATACGCTGAGTGCATCGTCGCCAAACATTTCCTTGACTCGTACACCACCCTTTACATCGATATCAAGAACCACTGTCTCCCCGCGTTCGCATCGGTGGATTATTTCACTTTTGAGTGTGCCGTAGAAGCGGCCGGGGTAAACTTCCTCGAACTCTACGAACTCATCATTGTCAATAGCCCGGCGGAATTCCTCTGTGGTAATGAAGTGATAGTTCACACCGTTGACCTCACCCGGACGGGGTGAGCGATTGGTGGCCGACACTGAGAATTTCAGGTCAACGTTGCCACGCTCCATGATTGAACGGATGATTGTTGATTTTCCGCATCCGCTCGGGGCCGACATTATAATTATTTTCCCTTTCATGTCAAATCCAAATCAAAGTACGTTGAGCACCTGCTCCTTTATCTGCTCCAGTTCGTCCTTCATCTTGACCACGAGTTTCTGCATCTCAGCGTGGTTGCTCTTCGAGCCGAGTGTGTTGATTTCGCGACCCATCTCCTGACTGATGAAACCGAGTTTCTTGCCCTGTCCACGGTCAAGCCCGAGGGTTTCCATGAAATAGTTGAGGTGCTGCGTCAGGCGCTGTTTCTCTTCGTTGACATCCAGTTTCTCAATGTAGAAAATCATTTCCTGCTCCAGGCGCGAGCGGTCATATTCCACCTGTGGAAGTTGCGACAGATTCTCGGCTATTCGGGCCTTTATGCGGTCAACGCGCTCAGTCTCGTAGCGGGGAACTTCAGATAAAAGTTTGCGTATGCGCTCAATTCTGACAGCGAAAAAATCCTCAAGTTTTGCCCCTTCAGCAGCGCGGTAATCTGTCAGCGCGTCTATGGCCTGATTGACAGCGCTTACGGCCGCTTCAAAATCCTCGCTTGTACCGGTCGCGGCGGCTTCAGTACGCAAAGTCTCCGGGAAGCGCAGAAGAACGGCGTACCAGTCGGCCGGTGTGGCAATGTCAAGTTCTCGGGCCATATCCTCAACCTGCTGTTTGTAGGCCTTGAGCACAGGAATGTTGAACTGCATGGAGGCTTCGGCCTGATGGTTCTCAATGTAGACCGTGGCCTCCACCTTGCCGCGCTCTACCCTGCGGGCAATAATGTTGCGCAGTTCCATCTCTTTTTCGCAAAGGAGAGGAGACACGCGTAGCGACAGATCAAGTTGTTTGCTGTTGAGCGACTTAATCTCCACTGTTATTTTTTTATTCGGAAGTTCGACAACTGATTTGCCGAAACCGGTCATGGATAGGAGCATATAGAGTCTGTTTGGATTTATTTCCGCAAAAGTACGAATTATAGAGAGGAAAAATGTAACTTTGCACTAAATTTTTTCAACAGATGGCTGTAATTCTCAACATAGAAACCTCCACCGAGGTATGCTCCGCCGCTCTGACGGCCGAAGGCATGGTGCTTTGTCATTTCGAGGACTTTAACGGACGCAACCATGCTGCTCTGCTGAGCGGATTCATCAAGCGCTGTCTGGATCACGCCCGTGACCACGAAATGAAGCTTGATGCTGTGGCTGTCAGCATGGGTCCCGGAAGCTACACGGGCCTTCGCATCGGGCTTTCGGAGGCCAAGGGCCTTGCCTACGCTCTTGATGCCCCGCTGATCGGCGTATCAACACTCCAGCTCATGGCGGTGCATGCAATGTTCAATGCCGACCTTGAGCCTGACGTGATGCTCGCCCCGATGATTGATGC
Organism: uncultured Bacteroides sp.; assembly: GCA_964487725.1. Taxonomy (GTDB): domain Bacteria; phylum Bacteroidota; class Bacteroidia; order Bacteroidales; family Muribaculaceae; genus Paramuribaculum. Next base: position 40,936 of record CAZASF010000015.1, on the reverse strand, counting down.
TCGCCGAATGGAGGTCTATACGGCAGTCTACGACTTTGCGCTGGAGGAAATAATGAAGCCTCAGCCGCTCATTCTTGAGCCGGACTCGTATGCTGAGATATTGACTCGTGGCCCTGTAGCATTCTTCGGCAATGGAAGCCAAAAGGCTCGTGAAGTGCTGACTTCTCCCAATGCACGTTTTATCCCTGACGTGGTGCCCCTCGCATCTGACATGATAGCCCTTGCCGAGCGCAGCTACATGCGTCGGCAGTTCATTGACTTGGCATATTCCACCCCGGAATATCTAAAGGATTTCCAGGCCACGAAGCCTAAGAGCCTGCTTTAGAGTCCCATGCTATAATATAGTTGTAGGACAGGCTCTTAGCTGCGGCTCACCTGCAGGCCGGTGTTGCTGATGGATAGGCCGGCAAAGCGGGCTGTTCCGCGATTAGTCAGCGTGCGTCGAATCATTGCTGCCGCCTCAGGGTCTTTCGCAACCATGTAAAGATAGCCGCCGCCTCCTGCTCCGGGCAGTTTCATGCCGAGTGTAAGGTCGGCCACGGAATCTATTATTTCTTTAACGTAATCCGGACACGTTCCTGAATCAAGAAGGCAATTCAGCTCCCACGACTTGCCCACGGCTTGTCCGAAAGCGTTGAAATCACATCGCTGTATGGCCCGCGACATTTCTGCTGCATGATCCTTCATTTCGCCGAGTAGCCTTAGGGTTGTGCCCTCGTTGAGGAACATGTTGCTGACAATTTCCGCAAGAATGCCTTTGGCCGTGCGGGTTAGGCCGGTATAGTAAAGAATGTGACACGGAGCAAACTCCGGAGCGGTGAATATTGCCTCCGGGAGCCAGTTGACTGAGGGTATCTGAATGGGCGATGCCTCGGTCTGGAGTAATTTCACTCCGGGAAGCACTCCTCCGTACTGGTCCTGCCAACCGCCGCCACTGGTAAGCATCTGCTCTACGGCAAGAGTGCGCCGGCAAATATCGTCGGCTGTCCATCCAAGTCCGGCGAAGTCGCTGATTGCCCCGAGAATGGTTGCCGCCAAAATGGAGCTTGTGCCCATTCCCGAACCGGCCGGTAGAGCTGATAGAAGCGTTATCTCAATGCCGCTGCCAAATGACTTCAACTGATTTTCAAGCGAAGTGTGATGCTCAGCCGAAAATCCGGGTGCGAATCCGGCTATGGCCAGTGATGCCTTGGGTAGGGAGAATGGCGACCCTACACGGGCAAAATCAGTGAGCTGGGTGAAGTCTGTTATGACTTCCGATGCTCCGAGATCAATGGAGCGGAGAGTAATTTGCAGCTTCGCGGATGGCTTTATAAACACCTGTAGCGGAGGTTGCCCGTTGAGTTCCACCGCCATATTGACAACTGAGCCGCCATAGAGCAGCGAGTAGGGGGGAGTGTCGGTCCACCCTCCGGCAAGGTCTATGCGCACGGGGCTTCGTCCCCACACAATCTGGTCGGGGTACACACTCAGTCGCGGTGCGGATTCCGCCGTGTCAATGTTAGCGAGTATGGAGTTACGCATAATGGCGAATGCTTCCAGTTCGTCTGCTGTTCCCGGATAATCTCCGAGTTTCTGCACCTTGCTGCGTATCATCAGGTTGCGCAGGCGCCGTGTCGATGAGTCCTCCTCAGGAAGTTTTTCGGGTGCCGGCAATCCGAGATTGTGTATTTTATTAGCCGTGTCGGCCAGATCTAACTGATAGAACACACTGTAGCGGTTGTTCCATAACATCGGCAGGTTCTTTTTCAGCATTTCTTGCCGTTGGGCGTTGAGCCTTTGCAGATTCGCCGCCTCCATTATTCCGTCAGCGCTCAGTTTCTGCGCCTCCATCCATATCCGTTTGCCGTCCGCGCTATCATCGGCATTGAGCATCCATTTTATTACGCTCCCCATCTCCTCTATGTCACTGACAATGGGGAACAGCGGCGTGGATTGAATGTCTTGGCATTCCGACTCAATAACTAAGCCTCTTTCTGCAGCCCATTGTTTGATGGGTTGGCCCACGTACAGCGTCTCTTCATCAGCGGGGTTTCCTTTCATGGAATCGTCATAACCGTAGGGCCTGACGGCGTAACCGCTCTCTCCCACAGGCGTTATGTCAAGGCATTGGCTCGGTTGCAGTGTCAGTGTCCAGTCATTTTCCGGAACTCCGGTTATCACGTTGTCCGATGTCAGCGTCCAGTTACGTCCTACAACCGAATTCTCTATCCACACATTGTTGTTCCTGCTTGTCAGGGGATTGCGTATTATGCAGTTCTGTACAAACAATGCAGGATTCGGCTTTGGGTCAAGGTGCATTATCCGGCGTTGGTCAGCCACGAGATTCTGCAGTTTGAGCGTTGTGGAGAGAAGCTGGCGGGTTGTGCCGAAATGATAGAACTCACCTTTCGGCATTGGAACCACAGCCACAGATAGAGCCCCAACATCTTCATCGTCTTTTTCCGGATTTCTACCCAGAGCACATCCGAAGTCGGAGTATAGATCATAGAAACGGAAGTCGCCATCCTTGTCAGTTGATTTTCGGCGCAGTACTTCCATAGCTCTGTCGCTCAGGAGCCATAATCCAATGTCCATCAGATAGTAATGCGATCCGCTAAGAGCAGCAAGTTCTTCGGCCGATGGCTTTTGAAGCATGAAATCAAGGAGTTTTCCCTCATTGCCTCCTTCGCGCGGAAGCAGAAAAACGCCGTGGTTCGTGGCTTGCTCCGGAGCTGCCCACATCCCAAAGCAGACCACATCTGCGTCAGGAATCTCCGGTAATGGCCCATTATTACGGATTAGCACATCACCACTAACAATCAGTGTGTTCAGCCCTTGTGGGGCCTCACGCATTATTTTTTTCAGCAGAGGAAGCTGGAGGTCAAGAAGAGGCTGGTCAATCCGTTCTCCCACAGCCCATCGGAGCACAGGGAGCGGAGTCATGGACTTGCCCGTAGCCGCGTAGGCCGGGAGTCGGCGGCTCTGACCTCCTGCGTGAATCACAATAGTTCTTTTGTCAACGATGGAACTTTGGCGTTGGAAACGATCCACAATCCACGCAGTACCGCCGCCCGAGCCGAGTTTACGGTCCGCGGGATCGGAATCGCGATAAATGGTATCAGCGTTGGATTTTGACAATTGTTGGCCGGCATTGCGGACCACACTTGGCGGTAATGACAAAAGGATGTTCATGATTCAACGGTTCGGTATCGCAAAAATACGCAAATCTTTCCAACGCTCCAAATCCCATCCCTTTAACCGTATATCGGATGGCAGGGTCATCTACCTTGCAACGACCGGGGATAAGTCAGAGTATTTTATAGTGCTAAGGTGCAACTACAATTCTTTTTGAATCGAGTTAGATGCCTGATAACTGCGAGCAATCTCTATTGAACGAGTCAATTTATCCAAGAACCACTTCTTTTCAGGCAGATCAGTTAGATATTGTGCCACTTTGATGTTTTCCTCTCCAAGCATCATAAGTTCAACATGGTCAGTATTACCTTCGGAGCATAAAAGCAATCCAATAGGATCATTCTCATGCGGTTGCTTTTCATATCGGTTAAGATATTTCAAATACAACTCCATTTGACCCTTATATTCAGCCTTGAATTTTCCAAGTTTTAAATCTATTGCAACAAGTCTGTTAAGCTTACGATGATAAAAAAGAAGGTCAACATAGTAATCTATACCATCAATGCTTATTCGTTTTTGTCTTTCTAAGAAAGCGAACCCATTTCCAAGTTCAAGGATGAATTTTTCCAACTGAGATATGATGGCAGATTCAAGGTCTTTCTCAGAATAATAGCCATTAAGGCCGAGAAAATCCACAATATAAGAGCTTTTAAGCATCACCTCGGGATTATCTGTGGGGTTAGGCATAGATAACGCTGCCACGATATCATCTTCTGGTTTTGCTGCTATTAGGCTGCGTTCATAATCCATCGCATCTTGGCGACGGCGAAGTTCGCGTAGACTCCAATGATTGAGAGAAGTCATCTGTTGGTAATATAGGCGTTTGGTGACGTCATCGATGGAGGCTAATTCTATGAAATGACTCCAAGACAATGTTTGCGACAGTGTCGCAAACATCTCATAATCGAAAGTTTTGGCAATTTTCACCATTCGAGTTAGTGCTGAGTATGTAAACCCACGTCCATATTCAGATGTCAATCTTTGCGACAGTGTCGCAAGGATTGATCTCCCATATTTATCGTAAGCTTTATAACCTATAACTTCTGAAATGTGCTTCCCTATTGCGTAATTTAATGAACACAAGGCCGTGTTAACTGTAATAGCTACAGATATATGAGATTTATCAACCAGTTTCTTGATTGAGCTGTATAAACGATTGATGTCTTCGTCAAGATTATGATGTGAAATACTTGTTTCCATGCTCGTATATTAAAATATATGCAAAAGTACTTAAAAATCTTGTGAATTTTACACAAGCGGGATAAAATCCAAGGGTACGCGTATTAGTGCCATTGTTACGTCATAATAACGTAGTAAAGGGTCGACTATCCTGTAGCGGCCGGGATAATAAAAGGAGGCCGCGCCATTGGCGCAGCCTCCCGGTGAAAAATACGGATTATTGTTTATTTGTCAAGTTCAACCCAGTCATCATCAAGAGCAGAGCGTGAACATCTTGCCTTTTGTGTCTCGCAGTTTGTAATGTTAATAACGGTGTATTGGAAACCGTTCTTGTCAGCGGGTATGGTAAACGTGTTACCGCCGGAATATAACATTGAGCGGAAAGTATTAACGGCTGCAATGATATCCTTATCGCCTGTTACTTTTATTGCGGCAGAGGTCCTGATGTCGTTCTCAGCCTCCTCTTTCATGCCCCAGTTTGCGAACGAAGAGTTCTCTATCAAAATGTCAACATGACCATCATTTGAGTAAGGAGAGGCGTCTGTACCATCCCAAATCTGGATATTATGTCCGTATGTGTCATAAATATTGGTGTTGCGCATTGTGAACTTATTCTCAAGTGTAATTCCGGGAGATGTCAGGAAGTTGATTCCAAGGTGAGCACCAAGTACGCGCTTGTCCTTATCAGAGTCTGAATTGCTGCTCTTGCAGTATTCGTATTGACCCTCGAAATTATGAATTTCGCATCCGTCAACAAGCAGAGTGGCAGCGTTTCCGCCTCTTGTGTTGACATATACACCGTTAGTCTTGACATTGACAATCTCTACTGCAATGTTTTTCCAACCGGTTCCTTCATAGTTGAGATACAGTATTGACTGATAGTCGTTAGTACCGGTTGCATCAAAGTTCTCAAAGCGCAGTGTTATACCATCTACATTGTGTCCCGTACCCTGGGTGCAGCTTGCGTTAAGACGTCCGGCTATAGCCTTGACAGTTCTCTTATTTGATGTGATGGTCAGTTTTACATCCTTAATAGTACAATTTGTTGCGGTTGATGGTCTTTGCTCATTTCCGTAACCTGAACTAACTTCAAGCATACCAACGATACCACCAAGGTCACGGGCGGCCTTAACCTCAGAATTGCTCACTGTACAACTGGTGATAGCGCAACCATCCTGGACATAACCGACTAATCCACCGGCTTTATCACCGCTATTGTCATCATCGGCGTATGTTGAGGTGACGCGAGCGTTATCAACGGTGCAACCATTAAAGGTGGCGGCATTGGTAGCCCAACCGCATATTGTTCCGGCATAGTGGTTGCTTGTTACTGTAGCATTAGCAACTTTCAGATTCTTTATTGTAGCATTGTCAAGACAACCGAAAAGGCCGGCGCTGTTTACGGATCCACCTTCCTTAGCGGAAACCATAAGATTGGAAATGGTCTTGCCATTTCCGTCAAAAGTTCCCTTAAACGGAACTCTTACAGTGTTAGTATATTTCTGAATAAATCCAATCGGAGTCCAGTAGCGGTTGGCAAGGTCAATGTCATTGGCAAGTTTAACGGTCTTACCTTCGTATGTTTCACCATCGTTCACGAGTTCTGCAAAGCCGGCAAGCTGGGCGGCGGTGTAAATCATAATCTCATCTTCAACCTCAGTGAGATTTTTGTCAACAGAACCGTCCCATTTGATATCGGCGGCGTTAGGAGTGTAGAAATCCGGGACAATGACAACGTTGTAGTTGCCGTTGGCGGTGAGAAGAGAGCCGAACACGTTGGTGCGGTAGTTGCGCTGCACGGGAGCGTTGGCCACGGGAATTGTTACAACCTCTGCGCCGGTACGTTCCATTGAGAAGTTGATGTCAACGAGTTCCTGAGCTTCCGGAACGAGAAGATATGCCATTGCGAGATAGCTGTAGGTCTTCTCAGTGTTGTCGTGGGTCACGGGGAAAGTCTCGCCTGTAGGCTGAGCATCAGTGACGAAAGTAACGTCGGTCTGATTGCTGACAGCTCCATCAACGAGGCTCAGTGTTGTATATGCTTTAGCCGTCATGGTTGTCTTCACGCTCCAGTCAGCCTTGAGGTCGTCAGTTCCGAGATTGACCTGGGCGAGCGGGCGGCGCAGCTGAACAGTCTTGGTGTAGGATTCGGAAATAACGGGAGTGTTGTCGCATGCAAAGAATGCATCGGCATTGTCATCGCTTCCATTGACTTTGGTGTAGTCAACGGTCACAGAGCCGTCAGTATCGGAGAAAGTATAGCAATCAGCTCCGGGAGCCACGGCCCAGAATACGATATCGTAACGCTTTCCGCGTTCAAGCGTAAGGTCAACTGTGGTGGCCTTGGATGTGAAAGTGGCTGTTGCCTTGTCGCCAATAGTTTTAGTGCCGGCTTCGTAGGCCACTACGGTGAGGTTTGTCGCGGTTTCGCCATCGCCGAAAGCACGTGAACCCATGCCGTCAGGAAGCTGCACCGTGAAGTGCGTGTTGCCATCGGTTCTCACCTCCGGTTCCAGATCGCTGCTACAGCCGGTCATCATCAACGCGGCTGCAAACATTGCAAACAGAGTTTTCTTCATAAGGTTTTGTTTTAGGGTTAGTTATAAGAAATTTATGTATTATGTGATTTATAATTAAGTGTTATCTGATTTCTATGTTGAAGTCACCGTCAAAGCCGGGGTCTATGCCAACGCCACCCGTAGAGGTAGATGTCAGGAACGGGCCGCGTATCCATGTGGTGCGTCCGCGCACCATAGGCACAGTGAACACTGAGGTCATAGGCACCGTTTCTCCTTGTGGATTCCGCAGATATAGTTGCATTTGAAGTGAACCCTCGTGATGGTTCACCCACATGTAGTCCATGCCGATTTGAGCCTCTGAGTCCGATGTCCGTTCAACCGGAGCCTCATAGCTCATGCCAGTCCAGGAATCGGTTGGTGCCTGACTGAACATGCTGTAGTTTGATGGCATGTAGAGCGGATATCGCACAATCACGGTGTATCCATCGATTGTTCTTGCGCCGTCAGAGGACTTGGCCACCTTGTCAGCCAAGCGGTCGGCATCTGTAGCCACAATCACGTATCTTGCCATTGGTCGGCTCAATGACAGGGTTATTTCCATATCGCCCGTGGAATAGGCCGATGGGATGGAGAACTGTGATGATGTGGCGAAGGCATCGCGAGAGTCAGTGTTGCCTTCGTATTGGTCGCGTATGTTTGAGATTGAAGAGAAGTCCGTCACGTCATAGTGGAGCTGCCGATGTGTTCCGGCCTCTACGTAGTCACTGAACACGTGTATGTCCTGACGGCCTTCCGGCAGCGGAAGGTCAATGGTGAAATCAGCGCGGTTGAGATCAGTGCTGTAAAAAATAGCTTCGTAATTGTGATTTTCAGTAGTGCCCTGAGTATATGCGCGGAGCACGTAGCGTGCTTCCAATGTCTCACCGGCTCTTGAGTATACGAAATCTGAGTGAGTCCATGTCTGCTCGTGATGAATGTTCACCTTAATAGTCTGCTGCTCCGGTTCAGGTTCGGGAGCATCGGGCTCGCCGGGGAACTCGTGGACATCGCAGCCTGAAAGCATGGCCGCAAGCAGAGCCGCAAGCAGTAGACCGATGGGTAGCAGAATCCTATCGTCAACGCGGGTTAGAATATGGCGTAGTCGCTGTCTCATCGCTTTGCAGTTTTGAAGTGATACACAAGCGAAAGACTGAGATTGTCAATGCCAAAGAATGTGCGCGTGCGGGTGTCGGTGTATTGGCCTCCGCGGTGGTTGACGAAGCGGTCGTAGCGCAGATGATAGGCTCCAATGCCGGCCTGTGCCTGCAGGCTCCAACGGTTGTCGTTGCCGAGGCTCTTGCGGTAGCCCAGACCTATGCCTCCGCCCAGAGCCGGATGCGTGCCGTGCATGTCCTGAACACGAAATTGCCACGATGGCAGCGCAAAATTATAGGAAGCCGCCTGCAGATGCGCGTCAATGAATGCGCCGGTGTGGCCCGGACCGAGCCAATAACGGATCTCCGGGCGGAAAATAAATGTGCGGAATTTACAGCGAGAGCTGAAATAGTTGAGAGCGGAATAGTGGAGCGAAAGAGCCGTTGACCATTGCGGCGCCACATCATACTCACCTGTGGCATTGGCTATGAGCAACGCCCATTCAAGAGCATTGGTCTCCACACGCCAAGGCGAGTCCTCCGTTCTATCATCTAATTGGGGGGGGTAATTGCTTGACTCTCAGTGATATGCGCCACGGAGGCAAGTATAATTGTGCAGACTGCCGTCAGTCTATTGATGGTCATCTTGTTAAGGATATGAGATAATTATGGGTTATAATTACTATATTGCTAACTATTGTGTATTTGAAAATTCCGGCTGAAGAGTCAAAAACTACAATTGTCGCCGCAAAGGTACGCGCAAATATCCGGATATACAAATGTCCATGAGTGAATTTTAATAAAAAAGCGTATATTTACAAATATTTTGCAAATATCGAATAGTAAAAATTTCGATAGATAATGCCATTTGACGATATTGGATATTAAAAAATTTACCGCGAGACAGAGCCTGTAATATTTACAACAGAAAACGAAAAATTTTATAAGAAAAGAACTATATTTGCATGTATAAACCAAAAACACATATAAAATATCATGGTAAACAGATTTGTGCTCAACGAAGTTTCTTACTTCGGACCCGGCGCCCGCGAGGTGCTTCCCAGAGAAATAGCCCGACTCGGGCTCCACAAGGCTTTTGTGGCCACTGACAAAGACCTGATTAAGTTCGGCGTTGCCGACAAGGTCCTTGACGTGCTTCTAAGTGCCGGCATCCCTTACGAGGTGTTCAGTGAAATTAAGCCGAACCCCACAGTATCAAATGTTAAGGCCGGAGTAAAGGCTTTTGCCGAATCCGGAGCCGATTTTATTCTTGCCATAGGTGGCGGCTCATCAATGGACACTGCCAAAGCAATCGGTATCATTACCAATAATCCTGAATTTGCTGATGTGGTGTCGCTTGAAGGCGTTGCTGACACTCATCATAAGTCAGTCCCGGTTATCGCGCTTCCCACCACCGCCGGTACTGCTGCTGAGGTAACCATCAACTATGTGATCACCGATGAGGAGAACGAAAAGAAGATGGTGTGCGTGGATCCCAACGATATCCCTGCCATTGCTATAGTTGATGCTGAACTTATGTACACTCTTCCCAAAAGTCTGACAGCAGCCACCGGTATGGACGCGCTCACTCATGCAATTGAGGGACTTATCACCAAAGGGGCTTGGGAAATGAGCGACATGTTTGAAATCAAGGCCATTGATATGATAGCACGTTATCTGCCCACAGCTGTGGCAGAGCCTACCAATGCCGATGCGCGCAACGGTATGGCCGTGGCCCAGTACATTGCAGGTATGGCATTCTCCAACGTTGGACTCGGCGCTGTTCACGGAATGGCTCATCCGCTTGGCGCTATTTTTGATATTCCTCACGGTGTTGCCAACGCACTGTTGCTACCCGTTGTCATGGAGTTCAACAAACCGGCTGCTGTTGAGAAATACGGTGAAATTGCCAAGGCGATGGGGGTGTATCGTCAGGGCATGACTGCCGAGGAAGCCGCTGATGCCGCCGTTGAAGCTGTTCGTCAGTTGTCAATCAAGGTTGGCATACCGCAGCACCTCGCCGAGCTTGGCATAAAGGAAGAGGATCTTCCCCGTCTGGCCAAAGCTGCTATGGCCGACGTCTGCACTCCCGGCAATCCCCGAGATGTCACCTACGACGACATCCTCGCCCTTTACCAAAAAGCCTACTGACCCTTCACTCCTTATTAGTAAATACCCGGGCTGATTCCGCTTGCCGGAATCAGCCCGGTTGCAATTATGTGGTCTTAGTGACCTTTGGGGCGCATTGCGGCGTTTTATGATGAATCATCAACATCATAAATATGGCTACAATAAAAGTTAAGTTCCGCCCTTCGGCCATTGCCGGACGCGAGGGCACAATCTATTATCAGATAATTCATAGCAGATCAGTCAGGCAGATTCGCTCGGATTATTCGCTTATGTCCGGCGAATGGGCGTGCGGCAGTATGATTCCGGCTCGTGATGTGAACATCGTGAGGCGTGCGGTGGTGGAGTTTGTGCGTCGGGGAGTGGCTACGGATATCGGACGACTTAAAAGAATTATCTCAAGGCTCGATGGGGAGGGGACTTCCTATACTTCCGATGATATAGTCAACGAATACCGCCGGTTCGTTCAGGATGCATCGCTGACGAATTTCATGGGCGAACTGATAAAGAGAATGCGCCGCAATGGGAAGATACGTACTTCCGAAACTTACACCGCCGCGCTTAGAAGTTTCCGCGCGTTCCTTTCGGGACGTTGTGCATCGAGATTTTACAGCGCAGACGGTAGCGACCTGTTGCTGGACTGCATGACGGCAGAAATAATGGAGGAATACGAGTCGTGGCTCCGTGGGCGCGGTCTTGTCCCAAACACAGTCTCGTTCTACACACGGATTCTGCGGGCGGTGTATAACCGGGCAGTACGGCGGGGCATGATTGATGACTGCCAACCGTTTCGCAACGTGTACACCGGCATAGACCGCACCGTAAAACGTGCGCTTCCGCTGAGAATCATCAAACGTATACGCGGGTTGGACCTCTCCGGCAGCGATGTGCTCTGTTATGCACGCGACATGTTCATCATGAGCTTCATGCTCCGTGGCATGAGTTTCATTGACATGGCTTTCCTCCGCAAAACCGACCTCGTCAGCGGCCACGTAATCTATCGTCGCCGGAAAACCGGCCAACTGCTCATAATCAAGTGGACTGCCGACATGCAGCACATTCTTGATCGTTATCCGGCCAACAGTTCCGGTTATCTGTTACCCATAATACGCAGGCCGGGTATGAGCGAACGCTGCGCCTATCGCAACGCCGGCCATCTGATTAACCGTTGCCTGAAGAAAATTGCCGAGATGATCAAGCTTGACCTCCCGCTGACGCTCTATGTGGCCCGCCACAGTTGGGCTTCAGCCGCCAGAACGAAGAACATCCCCGTGAGTGTGATAAGCGAAGGACTCGGGCATGAATCGGAAAGCACCACCCGCATTTATCTCTCGTCACTCGATACCGGTATTGTTGACCGCGCCAATTCGCTAATTCTTAGGTCAATATAAAAGAAGTCCGGCCACTGACCGGACTTCTGTCTGTTATGATCGTATCGGGCTATTATTTCTTGTCCTTTTTCAGCCAGAAGCGGGTCATGTCCTCAAGCGTGCGGCCTTTGGTTTCAGGTACATAGCGACTAACAAACCAAGCTGCAATGATGCAAATCACGCCGTAGAGCGCGTAGGCGAAGAAATGTCCGAACTTGTCGCCCATGTCGCCCATCTGCATGTTGTACATCGGGACGAACGTCGATGAGACGATGAAGTTGAAAATCCACTGGAAGGCTACGGCGATGGCCACAGCCTGACTTCGGATAGTGTTCGGGAAAATCTCGGAAATTAGCACCCAGCATATCGGGCCCCAAGAGAACATGAATGAAGCGGAGTAGATCATGATGCTGACAACCGGAACAATCGGCGCAACTTCGGCAACATTTGACATTGCCACGCCGAGTGCACCTATGGCCATGCCTATCGACCCCCATATCAGCAGGGGTTTGCGACCAATCTTCTCCACGGTGAACACTGCCACAAGGGTGAACGCTATGTTCACGATGCCCATTATCACGGTCTGCACCATCGGGTCACCCATGTGCATGGACTCGAAAATGCGGGGAGCGTAGTAGAGAACAGCGTTGATGCCTACTGCCTGCTGGAACACCGAGAGCATCACTCCCACAAATATTACCATGACGCCGAATGAGAACAGCTTCTCGTTGCGCACACTGACAGTGCTCTTAATCTGGTCAAGAATTTTCTGTCCGTTGACTGCGCCATTGATTTTCTGCAGAATGTGCAATGCGCGGTTGTCCTTGCCTTTTAGGGCGAGATAGCGCGGCGACTCCGGAATGAAACATACGAGGATTGCAAACAGTCCGGCAACGAACGCCTCGCTTCCAAACATGTAGCGCCATCCGGTCTCTATGGTCCAGGGGTCTGAAGATGCATGCACGCTGTAGACGGCCTCGCCAATCTTCTCGATAATCGGCTGTGTGTGTTCGCCAAGAATCAGGAAGTTGACAAAGTAGACCACCAACTGACCGAAGATTATGGCAAACTGGTTCCACGACACGAGGGTGCCGCGCAGATTTGAGGGCGAAACCTCGGCTATGTACATAGGGCAGATAGCCGAAGCCAATCCCACACCTATACCGCCTATAATGCGGTAGATGTTGAACATTATGAGCAGCTCAAAGGAGGGCTTGCCATAGGCATAGAATGCAAATTCAGGATAATAAGAGCCGAGAGCGGAGATGAAAAAGAACACGCCGGCCACAAATAGTGTGCGCTTACGTCCGCACCGCGCCGCAAGAATGCCGGAAATGGCACTGCCGATAATACACCCCAAAAGGGCACTTGACGAGGTGATACCGTGAATGGTATCAGTATAGACAAAGTCCTTGGCTCCGAGGAAAAAGGCCTGCAGTCCCTTCTCGGCACCCGATATCACGGCTGTGTCATAGCCGAAAAGCAGACCGCCGAGTACGGCCACAAGGACTATTGAAAACAGATACAGGCGGCTACCGCCGCTTTGTGTAAAGTTACTCATGGTGCAAATCACACGTACATGTTAACGATTGCCTCATACAGTTCCTGCTTGCCGGAAATCTGTTTGGGCTCGCCATTGGTGCGAGCATAGTCGGCAAGATCGGTCAGCGAAAGTTCGCCTTCCTCGAATTCCTTGCCCTTGCCGCTGTCAAATGAAGCGTAGCGCTCCTTGAGCATCTTGCAGTAAGGCGATTTCTCGATAATTTCGGCTGCGCTCAGGAGTGCACGGGCCATAGCGTCCATGCCTGAGATGTGGGCAATGAAAATATCCTCAAGGTCGGTTGAGTTGCGGCGCGTCTTGGCATCGAAGTTTGTGCCTCCGTTGCCGAATCCTCCGTTGCGGATAATCTGCATCATGGCCTGGGTAAGCTCATAGTTGTCAATGGGGAATTGGTCAGTGTCCCAGCCATTCTGATAGTCGCCGCGGTTGGCATCGATTGAACCGAGCATGCCGTTGTCCACGGCCACTGCGAGCTCATGCTCAAAAGTGTGTCCGGCCAGTGTGGCATGATTCACCTCGATGTTCACCTTGAAATCCTTGTCAAGACCGTGGGCTTTCAGGAATCCGATAACTGTTTCCGTGTCAACGTCATATTGATGTTTGGTCGGTTCCATGGGTTTGGGTTCCACGAGGAATGTGCCTGTAAATCCGTTGGCACGGGCATAGTCGCGTGCCTTTGTCAGCATCATGGCCAGATGCTCCTTCTCACGCTTCTGGTCAGTGTTCAGCAGGCTCATGTAGCCCTCGCGTCCGCCCCAGAACACGTAGTTCTGTCCGCCAAGCGCTATTGTGGCATCGATGGCGGCTTTGATCTGCACGGCTGCACGTGCCACCACGTCAAAGTCAGGATTTGTGGCAGCGCCGTTCATATAGCGTGCGTGTCCAAACACGTTTGCGGTGCCCCAGAGGTTCTTTATGCCGGTCTCCTTCATGAGGCCCTTGAGATATTCTGTAATCTCAGCCATACGGCTTTCGTATTCGGCTATGTCGTCAGTGTCGCCCACGAGGTCAACATCGTGGAAGCAGAAATATTCTATGCCGAGTTTCTGCATGATTTCAAATCCGGCATCGGCGCGCTGCTTGGCAGCTGTCATGGCATCGGGAGCTTCATTCCATGGGAATTTCTTTGTGCCGCCACCGAACTGGTCGCCACCTTCTGCTGTGAGAGTGTGCCACCAGGCCATGGCGAATTTCAACCATTCTTTCATTGGCTTACCGAGAACAATGCGGTCAGCGTCATAATAGCGGTAGGCGAGAGGATTGTAGCTCTCTGTGCCTTCAAACTTGATTTTCCCTATCCCGGGGAAGTATTCTTTTCTTTCCATTGCAATAAAAATTGAATTTTAGCTGATATTAGAATTTGGTGATGATTTATAGGTTTTTCAATTCATTTTCAAGATACGTTTTCCAGCGCGCGTATGCCTCCAGATAAGGCGTCCTGTCGGCAGCAGGTGCAATCTCGGATATTTTCTCAAGATTGGCAAAAGCCTCATTGTTATCGTTGTAGATTCCGGCGCCAATTCCGGCCCCTATCGCCGCTCCGGCCGCTCCATCGGTGTTGAAGAGCCGGATGGTGGCATCGGATACACTGGCCAGAGTTGTCCGGAAAATCGGGCTGAGGAACATGTTGGCGTTCCCTGCATGTATGGTGCTTATCTTCATGCCCATCTCGGCCATTATTTCCATGCCGTAGACAAATGAGAAAACTATTCCCTCCTGTGCCGCACGCATTATGTGGGCCGCATTGTGCATGTTGAAATTGATGCCGTGGAATGAGCAGCCCACTTGACGGTTGCAGAGAACGCGCTCCGCTCCGTTGCCGAAGGGGAGTATGGAAATTCCTGCACTGCCAACCGGAACGGTTGCCGCCATGTCGTTCATTTCGCCGTATGTCATTCCCTTGGGGGCTATGTTTCGCTTTATCCAACTGTTGAGGATTCCCGTGCCGTTGATGCATGTCATGACTCCTATGCGCGGGTCTGCAGCCGTGTGGTTGACGTGGGCAAAGTTGTTGACGCGCGATTGCGGGTCGTAGCTCACAGTGCCGTTGATGCCGTAGACCACTCCCGATGTCCCTGCAGTTGAAGCGACTTCTCCGGGATTGAACACGTTGAGCGAAAGTGCGTTGTTCGGCTGGTCGCCGGCTCGGTACGTTACGGGTATTCCCGCCACGAGTCCGAGCTCTGCGGCTGCCGAGGGGAGTAGCGTTCCCTGCGGACCGAATGTGGGAAGTATCTTCGGGAAAATATCAGGCTCGAAGCCCAGATAATCCATCAGGAACTTTGCCGGAGCATTGTTTTTGAAGTCCCACAGCATATACTCTGAAAGTCCCTCCATGTTGGTGGATACCTCTCCGGTAAGTCTCATGGCAATGTAATCACCCGGAAGCATGACTTTATAGATACGGTCAAACAATTCCGGCTCGTTCTCCTTCATCCATTTCAACTTGGTGGCTGTGAAATTGCCGGGAGAGTTCAGTAGATGTTCAAGGCAGGTGTCAGGGCCGATTTCTTCAAAGGCTTTCTCTCCGTAAGGCACGCCGCGGGAGTCACACCATATTATGGAATCGCGAATCACTTTGCCCTGACGGTCTATAGCAACCAGGCCGTGCATCTGATAGCTTATGCCAATCGCCTTTATGTCATTGACGTCAATACCTGACTTGCTGATAGCAGCGTGAGTGGCTTGCTTCAGATACTCCCACCAGTCAGAGGGATTTTGCTCGGCCCATCCGCTTTTCAAGGCCTTTATGGGAGCCTCGGTTTTCGGATAAAATTCGCCGGCTATGGTTTTTCCTGTATATGCATCGACTATGGCTGCCTTGACCGAAGAGCTGCCTATGTCATATCCTAAAAGATACATTGGGTGTTATTTTCAATGGTTATTTTGATGTAGGTTTACAAAATTAATCAAAAAATCGCACTGAGTCAAAAATATGCTCAAAAAACAAAAAAAGCTCCCTGAAAGGAAGCTTTTTGGATGTATGGATCTTTGGATATCAGTCGTTCATTGTGCGTAGAAGTTCATCGTTGCTGGATGTGCGCTCCATGCGGTCTTTGATGAATTCCATTGACTCAATGGAATTGCGGTCAGAAAGGAAGCGGCGCAGAATCCACATGCGGTTGAGCGTCTCTTCACGCAGCAGCAGGTCGTCGCGGCGTGTGCTTGAGGCCATGATGTCCACTGCCGGGAATATGCGTTTGTTCGAGAGTTTGCGGTCGAGCTGAAGCTCCATGTTGCCGGTACCTTTGAATTCCTCGAAGATAACCTCGTCCATCTTCGAGCTGGTTTCGGTCAAGGCTGTGGCTATGATGGTCAGTGAGCCGCCGTTTTCAATGTTGCGGGCTGCGCCGAAGAATCTCTTGGGCTTCTGGAGCGCATTGGCGTCTACACCACCGGAAAGAATCTTGCCGGATGCGGGCGACACTGTGTTGTAGGCGCGCGCCAGTCGGGTGATGGAGTCGAGCAGAATAACCACGTCGTGGCCGCATTCAACCATTCGTTTGGCCTTCTCCAAAACAATTCCGGCGATTTTCACGTGGCGGTCAGCCGGCTCGTCAAATGTTGATGCAATGACTTCGGCGTTAACGCTGCGGCTCATGTCGGTCACTTCCTCCGGACGCTCGTCAATGAGCAGAATCATGATGTAGGTTTCAGGATGATTCTCGGCTATGGCATTGGCTATATCCTTGAGAAGTATTGTTTTACCGGTCTTAGGCGGAGCAACGATGAGTCCGCGCTGGCCTTTGCCTATTGGAGAGAACATGTCCACGATTCGAGTGGATATGTTGGATGAGCGTCCTGATGTGAGATCAAATTTTTCATCGGGGAATAGGGGAGTGAGATGCTCGAACGGCACGCGGTCGCGTATAAATTCAGGCGAACGTCCGTTTACGCGGTTAACCCGTGTCAGCATGTAATGCTTCTCGTTCTCGCGCGGCGGACGTATAGAAGCCTCCACCACGTCGCCGGTTTTCAGTCCGTGTGACTTTATCTGCTGGTGGCTCAAATAAACATCATCGGGCGATGAAAGATAGTTGTAATCGCTGGAGCGTAGGAAACCGTAACCTTCGGGAGCAACCTCAAGAACACCGCTGGCTTCGATAAGATTGTCGAAGTTGTACTGCGGAACCTGATTTTGCTGGTTCTGCTGTTGGTTGTTATTGTTGTTATTGCGATTCTTTTTGTTACGGTTCTTCTGACGCTGGCGTTCGATTTTTTCCTGCTCCCACGGCTCAATGAGATTTATCGGTTGGTTTGCAGCGGCGGCAGCAGCGGCAGCGGCAGCAGCGGCGGCCTCTTCTTTCTCGCGTTGAGTGCGGGGAGTGAACTTACGGCCCTCTCCTCGGGGGAAGAATGAGCCAAACGTGGCATCTTTCCGGCCAAAATCGCGTCGCCCTGTATTCTGATTTCCATGATTGTTGTTCTCCTGATGCGGCTCTTCGTGTTGCTGCTCGGTTGCTGCGGGAGTAGCTTGTTCCATAGGAGTTTCCGGTGCTGATGCTGCGGGGAGTGCAGGTTGGGCAGCTGGTGCTTCAAGAAGTAGTTGAGGCTGCTCGTTGGACTCTGAAGCCGGATTTTCCATATTTTCAACTGTGGGAGTGGCTTTTGGTTTGCGGCCACGGGATTTTTTTTGAGTTGCCGGTTGTTCCTGTGCCGGAGCGTCTGCAGCAGGGACGCTGCTTGTTTCAGTCTGGGCTTGTGACTCGGATTTCGGTTTGCGACCGCGGCGCTTGGGGGCCGGTTTCGTATCCTGAGCCTGAACGGTTACGGTTTCTTCGGTAGTAGACAGCTCTGTCTTCGGAGCGGTCTCATTCCCGCCAGGTGTTTTCTCTGCCGTCTCTTTCTTGGCAGTTTTCTTAGGTTTTTCGTCATTTGATTTTTTTTCGGCTTTATCTGCCGCATTCTTTGCAGGACGACCTCGCTTGGCTTTCGGTTTGTCGGAAGCTTGGGAGCGTGTCTTGGCATTGGCCACGGAATTCAATGCCTGTTGGTCAAGTATCTCGTAGACAGCTGACTCGCGGTCGGCGAGATTGATTTTTGTCAACCCCATAGCCTCTGCAACGCCTTTCAGTTGCTCATCGGACATGGAGCTTAGTTCAGTGATGTTATACATACTTACAGTATAATACGGGAATATGGGAGGAATATATACACGTAGAAAATATATCTTATGGTAATAAGATCAGTTTCTTTGTAAACAATTAGTTCTGAAATGATGTTTAGCGGGAAGCAAAATATTATTTGCCATTATCACGGCATTGATTTTCAGCGCTTCACGCGTTATGAACATAAGGGTATGGTTACGAATACCTCTGCAAAGGTATGCTTTTTTTATTTATTTTGCAAATAAATTATCCCATACTTTCCCTTATTCCCCAAAAATGGTTTATTCAAGAACCCTGAACTCATAATTGTTACCGCAGTTTTCCAGAAATTTCATCATGCCCTCATGGCTGATAATCAGTGATGCGGTGTTGTCATTAGGGTGGAAACTTATGCGGGCTGCGGTTTCAAGTTCGCGGTCAAGAATCAATTTCACGTTATTTTCGGAGTCATTAATCAGGCCGAAAAGCGAAACCGATCCCGGTGACACTCCGAGATATTTGTCCATACGTTTTTCGGATGCAAACGACAGTCGGCTCTCGCCGATAGCTCGTTCCAGTGCATGCGTGTCAAGTTTCTTTGACCATGGAATAATCACCAGATAGTGGCGATTTCCCTTGTGGTTGCGAAGGAAAAGATTCTTGCAATGCTGCGCGTCAGGAGCAGCTTTCCAGTATTGCATCGCATCCTCCACGGTAGGCGTAGCCGGATGCTCCATGCACTCGAACTCAATTCCGAGTCCGTCAAGATATTCTATAACCTTCTCTTTTCTTCCCATAATAAAAACCGGTAAACAAAGTGCAAAAATAGCAGAATAAACCAAAACCACCAACCGCTCCCCGCATGTAATAGTTTGTTCATATCTGTTATCATAATTATAGATGAAATTTATTACATTGATTTATGCTCTTGGCACCATAAGGTTAATTCATGTCCCTGAATGGCTTCTACTCGCGTGGAAATGACTTGGTTGAATATGGTGCAAAAAAAATTGATTGTCTCACGACAACCAACCTTAGTTAACCTTAAATCTAATACCATGAAAAACACGATGCAAAGGTAATCCCCGGCAGGAATACTCGCAAGAAAATTGTTAGAAATTATGGTTGATTTAACTTTATTTTGCACTTTGTGTAAGGTTTTGCTGCGGGTTTGATTTCAAAATGCTTTTAATCGTGGTTTTTGCTTTCTTTTTGCTACAATCAATCATGTGGTATGTCAATAGTTGAAAGCCGCCCTATTAATATTCGTTAACACAGATTGTGTATAGCAAAAAAACGCCTTCGCGGACATCTCGTCGCTAAGGCGTCATAGGGAATATAGAATTTGGGGAATGTTAGTCTATCAGTGAGTGTCCTGTCATTTCCTTTGGCTGAGGTAATCCCATGATTGACAGGATGGTTGGTGCTACATCGGCGAGCTTGCCATCAGCAACGTGAGCGTTCTTGTTGGCTGTCACGTAGATGCAGGGCACGGGATTAAGAGAGTGTGCCGTGTTGGGAGTGCCATCGGGATTGATTGCGTTGTCAGCGTTGCCGTGGTCAGCAATTATTATTGCCTCGTAGTCAGATGCTTTGGCGGTCTCAATGGTCTTTTCCACACATTTGTCAACGGCTTTAACCGCTTTCTCTATAGCCTCGTATACTCCGGTGTGACCAACCATATCGCCGTTAGCATAATTAACCACAATGAAGTCGTATTCCTGTGATTTAATTGCCTCGCAGAGCTTATCGCATACCTCGTAGGCGCTCATTTCCGGCTGGAGGTCGTAAGTGGCAACTTTGGGGGATGCGACGAGGATACGCTCTTCTCCCTCAAATGGAGCTTCGCGTCCGCCATTGAAGAAGAATGTTACGTGGGCATATTTTTCGGTCTCAGCAATGTGGAGCTGCTTTTTGTCAAGAGTTGACAAGTATTCGCCGAGAGTATTGTCAACGTTCTCCTTATTAAAGAGAATGTGAACGCCGGTGAAAGAGGCATCGTAGGGGGTCATGCAATAATATTGCAGACCGGGAATAACTTTCATTCCGGCTTCGGGAATGTCATGCTGGGTGAGGGCTACGGTAAGTTCCTTGGCGCGGTCATTGCGATAGTTGAAGAATATAACCGCATCATCTTCCTTGATTGTGCCGTCAACGGTGGAGTTGTTGATCGGTTTGATGAATTCATCGGTAACATCCTCATCGTAGCTTTCCTGTACGGCGGCAACCATGTCAGTAGCCTGTTTGCCCTGTCCGCTGACGAGAAGATCGTAGGCTACTTTGACGCGTTCCCATCGTTTGTCTCGGTCCATTGCGTAGTAACGACCGATAATGGATGCTACTGTGCCGGCACTTTTTGCGCAGTGGGCCTGAAGTTGCTCTATGAAGCCTTTGCCGGAGTGAGGGTCTGTGTCACGGCCATCCATAAAACAGTGGATGTAAACTTTCTCGAGTCCGTAATACTTGGCTATGTCGCATAGGGCGAAAAGATGGTCAAGTGATGAGTGCACGCCGCCATCGGATGTAAGGCCCATAAAGTGGATGGCCTTGCCTGATTCCTTGGCGTAAGTGAATGCGTTGATGATTTCGGGATTATTCAGGATTGAACCATCGGCACATGCCTTGTTGATTTTCACGAGATCCTGATAAACCACGCGCCCGGCGCCTATGTTCAGGTGGCCTACCTCTGAGTTACCCATCTGGCCGTCAGGTAATCCCACGTTTTCTCCGCTGGCCTGAAGCTCAGAGTGAGGATAATTAGCGAGAAGTGAATCCCAGTAGGGAGTAGGGGTGGAATATATTACATCGCTTTTCGAATGGTTGCCTATGCCCCATCCGTCAAGTATCATTAACAAAGCTTTTTTTGCCATACCTGTTATATTTTGATTAATTCAACCGCAAATTTACACAAAAATTATTACCTTTGCTCCAAAATAAGAAAAAATTATGCGACGTAAGATATTTTCACTCTTGGCTCTTGCAGCCATGATGCTATGTTCTCTCTCCTCCAGTGCACAATTCCGTTATGGCGCCATGCTTGGTGCAGACATGAGTACCCTCCATTTCAAGCAGGAAATTGTCCCGGTTAAACGGACTTTTGGGCCTACTGCCGGCATTGTGACCGAAATGATGTTCCCCGGCATTGGGTTTGGAGTTGACTTCGGATTGTATTATGAAATGCGCGGTGCTAAACTTGATCTTGGCACAAAGGAACTCTGGTCATCACAGGGTTACGGCAACGAAATGTCGCGCATGCACTATCTCGTAATTCCGTTCCATCTGCGTTATAAATACACCCGCCTGAATGGATTTGAGGACACTCTCGCTCCTTTGGCCTACGTGGGCCCATCGCTCAGTATGCTCGTGGCTCACAGTAAACTTGACTGCATGCAGTATCCTTTCGGCTCTCTGAGCCTTGACTTTGGTATTGGCGCTGAAATCAAACACAACTGGCAGGTTACAGCCGGCTATTCAATGGGCCTGACCTATGCCGTCAAGGATAAAATCCTGACCGATTACTCGGCTCGCAACCGAGGATGGAATGTCCGCGTTTCTTACTTCTTCTGATAATACTTGCTACCGCCATTATTATCCTACAGCGGAGCCTATCACAAGAAGTCCCAGCGACACGAGCAGTATGGCCAAATCCACGGCCTTGGCCTTGACGTTGCGCTCCCGTAGGATTATTACACCGTAGAGAAACGGAATAATCACGCTACCTCTTCTGATCATGGAGACTATCGATATCATGGCTCCAGGTAATGACAGCGAATAGAAGTAGGCTAGATCAGCCACCGTCAGGAATATAGTGATGAATAATATTGTCCAACGCCACGTGAATCGCGTGGCGTTGCTTTTGCTCATGCGTCTGACCAGCAATATGGTTCCGCCCATGATAATGCATTGATACACGGAGTACCAGGCTTGGACATCAAGTGGTTGGAACTGTCGCAGAAGGTATTTGTCGTACAGAGCGCTTATGGCTCCGAGTATCGCTGCACCTATTGCCAATGCCAACCAGCGGGAATGCCTGAACGAGAACCCTTCGCGGGCACCTATGCGGGATATCATGAAGAGGGAGCAGAAACCCAATAGAATGCCAATCCATTGAACCGTGTTAAGTCGTTCGCCAAAAATTATCACTGCTCCCACCAGTACCATAACCGGGCGCGATGCGTTGACGGGACCCTGTATGGTCAACGGCAAATGTTTTATGGCGAAGTATCCCATGAGCCACGAGCCGAGCACTATCAGTGATTTCAGCAGAATGAGCAGATGGCCGTGAATTGTACCGTCAAGGCCGGATGTGCCGTCAATCAGATGCGTGACTACGACAGGCGACATGAGGATGGCGCCGAACAGGGTGTTGAGAAACAGTACTGTCAGCACGTCATTGTCCTTTACTGACAGTTTTTTCATTATGTCATAAACCCCGAGGCTTAGAGCCGATACTAAAGCAAGTGCAATCCACATTATTATATAAGCGCTTAAAAACATACCGGGCAATCGCTTTGTATGCGATGCCCGGCATGATATGTTGCGGTGAGTGTTATTTCTTAGGCCCCATTTCAAATACGAGTTCACCTCCATTGCGTATGTCATCGTGCATGATGTACATCTTGTCGTATGGCTTGCCGTTGAGGGTAACTTTGCGTATATATTTGTTTTCCGGGGAGTTGTTGACGGTCTTTACAGTAAATTTTCCACCAGGCACTTCAACTGCGGCCTCATCAAAAATGGGAGAGCCGAACCAGTAACGTCCGCTGGCCGGTTCAACCTGATAGAAGCCGAGTGCTGAAAGGATGTACCATGCCGACATCTGTCCGGCATCCTCATTTCCTGCAAGGCCATCAGGATTCACGGTGTAGAATTCGTCAAGGACCTGACGGATACGGTCAGCAGCCTTGTCAGGCTCGCCGAGCATAGTGTAGAAATAAATTGTGTGGTGAGAGGGTTCGTTTCCGTGGGCATACTGGCCGATAAGACCGGAAATGTCAGGTGAAACGTCCTCTCCACGAAGCTCGGATGAAGTGTTGAAGAGCAGATCAAGTTTCTTTACGGCCTCTTCACGTGAACCGAACAGTTCTACAAGTCCGTCAAGATCCTGCGGAACGAGCCAAGTGTACTGCCATGCGTTGCCTTCGCAGTAGTCGTCGGCGCGGTGGTTGGCTGAATTGGGATCAAATGGTGTGCGCCATGAACCGTCGGCCATGCGTCCGCGCACAAATCCTGTTGTGGGGTCAAAATAATTGCGGTAAGAATGGCTACGTTCGGTGAATTTGCTCACGTTGGCGGTGTCGCCCATAGCCTCGGCTGCACGTGCTATTGCACCATCGGCAATTGCATATTCCATGTCGAATGCTATGCTTTCCACCATCTTGTCAGAGGGGATGTAGCCGTATTCCTCACGCCATGCGCCTCCGCGTGCGGTGTCGGCAGCTGTCTTGAGAAGTGCCTTGTAAGCTTTGTCTCGGTCAATTCCAGGCTGATTCTTGACAATGGCATCAGCAACCGGAATGATTCCGGGATTGCCCACCATACAATTGGTCTCATTGGCCCACAGATGCCATACTGGAAGACGTCCCTGCTCATCGGCAATGGCGACCATGTTGTTGATCATGTCCTTGTTGCGGTCTTCGTTGATTATGCTCATGAGCGGCATTGCGGCGCGGTAGGTGTCCCATAGAGAATATATGGTGTAGGTTGTCATGTCAGGGTTATGATAAACCATGTCGTCAGCGCCACGGTAATATCCGTTGACATCCGAGAAAGTGGCCGGAACAATCATTGAATGATACAGTGCGGTATAGAATTTGGTGAGATCATCCTGATTGGTGGTCTGAACTTTGATTCGTCCAAGTTCTCGGTTCCACTCCTGTGCTGCCTTGTCAACAGTGCCGTCGAAGTCCCATCCGGGCATTTCAGCATTCATGTTGGCCTGTGCACCCTCTATTGAAACCGGAGATATTGCAACCTTCACGAGGATTTGTTCGCCCTCCTTTGTATTGCCGAAGTTGACACGGCCATACATGTCATGCGGCCCCTTAAGTTCAAATGACTTGAACGGACGGCTGAACTCAGCCACGAAATATACTCTCTGGTTGTTGGCCCACCCTTTGGAATAGCGGTAGCCTTCTATCTTGTTGTTGCCCACGGCTTTCATCTCTGTGCCGGTTGTCTGGTCCCAGCAACCGCCGTTCTGAAGGTCAATAACAATGGCGGCATCCTTCCCCTTAGGGAAGGTGTAGCGATGTACGCCTACTCGATTGGTTGCTGTGAGTTCGGCCAATACACCGTTGCGAGTCAGCGGAACGGAATAGTAGCCGGGCGATGATACCTGTTTAGAACGTTCGGCGTAGGACCATAGGCCTGACCCCGGAGTGTCCTCTGTGCCGCGTGCGTAGGTCACTTCTCCCATCACGGGCATTAGAGTTACGTCAAAAAGGTCGCCGATGCCGGTTCCTTCGAGATGCGTGTGGGAGAACCCGATGATTGTTGAGTCGCTGTCATGGTAGCCGGAGCACCAGTCCCAAGTGGTCGGAATTGAAGTCGGGCCTAACTGGACCATGCCGAAGGGAACGTTGGCCCCCATGAATACATGGCCGTGGCCTCCTGTGCCTATTGTTGTGTTGACATAGTTGGTCAACAACTCTTGCTCCTGGGCTGCTGTAGATGAGAAAGCCATCAGGGCTGCAAGTGGAATGATGTTGAGTAGTTTCATCTATGGTAAGTGATTTTTGATATTAATTTCTTTTGTCAGTCAGTGTGAAGTCAAGAGTCTTCCCTTTCATCAGTTCTTCGTGGCTGATACGGTAGCTCTTGAGCGGTTTGCCACCCAAAGTTATGGACTTCACGTAAATGTCATCCGGATTCTTGTGAGGCGCGTTGATTGTGATTGTGCCTTGGGGGTTGTCAATCTCAATTTTGTCAAATATTGGAGAGGTCAGTGTGTAATAAGGCTCTCCGGGACAGTCGGGATAGAATCCCATCATGGTGAATATTGCCCAAGCCGACATGGTACCGGTGTCATCGTTGCCGGGGATGCCATCGGGGGCAGTGGTGAAATATTCCCGTAGCAGTCGATTGGTCTGTTCCTGAGTGCGCCATTCTTCGCCTTTGAAACGGCTGAAAAGATAGGGATATGCTATGTCAGGTTCGTTGGCAGGGTCGTAAAGAGCTGAGTCCATGACCATCTGCAGTTTGTTGACAAATTTTTTGTTTCCGCCCATCAGTTTGGCAAGGCCTTCCACGTCGTGAGGTACGAAGAAAGTGTAATTCCAAGCCGAACCTTCATGGAATCCGGGGACGTTTTCAAAGTTTTCGCCCTGACGGGGGTTAAATGGGCTCAAGAAGGTGCCGTCGTCATTAAGCGGGCGTAGAGTGCCGCTCTCTTTTGAATAGTAGTTCTTGTAACCGGCTGCACGTTTGCGAAGCTCCTTGGCGAATTCCGTGTCGCCGCGCTGTTCGGCCAGCCATGCCAGAGCATTGTCAGCAACATAATATTCAAGGGCGTGGCTAACAGAGTTGTCGCCTGACATGTCGCCGGCATAGTGTCCCAGAGGGACGTATCCTTTTTCAATGTACGGGTCAATGTCGGGACGCATAGGATTGTCTTTGCCGGGTGTTGTGGCGGAGCGTACCATGGCTTTGTAAGCTGCGTCCATGTCAAAGTCGCGCAGGCCCTTGCGCCATGTGTCAACCAAAACCGGAATGGCCGGGTCACCCTCCATTGTGAAAGTCTCGCGGCTGTAAAGTTCCCATTTAGGGAGCCAACCCCACTCCTTTGACATGTCAACCATCGAACGGACCATATCGAGCTGACGCTCCGGATAGACGAGAGTCATGAGCTGATGAAAGTTGCGGTAGGTGTCCCAAAGAGAGAAGACCGTATAGCGGTCGCCATCGTAGTCAACAGTCTTGTTGCCCCAGCCTTCCATCATGGGATATTGTCCGTTGACATCCGAAAGCACGTTGGGGTGTATGAGAGTGTGATATAGAGCGGTATAGAACACTTCCTTGTCGCCTTGAGTGCCGCCGGTGACGCGGATTCTGCCGAGGTCGCTGTTCCATGTGTCATAGGCTTTCTGCTTGATTTGGTCAAATGTAAGCGAAGCCTGTTCTTTGTCAAGGTTTTCGCGGGCGTTGTCGCACGACACGAATGAAACGCCCATGCGGATTTCAATCTGCTCGCCAGGTGCGATGCTATCGTATGTCCACCATGCACCTATGTCATCGCCTGACACCTCACGTGCGTATTTGGTGTACAGTTTGTACTTACCGTTATCAGGATCCCAATCTTTTTCCGGACCGGTCATTTCGGGTTGCATTTTCCAAAAACCGGTGGCCGATGGCTTTTTGCTGACGCGCATCACGAAGTAAATAGGGAACACTGCCTGAGAATTGTAGCAGAACGTACCCATCAGTTTTGAACCTTCTACCTCCGTTTCGCTGACGCGGCGCACAGTGGCTCCGCTTTCGTTGGTAAGTCCTTCACCAAGATTGATAATGATGTTGCCTTTACCTCCGGGAAATGTGTAACGCTCGGCTGCGCTACGTTTGGTAGCCGTCACCTCGGTCAGAATATCATATTTCGTAAGGCGGTTCGTAAAATAGCCGGGAATGGCTTTCTCATCGGTGTAGGCTGAGCCGTATTTCTTATAGTCAGGCTCGAGATCTCCGGTTGTGGCCATAGTCAGAAGTGAAGCCAGATCGGGACATCCCACTCCGCTTAGCGCCACATGGGCGTATCCGGTAAAAAAGTTGTTGTGGAATTCGTAGGGCGTTGACCACCAGCGGGAGTCTTTATCAAAGACGTTGGTGTCAGATCCCATTACGTTAAAGGGTACCACGGCCATCATGCCGTTTGGACATACCGCTCCGGGGTTTGTGGTTCCGAAATTGGTGGTGCCTATGAATGGATTGACGTAGGCCGCGTAATCATCAGCCGCCATTGACGTGCCAGTCGCCGCCACAACCAATGCCAGAGCAGAAAGCGTCTTTCTGAAAAGGTTCATCATGAAGAGGTATTGGATTTATTGACTGTTTGGTTTTTTGGTTATAATCCACAAAGTTAAGAAAAATCCCTGACATTATTTCCTGCATTCACAAAATTTTGCAACAGATATTCTGACATAGCCGATTTTTTGTAAATTTGCAATGAATAATTCACTTGTCATAACCTATGAGATTCAGATTGATGTTTACAATGGCGGTTGCCGTGGCCGCCATGGCCTTTGCGGTTGCTGCTGAGGTGAGTGAGAAAAAAAACGTGAGTGTACTGCAATTCAATATTTGGCAGGAAGGTACAATGGTGAATGGCGGTTTTGATGCCATTGCCGATGAGGTGGCGCGTCTTGATCCCGATTTCGTTACCCTTTCCGAGGTCCGGAACTACAAGGGCACCCGTTTCAACGATCGCATTGTGGAAGCACTTGCAAAGCGCGGTAAGAAATACTATTCGTTCTATTCCAACGACACCGGATTGCTCAGTCGTTATCCCATTTTGGATTCTGTGGCGGTGTTTCCCTTCCTGCGCGACCACGGATCAATAACAGGTCTTGTAGCAGATGTCAATGGGCAGAAGTTCGCTGTATATTCCGCGCATCTGGATTATCAGAACGACACGTATTATGAGGTTAGAGGCTACGATGGCAACACATGGAAGCGAATGCCTCAGCCACTTACGGATGTGGACTCGATTCTTTACCGCAATGCCCTGTCATTGCGCGATGAGGCGATAGAGACTTTTATTGCTGATGCACGTAAGCGGATTGAGTCAGGCGACATTGTCATTATAGGCGGTGACTTCAACGAGCCGTCGTGGATGGACTGGACATACGCAACCCGTGACTCCGCCGACCATCATGGGGTGGTTATTGAGTGGCCCAACACAAAACGATTACATGACTGCGGATTCGTTGACACTTACCGTGAATTATATCCCAATCCCGTGACACATCCGGGATATACATACCCGAGCTATAATGACAGTATCCCATCGGAAAAAATAACATGGGCTCCGGAATCAGACGAACGTGACCGCATTGACTACATAATGTATCACCCGGCAGGCAGCGCCATCCATCCGGAAGAGGCATTTATTCTTGGTCCGCGTGACACAGTGGTCCGCAGCCGACGAACAGCCAATACTTCCGCCGATTCCATAGTGGAACCTCTCGGTGTGTGGCCTACTGACCATAAGGCAGTTTTCGTGCGATTTGGCTACTGAGATAAATAATGTTATTTTTTCTCATACGGGATATTATTTTGAGGCTTGAACTTGTTAATACGAAGAAATTACACTAAATTTGCTTGTTGGCTCATGCCATACTCATAACCAAAGCATATATATTCAAAATCCTTAAACAAACTGATATGGAAAATAATGACGAACTCTTGAAGTCAGTAGTCGCTAAAGCCGAAAAGTGGCTTGGTGAAGGCTACGATGCCGAAACCCGCGCCGAAGTGAAGCGAATGCTGGACAATCCCGACAAGACAGAACTTATCGACTCGTTTTACCGTGATCTGGAATTCGGTACGGGTGGTTTGCGCGGTATCATGGGTGCCGGTACAAACCGCATGAACATATACACCGTGGGAGCCGCAACCCAGGGCCTTGCCAACTATCTGAAAGAGGCATTTGCCGGTTTGCCCGAAATAAAAGTGGCCGTGGGTCATGATGTCCGCAACAATTCCCGTAAGTTTGCTGAGATCGTTGCTGCAATTTTCTCGGCCAACGGAATCAAGGCTTATCTGTTCGACAGCTTCCGCCCGACGCCTGAACTTTCATTCGCCATCCGTTATCTCGGATGCCAGAGTGGCGTCAACATCACTGCTTCCCACAATCCCAAGGAGTACAATGGCTACAAGGCATACTGGGAAGATGGTGCGCAGATTATCAACCCTCACGATGTCAATATCATTGACCACGTAAATAAAATCAACGGTATTGACGAGATTAAGTTCGAGGCCAATCCCGATAAAATCCAGATTATCGGCAAAGAGATTGACGACGCATTCCTCGCTGCTATCAAAGGCTTGTCACTCAGCCCAGAAGCTATAGAAAAACATCGTGACCTCAAGATTGTCTATACTCCTATTCATGGAACCGGTGTATATCTTATTCCTGAAAGCCTCAAGAACTATGGCTTCCAGAACATTATCCATGTGCCCGAGCAGGATGTAACATCCGGTGATTTCCCCACCGTTGAATCACCAAACCCCGAAAATGCTCCTGCCATGGCTATGGCTATTGCAAAGGCAAAAGAAGTTGGTGCTGACCTTGTTATGGCATCGGACCCTGATGCTGACCGTATAGGTGTAGTGCTTCGCGATAAGAAAGGCGAGTACGTGCTAATCAACGGTAACCAGATTGTCATGATACTGCTCAACTACATCATGACCCGCAATGCTGAACTTGGCAAATTGACCGGCAAGGAATACATTGTCAAGACCATCGTTACCACCGAGACAATCAAATCAATCGCTGATAAGAACAATATCACTATGTATGACTGCTACACAGGCTTCAAGTGGATTGCCGCAGTGATTGCTTCAAACGAAGGCAAGGCCCGTTATCTCGGAGGTGGCGAAGAGAGCTACGGATTCCTCGCCGAGGATTTCTGCCGCGACAAGGACGCCGTTTCGGCTGTTTCCCTTATGGCAGAGGCTCTTGCATGGGCGAAGGAGAAGGGAATGGACTTCCTTGAAATGCTTCAGGATATCTACATGAAGTACGGTTACTCTCAGGAGAAAGGAATCTCCGTTGTTCGCACCGGTAAGGCTGGCGCAGAGGAAATTCAGGCTATGATGAAAGAATTCCGCGCTAATCCGCCCAAGCAGCTTGGCGGCAGCGATGTTGTTGTAATCAAGGACTATGATTCGCTTACCAAGACCAACGTGTTCAGCGGTACTACCGAAAAGATGGACATGCCGGTATTCTCCAATGTGCTCCAATACTTTACGGCTGATAATACCAAGGTGTCAATCCGTCCGTCAGGAACAGAGCCTAAAATCAAGTTCTACATCGAAGTTCATGACAAGATGGCTTCTGTAGAGGACTATGACGCGGCTAACGAACGAGCCGCTCAGAAGATAGAGCAAGTCAAAAAAGATCTCGGAATTTAACATAGCTCCTCCCGAAAGATGAAAGAGGCTGTGCCCATCGTGGACACAGCCTCATTTCATGTAAGGGATGCAATTACAATTATTCTACTTAGTCGATTCACACTACCGGATGTTTATATCTTTAAATTTGCCGTTATCGGCATGTTTTGCTATATTTGCGTTGTGATTATAATATAAAACTTGCCGATAGATGGATTATATTTCAGTAAAACAGTGGTCAGAAAAGCATGGTGTTTCCGAGAGAACTGCCAGAAACTATTGTGCGCAGGGGAAATTGGATGGAGCATATCTTGTTGGTAAAACGTGGAATATTCCGGATGATGCCGATATTCCACGACGTAAGAAAAAGGAATGTGTATCTCCTTTACTTAAAGTTCTGCGCGAACAGATGTCAGGAAGGCTGAAGGGCGGTATATACCATCGCATTCAGGTGGACCTGACTTACAATTCCAATCATATCGAGGGTAGCCGGCTGACACGTGATCAGACCAGATACATATTTGAAACCAACACTGTTGGTGTTACCGGTGATTTATTGAATGTTGATGATATAATAGAGACAACAAACCATTTTCGTGCGTTTGACTACATAGTTTCAAATACATCGGGCAAACTGACGGAGTTTTACATTAAACATCTACATCTGCTATTGAAATCAGGAACATCCGATGAGAGAAAAGATTGGTTCAATGTAGGGGACTATAAGAGACTTCCTAATGAGGTTGGTGGAACCGATACAGTGGCCCCGGAAAACGTCCATAAGGAAATAAAGTCACTTTTGATAGAATACAATGGAAAGAAAATTCCTTCGTTTGAGGATATTATCGACTTTCATCAACGCTTTGAAGCAATCCATCCGTTTCAAGATGGAAATGGACGAGTAGGACGGCTAATAATGTTTCGAGAATGCCTGCGTTGCGGATACGTGCCGTTCATAATAACGGACGACTTGAAAATGTTCTATTACAACGGACTTCGTAACTGGCCATCAATTAAGGGGTATCTTATGGATACCTGTCTTGCAGCTCAAGATGATTTCAAGCTGATTCTCAAAAAGTTCAGGATTCCCTACAACGGTTAAAGGGAGTGGTCTTGTCAGAAGGAGGCGATGGTGGAGCGGATGGCGCAGAGCTTTTCGAGGAGGGCCGGAAGCTGCGACAGCGGAAGCATGTTGGCTCCATCGCTCTTGGCTTTTGACGGTTCGGGGTGGGTTTCGATGAAGAGTCCGTCAACGCCCACGGCAATACCTGCGCGTGCTATGGTCTCAATCATTTCAGGCTGTCCGCCGGTAACACCGCGTGATTGGTTTGGCTGCTGAAGTGAATGGGTGGCATCAAGAATCACGGGACATCCGAAGGCCTGCATTTCCGGGATTCCGCGATAGTCAACGATAAGGTCGTGATATCCGAAGCTCACGCCGCGCTCTGTCACAGCAACGTTGGGGTTGCCGCAATCACGTACTTTCTGGACTGCAAACTGCATGGCTTCAGGCGAGAGGAACTGCCCTTTCTTGATGTTGACGGTTTTACCTGTGCGTGCGGCAGCAACAAGAAGGTCGGTCTGACGGCAGAGGAATGCCGGAATCTGAAGGACATCCACGAATTCAGCCGCCATTTCAGCCTCAGCAGCGGAATGTATGTCGGTCACCACGGGGCATCCGAACGTTTCGCGCACTTTTGAAAGTACTTTCAGCGCTTCGATGTCGCCTATTCCGGTGAATGAGTCCAGACGTGAGCGGTTGGCTTTCCTGTACGAACCCTTAAATATATAAGGTATGTTGAGTCGGGCGGTTGTATCAACAATCTGCTCGGCTATGTCAAGTGCCATTTTCTCGCCTTCAATCACGCAGGGGCCGGCGAGTAGAAAAAAATTGTCGGATGGAGAAAGTGAACGGATGATATTCATGGGAGTAAGTTTGTTTGGTCAATGATGTGAAATGTGTCGCAGCCCACAAGAGCGGCAGTCTCCGTGCGCAGACGATTGTCGCCGAGACTCACCGGCATCCAGCCGGCATTCAGGGCTGTTTCTATTTCGTCGGGTGCAAAATCACCTTCGGGGCCAATCATCAGTGCCGCATCGGTATGGGCAGTGTATTCCCTGGCAAGGAGTCGGCGCTCAAGGTTGTCATCGCAGTGGGCAATGAAGCGCTGAGGGCATTGGAAGCCGCGTATAAATTCCTTGACCGGAGTCATGGGTGCGATTTGGGGTAGGGTGGCTTTAAGCGATTGCTTCATGGCTGCGACTGCAATTTTTTCAAGGCGTTCGGTCTTTATTTCCTTGCGCTCGGAGCGCCGGCTCAGCAGGGGGACTATGCGGTTGACCCCGATTTCGGTGAGTTTTTCCACGAGCCATTCCATGCGGTCAATATGCTTTGTTGGAGCCACGGCCACGGTGATTTGCTGTCGCCAGGGTAGTGGAGCCGCCTCTTTCCCGAGAATTGCTACGGAGGCATGTTTTTGATGAGCGCTGACCAACCTGCAATTGTAGCGGAATCCTTTACCGTCAATAACAGTCAGGTCATCACCTTCTTTCATGCGTAGCACTCTTACGGCGTGCTGCGAGTCGCTTTCCGGAAGCGTGAGGGTTGTTTCTATGTCAGGGGCGTAAAAAATAATCATATCTTTACCTGTGCGAATCCGTCAGGTTCCTCATCGAAATCGGCGGCAACAGATGATGATATTTCAGGCTTGTCTTTCTTGTCCTTGAACAGTGCCCAGAAAAGTACTGCTACTACAAGGGCGTAAGCGGCAAAAATGTACCATACTGAGGTCCAGTCGCCAACCTGAAATGACATTTCCTTTCCTCCAACGATGAAGTCTTCCCAGTGACAGTAGTGATTGACCACTGCTCCGGCAGCAAGAGTGCCGATAGTCGCTCCAAGCCCATTGGTCATCAGCATGAACAGACCCTGAGCCGAGGCCTTGGTGGATGGGTCGCATTTCTGGTCGACATACAAGCCTCCGGACACGTTGAAGAAGTCAAATGCCACTCCGTAGACGATACATGAGAGGATGAACAGTATAACGCCGGGGAATGCAGGGCCGCCGAGCCCGAAAAGACCGAATCTCAGTACCCAGGCCGACATGGCTATCATCATCACCACCTTTATGCCGAAGCGGCGGAGGAAGAAGGGTATCAGCAGGATGCACATAGCTTCGGAAATCTGTGACAAGGACACGAGCATGGTTGAGTTCGTGGCGGCGAAGCTGCTTTTGATCAGCGGGTCAGTGAAGCTCTGGAAGTGGGAGAGGAAGGGACCGGCAAAGCCGTTGGTTATCTGAAGTGACATGCCCAGCAGCATGGAGAAGATGAAGAATAGAGCCATCTGACGGTTCTTGAAAAGCTTGAATGCATTGAATCCCAGCGTTTCGGCGAGCGATTGCTTCTGCTTCTTGACGAGCGGACACTGCGGCAGAGTCATGCAGTAGACGAACATAACCAGGCTTAGTATTCCGGAAACAAGGAATTGCATGTAGGTGTACTGGAACTTAGCCGGGTCCTGGGCGAGTGTGAACCCAAACGCGCCGTCGGAATATGTGGCGCAGTTGACGAACCACATTGTCACGATAAATCCCACTGTGCCAAGCACGCGGATAGGAGGGAAGTCCTTAACCGTGTCAAGTCCGTTGGATTTCAGAATGGTGAATGCAGTGGTGTTTGACAGGGCGAGCGTGGGCATATAGAAAGCCACACTCAGAGTGTAGACGGCGATGAAGAGGGTTTTGTCAGGCGTGGCCGTTGACAGACCGATATAGAACAGCCCTATCATGGCGAGTCCTGCCACGAGATGGCAGAATCCGAGCAGACGCTGCGGCTGAACGAGTTTGTCGGCTATGATACCCATTATGGTAGGCATGAAGATTGACACTATACCCTGAATGGCATAGAACCATGCTATTTCGGCTCCCATGCCGGCTTTACCCAGATAGTTGCTCATGCAAGTGAGATAGGCTCCCCACACGGCGAACTCCAGGAAGTTCATTATTGACAGTTTTACTTTTACTGCTGACATGCTCAAATGTGATTGGTTATTTTGTGACTGAAGGTTATTTCTGTTTACGTTTGATAATCTCGTTGATTCGCGCTGCTTCCTCGTACTTTTCCTCCTCGATCATCCGTGCAAGGGTTTTCTGAAGCTCTTCAATGGAGTAGTTTTCAAGCTTCGGCTCGTTGCGATGGAATTCTTCCGGCTCGTCATCGTCGGCATCGGAATAGGTTGGGGCTCCATCGGCTGCCGCTTCGTCGGGGTCCTCTGCCGGGCTGTCGTCAAGAAGGAAACCTGTCTCTTCAAGAATCTCGTGAGTTGTGAATATGGGAGTGCCTGTGCGCATGGCTATTGCTATGGCGTCAGAGGTACGGGAGTCTATTACCACGGTGCGGTCACCATCCGTGAACGTTATTTCCGAAGAGAAAATGCCATCCTCAAAGCGGTAGATGAACACCTCCTGCATTGTGATTCCGAAAGCGTGGGCGAAACTGACAAAAAGGTCATGAGTCATTGGCCTCGGAGGTGTAATGCTCTCCATTTTCAGCGCAATTGACTGGGCTTCTGAAGCTCCTATCACAACCGGAATCCTGTAAGGGCCTCCGACTTGCGCGAGAATCAGGGCGTAGGCTCCGGACTGAATCTGGGAATATGAAATTCCGAGTACTTTGAGGCGTATTCTGTTTTTCTTCATATCATAATTGCCTTCCTGTAATCACGCCGCTACCGTAGCAGATGCGGCGATCCGGTGAATAAACGGATGTGAACTGTCCGGGGGCAATGCCCTGAACTTTGGTGTCGCTTTCTATGACGTATTCCGCCGGCCCGAGTCGGGTGAGCTGCCCGTCAATGAATTCGGGAGAGTGGCGGTTCTTGAACGCAATCCTGACTCCGTCACACTGCTGTGGCCATGGGTCAAGGGTAATCCAGTGCATCTCGTCAAGATGAAGCGTGCGGCCATACTGCTTTTCGGTGTCGTAGCCACGCGACACGTAGATAACATTGTCCGGGATGCATTTCTTGACCACGTACCAGGGTCCTCCGCTGAGGCCGAGCCCTTTGCGCTGCCCTATGGTGTGGAACCAGTAGCCGCGGTGCTCACCGAGTTTCCGTCCAGTCTCTATTTCGATGATTGCTCCCGGTTTTTCGCCGAGGTGACGACGGATAAAGTCATTGTAGTTTATTTTGCCAAGGAAGCAGATGCCCTGACTGTCGCGGCGGTAGGCGTTGGGCATGTTGACGGCCTGGGCTATCTCCCTTACGCGGGCTTTGGGAAGGTCGCCTATGGGAAACATCAAGTGGGTCAGCTGGTTGTATGTGATGCGTGAAAGGAAATCCGTCTGGTCCTTCACCGGGTCAGGAGCCGTTCCGAGGAATGTGAGTCCGTCTATGTCAAGAGTGGTGGCGTAGTGGCCGGTGGCTGTGCGGTCGAAGTTATGGCCCCATCGCTGCTCGAAGAATCCGAACTTTATCATGCGGTTGCACATGACATCAGGGTTGGGCGTAAGTCCTTGCTTTACGGTGTCGAGGGCATATTGCATGACGTTGTCCCAATACTCGCGGTGGAGTGACACCACTTCCAGCGGCAGCCCATATCGCTTCGCTATGAGGCTACACATCTCTATGTCCTCCTCGGCCGAGCAATCGCCTTCGCCGTTGTCAAGACCGATGCGTATGTAGAACAGATTGACGTCGTGACCTTGTTCCACCAGCCGGTGTACAGCCACGGCGCTGTCAACGCCTCCGGATATCAATGCCGCGACTTTCATCACACTTCCTCGAGTTCCTCTCTTTCGTCAAGTTTCTGACGGGCAATGATGAATATGGAGATGAAGTAATCCAGCGAAATCTTTCCGGGTCCGGCCATGAGCAGAAACAGGTAGATGCCTATGAACATGATGGGGAGATATCCGGGCTGGATGGAGTCGAGGGCCCATACAACCGAGGTGTGGGGGAGTACATCGGTCAGGATATAGGACTCGGCTGCAACCATTGCCACTATGGGCGGTATTGTGGCAATCCTTGTCATGAATCCTACCATTATGAGCAGCGAACAGATAAGTTCAATGCATATCATTATTACGAGAGTGGCTTCGGAGGTGAATCCGAACATTGCCGGGAATGAGGTGTAGAGCTCGTTGTACTGGACAAGATGGCGTATGCCGAACTGCATGAGCATTATGCCCACGAACAGGCGCATGAACAGGCGGGCCAGATTGGTGTAGGAGAAGCCCGCAAACCTCAGATAGAGGCGAATAAGTGACTGTCGGAACTTTCTCATTGCTTATTCTTCGGCCGTGGTGGTTGTGGTGGCGGTTTCCTGAGCCTTTTTGCGGGGGATTCTCAGAAGCTGCATGACGGTAAAGATCGGTTCCACGTCATCGCCTTTCTTGAGGATTTTGCCTTGATTGTTGATGATGTAGAACATGGGTGATTTGCGCACGTCGTAGATTTTCGATATCTCCGGTGCATAACCTGAAATCCATCCATCGGGCGAGGTGAATCGTTCGCCATTGTCCGTAGTGGCTATGCAGTAGATTCTCACCATTCCGCTCCTTACGAGCTGCGAGGTCTTGACGTCGGCGTTGAGTCGCATCTTGTCCATTTCGGCAGTGGTGTTGCCCGGCTCCATGAACATGATGAGGGTTGCAAACTGGGTGGTGTCGGTTTTGAATTCCATCGTGCTGCCGTCAGTGCCGCGGAAGCTGAACGCGGGAGCCTGCATGCCTTCCTGTGAGTTGTGAAGCACTGAAGCCTGATTCTCGTAGTATGTTT
Organism: uncultured Bacteroides sp.; assembly: GCA_964487725.1. GTDB lineage: Bacteria > Bacteroidota > Bacteroidia > Bacteroidales > Muribaculaceae > Paramuribaculum. The sequence goes on along the minus strand of CAZASF010000015.1, from coordinate 3,897 downwards.
TGAACTCCTTGTCAAGTTTCTTGGTCTTCAGGAGCCCGTCAAGGAAGTGGCTGTAGAGCTCTTCGCTCTGGAATTCGGCTGTGTCGGCATAGATGTTGTTTTCGGCCAGGCGGGCTATGAAAAGCACATCGTCGGGCTGCTTTGACATGTTGTTGATAAACTTGTCGACGGAACTGAACACCGTTGTTGCCGATGCGTAGGGCATGAATGACAGATACACCTTGAAGGCTTCTGCCAATTTGTCACGTGACGAAAATGCTTTCTTCAGGTCGCAGTAGTCCCAGTAATGGGTGACCATGAAGTCACATCGGTTCTGGAAGTTGACTATTGAGTCCGGTACTATGGGCAGCTGGAAAAAATCCTGAGTCACCGCGCCGTTGACCTGAGCCATTGCAGTGACTGATGATATCAGTGTGATGAGTGCTAATATAATTTTTTTCATAATCTGATGTGTATGGCAAAATTTTTGCAATCACAAAAGTAGCAATTATCGGGGAATAATCATTCAGAGATGGCAAAAAACTTTGCTGCTGACACAACCAAGTTTCCCCAAAGATTGTTAAATGAATAGCATTTTAATCCGAAAACACCGTTTTACACCATCTACTATATATACCTACTATGAATTTCAATAATTTCACCATAAAGTCGCAGGAAGCGATTCAGAAGGCATTTGAAATAACGAAGGGCAATGGAAATCAGGCCATAGAACCGGTCCATCTTCTGCAAGGGGTGATGACTGAGGGCGACAGCCTTGTCAAATACATATTTGCTAAAGTCGGTGCCAACATTGGCGTCGTGTCCTCGCAGATAGAGCGTGAGATAGCCGCGCTTCCCAAAGTTTCGGGCGGATCGGAGCCATATCTGAGCCGTTATTCCAACGATGTGCTCCAGCGGGCACTCGACATAGCCAAGAAGATGGGCGATGAATACGTCACCCTCGAGGCTCTTCTGCTGGCCATATTCGAGGTAAGCTCTCCGGCGTCGACCATTCTTAAGGATGCCGGCCTGAGCGAAAAGGAACTCAAAAGCGCAATCGAAGAGCTGCGTAAAGGGAAGAAAGCTACCGATCAGAGCGCTGAGGACACCTACAACGCCCTTGGCAAATATGCCATTAACCTTAATGAACGCGCCCGCTCCGGCAAGCTTGACCCGGTTATAGGACGCGACGACGAGATTCGCCGTGTGCTTCAGATTCTGAGCCGCCGAACCAAGAACAATCCTATGCTCATAGGCGAGCCGGGCACCGGAAAAACAGCCATAGCCGAAGGATTGGCGCAGAGAATTGTTCGCGGAGATGTGCCGGAGAACCTGCGCTCCAAACAGATTTTCTCTCTCGACATGGGGGCACTCGTGGCGGGAGCCAAATATAAAGGTGAGTTCGAAGAACGACTCAAGGCCATTGTCAACGAGGTGACCCAGAGCGATGGCGAAATAATTCTGTTCATTGACGAAATCCACACCCTTGTAGGCGCCGGTAAAGGCGAGGGTGCGATGGACGCCGCCAACATCCTTAAGCCCGCGCTTGCCCGCGGAGAGCTACGGAGCATTGGAGCGACCACGCTTGATGAGTATCAGAAATATTTCGAGAAGGACAAGGCTCTGGAGCGCCGGTTCCAGAAGGTGATGGTCAACGAGCCGGACGAAATGAGTGCAATAGCGATTCTGCGCGGACTGAAAGAGCGCTATGAGAACCACCACAAGGTCCGCATCCGCGATGAGGCAATCATTGCTGCCGTGCAGCTCTCGGAGCGATATATCACTGACCGTTTCCTCCCCGACAAGGCTATTGACCTTGTGGATGAGGCAGCCTCGAAGCTCCGGCTTGAAATTGACTCGGTGCCCCAGGCACTTGATGAGATTACCCGCATGATAGCCCAGAAAGAGATTGAACGCGAGGCCATCAAACGCGAAGGCGACACTGAGAAGGTGAAGGAAATCGAGAAGGATCTTGCATCGCTGCGTGAGGAGGAGAAAGAGTACACCGCCAAATGGCGTGCCGAAAAGGACCTTATCAACCGCATCCAGCAGAACAAGATTGACATCGAGCAGCTTAACTTCGATGCTGACCGTGCCGAGCGTGAGGGCGACTATGCCAAAGTGGCCGAAATCCGTTATTCGCGGGTTCAGGAAAAGGAGAAGGAGAATGCCGAAATCCAGGAGCAGCTCAAGATGATGCAGGGTGAGAAAGCCCTTATCAAGGAGGAGGTTGACGCCGAGGATATCGCTGATGTCGTATCGCGCTGGACCGGAATACCGGTCAACAAGATGGTGCAGAGCGAGAAAGAAAAGCTTCTCCACCTTGAATCCGAACTCCACAACCGCGTGGTAGGGCAGGAGGAAGCTATCCGGGCCATAGCTGATGCGGTGCGCCGTAGCCGTGCAGGGCTCAACGACCCGCGTCGCCCGATTGGTTCGTTTATCTTCCTCGGCACTACCGGCGTTGGTAAGACGGAGCTTGCAAAGGCTCTTGCCGAATATCTGTTCGATGATGAGAACATGATGACCCGAATTGACATGAGCGAGTATCAGGAGAAGCACACCGTGAGCCGTCTTGTGGGAGCGCCTCCGGGATACGTTGGCTACGATGAAGGCGGACAGCTCACCGAGGCCGTGCGCCGCAAGCCCTACTCGGTAGTCCTCTTTGATGAAATCGAAAAGGCTCATCCCGATGTGTTCAACATTCTCCTTCAGGTTCTTGACGATGGACGTCTGACCGACAACAAGGGCCGCCTTGTCAACTTCAAGAACACCATTATAATCATGACCTCCAACATGGGCTCGTCCGTGATCCGCGACAATTTTGCCAAGATGACTCCGGAGAACCATGACGAGGTTGTTGAAAAGACCAAAAACGAGGTGCTCGACATGCTCAAGCAGACCATACGTCCGGAGTTCCTCAACCGTATTGACGAAACAATCATGTTCACTCCGCTCAACGAGAAGGAAATTGAAGAGATTGTGGGGCTCCAGATAAAGAGCATCAAGAAAATGCTGGCCACCAATGGCGTGACCCTCGAGGTGACACCCGCCGCCGTGCATTTCCTCGCCGAGGAGGGCTACGACCCCGAATTCGGTGCCCGTCCCGTCAAGCGTGCAATCCATCGCCTTGTCCTCAACCGTCTGTCAAAGGACATTCTTGCTCAGAAAGTCGACAAGGAACGCCCGATTGTGATTGACGTCAAGGACGATGACCTCGTATTCTCAAACTAATATTCACACTAATATTCACACATAATCCCAACTAAATACTATCTCAACACACTATGAAAAAGTTTTTATTAGCACTTTTCGCACTGCCGCTTCTGGCCACACTTACCGCCTGTCATGACGACGACGAACTTCCTGATGTAAACATTGATGTCACATATCTCAACGGAGTCGTGGTCAATGGCGAAGTCTACGTTGTTCAAGGCGAAGAATTCGGAATTGCATCCATCGTGACAACTGCTGTACGTGAAGGCAAAACAGCCACCAACGGCCCTGTCAGCTATTGGATTAACAATATTCCCGTAGGAACCACAGCCGTTCAGCCCTTTGCAATCACTCTTTCATCGGAGTGGACAGCCGAGACCGGCTCTTTCTACATCCAGTACGTGATGCCTATCTATGAAGAAGGTTGCTCGCTTGCAACGGCTTATTCCAGCGTGAAGGTCAACGTTGTCGCATCGTCTGACGACATACCTTCCGATGGGACCACTACGCCTACCAATGGTCAGACACTTGACCATTCATATCAGGAACAGTAATTTTCATTCCACTGTCAATAGACAATCTCTCAATCCCGATGGAGTCCCCGGCCAACCCGCCGGGGATTTCTTGTTGTATCCCCGTATTACCGGCGCTCCCCCGCTACCATGCTACCAACGCTATCGCCCCAGTAACATGGTAGCACGG
>CAZASF010000014.1:44800-51630 GCA_964487725.1 uncultured Bacteroides sp. | reverse complement strand
GCCAAAACCCCTCTGGCGTCCGCCAGGACGCCGATTGACTCTCTTCCGCCTCCCATCGCCCCCCACTAAACAACTTTTTTGCTAAAAATTCACAAAAATGTTTGCCTAATTAAAAAAATCGCCGTAGATTTGTGAACTGTTGTTACAATCTAACCTGAACTTTAACTTAACAGCCTTAAATTTACTTAACTAAATTTTTAACCATCAATCAATTATGAGTAGAACCAGAAAATTGATGACGATGTTAGGATTACTCTTTGCATCATCATCTGTACTCGTAGGTTGCAGCGATGACGACGTCAGCACAATGGGTGCTGTCCCCGTCAACTCTGTTCTCGCTACCGGTACCTCAGTCGATGTCGTTTGGTCAATCGTACCCAACGACAACTGCAAGGGTTACGAAGTTGCTATTCTCCAGGGCTCGCGCGACGGCTCTGTGCTTGCAACAAAGACTCTTGACAACCGCACCTGTTCGGCAACTTTCACCGGACTTACTCCCAACACTAAGTATGTCATCCGCACTCAGGCTATCCCCGGCGGTAGCTTCTCTGACGCTGACATATTCTACCGCGAATTCTACACCGCTCCCAACGTGAACATCTCCTACACCGGTGGTTCCACTTACGAGGTGAGCGGCTATGATTCTAACGGTGACCCCACCACAACCACCTATTGCACTGCCAATTTCTCTTGGCCCGCTATTGCTGAAACCAACTGCGGTGGTTACTTCGTTGCTATCTACGATTGCACTCCGTCTGATTGGACCACTGCTACTAAGGCTGTGGCTTCCGTAACCATCTCTAAGGACACCGAGGGCAACATTGCCACAACCGCCACTTTCGATGGTCTTACTCCCGGACACACCTACACAGCCCGTGCTTACGCTCGCCCCAACTCTATGTGCGACTACTCCGCCGGCGACAACACTCTCATCCAGTTCACCACAGTGGCTGCTAACTAATTATTAATCAAAAAATCACAAGTGCAATATGACTAATACCAGCTTTAAAAATTGGTGTCTCGCCCTCGTCCTGGCAGCTGCTGCTCCGGCCCTGGCTAATGCGACATCAACCGAAGGCCAGGCTGCTGCCGAGGCTCTTCAGGCAGGCGAATGTACGGGTGTCATCCTTGACTCTGACGGCGAACCTCTCGCAGGTGCTTCCGTTAAGGTTGAAGGTACTAAGATAGCCGGCGCCACTGACATCGATGGTAAATTCTCGCTCAAGGGAGTTGCCAAAGGTGCCAAGATTACTGTTTCTTATATCGGCTGCAAGCCCCAGACCGTTGTCTGGAACGGACAGCACCTCTCGATCACAATGACCGAAGACACCAACGTTCTCGACGAAGTTGTCGTTCTCGGTTATGGTGTTGAGCAGAAACGTGCCAACGTTACCAACTCTATCTCTAAGGTTAACGAGAAAGTCCTCACCGTAGGTACTAACGCCAACCCCGCTCAGGCTCTTGCCGGTGCAATCGCCGGTGTGAAGGTTGATGTGACAACCGGTAGCCCCTCCGCTACTCCTTCCATCACTCTCCGTGGTGGTACTAACTTCAACGGCGGTTCCAACGAACCCCTCGTTATCGTCGATGGTAACATCCGCGACTCTCTTAGCGACATCAACCCCAACGACATCGCTGACATGCAGGTCCTCAAGGATGCCGGTGCCACCGCTCTCTACGGTGCGCGTGCAGGTAATGGTGTGATCCTTATCACCACCAAGGCCGGTCAGGCAGGTAAAGGTTCTGTTACATTCAGCGGCAAGTGGGGTCTCGGTTACTACAACAACGGTTACAAGACCATCTCCGATGAGGATTACCTCTACTACTATCGTACTGCTTGCCAGAACACTGAATGGATGCTTCCCAACGGTGCTTACTCAGGTAACTACTACTCTATGCTTTGGGGTGACAACCAGCCCGGTGGTATCGGACGTACTCAGTGGTCCAACAGCATGAACTACAACATCCTCACCAAGACCGATGACAATGCTTATCTTCTCGGCCTCGGCGGTTGGAAGGAAATGCTTGACCCCATCAGCGACAGCACTATCCTCTACTGGAACCAGGACATCATGGACCTCAACCTCAAGAGCCCCACTGTTACTCAGGACTATAACGTTACATTCTCCGGAGGTAACGACCGTGGCAAGTACTACGCTTCTCTCGGTTACTATGATGCCGATGGTACTGTAAAGGGCACCTTCTACAAACGTTACAACTTCGCTTTCACCGGCGAGTACAAGATCGCTGACTGGTTGACCGCTAACTCTGTGTTCAACTACATCCGCTCCAACTGGCTCAACGACAACCCGCAGCTCACCACTTCTTACTTCATGAACCGTGGTTTCATGTACAAGTTTGTCCGCTACATGGATGAGGATGGTAACATGCTCTTTGGTACCGCTAACCCCACCCTTAACGTTAACGCCAACGCCGGTGCTTTCACTCGCGACAATCAGGCCGACAAGTTCTCTATGACCCAGAGCCTTACCGCCAAGATCATCGACGGCCTTACCATCAAGGGTACAATGAGCTGGTACTACAACGAGCAGTACACCATGGCTTTCAATGACCGTTATGTAACTAACAACACCGGTGCTGCCAATCCTTCCGGTTCATCAGGTGTGGTTGCTACTTACTCCAGAAGCCGCAGCTTCCTCCGCTACTTTGACCAGACCTACAACCTCGTTGCTAACTTCAACCGTACTTTCAACGATGTTCACGCTGTCAACGTGATGGCCGGTGCCGAGCTTTACAAGCGTCGCTACCTCTACTTCTCTGCAAGCGGTTCTAACAGCGAATCTCCATTCCCCACCCTTGGTGATACCGCTAACTCTGCCGAAAACATGACTCGTAGCATGTCATCTTCTGACCTCGAAGAGGCTCTTATCTCTTACTTCGGTCGTGCCGAGTATGTCTATGACAACCGCTACATCCTTGCTGCCACATTCCGTGAAGACGGTTACTCCCGCCTTATCAACAAGCGTTGGGGCTTCTTCCCCGGTGTGTCTGCTGGTTGGAACATCCACAATGAAAGCTTCTGGAAAGACAACGCTGAACTCAGCCGCATCATCAACTATTTCAAGCTCCGTGGTTCTTACGGTACCAATGGTGTGATCAACTCCAGCTACCTTGGCTACTACACTCTCCGTGGTGCTTACTCTGCTTATCAGTACGACGGTGCTATCGGTTACCGCATCTCTACTCTGCCTAACCCCAACCTCGCTTGGGAAACTGCTAAAACAGGTGAAGTTGGTCTTGACTTCGGTTTCTTGAACAACCGTATCAACCTCGGTTTGACCTACTACAACCGTACCACTGTTGATAAATACGCTGCCCTTTCTCTGCCCCCCACAACCGGTGTGTCTTCCGTTACTAACAACAACGGTTCTTACCGCAATGAGGGTATCGAAATGGAAATCCACGCTACTCCCCTCCGCATAGGCGACTTCAACTGGACTATCGGTGCTAACCTTGCCTACAACTCCAACAAGATTGTGAAACTTCCTGAAAACGGTCTTGAAAACAACCGTCAGGGTGGTACTCTCGTCTACACCGGCGATGGTGACAAAACTCACTACATCGGTGGCTATCAGGAAGGTCAGAACCCCTACCAGCAGGTTGGTTACGGTGTAAGCCACATGGTTCGCAACCAGGCCGACATCGACGCTCTCGGTGACTACATCGACATTGCAGGTACCTATCCCATCTATGCTAACGAGGCCGGTCGTCAGCGCCTTCTTGCTCTCGGTTACACCGCTAAGTTCGTTCGCATCATGCCCGGTGACCTCGTGTTCGAGGATATGAACGGCGACAACATGATTGACTCTCACGACCAGAAGATCATCGGTCACTCCGATCCTCACTGGACCGGTGGTTTCAACACCACTTTCTCTTGGAAGGGTCTTTCTCTCTACGCTCGCTTCGATGTTGGCTTCGGCTTCCAGGTTTATGACTCCAACATGGCTTTCTGGCTTGCTGAAGGTCAGGGTGCAATGTCATTCCCCACTGAGGTTTATGACACTTGGACTCCTGATAACCCCGGCGCTAAGTGGCCCCGCGTTGCTTGGGCTTCTCAGTACGGTACCAACAACTACGTCCGCACAAGCGAACTCATGTGCCAGAACGGTGCTTACCTCGCTTGCCGCGAACTCTCACTCAGCTACGCTCTTCCCTCAAGCATCTGCAAGAAGTTCCGCAGCCAGGGTGTTAACCTCTCCGTTACCGGACAGAACCTCGGCTACATCAAGAGCTGTACAATTCCTCTTCCCGACAACACGACTTACTGGAATGGTAATACTGCCGGTAATGGTGGTACTTACAACCTCCCCCGTACGGTCATCTTCGGTGTTAACGTAACATTCTAATAATCTTTCCGAAAATTAAAATGAAAAATATATTAAGCAAACTGACCATAGCTGCTGTTGTCGCAGGATCGGGTTTCATGGCAAGCTCTTGCTCCGATGAACTTGATTTGTATCCTAACAGCTATTACACCCCGGAGACCTTCTGGCAGGATGCGTCGCAGTTCGAGGGTTTCATCACTGCTATTCAGAACCAGTTCCGCGGATTCACTTCTCAGATCCTCTTTGACCAGGGTGAGATTCGTGCCGGTGGTCTCTACCTCGGTACTCTTGCCGACGGTTCCGGTTCTGCCAACGAGGTTTACGTTCAGAACCAGTACGATGCCACTAACGCTCAGTTCTCAACTTTCGGTGGCTACTACGGCTTCATCGCCAACCTTAATGAGCTCATCTATCGTATTGACAATCAGGAAGACATCCTTGATGAAAACACTGCTACCGGCCTTAAGGCTATTGCCTACGGATGGCGTGCTTACTGCTACTTCCAGATGTACCGCATGTACGGTGGTCTGCCCCTCCGCCTTGAGCCGGACGTAATTCTCGGTAACTACAATCCTGAGGAACTTTACATGGCTCGCTCTACTGCCGAAGAGACTCTTGCTCAGATCAAGTCTGACATCGCCACTTCGCTCACCTACTTCAACAGCTCTACCTACAGCATCGATAAGGGTAACTACTGCTGGACTAAGGCCGCTACCGAGCTTCTCGCAGGTCAGGTTTATCTCTGGAGCGGTAAGGTTGCTACCGGTGACCACGCTGCAACTCCCGCTGACGTGACTACCGCCAAGACCTACTTCTCTAACGTTCTCAATAACTACGGTTATTCACTCCAGAAGGACTTCTACAATATCTGGCTCGTTCCTCAGAACAAGGAGTCTATCTTCGCTACCTGCTACTCTTCAATGGCTGACCTTACTTTCTACGGCACTCAGACCAACTTCAACTGGAGCCGTGTAACAGGTGCTGCCGGCGGTTCTGTTTGGTCAACCATGGCTGCTGACGGCTACGGCCGCCTCGCTGATGGTCAGGCCAACCGCTTCGGTTATGTTGGTACTGTATCAGCTGATGGCAAGTACTCTCAGACTAACAGCGCTAACTGGAACCACTTCTCACTCGGCGTTCAGCGTTATCAGTACAAGAATGCTCTCTACTTCCAGTTCGATCAGGAAGACCAGCGTATCGATGCCTTCTATCCTGTTTACTCTGTAACAGATCAGCAGCAGGCTATGGGTATCACTCACCTTGATGATTTCGATCCCACTCAGTACACCATGAAGGGCTCATTCATCATCAAGTTCCGTTACTCTGAAGTTGAAGGTTACCAGTACTGGCAGTGCTGCGTTGACATGCCGCTCCTGCGTCTTCCCGATGCTATCCTCGGCCTTGCTGAATGCTGCAACTATGCCGGCGACAACGATGGCGTGAAGACCTACATCAACATGCTCCGCGAGCGCGCTTACGGCGACAACTGGGATGAAGCTACCTACGGTTACACCCCCGGCTCATTCAAGGACAACGAAGTTGCTATCCTCCACGAAAGCGACAAGGAATTCGTTCTCGAAGGACGTCGTTGGTTCGACCTCCGTCGCTTGACAACTGTTAAGGGCGGTACTCAGCTCGACCACCTCGTATTCCAGCCCGAAGGATGTATCGGCTACGGTCTCCCCGTTGCTTCTTCTCCCTGGATGGTTGAAAACGACGGTACTCCTTGTGCCACCTCTACAGCTGTTCTCCAGTCATCTTGGGAATATCGCCTCCTTTGGCCGCTCAACACCGCCCTCCTCGGTGCTGACCCGCTCCTCGAGCAGAACCCCGGCTACGACAGCTAATCCCATCCCCCTCGGCTATCATAGCTACCTCAGCTAAAATAGCTAACTCAGCTAATCTCAAGCTAATAATCGCTTAGCTAAATAACCCCCAAAGCCCTCGGCACCCGCCGAGGGCTTTTTCTTCCCCCCTCTCGCTGCGCTCCCCGCTCCCCGCTCCGCATCGCGGGGCCTTACTCTCCTTCCACTCGCGGCAAACGCCGCGATACTCGCATATCGTCCGCAGGACGATGATCTTACGTAACCGGGCACACGGAGCAACCGCGACGCCCGGCACCCTCACCCCAAAAACACAGGCGTCCGCAGGACGCCGATTGACTCGCCCCGCCCCCTAAAACCTATCTCTCCCGCACTCCCCGCGCTCCCTCTCCGCTCCCGCTGCTCCCTCGCTCCTCACGCTCCCGCGCTCCCGCTCCGCATCGCGGGGCCTTACTCTCCTTCCACTCGCGGCAAACGCCGCGATACTCGCATATCGTCCGCAGGACGATGATTTTACGTAACCGGGCACACGGAGCAACCGTGACGTGTGCCCGGCAACGCCACCCAAATAACCTCAGGCGTCCGCAGGACGCCGATTGACCCCCCGCCGCCCCCTAAAACCTACCTCTCTCTGCTCCCCGCGCTTCCGCTGCGCTCCCGC
>CAZASF010000014.1:0-44700 GCA_964487725.1 uncultured Bacteroides sp. | reverse complement strand
TGCGCTTCCGCTGCGCTTCCGCTGCGCTTCCGCTGCGCTTCCGCTGCGCTTCCGCTGCGCTTCCGCGCCATCGGCGCGACTTAATAGTAGCCACGGGTGAGGCCGTCAGGCCGTAACCCGTGGAATCTTCAGAGCCCCACCCGCTCCGCATCGCGGGGCCTTACTCTCCTTCCACTCGCGGCAAACGCCGCGATACTCGCATATCGTCCGCAGGACGCCGATTGCCCCCCGCCCCACCCCCCAAAAAAACAAAAAGCCCTGCATCGCAGGGCCTTAAAACCACTATCAAATGTTAATGCACGGCCAAAAATTGCTGCCCTATGGCATGCAAACCGCTGACGATTCGTTCGCGTTGAGCTTCACGTGGTATTTTGATAGAATTGGCATAGTGGCTCAATAGTTTCTGATTTATGCCTGTAACGCGGCTTATCACGGCCATTGTAGTAAATCTTTCCGCCTGACGAAGAAGTGCTGACACGGCTAACGAATATTCTATTTTGTAATCACCCATCACAAGCCATGCCGGGACTTCCTCTCCATCGGCTTTCATTTCCTGAACTTGGGAAACAAGGGCAGTCTCAAAATCAGCCTTAAGTCCGTCAAGGCTTTTGTTGGTGCATAATACTGCGCCAAAACCCTCAAGCGCCCATCCGCAACAATAATTTTTATCCTCCCAGGAGATTTCAATTTTGATTGTTTCCATTTCGTTTCTGTTTGATGGCAGGATTGGACTATCGCCAGCCTGCCTGTTTGAAAATGCTGTTCAAGAGAAACTGACTTAGATTGTCGTTTTTGGATCCGTTGACAGTAACTCTTCCTTTTTTAGTAGGATGTTTGAACTGACGATGACTTCCTCGGGTTGCGACATTAATCCAGCCGTCGGCCTCAAGCATCTCGATTACTTCTTTCACTTTATAGCGTTTCATTTTCTGAAACTATAACTTTCTATTGCGAAGGTAGTAATATTTCTACTTATAACAAATTTATTGGTAGAAATTTCTCTACTTTTGCGCGATTTTATTGCAAAAAAATTAAAAATTCATCGTCGTCTCAAATTCACCCTCTCCGTTTCACCGTGTCGACGCCGTCGATGGCCGAGATGCGGTGCATGATGGACTGGAGCTCGGTAAACGAGTGGACCCGCAATGATATGGTGCAGGTAACGATTGAATCTGTGGTCTCCGTGTTAAACGAATCCATTGATAGCTGCAGATGGTCAGTGATACACTCCACAAGGTCAATGAAAAGATGGTAACGGTCCACGGCTGTAACCACAATCGTCTCGGGATACAGCGTAGCATCCGGCTCGTAGTTGACGGACACAATGTTGTCGCCCCACTGTGAGGCAAGGCGTATGGCCGTAGGGCAGTCGCGTTTGTGAACCGTGATCAGCGACTCGTCATTGACATCGCGGAAACCCACCACCTCCTCGCCAGGAATGGGGTTACAGATGGGGCAGCGCAGAAACTCCTTCTTGGGCAGGCTCTCAAGATAGTCCGAAATGGCCTGCTTAGCCTTATAGGTGACGCAGCTGTCCATCCAGTCAGCGCTCGGCTCAACCTCCGGATCCGTGAACACCTCCACTACGTCGCCGCGATGCAACCGCGACTTTATCGACGCCAAAAAGTTGTTGACACGCGCATACTTGGCATGCCGCCCAACCTCGGGCGAAATCTCGTAGGCGAAATCCAGCACAGTGGCTTTCTGAGGCATCACCACCGGCTCACCGTGGGAGGAGAAAGTCATTATGTCGTCATTATAGAACGAGGTCACAATCTTGTCAATGAACTCCGTGCCGGTGTTCTCCTGGCTCACCACATCGCGCACAACGGTGCGGAACTTCTCAATCCATCGCTGGATATTGTCCTCCGTGCGGTCGGCCACGCAGCCGAGCTGCGAGTCGCGGATCATGCGCTCCGAGCTGATGTGCACCTCCTGCCAGCGGCCAAAATCGGCCAACAGCTTCACGTGGAAACTCTGGTAGCCGTTCTCCTTCGGGGAGTCGATATAGTTGGTGATTCCGCCCGGTTTCTCGCGGAAATGTGAGGTCAGTATGGAGTAGATTTTCAGCACCATCTCCTTCTCGTGAGCCGGAGTGGCCCCCGGAAGCGAGAATATCACGTCAGTGAAATGGCGGTATTTCAGGTGGTTGAAATCATCGCCGAACTTGGCCATCTTGCGCCACACGCTGTAGGGAGCGCGATATTCAACCCTCACCCGAGTCTCTATCCCCTCAGCCTGAAGCACGCTCTTGAGCTGCTCGCAGAAGCGCGTGAGGCGATCGCGCTGCATCTCTTCATCGTTGTGGATCAGTGTGGCCAACTCCTCATATTCGTGGGGGCAGCGGAAGCGGAAACTGAGGTTTTCCAGCTCGGTCTTCACGTGGTAAAGCCCTAATCGGTTGGCCAGAGGAGCGTAGAAATAGTCCGTTTCGCCCGCAATCTTCATCTGCTTGTCGGGCCGCATTGACGAGAGGGTGCGCATGTTGTGGAGGCGGTCGGCCAACTTTATCAGCATGGCGCGTATGTCATATTGAAACGACACGAGCATCTGCCGGAAATTGTCCACCTGCTTAGTTGACTGATATTTAGTCTTTTTGCTCTTGGTAACCACCTTCACAAGGAACGCCACATCGGGGCCGAACAGGTCACGGATATCCTCAATGGAATAGTTCGTGTCCTCCACCACGTCATGCAGAAACGCGGCCATCACCGGATTGGCGTCCAGCATAAGCTCCTTGGCGGCGATTGTGGCCACAGCTATGGGATGGAGAATGTAAGGCTCGCCGGTCTTCCGCTTCTGGTTGCGGTGGGCGTAGCGGGCCAGGTTGAAAGCCTCCTTGATGCGGTTGAGCTCAGCCGGAGTGGTCCGGCTCTCCATTATGTCAAACACTTCCTGAGCGCGCTGCTCAATCATTGCGGCATACTTCTGCTCCGGATTCTCGCCGGTGGGATTGGTGGGAGCGGTGGGAGCGGTGGAAGCGGTGGAAGCGGTGGGAGCGATGGGAGAGGAGGAATTGGAGGAATTCGGCGTGCCGGTAGCTCTTTCGGACTGTTTTGAGGCGGTTTCCTTGGTTTTAGGCATGATGGACCATTGCTTTTACGGGGCGCTACAAGGCAGCGACCCTGCATTATTATTCGGTTCGTAAAATGCAAATATAATGATTTTTATTCATACCGCTGTTCCCCGTTCTAAAAAACAGTCCGAAAAAAAGCAGGGCGCCACGTTGACGGGCGCCCTGCTGAATATAGGTGGGATTGTTATGGTCCGTTATGCTTTCTTGGCTTTGGCAAGTTTCTTGCGCTCGGTGAGGTAAGCCACGGGGGCTGCAATGAACATGGTGGCAAGTGTACCGATTACCACGCCGAATATCATTGCGAACACGAACGAGCGGATAGCATCGCCGCCGAGGATGAAGATGCAGAGGAGCACGAGCAGGGTCGATGCCGAGGTCATCACCGTACGGCCCAAGGTGGAGTTGATTGAGTTGTTGACGTTGTTGAAGAACGACTCTTTGGGGAAGAGACCGATGTTCTCACGCACGCGGTCAAACACAACCACCGTGTCGTTGATCTGGTAACCGATCACCGTCAGAATTGCCGCTATGAAGCTCTGGTCAATCTCCATTGCGAAGGGGAACACGCCCCAGAAGATTGAGTAGAAGCCTATGATGGCAAACGCTGTGAAGGCAACGGCTGCGAGTGCACCAACGGAGAAGGCTATGTTGTGGAAGCGGATAAGGATGTAGAGGAACATTGCCGCAAGGGCTATGATCACGGCTATAACCGCATCTTTCTTCATGTCGTTGGCCACGGTGGGGCCTACCTTCTGCGATGACATGATACCGATGTTCTCGTTGGTAGTGGAGAAGTCAGCTTCGCTCATGTCGCCAATGTCGCTCTTAAGGCCCTTATAGAGAATGTTGGTGATTTCCTCGTCGATGTTCTCTTCGTCAGAGTCAATCTTGTAGTTGGTTGAGATGCGCACCTTGGTGTCGTTGTCAATGGTGATAACCGAAACCTGAGCATCGTTGAAGAGCGGAGCCAGACGGCTGCGGAGCTCGGCGGTGTTGACAGGATGGTCAAATTGAACAACGTAGTTGCGGCCACCGGAGAAGTCGATACCCTGGTTGAGGCCCTTGAAGATGAACGAGCAGATCACTATCACCACGAACGCGCTGCAGATGATGAGGCTCTTCTTGCGGGCGCCGAGGAAGTTGAAGTGAGTGTTGGTAAACATCTTGCGTGAGAGCGGAGTGTCGAATGTCAGGGCGTTGAAAGCCTTTGTCTTGGCAAACATAATGAATACCAGACGGGTCAGGAACACTGCGGTGAAGAACGATATGATGATACCGATGATGAGCGTGGTAGCAAAACCCTTGATGGGGCCTGTTCCGAAGAGAAGGAGGATTACGCCGGTGATAACCGAGGTGAGGTTGGAGTCAAAGATGGCCGAGAAGGCGTTGGCGTAACCGTCGGCAATGGCGTTGCGCACGTTCTTGCCGGCGCGAAGCTCTTCTTTGGTACGCTCGAAGATGAGCACGTTGGCGTCAACGGCCATACCCAAGGCAAGGACGATACCGGCGATACCGGAGAGCGTCAGCACTGCCTGGAATGAGGCGAGAATACCGAAGGTGAAGAAGATGTTGAACACAAGGCCGAGGTTGGCGATAAGTCCGGGGATAACGCCGTAGAAGGCCATCATGAAGATCATCAGGAGAATCAGTGCTATACCGAACGACAGGAAGCCATCCTCAATAGCCTGCTTTCCGAGCGACGGACCGATCACGGTGTCGGAGATGATGTCGACCTTGGCAGCCATCTTACCGCTCTTGAGCACGTTGGCCAAGTCTTTTGCCTCGTCGGTGGTGAAATTACCGGTGATTGAAGAGCGGCCACCGTCAATCTTGTTCTGAACGTTGGGGGCTGAGTAAACCTGGTCGTCAAGCACGATAGCCACGCGCTTGCCAACGTTGGCGCCCGTTACGTTGCTCCATTTCTTGGCGGCTTCGCCAGTCATGGTCATGGACACGTAGTTACCGGACTGCATCTTGTCATATTCGCTTGTGGCGTTGACAATCACGTCGCCTGAGAGGGCGGGTTTGCCGTTGGTTGTGCGGAGCGCTATGAGCTGATATATCTCAAGTCCTCGTCCGCCGGCAGCGTCGATGAGTTTCTTCATCTCGGTGGTCTGCTGAGCGTAAGAGGGGTCAGATTTTTTGAGCACTGTGGGCTTCACTTCCCAAGCCAGTTTCAGGTTGGTGGGGAGGATGCTCTTGGCGCGGGGCGACTCAAGGATGGCGTTGATGGCATCGCGGTTGGCGGCTGTTGCCATACCGAGTTCCACGCTCTCGCTGCCGGGGTTGAAGCTGAGGAAGTAGTCGGCGAGGGTTTTGCCGTTGCCGGTAGAGTCAGCTTTCAGGGCATTGTTGAGCTGAGCGAGTGCGGCAGAGAATTCAGCCACGGGCATCGTTTCGTAGAATTCGAGGTTGGCCGATGCCTTGAGGAGTTCGCGCACGCGGTCATGTTCCTTAACGCCGGGGAGCTCAAGAAGTATCTGGCCGTCATTTTCAAGCTCCTGGATGTTAGGGGCAACAACGCCGAACTGGTCGATACGGGTGCGGAGCACATTGGTTGAGCTGCTGACGCGGTCCTTAACTTCCTGTTTGAGGGCAGCTTCAGCGGCCTGGTCGCTTTCGCCGCGCTTCACCTGATCCTTGAAGATGACTGAGAAGTCGCCGGCGGGGTCGAGGTTGCGGTATTCTTTGCAGAATATTGCCACGTAGTCGTTGGAGCGGGTGGCTTTCACCACTGAGTCCGTGCGATGGATGGCTGTCTCAAAATAAGGATTCCCTTCGGCGTTGGCCATTGAGCGGAGAATGTCGGGTACTGACACCTGGAGGGTCACGTTCATACCGCCCTTGAGGTCAAGACCGAGACCCACGCCGAGCTTCTGAGCCTGAGCGTAGGTGTAGCCCAACCAAACGGTCTCACCGGAGATTGAATCGATGAAGTGTTTGTAAGCTTTCGTGTAGGAATCGCTGACTGCATTGGCATCACCTGACACTGCTACGGCATATTCCTTGGCTTTGTTTTCCCAGTGGTTTGTCACCAGGGTGAAGGAAATGTAGAAGAGGCAAATGATAACCAGGAAGATGGCCAAAATACCGGCCACAGCACTTCCTAATTTTCCTTTTTGCATTGTAGTTAAAAGTAGTAAATATTGGTTAATTAATAAATTTGCGGATTTTCAGCCTGCAAATATACAACTTTTTCGCTGATTGACCACCCATTATTCGGCTGAATTTGCTATATCAGCCATTTTTGCGTCAATGAAGCGTGTCATTTCGGGCATGTTTTCCTCTATTGACTCGAGCAGACGCACCTGATTGCGTGTGCGGACAAGGTTGTGCTCGGAGTATGCAGTCTTGTAATATGTGTCGCCGTTGATGTAGTCAGTGAGGAAGCGCACGGCCTGCATGTAGGGGAAGAGGGCTGCGGCGTAGGGGAGCATGGCTATTTCGGTTTCGGTGAGGAATCCGGCGGCTGATTTGAGGTAGCCTTCGGTGAAAGCCTTGAATATGTTCATGCGGAACTGCACTTTGTCAAGTTCGGGGGAGTCCTCGGCCTCGGTGTTGGCGGCAGTGCGGAGGAAGTCGCCGTAGTCGCTGAAAATGAATGAAGGCATTACGGTGTCAAGGTCGATGACGCATAGCACGTTGCCGTCGGCATCGAACATCATGTTGTTGACCTTGGTGTCGCAGTGGCACACGCGCTTCGGGAGGAGTCCTTCGCGGTAGAGGCGTTCGGCCTGTGTCATGTCGTGGCTTCGGCGGAGCAGGTCGTCAACAATGGGCTGCACTTCTTTGAGATGTCCGGCGGCATCGGCCTTGATGGCATCGTTGAGCTGGGTGAGGCGGAATTCCATGTTGTGGAAGTCAGGAATTGTCTCCACGAGGGTGTCGGGGATGTCAACGAGCTCTGCCTGGAAGTTACCGAAGGCTTCGCCGGCCATGCGTGAGTAGTGTGCGTCGACGGTGTCGAAGGTGAATGCGTCGGGGATGAAGCGTGATATGCGCCAGTAGTTTTCGCCATCGAAGAAATATGTTTTGTCAGAGTCCTTGAGGGGGATGAAGGTCAGGACGCGGCGGTCAATGTCGGTTGCGCCGGCTTCCTCGAGTTTTTTGCGGAGATGGCGGGTGACGGCCACGATGTTGTTCTGGAGGCCTTCTACATCGGTGAATATGTTGTGGTTAATGCGCTGGAGCACGTAGGCGGGGGCTTCCGGTTCAGCGGTTTTCACTATGTAGGTGTCATTTATAAGTCCGTTGCCGAGCGGCTTGATTTCGGCGGGAGTGCCTTGGATGTTGAAATGGCTGATTATGTTTCTTAGTTTTTCCATTGCATATCGGATGTTAAAGTTATTAATGAATTCAGATTGATATCAGATGATTTAAGGTTCAAAGATAGGAATAAAAATTGAATCTACGGGTATGTAATGGGGTAAAAACTGAAAAACCGCCGGGGGGCGGGGTTAAATGAGAAAATCTCGGATGTCGAGGCGGCGCGGTGGGGCTAATGTGCTGCTTACGTAGAGGCCGATGGCTCGGGTCATGAGAATGTCGTCGTTAAAGCCTCGTTTTGCGGCGAAGTTGCCCGAAGGGAGCTGACGGTAGACCGACATCTCGGTGAGGGCATCGGAGTCGCGTTCGATGTAGGCTTTTTCGCGCACCATAGCTATAAGCTGAGTGATAATCAGCGATTTTGTCTGGCGGTTGGTGTGGAATCCCACTCGGCGGCCCGGAGTTTCACGGCCTGATGCGGTGTCGAGAGCCGGGCGGGTATAGAGGTTTCGGTACACCCGGTTGAGCTGCTCGAGAATCAGCATCGACGGTCCTTCAGTTGCAGCATCGAGAGTGTTGCTCTCAATGACTAACAGGGCATTATGGTACCATCGGGCAATTGCGGCGGCTTTCCAACCGAGAATGTCGTGGTCGCAATGTCCGCGCCACTGGGCCACGACCTCCGGCACTCCTCCGCCTGCCGGGCAACGGTCAAAAACGGCTATTACGGACCAGTCACTGCCACGCGCGCGCCCACCCACATCGACGGCCACTATATAGCGGTTGTCGAGCTGCGGCCCTTCGGGTCGGCGCCACACTTTCAGGTTCCCTCCGGTGTCGGGAATGAAGCGCACATCGCTGAGGGCATCCTCGCCAATAAGAGCGCGGCCTTGCAGCTCGCCCACTTCAAAGGGCTTGTTGCAGCCCTCGCGCAGACCTGCAATGGCACCGGTGCTGAACACGTCGGTGTTTGACGACACGAAAGCCTCCATATCGTCCGAAGGGTATTCGGCCTGCATGAGCCGCAAGTCGCCCATTTCGCTGAGCTTCATGCGGTACCATGCAATCATTTCCAGTGTCAGCCCCATGTCCCACAGCTTCATCTCCTGCCGGTTCATTTCGCCGATGAACCGCTCGGGGTCAGTCACGGGCCGGCGATAGATCTCAATCTCATACCAGGGGACGAAGAGCGGGCGAAACGCCGATTCGCCGCTTTTGGCGCGCTGCCATTCGGAGTGGAAGAAATTGCCCATGCCGTTGGCCGTTGATTCGAGAACTATGAGGCTATAGGGAGATAGCGGCACAGTGCCGTAGACACTACGCAGCATGTCGGCTGGATCAATGCACTCGGAGTCCTTCCAGAATGCGACTTCTGTCAGGTGGGC
Source organism: uncultured Bacteroides sp. (assembly GCA_964487725.1). Classification (GTDB taxonomy): domain Bacteria; phylum Bacteroidota; class Bacteroidia; order Bacteroidales; family Muribaculaceae; genus Paramuribaculum. The sequence goes on along the minus strand of CAZASF010000014.1, from coordinate 35,973 downwards.
CATTGAAATGTCAATGCCGCGAATGCCATCGTGAGTGAAACTTGATGCAATAGTCACGTTGCATCCCCGACCGGCTATTATGCGGGTGTTAGGCGCATCGGGCATCGGGCGGAAGCGCGGTTTCTCGTCTCCGTCCCAAAGCTTCTCGGGATAGTTTCCGAGAGTAGTGGAATATAGTTGCCTCAAAGTAGCCGCCGTGTTTTTCACGTGGGCCGTGATGAGGCTGTGCCAGTTGCGTCGGTGAACCGACTGAATCCAAGCCATGTAGATCTGCACGAGTGTTGAGCCGCCCCACTGACGCGCTTTCAGCAGGATTACACGGATTGGGCTGCCGGAAAGCCGGTCTTCCTCAAAGGCTTGGAGAATGCGTCGCTGAGGGGCGTTGAGTATCAGCGGGTCAATGTTACCTGATAATTTTTGGCGTACCTTGACGCAGCTTGCGCACCAGTATTCAAAATCGTGGCGGAATCGGAGACTAACGTACTGCATTCGGCTTCGCAGACGTCGGAACTCCGGGTCAATGAGCATTGTGACTGGTAGCCACACACGGCTGTTCTCCCACTGCACCGACATTTCCCGGCGAGAGCCGCAGCAACCGCGACCCGACAGGGGATCATAGTCGATTTTAAGCAGAGCGTTGCGCCTTAGATTTTCTTCAACGGAAGGTGGTATGGTTTTCATGACGACAAAGGCTGGAATTTTACGTTGGCAGAGGAAATTGTGAAATCGGAAGAGGCGAGGCCGGAGACCGAAATGGTAAGGTAGGAACAGGGGTAGGATAGCAGACGGGCTGTAACGGGAGCGTTGACCTGCCCGTCAATAGCAAGGGTGAGCAGCGGACGGCTCGCGCCAGGACCGGCACCGGAATCGGCCCTAAGGCTGACCGTGCCTTTAAACCGAGCAGCGGCCATAACGAGCCGAAGCTTTGTTGCCCGAGAGGGTGAGATGAGCCGGAGGCGCGCTTCCCAGCAAACATTGACGAGGCCTCCGGTAGCCGATGATTTGAGAGTGTGGGACTGATAGGAGGTCAGGTCGATGGCCGTGACAATGCCGCCGGTGTTATCGTGGAGACGTAGTTCGTTGGTAGGGATAAACCATTCGAGAGAGGATGCGGTGATGTCCTCGTCAACCGGATATGTGCGGGCTCCGCGCACCGCGAGAAGCCGGCCGCAGTCCGAAAGAGCCATGACGGCCGTGGAAGTGTAGGCGGTGCATTCGCCGGATGAAACACCCCTCGGGTCAATAAGCACGGATGCCGGGTTGGTCTTTGCCGCATTGAATGCCACGGTGAAAATTCCGGCGGAAGAGAAAGCATAGATGTGGCAGCGCGTGAAATCCCAGGAGGATGAGGATTTTACGGCAGGGTGAATGGCTGTTATAGGGCGTGATGTGATGAAAAGTGCTGCTACGGCAGTGTAGGGGTGGCGCGTGGAGGCGGTGACAATAACTCCGGGATAGCGCTTTAGGACTGACTCGTTGGACTCGCCCGATGCAACGGGATAATCTCCGGCCCACAGGGAGAAGGCTACCGGCGACAGCGATGAATCAAGAGCTATTGACGCCGTTGCATCGGCAGATGGGGAAAGTTCCGCCGTGGCGTAACGTGTTGAAGTACTGTCGGAAATCCACATTTCCACTCTTTTGATATCGGGGTAAGGGAGATATATTAGTGCTGGCAGAGCCGTAGGGACGGGCAACGGACTCCCGATGGAGCGCAGTATCGAGGAACCGTCGGCAAAAGTGAGTTGCAGAGTTCCTTCCCATGAAGAAGTGGCTGTAATGTCGTCGGCGTGATGACGAAGAATTACGGGCGGGGCCTGTAGGACCGAAATGTCGGCCCACACAACGGAATCACCGCTCACTGTTACGACCTCACCACGGAATCCGTTGGGCGAGGAAATTTCGCGTAGAATGGAGCCGTTGAGCGATGTGTCGGTTTTTACGGTGGTTTTCAGAGCGGAGGCGATGGTTGAAATTTCATCCTCGGCTGAGGAGGCAGCAGTGTTTGCGAACGAAAAAGAACCGATAGCTGCCGAAGCACTGCCGAGTTGGTAGCCGGCCGAATACAGACGCGGGATAAGTGCCCGCATGTCAGAAACGCGCACAGACGTGCGGTCAGAGAACGAGTCGGTGCACCCCGGCAGAGTCACGGTCAACGAGGGGGCGGTGGTGTCAGTGCGGGTGAGCCTGTAGGGTGCCGATGCGGATAAATCCACCGGATGATATTGCGGCGTGAGAGTAACACGGATAGAAGCCGCGTTGTCCAGATAGGAACCGAGTGAGGCCACAACTGCTTCAATACGATACATGTTGACAGAGAGCGTTGTTGCCGGAACAATCAGTGACGTTCCGTCCTTTGAACATGACATGGTCATGATTGAGCAGCACTGCCACGCACCGCATTCAAGAATCTGCGGTGGCGATGAGTAGAGGCTTATTCCATCGCAGTCCAAAACGTCAACTCGTCCTATCATGGGCTGGAACCAGCATCCTGCGGAGGTCACGCGGGCGGATAAGCGAGAATATGTATCAGCGAGGTTGGATGATAGAGAGGAAAGCCCTTTGGCGGAGAGGGCAGGGCCGGATGTTGAAAATTCGGTATCGGTCAAGGTTATTGCCGGTATTGTTTCGGCGGCTGTTCCGGCAGCCACAGTGCGGAGAAATATGTCGGGCGGAGTCAACTGCTCGGGCCGGTTGGTCAGGAGCTCGGAAATTATCGTGCCATTTTCAGTTGAATAGTTGGCTTCGTCAGGATTAGCGACTGTCAGTTGCCCGTCTTTCACTCTCAGGTTGAGGCATTGCGTAACGGGGCTGTCGGGCGACATGGCCTTGATAGGAAATTCAAGTGTGTTTTTCATGGTTTTTTTGCAAAATTCGGTTTCTTTCTGCAAAATTAAAGCCGGGGCGCGCGGCTGCACGTCCCGGTTCTATGTTTGTGAGGAATTATAAGATTTATAATTCGTATAAGGGGGTGAGATTATTGGACTTTGACAGGTCGGGCAGAGGAGGTGATTGATGAAGGAGTGATTACGTCGACCTGCAGGAGGTAGTCGCCCGGTTTTGTGGGAGCAGTCATCGGCCCGGTGCGATCGGGGACAATGCTTAGGCCGGAAGGCTTTACAAGCACTCCCTTGGCCTCCACTTTTTTACGTGATGCAAAATTTGAGTTGCGGGTTTTGACGGAAACAACACCGTTGAGACAGCTACTGGTGAACACAAGGGATTCGGCCGGGGTTAGATACTCAACGGACTCAACGTCAAGCGCCGGCATTCCGAAAACCAGGTCGTACATCTCCGGTTCATAAAGGATGCCATCGATGAACAACGGAACGTATGCCCCTGCCTTGGCAAGAGTCGAAGCTCCTCTATGGGTTTTGATAACCCATCGAGTCCCGGAATCTTTCTGAGCCTTTGCGATAATCGCGTCGACGGAAGGTTCGCGCCTCGGTCCGGATTCACTCCCTCCATCCGGATCATCTTTGGTCGCTTTTGCCACGGTCAGGGTTGGCAGATCCTGCAGTATGTCAAGCAGCGTCAGGTAACCGCGCTCCTCGATTTTCTCGCGGTCTTTGGCTCGGTGACCGTAGAACACCTTTTCCTCGAAACGATTCTGCTTGACAACCGGTGCCCGGACAACGATGTCGCCGAGATGGTGGACGTTTTCGGTTATTCCAGCCGTGGCGCCATAATCGGTGTAATATGCGGCAGCATCGGCCTGCCGCTCAATAGCAACGGCGGGGAATGTGGCATCGGCAAGTTCAATACGAGCGTTTTCGGGTTTGTCTTTTTTGTTGAGCCACTGCAGGAAGAACTCCGTGCCGTCACTGAAATCAGCTGTCTCCACGGAGAAAGTGCCGTTATGATGAACCTCCGAGTCAAAAGGCATTGCGCTCCAGGCATCGAAAGCAACCAGACGCCCATTCTTCAGCGGGCGTTGTGCCTGGTCCTTAGCAATGCCGCTTATAGTCATTGAAAACTCAGGCATGTAGCGGTAAATTTCTTTTGATTCGTCAAGGATGTCGGACAGAGGTATGCGCTTGAATGTGGCCGTAGATAGCCAGGCTTTCAGGTCGTTGGTGCGCTGCCGGCTGTCGGACGCAGCGAAACGGAGAGGAAATGGGAGGGGCGATGAGAAATCGGACAAGTAATGCAGCATTGCCTCCGCCGGCTTGGTGAGCACGTCATCGACCGGTATCATGCGTGCAATCACGGTAACAGAGTCGGACTGCACTGCCCCGGCAGGAAAGCTATCGGAGCACCGGGCGCAATGGTTTCAGGAGAATGGAAGGAAGCCGGGTCGCCAACGGGATTGGCAGAGGAGAATTCAGCCAGAAGATTGTTGTCGGCATCGGTCATGAACACAGTCGCCACATCGGGAGTGCGAGCCAAAGCTATGGTCCCGCTCAGGTTCTGTGGTTGAGCGAAGGACAGACCATTCATGCGGTCGAAAACGTAGAGTCTGATCCGGGAGGGAGAAAGGTCAGTGCCGGTTATGCTGTAGATTATCCGGTTGTTTTTCAGCGTGCCGGTTATTTTTGGAGCGGAGTCGGCTGACAGGTCGGGCAGTGGGAACCGATATTCGTTGACAGCAAATTCATAGTGGGTACCGGACTGGGGGATGAAGCAGAACGAGGCGTAGCCGGAAGGGGATGTGGTTGTTGTGGCCACAGTGTCGCCCTCGGCTGTCATTAGTCTTACATCACTGCCGGCCACCGGAACGCCATCGGAGTCCAAAACCACACCTGTCACATTCTGCAACTGTCCAGCCGTCAAACGACCGCCTTCAGCGGCGATATGGCATTTCATTCCTTTGCGGTCAGATGTCTTTCGGTCGCCAATCCAAAGAGGCTGAAAAGCGAAGCACAGAGGATTGAAATTGCGCATGAGGCGGGTGTAGGCGCGAAGAGTGTATGTTCCTGAGCCCATGAGTTCTATTGGGATAGCAGCGTTGAAACGTCCGCCATCGTGGCATGGCAGTTTCCGACGCGTTATGACCGTGTCAGCCGGACCTATCAGTTCGAGGTAAAGATATAGGCTGTATGGCTTGACCCCATCGCGGCTAATGGAGGTCACTACTCCTGCCACACGAATGGTATCGCCGATGTAGTAGGCGGTGTGTTCGGGCGATAGGTAAATCTGTTCGGTCCGGAAATCGTCCGGCAGGTCCACGCCCTGCGCTACCGCCATGATTGTGATTGCTGATAAAAGTAATGTTGATAGAATTTTCATGACGGCGAGGAATTAATTAGTGAATGTAATTGGTATTATGTTGCTTTTCGCAAATATAAAATATTTGTGTAAAAAAAGCAAGAGTTTGAATAAAAAATTGGCGAATTTAAGAATTTGACGGGTTAAATGGACAATTGTATAAGATGATGATAGAAAGGGCGGTTTGGTGGATTGGGGGAAAATGAGTAATTTTGCGTGTCGGTTTTCGCCGTAGCGGCTGATGCTGTGGGGCTGGAAATGTCCGACGTGCTGAAAATGAGATTCTCACGATACATATTGCCAGTGTTGGTGTCGCTGATTGTAATGTTGGCGTCGGGCGGTTGTGTGCCGAGTTTTACGCTCAACGGTGCTCCGATTGATTACAGTGTCTACAAGACAATCCGGGTGTCGAACTTTCCGATACGCGCGGCGCTTGTGTATCCGCCCCTTGAGCAGACGTTTGAGAACGAATTGCTCAACTACATAACGCGCAACACACGCCTGCAGACCATTGACGGCAATTCGGACCTCAGCATGGAGGGCGAAATAACGCAATATTATCTCACGCCGCAGGCCGTGACGGAGGACGCATACGCCTCGAAGACGCGCTTGACGATTGGCGTGCATGTGAAATATACTGACCATAAGGCCCAGAACAAGGATGTGGACCAGACCTATACGGCCTATCGTGATTTCGACAGCTCGCAAATGCTCACCGATGTGCAGGATCAGCTCTGCCAGGAGATATGCGAGGAGCTTGTTCAGCTGATTTATAATGCCACTCTCGGCAACTGGTAATGGAGGGGATGGAAGAGCTCATACGATGCATACGGGAGAAGCAGCCGCTTGCGCCGGAGGTGGCGGAGGGGTTGCTTGCGAAGTATCCTTTCCTGACGTTGGCTGCCTCGCAGGCGTTGCAGTCGAAAGACCTTACCGACGAACAGCGCCATAGATTTCAGGCAGCCATAGCTCTCAATGCTCCTGATACAAAGACTCTTATAAAGCTGATTGACCCGGCCGGAGCAAAGTTTGCCAACTTTTATCCCGATGAGTCGGCGGAGCAGACACCTACGACGGAGAACGCCATCGATACATTTCTTGACACGTACGGCCATGGCATAGACCCGAAGGAGGAAGCGCTGCTCGAACGGCTGATATTCAACCCCGTACCGGCCGATTATTCGGAACTGCTGAAGTCGGAAGGGAAAGATGCTGAGACGGCCGGCGACGACGCGGAGTATTCGGAGCAGGATGCGCTTCTTGATGCTTTCCTTGACTCCCAGGCCGATGCCGGTCATGAGGCTGAGGCGGACGCGGAGCCGATAGTGCAGCCCCGGGCCGAGTATCACAGCAAGCCGGATCCGGAGTCGCCGCTGAGCGAAAGTCTGGCCAAAATATTCATAAAAAGAGGCCGATATGACAAGGCCTACGAAATTATAAGCCAATTAAGTTTGAATTTTCCCGAAAAAAGTATTTACTTTGCAGACCAATTGCGCTTTTTGCGAAAATTGATAATAAACCAGAGATACGACAAGTAAGAAATCTCAAAATAAAAATAACATAACAACACCGATATGTCAGTATTATTCATTGTGCTTACCCTGCTGGTAGCCATTCTGTTGATTTGTGTGGTACTCGTCCAGAAGTCGAAGGGCGGCGGATTGTCATCGGCATTCGCCGGCTCAAACCAGATTATGGGTGTGCGCCGTACGAACAACTTCATTGAGAAAGTGACCTGGATTCTGGCCGGAGCCATAGCGCTGCTTTCAGTGCTCTGCACCTACACCGCCCCTGACGCCATCACAACGCAGAGCCGCGTGAAGGGCACCACAACCGAGCAGACCACCGGCGGCAACTATGACACCAACGCTCCCGCAGCAGAGCCCACAGCGCCCGCACAGACTCCGGCTCCCGCAACCGCACCTGCCGAGACCGGTGAATAAAGAGTCCGCGCGCTGAAAAAAGAAAAAGAAGAATCAACAGGCCGCAATCTGCCCGCAACGGATTGTGGCCTTGAATGCATACTCCCGGAGGCAAACATTAGCAAAAATGGCCAAGCATACCGACATCCTGTTCATAATCCCGGCCCGAGGCGGCAGCAAGGGAATTCCCCGCAAGAACATAAAAATGCTTGCCGGCAAACCGTTGATAGGCTATACGATAGACGCGGCGCGGCAGTTGGCCGACGATGACCATATAATCCTTTCGACTGACGATGAGGAGATTGCCGCCGTGGGTCGCGGATGCGGACTGCCTGTCGATTACATGCGCCCGGCTGAACTGGCTACCGACACGTGTGGCAGCCAGGAGGTGATACTTGATGCGATGCAGTGGGCCGACAAACGTGGGATAAGCTATGACAAGGTTTGCCTTCTGCAGCCCACGTCGCCGCTGCGTACGGTTGAGGATGTGGAACGCTGCATTGAACGCTATAGCCCTGAGCTTGACATGGTTGTCAGCACCGTGGAGGCTTCGTCAAATCCCTACTACAACTGCTTTGAGGCCGATTCCGCCACGGGATTCCTGCATATATCGAAAGGCGATGGTGGCTATGTCCGCCGCCAGGATGCACCAAAGGCGTGGGAGTACAGCGGTGCGGTCTACGTGATAAATCCGGACTCGCTGCGCCGGCAGCCGATGGGCGAGTTTGCCCGCCGCGTGGGCGTAGAGATGGAACGCGACCGCGCGCTGGATCTTGACACTCCTCTTGACTGGGCTGTTGCCGAGGCTGTAATAGCAATGAAAAACAGATAAGATAATGAAGCATATCATTTCTCATAACGCGAGTCTGCTTGATGCTGTTAGGATGCTCAACGAGCTGTCAGGCAAGGTGATGACTCTTTTTACGGTTGACGAAGACGGGCGTGTCAGCGGGTCGCTTACGGATGGCGACGTGCGCCGGGCTCTCCTTGCAGGCGCAGCCCTTGACAGCGCGGTAAGCGGGGCCATAAACCGCAACTTCAAACATCTTGACCGCGACAACATTGACATAGAGAAGCTGCGCTCCTACCGCCAGGCCGGGCTGCGGCTGATCCCCGTACTGGATCCTGACGGACGGCTGCATGAGATTATCGACACGACGGTGACGCATACGAAACTTCCGCTCGGCGCCATACTGATGGCCGGCGGCAAGGGTGAGCGTTTGCGCCCGCTTACGCTCGTAACGCCCAAACCGCTGTTGGAAATTGGCAACAAAGCGATAATAGACTACAATGTGGAGGCACTGGCCCGATGTGGAATCAATGACATTTCGGTGACAGTCAACTATATGGCTGAGAAACTGGAGGAGCATTTCGCCGAGGAACTGTGTGGCGTGAAGGTGAAGTGCGTGAGGGAGGACCGTCCGTTGGGCACCATCGGGGCGGCTTCGCTCGTGGAGCTTCCAGCCGAGGGTGATACCCTGGTGATGAACTCCGACCTTCTGACTACCATCTCGTTTGAGGATATGTATGTTCATCATCGCGATGCGGGGGCCGACATAACCATTGCGGCAGTGCCTTACAATGTGTCGGTGCCTTACGCTATCCTCACCACCGACGGGCGGCGGGTGACCAATCTGGAGGAGAAACCCTCCTACTCATACTATGCCAACGCCGGCATTTACATAATATCCAACCGGCTGCTCCGCTCTTTGCCTTCTGACCGCCGTACGGATGCCACGGACCTGATTGACTCAGCGATAGCCGAGGGGCTGAATGTCAGCTATTTCCCGATTTCGGGGACGTGGATTGACATAGGTTCGCCGGTGGATTTCGCGCACGCTCAGGAGCTGATGCGACATCATCTGGATTCGAACTGATGCGGCGGGCTATCCGTTATTCATATACTCTTACATAACCGAAAGACATAACCGAAAATTCAATGGCAGATTCAAATTTCATAGATTACGTCAAGATACATTGCCGCTCCGGCAAAGGTGGCGCAGGGTCGCGCCATTTCTACCGCGCCAAGTATATTCCAAAGGGAGGTCCCGACGGGGGTGACGGCGGTCGCGGTGGTCATATAATACTGCGCGGAGATGCCCAGATGTGGACCCTTCTTCCGCTGAAGTTCAACCGCCACGTGTTTGCCGGCAATGGCAAAAGCGGTTCCGGCGGCCGCAGTTCGGGCAAGGATGGCGAGGATGTAGTGATCAACGTTCCGTGTGGCACGGTGGTCTACGATGCGGAGACCGGCGAGTTTCTTGCCGAGGTCAATGAGCCGGGCGAGGAGATAAAGCTGATCCGCGGCGGTCGCGGCGGTCTAGGAAACTGGCATTTCAAAAGCGCCACCAACCGCACACCGCGCTATGCACAGCCGGGCGAACCGGCCATAGAACGCACTATCATACTGGAACTTAAGCTGCTGGCTGATGTGGGCCTCGTTGGCTTCCCCAACGCCGGAAAGTCAACGCTTCTGTCGGCAATATCGGCAGCCCGTCCCAAAATTGCGGACTATCCTTTCACCACTATGGAGCCTCAGCTCGGCATTGTCAGCTACCGCGACACGCGGTCGTTCGTAATGGCCGACATTCCCGGAATCATAGAGGGAGCCAGTGAAGGCAAGGGGTTGGGACTCAGGTTCCTGCGGCATATAGAGCGTAATGCCGTGCTGCTGTTTATGGTGCCGGCTGACGCTGATGACATAACCGAGCAGTACCGCATACTGCTCCGGGAATTGGAGCGCTTCAACCCGCAGTTGATGGACAAGCACCGCATTCTCGCCATATCGAAGAGCGACATGCTCGATGAGGAGCTTCGTGAGGCCATTGAGGAGACTCTGCCCGAAGATGTTCCCCATGTGTTTATTTCAGCTGTGACCGGACAGGGCATATCGGAGCTTAAGGATGTGCTTTGGGAGGCCGTAAGTGACGTTGATAACCGCATTGCCACTCCATCAATTACCCATAGGCCTCTTGACGGCCATCACCGTGTGCGCGAGGAAGATGAGTTCATTTTCGATACTCCCGACGCACCTGAAGAGGAGGATGACTTCTACGATGAGGATTGGGACGAGTCCGATGGCGGAGAATGGGGCGATGACGATGGATTCGACCCGAATTTCGATCCTGACAAGTTTGTCCCTGATGCGGAGGATTGACCTCTGTGTCAAAAATTTGACGGCATTCAGCACGGAGCGCGGTCCCGAGGCTGCGGCCGGTGACGCCTATTCCGGTTTCAATGCGTGTCACTATACGGGCGACGATGCCGGCCATGTGGCTGAGTGCCGGAGTGTGCTGGCCCAAGAACTTGGATTGTCGGAAGTAAATTTTATCATACCGCGCCAGACGCATTCTGATTGCGTGAGACTGATTGACCACCTGCCTGTGGCGGATGAGCTCCTTGAGGGGATGGATGCGCTGGTCACGGACATGGAGCGGGTGGCGCTCTGCATCAATACGGCCGATTGTGTGCCTGTGGTGCTCCATGATGCGCGGGCCGGCGTGGTTGCCGTGGCTCATTGCGGATGGCGGGGCGTGGTGAATGCTCTGCTGCCTAACACTCTGGCTGTTATGGAAAGGCTTGGAGCACATCCCAAGGATATTCATGCGGCTATGGGGCCATCGATTTGCGCTGACTGTTTTGAGGTGGGCGAAGAGGTGGCCGAGAGTTTCCGTGAGGAATTTCCGGGAGTGGCTGGAATTGTTTTGACCGGGCAGGGAAAACCTCACGTCAATCTCGGAGTTGCCATTGCCGAAAAGTTACGGCGCGGAGGCGTTGCGGTTGAGAATATATCTTTGCCGCCGTTTTGCTCGCGCTGCAATCCGGAGCGCTTTTTTTCGGCGCGGGCCTTAGGAGTGGCATCCGGTCGGACGCTGACCGTGGCGGTTATGGGAGCGGGCGGCGCGGGAATGCGTCGATGAAGCTGCCGGGGGTGGAGTTGTAGATGTTGACTCCGCGCGACTGAGCGTAGCGGTCGAGGGTGAAATAGGAGCGGAAAGCCACGTAGAAACTGTACATTATCTCATGGAGGCGGACGTCTTTGTAGACGGAGGCCACGCGCTGCTGTTCAGCGGCGTTGTCCTCGTAGAAGTGGGGCTGGATGCTGACCACGGTGTTGTCCTCCGTAACTTCAAGGGTTTTTGACCATGAGTGGTCGGCCCCGACAATGTAGATTGTCTTGAAGCCGAGCATGATGCCTATCATTATGGAGGGAATCAGCACGTTGCGCGGGCGGGGCATTCCTGCACCGTGTGAGTAGGCCATGTTTTCAAGCCATTGGAAACCCTCGACTCCCACGGGGTTGAAGCGGGCCACGGTTATGTTTTCCGGGAGGGTTACGGGGAGAGTTTCTTTGGCCGGAATGAACAGCGTCATTGGCCAGGTGATTTTCGATGCGAGATTGTCCCAGAGGAGGCGGACGTTGTCGTTGGTGAGGTCGTGGAAAAACACGGGGTCGGCCATGACATAGAAGTCGGGCAGCAGTCCGTAGAATTCCTGAGCATTGGCGGCGAAGTTGACGGCCAACAGGCGGTTGGCATCGAGCGATTCAGCGTGATCGCGAATAGTTTCGGACAGGGAGGGTCCGTTGCCCATCACTATCAGCACATCGCCGGGATCGGCCACGGGCCTTACGGTGCATTTGCCGGACTGAAGGATTATTTTAGCGATACTTTTGGCCGAGGAGCCAAGGCGGGAAAAGAAACCGGAGGCGAGATCAGATTTTTTCATAGGACAAGCTCGTTGAAAAGTCGGGTAAAAGTGGAGTCAAGGTCGTGGCACAGGCCGGGATGAGGGCGCGATGATTGCAGGCATGCGCTTTTTTCGGCAGTAAGCCAGCGGAAACGTTCCTCCACGGGATATTCCGCAATTGGGCCGGCATCGTGGTTCCCGGCAGCTACGCGCTCAAAAGCTGAGAGCTGACGATGGAGAGTGTCGGTATCAATATGGCCGGCGAATGCTGCGAGGCGTACCGGGTCGACATGCAGGGCAAGCCGTAGCCAACGGCGGCGTTTGCACATCATGGCGAGCCCGACGTTGATGAACTCGGCGCGCTCTATCCGGGGGACATAGCGGATCACCGCATACTCATATAAGTTCATTTCTTGCATCGATGGCCTGGTGTAGGAAAATTTCGGAATTATTTAGTCGGTTAGTGAGGAAGTTGCGGTAGACCTCGCGCAGTTCATCGGGCGTTCCTGGCGCTCCTTCCCATTGCAGCCAATCATCGGGAATCATTGCGGTGATGCGGTCAATCAGCTCCGGGGTAATCACCTCGTGGGCAAGACGGTCGGCCTCTTCGAGGCGCGATGCCTTGTGGAGCAGAGCGTGGTCCTTGATGTAGGGGAATGGGGTCAGCGAAGCCTTCTCCCAGGGGAGCCATGAATGGTGGAAATAGAGCGTGGCCCCGTGGTCAATGAGCCATGTCTCCCGTGTGTGCCATAGGAGCATGTTGGTGTTCTTGATGGTGCGGTCCACGTTGGTAAGGTAGGCATCAAGCCATACTATTTTGGAGGCTTCCAGCGGATCGACGGGATTGATGTAGGGGTCAATGGTGAGCGCGCCTTCAAGGAAGTGGAGGCCTAGGTTGAGGCCGCGGCTCGCTTTCAGCAGGTCCTGCACCTCCTCATCGGGTTCGGTGATGCCGAAACGCTCATCTACGTCGAGAAACACCAGCTCCGGAACCCGCAGGCCGAGCGCGCGGGTCATCTCGCCCCCTATGAACTCGGCTATGAGCGACTTTGTGCCGTGGCCTGAACCGCGGAACTTGAGCACGTATTTGAATCCGTCGTCGGCCTCCACGAGCGCAGGCAGGGAGCCACCCTCACGCAGAGGCGTGATGTAGCGGGTCACTTTCTGATGTCGGATGTCGGAGGTCACGGATAGGGAATATGACGGATGTTTATGGTTTAAACAACGGGAGCGGGCTGAGGTTCGGCGGGCTCGGCAATGAGAGTTGCGGAAGTAGCGTCGGTAACGCGGACTTTCACAATCTGCCCCACCTTGAATCCGGCGCGCGGGAACACGGCGGTCATGTTTTGCTGAGTGCGGCCCACCATCTGCTCGTGCGAGCGTTTGGACACGCCTTCCACCAGCACCTCCACTTCGCGGCCAATCATGCGGCGATGTGCTGCGAGCGAGTGTTGGTTCTGCAGGGCTATCATGCGGTTGAGTCGCTCAATTTTCACGTCTTCGGGGACGTTGTCGGGCATGTGACGTGCGGCCAAAGTGCCGGGGCGTTCAGAGTACTTGAACATGAACGCGGAATCAAACCCCACCTCGCGCATGAGGCTGAGAGTCTGCTGGAAATCCTCCTCTGTCTCTCCGTGGAATCCGGTGAACATGTCGGTTGTCAGTCCGCAATCGGGGATTATGCGGCGTATGGCGGCCACGCGGTCAAGATACCATTTACGGTCATAGTGTCGGTTCATGGCTTTCAACACCGAATCGCTGCCGCTCTGCACCGGCAGGTGGATGTGATGGCACACGTTAGGGTAGCGTGCTATTGTCTCCAGAATGTCATCGGTCATGTCCTTGGGGTGGGATGTGGTGAAACGTATGCGCATGTCGGGCGCGGCCTCGGCCACGGCAGCGAGAAGCCGGGCAAATGTAACCGGCTCGGAACCATCGGAGGGGCAGTAGCGGTAGGAGTTGACGTTTTGCCCTAAAAGGGTCACTTCGCGGTAGCCTCTTGATTGCAGATCGTGGAGTTCATCGAGGATTGACTTCAGCTCACGGGACCGTTCGCGCCCACGAGTGTAGGGGACAATGCAGTAGCTGCAGAAATTGTTGCATCCGCGCATAATGGAGATGAAGCCGCTGACGAGATTGCCCGGCAGGCGCACGGGGATAACGTCGCGGTAGGTCTCCGTGGTGCTGAGCTGAACGTTGATGGCTTTTTCGCCGGCTTCCACAGCGGCGAATAGGGCCGGAAGGTCGAGGTAACTGTCAGGGCCGGCCACGAGATCAACGCCGTGGTTGTTGATCAGTTCATCGCGTGTGCGCTCGGCCATGCAGCCTATCACGCCAATTATCAAGCCCTTGGCGCCGCGTTTGCGCTTGAGCGAACGGAGAAACTGGAGCCGGCCAATGATTTTCTGCTCGGCATTGTCGCGTATGGAGCAAGTGTTGAGAAGCACTGCATCAGCATCCTCCAGAGAGTCGGTCATGGAGTAGCCGGCGGTCTGCATAACGGCATATACCACCTCGGTATCAGCCACGTTCATCTGGCATCCGTAGGTTTCTATGTAAAGTTTACGGGTATGTTGGTCAGAACTTCCCGAAATCTGTTTATTGGTGTCCAAAATTTTGTATTTTGAAATATAAATGTCTAATTTTGCACAAAATTACGAAAAATACGTCATACCCCGTCACCGCGTTCTAAAAAATCGGATGGCGGACGGTTTGAAACCATGAAATAAATCAATCATATTACGAATAACAACATGGCATTTCCCATTCTCACCCCGAAAGAGGCCGCCGCAATGATAAATAACGGCGATGTGCTCGGGCTGTCAGGCTTCACTGCCGCCGGTTCGCCCAAGGTTGTCACCAGCGCTTTGGCAGAACGTGCGGAGAAGGAACATGAGGCAGGCCGGCCCTTCAAGGTCGACATTTTTACCGGTGCTTCCACCAACCGCTGGGCCGATGGCGCTCTTGCGCAGGCCAACGCTATAGGCCGCCGGTCACCTTATCAGAACACGCCTGATTTGCGTGCGTGCATCAACACCCACGATGTACACTACTTTGACCTTCACCTATCAGAACTCGCACAGAAATTCCGCTACGGATTCTATGGCGATATGGACTGGGCCATTCTTGAAGTGGCCGAGGTGTTTGACAATGGTGAGGTTGTTCTCGGAACCGGCGTGGGCAACGTGCCTACTTTCGTGCATCATGCCAAGCGAGTGATTCTCGAACTGAACAGCAAGCTCCCCCGCGAGCTCTACGGTCTGCATGACATTTACATGCCTCTCGACCCGCCGAACCGTCGCGAGATACCCATTTTCAAACCGAGCGACCGTATAGGCAGCCCGGTGGTTAAGATAGACCCCGCCAAGATTGTGGGTGTTGTCCACAGTGACAGCTACGATGGCATCAAGGGCTTCACCGAACTTGACGACAATACGCTGCAGATTGGAGCCAACGTGTGCAGCTTCCTCATCGGCGAGATGAAAGCCGGACGCATACCGTCGACATTCCTCCCGCTGCAGTCAGGAGTGGGCAACGTGGCCAATGCCGTGCTTTACGGACTTGCCGCAGCCAAGGAGATTCCCCGCTTTGAAATGTACACTGAGGTTATCCAGGATGCTGTAATCGAGCTGATGAAGATGGACCGTTGCAAATTCGGCTCCACATGCGCTCTCACGGTATCGGACAAGGCTGAGGATGAGATTGTTCATAATCTTGACTTCTTCCGCGAACGCCTCGTGCTCCGTCCGGCTGAGATTTCCAACAACCCGGAAGTTATCCGCCGACTCGGTGTCATTGCAATGAACACCGCGCTTGAGGCCGACATTTTTGGTTGCATCAACTCCACCCACGTGCTCGGAACCCGCATGATGAACGGTATCGGCGGTTCAGGCGACTTCACCCGCAACGGTTATCTGTCCATATTCTCCTGCCCGTCAGTCACCAAGGGCGGTAAGATTTCCAATATTGTGCCGATGTGCTCACACATTGACCACACGGAGCACTCTGTGGATGTCATAATCACCGACCAGGGTATCGCCGACTTGCGCGGACTGGATGCAGTGCAGCGTGCTGAACGCATCATTGCCAACTGCGCTCATCCGTCGTATCGTCCGTTGCTTCAGGAGTATCTTAAGTTGGGTCAGGGCAATATTCCTCACTCGCTTGAGGCATCGCTGGCGTTCCACACATCGTTCAAGGCTACCGGCGACATGCACAACGTTGACTGGAGCCGCTACGGCTATTGATTTAGGGAAAAAATGTCAGTTTCGCGGCGCCAATGGCGGCAGCAACACTGAAACATCAATAAAAAAGAGAGGCAGCTTGGAATTTTCCAGGCTGCCTCTCTTTTGCGGGGATTTATAAGATTTATAATTCGTATAGGGGGTTATTCGCTGGCGGATTTGGTGAGGTTGAGGCCGGCTTCGATTTTGGTAGTGCCTTCAATCACTGTGGGCATCTGCTCAATCAATTTCACTATGTAGTTTGTTAGTGTTGAGTTGAGGCTTGAACTTCCCTGGATAGCATTAGTGAGATATTCTATGACAACCTCGTTTTCGAATAGGGGCGCAGCAGCTTTAAGGATGGGGAGAAGGAACTCGGTGTCAAGATATACGGCGAGGTCATTTTCGTCATCGCTCAGGGTGTAGGCAATCGGAGCACCACTCTGAACGAGGCCCACAAGAGTGGGAGCGAGCTGGTCAATAATGCTCTGGATTTCGGACATGTCAATGCTGCCGTCGGCGCGTGATCCTCTGCTCTGAGCAATCACATTCATGAGGATTGACTGGGGGTTGAGGAAAATGAGCAACTGATTGTCAGAAGCCACAACGTACTGGGCGAGGTTCATCGGCGAGTCAACCGGAGTTCCGTCAGCAGCTGCGTCAGGCACATAGCTGGCAACGATGTTTCCGTCGGCCTGAAATGTCACGCTCTTGATGGCGCGGTGAAGCATAGTGGCTATGGTTTGATTGCTGTCTCCGTCAGGGATTATGGCCATCGGGAGTATCATAGCAATGATTGTTTGGATGTCCACTTCAATATTTCTGTTAAATATCTTACCGACAACAACTTTATTCGAAGATTCCCACGTGAGTTTGATTGCGTTATTTCCGCTGGCCAGATCCCAGGTTCCAACGAGAGATGTGTCCTTAAGGGTGGCGTCGGTGATGTTGAACTCCATCTTTTCGGCGGTTGCCACACCATTATATTTAAAGGTGAAGTATTCGGTTTCGCCCGAACCGCTGAACGTTCCGCCATCCATGGTTACGTCGAACGTGCTGGAGAGGGTTCCGGGAATCACGCCTGATGTGGGGATAGAGTTGAGAGCAGAAAGATCGAGGGGCACGGTGGCGCTGAGCGTAGCAAGCATCTCCGACAGGTCAAGAGTGGCACCTGAAATAGTGATGGTGGCGTGGGTCCAGTCGTTGGCTTTGGGGGTGATTGTCAGCTGTTTGCCAAGCACGGGAGAGCCATTGTAGGTTAGCTCGAGCATGTGTTCAACATCGGCGTCGGTGTAGGTGATTTCCGAAACGATGAGACCATTGTTCATCACAATGTCCTTGAATTCCACGGTCATTGACGTGTTGGTCATTGTAACGCGATATTTATAGGTGCAGAATGTTGACTCACCGCTACCTTCGGCAGAAGCGTAGGTGGCTTCAATAGTGGGGGTGAATGTGAGTATGACTTCGGCGGCACCGGGTAGAATGTATCCGGGGTCGATTACGGGAACTTCGGAGGCTTTTGAGCCTGCGGCAGAGCCACGCATGGTCAGAGTCACCGTTTTGCCATCGGCACTGAGGGCGTAGGTGGTCTGGATGCCTGACATGTTGTTTCCGTCACTTATAGTTGTGATGTTGATGCCGTCGAGGTTCTGCGGAAGGGTGTAGACGGGAACATCGTCATCATCGCTACATGCGGTGAACGAAGCAACGAGAGCCACGCTCATCAACAGGTTGTAGATAAATTTCTTCATTTGGAAAGATAATAATTAGTGAGAATAATATAATCTATAGGAGATAATGATTAAAGAATGAATTATTGGTTAAATACGATGCGAAATTAGCGTAAATTCGCAGTAAAGGCTACTTATGACACGTTAAAAAATATTAACATAATGCTTTTGCTTCCAATAATTGTGGCAAAGTGGCAAAAATGAATTAATTTTGGCGTTTGATGGGGCCAAAGGGCCGCAAAATTAACACGAAATTCAAGCGTAACATTATGATTATCAAAAAAATTGGTCTATTGGCGGCCGTCTGTGTCCTGGGACTCAGCTCATGTATAAAAGACGAGCCACTGAACTCGGAATGCGACATCCTGAGCGTTACAGTGCCGGGCGATGTGCTGAACCGAGAACCGGTTATCAGTAACAACAAAGTGACCCTCGTGGTCAAGGACGGAGTTGACGTAACTCATCTTGCTCCGGAGTTCACCCTTTCAGAAGGAGCCATGATTGATCCGCCGAGCGGCACGGTCAGAAACTTCACCAATCCGCAGACCTATACTACAACATCGCAGAACGGAGAGTGGCAGAAAACCTACGTGGTAGAAGTCCAGCAGAACAACTCCGATATCAGTCTGTATTACGATTTTGAAACAGTACGTCGCATATCGGCCCTCGGTGGTATGTGCAGCTATGATGAGTTCTATGAACTGAGCGCGACGGGTCAGGATGCTCTCGTCTGGGCATCGGCCAACTCAGCTTTTGCACTTACGCTTCAGGGAACCACTCCCAACACCTTCCCCACCTATCAGGGCGATGGCGGCATTGACGGCAGCAAATGCGTGGTGTTAGTGACCCGCAGCACCGGCTCGTTCGGAGCGCGAGTGAAGAAACCTATGGCAGCCGGAAACCTGTTCTTTGGAACATTCGACGGTACAAACGCACTTGCCAATCCGTTGGGCGCCACTCACTTCGGTATTCCGTTCGGCCAAGTTCCAACTTATTTCAGCGGTTATTACAAGTACACTGCGGGAGCAACCTACTACGAACCCGATGAGGACGGATCGCTTGTGGCAGTGTCAGGCAAGACCGATATGTTCAATCTCTATGCCGTTCTCTACGAAACATCAACGGGCCACGAATGGCTTGACGGAACGGATGTTCTTGCAGCGGACAACTCCATGATTATATGCACGGCTGAGATACCTGACCGTAAGCAATGTACGGACTGGACATACTTCTCGGTTCCGTTCACCTATCGCGCAGGGAAATCAATTGACCCTGATCTGCTGAAGGCCGGCAAGTACAATATTGCCATAGTGATGAGCTCAAGTGAGAAGGGCGACTATTTCTGCGGTGCCATAGGCAGCACGCTGATGGTTGACGAGCTGACACTTACCTGCGCCGAATGACACGCGCGTGAGAGAGCGAATGTGAGTTTTTAATAGATTTAGAAGAAATTACAATGAGAGAGATTCTAAAAAGATATATAGCTCTGGCGGTTATGTTGGTTGCCGGATTGCAGGGTTTTGCTGCTGCTGACGAACCCGAAAAGAAAAACGACGAAAAGAGCGATGAGGAACGCGAAGCCTATTTCAAGGGCTGGGAATATGAGGTTAATGCCGGCGTGAATATAGGCGGTTCCAGCCCCATACCATTGCCCGCCGAGATTCGCAAAATTGATGGGTTTGATCCCCGGCTGAACCTCCAGATAGGCGGCCAGGCGCTCAAATGGCTCACCAAGGACAAGAAATGGGGAGTCAGCGTGGGCCTGCGCTTTGAAACCAAAGGTATGGAGACCAAAGCCACAGTGAAGAACTATGGCATGGAGATCTATGACAATGGCAGTAAGCTCAAAGGTCGCTGGACGGGTCGCGTGCAGACCAAGTATCACAGCCAGCAGTTGTCAGTCCCGGTGCTCGCGGTTCTGCGTGTACACCGCCGTACAACGGTGAGCCTCGGCCCGTACATAGCATGGGCGTTCCAGAATGACTTTAACGGCTACGTGTCCGATGGTTATCTGCGCGAAGGCGACCCCACGGGCGACAAATACGTGTTTGAAGGTGACTCCCGCGCAACCTACGATTTCGGCGATGAGCTGCGCCACTTCCAGTGGGGCATGCAGGGCGGCGTGAGCTGGATGGCCTACAAGCACCTGGCAATCAACGCTAACCTATCGTTTGGCTGTAACAACATATTCAAATCCTCGTTCAAGACAATCAGCTTCAACATGTATCCGATCTATCTCAACATAGGATTCGGATACAAGTTCTGATCCCGAAGGGGGAACGGGCAGAGCCGCGGCCTGAGAGATGAAGCAGACGTTTCACCTGATAGTGCTCCGCACCATACGCCACAACGAGCGGCATAACATTCTGACGGCCTATAGCCTCGAAGCCGGGCGCGCGGCATTTGCCGTCAACGCTGGAGCGGGGCGTAGCGCCTCAAGGATGCGGGCGTTGCTGATGCCGCTGTCGCTGGTGGAGTGTGAGGCCGATGTGAGGCCCGGGCGAGAGGTGCACACTCTGATGCAGCCGCGCCCTATGGTGGCGCTCCACGGCATTTACTCCAGTCCCGTGAAATCAACCGTGGCGCTGTTTCTGGCCGAAGTGCTTGAGGTGGTGTTCCGCGACGGGCCGGCCGATGAGACAGTGTGGCGCTACGTGGCCGGCAGCATAGCGGCGTTCGACGGACTCCACGGTGCGGCAGTGGCCAATTTCCACGCCGTGTTTCTCTTCGGATTGGCGCGAGCGCTCGGCATAGCGCCTGACACGGGCGAATACAGGGCAGGGATGGTGTTTGACATGATTGACGGGATGTTTCGCGCGTCAGCTCCGCTTCACCGCCATTACCTTACGGCCGAGGACTCGGCCGCCGTGGTGACGCTGTCAAGGCTCAACTACGGAAACATGCATCTGTGGCGCATGAGCCGGGAGCAGCGGCGGCGTCTTTTGGACGAGCTTCTGCGATACTACACGCTGCATTATGCGGCGATGGGGAACATTAAGAGCCTCGATGTTGTTAAGACTTTGTTTTGACTATTATAGGAATTATAAGATTTATAAGAGTTATAAGTTTTATAAAGAGAGAGAATGAGAGAAAATAAATTAAGGATAGTTTTTTTCGGAACACCTGACTTCGCCGTGGCCTCAATGGAGGCAATCATAGCGTCAGGTCACCATGTTGTGGCCGCTGTTACGGCCCCCGACAAGCCGGCCGGCCGCGGAAAGCATCTGATGCCGCCGGCGGTGAAGACGGCTGCGCTGAGCCATGACATACCCGTGCTTCAGCCGGAGAAATTGAAGGACGAGGCATTTGTCAGCGAGTTGCGAGCGCTTAATGCCGATTTGTTCGTGGTCATAGCGTTCAGAATGCTACCGGAAGTGGTGTGGACCATGCCTCCGATGGGTACGTTTAATCTCCATGCATCGCTTCTGCCCCGCTACCGAGGGGCGGCCCCGATAAACAGAGCCGTGATGAATGGCGACACTGAGACGGGAGTAACCACCTTTTTCCTGAAGCATGAGATTGATACGGGCGATGTGCTGCGTCAGGAGCGGGTGGATATAACCGACGATGATGATGCCGGAACGGTTCATGACCGGCTGATGGAGCTCGGAGCGCGTGTTACGGTGGAAACAATTGATGATATAGCCGCCGGCCGGGTCACTCCCCGTCCGCAGGCCGATTTCAATGACGTGGAACCTTGCGGCGCTCCCAAAATATTCAAGGATACTTGCAAGATAGACTGGAGTCGGGATGCCGTAAAGGTGCGCAACCACATCCGTGGCCTTTCGCCATATCCTGCAGCATGGACCGGGATTGTGGCCGATGGCAGCGATGCCGGGACAATGAAGATTTTCGCCACGCGTCTGACCGGGGAGAAAGCTGTCGAACCGGGGCACGTGACCATAGCACCTGACCGCAAAAGCATGACGGTTGATTGCGGCGATGAGAAACTTGAAATCCTGAGCCTGCAGCCGCAGGGAAAGCGCCGAATGAGTGCTGACGAGTATATGCGCGGATGCCGGTATGAAAAAATAGAGATGAGATGAGAAAGGAAATTTTAATGGCTATTGCCCTTGGCGCTCCGGCATGTTTTGCTCAGGCGCCGGCTGACTTCGAGGTTGATACGTTTACGGTTGTCACCGCTCCGGTGTCGGAGGTTGTAACCGTTGTGGAGTCAGTTGACACAGAGGTGGAAACGGACGCGAAGATTTACAGATGGATGGCCGAGGCGATGGGCTCCACGTCATCGGGGCGCACACCGTTCTGGCTGGTCAGCAACAGGTTGGGCCTCTCTTCGCTGGCTCAGAACAATGGCTATGTGCGCGGCGGATTCTTCCGCGACATGCAGCATGACAGCCGATTCTCATGGGGCTTCGGTGCTGACTTGGTGGTGCCGTATCATTTCACGTCGCATTTCGTTATACAGCAGCTGTATGGCGAAATCCGCTATCGTTCGTTGGAGCTGACTGTGGGGTCGAAGGACCGCTATATTGGAATTGTCAATCAGGAGCTTAGTTCCGGCGACATGACCTTTTCGCTCAACTCGCGCCCCGTGCCGCAGGTGTTTTTGGCCATGCCTGAATATGAGTGGGTTCCCTGGACCAAGAATATGCTCGCTGTGAAAGGATTCGTGTCAATGGGCATGCTGACTGACTGGCGCTGGCAGCGCAGTTTCACCAACGGGCAGCAGTGGGCTGAACACGTGCTCTACCACACTAAAGGCGTGTTCCTGCGGTGGGGTAACCGGGAGAAGTTCCCTGTGCTCATAGAAGGCGGCCTCGAGATGGGTACCCTGATGGGCGGAACAATCCATAAGAAGTCCTCTAATGGCACGGAAACAGTGATTCGCATTCCGCACACTATCAAGGATATAATAAAGTCGATGCTCGGAATGGGCGGTGGCGACGCAAGTGATCCCAACCAGGCTGGCGAGATTTCAAACTGCCTGGGCAATCACACGGGCGAATGGTCGCTTGCCGCAACGTGGGCACCACGCGATGCCGACTGGAGCATCAAGGGCTATTACCAGCACTATTTCGAGGACCATTCGCAAATGTTTTTTGACTACGCGTGGCGCGACATGCTTCTTGGCTTTGAATTGACACTGCCCAAAAACCGCTTCGTTGACAAGTTTGTCTACGAGTACATCAACACTAAGGACCAGAGCGGACCGGTGTACTGGGACCACACTCCCGACATACCGGAGCAGGTGAGCGGAGCCGACAACTACTACAACCATTATATCTATGGCGGTTGGCAGCATTGGGGCATGGGCATTGGTAACCCGCTGATAATTTCTCCGCTGTTCAACACCAACGGCACATTAGGTTTCCTTTATAACCGCATCAAGGGGCATCATTTTGGCCTTTCGGGCCGGCCGACGGATGAGTTATACTATAAGATTCTGCTGACGGCCACACGCACGTGGGGCACCTACGGGAAACCAACGGCGAACATACTGCATAACTTCAACGCCATGCTTGAGGTGACCTACAGCCCGCGACGCCTTTCGGGATGGGATTTCCGGTTGGGCCTCGGCGCCGATGGCGGAAAATTGCTCGGAAA
This sequence comes from uncultured Bacteroides sp., assembly GCA_964487725.1. Lineage (GTDB taxonomy): Bacteria > Bacteroidota > Bacteroidia > Bacteroidales > Muribaculaceae > Paramuribaculum. The sequence goes on along the minus strand of CAZASF010000014.1, from coordinate 12,633 downwards.
GAGCGTGGGTGCAATGCTAACAGTACGAAAAACAGGATGGTTATGAAAAACAATTCGGTTATGAAAAGACTCACACAGATATTGACAGCCGCAATTCTTCTGCTCGTGGGCGGAAGTTGCCGCGAGTTGCCGTTGATTGGCGACCTTGCGGGACAGTGGCAGATTCAGAAGATAGTTTATCCTGACGGACAAGTAGTTGAAAATCCGCAGCGATACTATAATTTTTACCGTCACACGGCTCAGTTGGGCCCGGGCGGGGGCGTCAATCGCACGGCAAACATGACGTATGACAATCCGGAACTTTCGCTGGAGTTTCCTACCACTGACCCGCGTAGTTTGGAGGCATGGGGAATCGTGGTTCCCGATGACACTCCGGAGGGCACAATCCGCTGGGTGCAGAATTACCATATTGACAAATTGACGAGCGAACGGCTCGTGATGACTACCGAGGAGGGAGCGGAGATAACATGCAGAAAGTATTGAGATTCATCGTTGCTCTGGTGATATTTGCGGTCGGTGCGGGAATGTGCGTTGCCGAGAACCGCATTGTTATCTGCAAGAAGGACTACAAATTGTATGATCTTGATGATAATGACCGCGTTGTGTTCAAAACCGATGTGTGTCTGGGGAAAAACACCGGAAACAAGAAGCGTCGGGGCGACCATAAGACTCCGGAGGGCGATTTCAAGATTGTCAGCATAGAGAATTCAAGCCGGTGGCCGGATTTTGACAAGGTGTATCGTGCGAGCTACGGGCCGTGGTTCATGCGCCTTAATGTGCCGGGATTCCGCTCCATCGGTCTGCACGGCACCAATGAACCGGAGTCAATAGGGACACGTGCGAGCATGGGATGTGTCAGAATGCTAAATGACAAGGTTCTGGAACTTAAGAAATTGGTAAAGGTGGGGACACCCGTCAGGATTCTCCCGGAGGGGCAGTCTTATCAACCTTGACTTTTGGAAAGGATACGCCACGGGCGCGGGTAGAGATTGTTGGCCCGTGAACCGAGGTTTTTGACGAATCCAAGCGGACGTTTGCCGTAGGTGAGCAGTACTATGCCTCGTGGAGAGCCGTCGGGGAGGACTATGGCTTCGCGTCGGAGGTAGTCAAGTGCAGTAGGGCGCGTAACTTCTGCGGTGGGGAATGCGCCGGGATTCAGCGCAAGGCTCATGGCGAGTTGCTGCGATGGAATCACGTCGCGTCCTTTCAGTTCGCCTATTTCGAGGCGGGGCGTGAAGATGGGATGTTCAGAAAATTCAGCGAATATACGGCCATCAGCTTCGATGGAAAAGCTTGTGGGGTAATCCTTTGAAATCCAATTTTTTATTTCGGCGGGCAGCTTTGGCGTTGCCGGCTTGGAGGCTTGTCGGCGCTTCTCCTTTTTTTTCTGAGGCCGGACTTGAGAGTCCTCGGAGAGCGGCTTGCGCAGCACGGCCATGAAGAGCCCTTCGCCACGGATAAGTCCGGGAATGAAGCGGTAGGCCGGAATCGAAGGGTCAAGTGACGGGGCTATGTTCCACGATGAGTCAGTGGGGATTGCGACCGGTTCGGCTCCGAAGGAGTCGCGCAGATGGGCAATGATTGATTCGTTTTCCTGAGTGTTGAATGTGCAGGTGCTATAGATGAGGTATCCGCCCGGACGTAGCGCCGGCCATAGGTTTGAGGTGATTTCGAGTTGGCGTTCGGCGCATTGCTTGACAAGGCCCGGCGACCATTGGGCTGCAGCTACGGCATCTTTGCGCATCATTCCCTCGCCCGAACAAGGGACATCGGCAGCTATTATGTCGAAAAATCCAGGGTAGTCGCGGAAACGGGCAGTGTCGCCCTGAGTCACGGTCACTAACGGATACCCCCATTTGGCAAGATTTTCGCGCAGTATGGCAGCGCGGTCGGCCACGTACTCGTTGGCCACAACCAGAGAACCGGCCGGAAGTGCATCGATTATGGCGGTGGTTTTTCCGCCCGGGGCCGCGCATGCGTCAAGGACTTTCAGTGGAGAGGGGGAGCCTGCGGCCAGGTGACCGATGACATGGGATATGAACATCGAGGATGCGTCCTGCACGTAATAGGCCCCCTGATGAAGGACCGGATCAAATGTAAATGCCGGGCGTTCGTCCAGATATATGCCACGCTCGCACCAGGGTACACGGGGGAGCCCTTCGGGGAACGCATCCGAGGGCTTTGCGCGATTGAAACGTAGCGACACCTCCGGCGCGCCCTCCATTGCTCGTGCAAGGGGGGCGAACCAGGGCGGGTCGATGCGTTTGAGAAAATCGGAATATTGCTCCGGGAGCGCCATCAGATGGAGAGGCGGCGAAGGGTTTCGAGAAGCCCCTGGTTGATGGGCTTGTCGTTCTTAATGGCTTTGGTGAAGGGCACGTAGACAATCTGGTCGTTCTGGACGCCGATCATCACGTTGCGCTGGTCATCAAGAAGCGCATCAATAGCAGCGGCCCCCATGCGTGAGGCAAGGATGCGGTCGTGGGCGGTGGGGGAGCCGCCTCGCTGGAGGTGCCCGAGGATGGAAACGCGCACATCGTAGCCGGGATATTCATCCTTCACGCGCTGGGCCATGCCCATTGCTCCGCCGGTGACCGGACTTTCAGCCACGAGGACGATGGAGGAGTTTTTCGATTTGCGGAATCCGTTTTCGATGAGTTCGGCTAACTGGTCAACCTTGGTTGAAATTTCGGGAATGATGGCAGCCTCGGCTCCTGATGCTATTGCACCGTTGAGGGCGAGGAATCCGGCATCGCGTCCCATGACTTCGATGAAGAACAGTCGCTCGTGGGAGGTGGCTGTGTCGCGGATTTTGTCGACGCATTCCATGATGGTGTTGAGCGCTGTGTCATAGCCAATTGTGGTGTCGGTTCCGTAGAGGTCGTTGTCAATGGTGCCGGGGAGGCCGATTATTGGCAGATTGAACTCTTTGGCAAAAATGCGTGCACCGGTCAGAGAGCCGTCGCCGCCGATAACAACGAGCGCGTCGATTTCGTGGCGGCGCAGATTGTCGTAGGCGAGCTGGCGACCTTCGGGTGTCTGGAATTCCGGACAGCGGGCTGTTTTGAGAATAGTGCCACCCATCTGGATGATGTTTGACACGTTCTGGGTCTTGAACTCTGTGATCTCATCGGAAATAAGTCCACGGTATCCGCGATAGATACCTTTTACGCGGAATCCGCTGTAGATAGCCGAACGGGTGACGGCGCGGATGGCGGCATTCATGCCGGGCGCGTCGCCTCCGGAGGTCAGAATGCCTATGCATTTGATGTCTGCCATGAGTTAATTCAGTTTATGGTTGATATGCAAAGATAGAAATTATTTCCGAGAATTGGAAAATTCAATGTATCTTTGCATCCGTAAATGGAAAAAACTTCATCAGAAATTATAAAGATAGATATTGACGCGGTGTTGCGTGAGCGATTGCCTCGTCATTACCGTTTCATACCCCGGTGGCTGATACGCGGCGTGGAGCGCATGGTGTGTCAGGATAAGCTTAACGAGATGCTGACTGTCAACCGCGGACGCGAGGGCGCCGAGTTCTGTCGCGGTGTGATTGACCATCTCAACGTGAGCTACGAGGTGAAGAACCGGGAACTGCTGCCGGCCAACGGAAGAGCTATCTTTGTGTGCAACCATCCGCTGGGCGGTCTTGACGGCATGATACTCATAGACATGCTGACCCGCCGTTACGGACAGGGGGTGAAGTTTTTGGTCAACGACTTGTTGATGGCCATAAAGCCACTTGGCAGCGTGTTTTTGCCGGTCAACAAATTCGGCCGGCAGTCGCGTGAGGCCACAGAGCGCATCGAAGAAGTGCTTGCCGGTGATGCTCCGGTCATAATTTTCCCGGCCGGGCTGTGCTCACGAAAGGGTAGCAAAGGCATTGTCACAGACCTTAAATGGCACAAGATGTTTGTCAATAAAGCCATCAGCAGCAGCCGCGATGTAATTCCGATGCATTTTAGCGGTCATAATTCAAAGTTTTTTTATAATTTTGCAAATCTCAGGACGCTTCTCAAAATCCCGGTTAATCTGGAGATGCTGCGTCTGCCGGCGGAAGTGTTCCGTAGCCGTGGCCGCCAGTTCACCATAGAGGTTGGGCGCCCCATAGCATGGCAGAGCCTCCGCGGGGGCAGCGGTGCGGCGGATCAGGCCCTTGATATACGCCGGATAGCTTACAGTCTTGAACCGGGCAGTTGAGGCAGGAGCGCCAATGAGCTAACAAAACGAACAAGAGATGAATCAGAATATCATAGATGCAGTTGACGTCGGGCTCCTGAAGGAGGAGCTGAGTCCGGAGCGCATGCTCAGGGCCAGCAACAAGGGCGGCAACGAAATCTATGTTGTGGACTCCCGGACAGCGCCCAACGTGATGCGTGAGATCGGTCGCCTGCGCGAGATTGCATTCCGTGCCGGCGGAGGAGGGACGGGGAAGTCATGCGACATTGACGAGTTTGACCTGATGGACCCGCCTTGCCGCCAGATGGTGGTATGGGACCCCGAGGCGCAGGAGATAACCGGCGGATACCGGTTCATTACCGGACGCGACATAGTGCTCAATCCTGACGGCAGTCCGCGCATTGCAACATCCCACATGTTCCGTTTCTCTGACCGGTTCATACGTGATTATCTTCCCTACACGGTGGAGCTCGGGCGCTCGTTTGTCAGACTCGAATATCAGACAACGCGCCATGGTAACCGCGCCATCTACACTCTTGACAATCTATGGGATGGACTCGGAGCTCTCACGGTGCTCCAGCCTGAAATAAAGTATTTTTTCGGCAAGGTGACCATGTATCCCGGATATTCGCGTGAGTGCCGCGACCTGATTCTTTATTTCCTCAACCGCCATTTCCCCGATGCCGACCGCCTTGTGGAACCTATAACTCCGCTTACTCCCACCACTGAAACCGCCACTCTTGAGCGCATATTCACCGGGCGTGACTTTATGGAGGACTATAAGATACTGAACCATGAGGTGCGTGCCCATGGGTTCAACATCCCTCCGCTGGTCAATGCCTACATGGGCCTGTCGCCCACGATGCGTGTGTTCGGGACGGCCATTAACCGCGAATTCGGCGACGTGGAGGAGACCGGAATCCTCATTTCATTCTCGGATATATTCGAGGAGAAGAAGAAACGCCATATAGAGACATATCGCCGCCCGTAACACCCTTGCCTTACCAACACTCTCCTGACTATGACAGATAACAGCAACAGATTCGCTTCTCCTTACCGCCGCGGGGCTGACCGGGGATATGTGTTCGGACTGTGGTTCACGGCCATATTCCTGACATGGATATTCTCATCGCAGGTTCCCTTGCTCCCGCTGCTTACGGCGGCACTTGTCATAGCCACTCCCATTCTTCTTTACCGTATTCTGCGCACGTCATATCTTGAACAGGAGAGGATGGCCCAGACCTCGGCGCTATGGGTTGAGGGTATAACGATGATTATGTGCGGAGCGCTGATTTGCGCAGCTGTGGTTGTCATATATTTCAAGTGGATTGACCCGGACTACATGGCGCGCCAGTTGCAGCTGGTTGTTGACATGTATGCCTCCACGGGCGATGAGTCGCTGGCCGAGGCAGCCCGCCTCTCAAAGGCCATACTTGATAACAACGCTGTCCCGACGGCATCAACCTGGACCCTTGCCATGTGGCTCTTCACGGTGTCGAGCGGTTCGCTTCTGGCTGGATTGATGGCAATACTTGTGAAATTGAAAAAACGCTAAAGATGGATATATCAGTAGTAGTTCCCTTATATAACGAGGCAGAGTCGCTGCCTGAACTCGAGCAGTGGATTGCCCGCGTGATGGATGAGAACGGATTCAGTTATGAGATTCTGTTCATCAACGATGGCAGCACCGATGAGTCGTGGGAGGTGATACGCCGCCTGTCAGAGAAAAATCCCGCAGTGAAGGGCGTCAGCTTCCGCCGCAACTATGGCAAATCGCCGGCTCTCAACACCGGATTTGCCCGGACGCAGGGCGATGTTGTCATCACCATGGATGCCGACCTTCAGGACAGCCCTGATGAAATTCCCGAACTCTACCGCATGATAAAGGAGGATGGTTACGACCTTGTGAGCGGATGGAAGCAGAAACGCTATGACCCACTGTCGAAGACCATACCGACGAAACTTTTCAATGCTACAGCCCGCAAAGTGTCGGGCATAAAGAATCTCCACGATTTCAACTGCGGTCTCAAGGCTTACAGGGGCAAGGTGGTGAAGCGCATCGAAGTGTATGGCGACATGCACCGCTACATCCCGTATCTCGCAAAGAATGCCGGGTTCAACCGTATTGGCGAGAAAGTTGTCCATCATCAGGCCCGCAAGTACGGCAAGTCGAAATTCGGACTTGACCGCTTTGTCAACGGTTATCTTGACCTTGCTACGCTATGGTTCACCAATAAGTTCGGGGTTAAGCCCATGCATTTCTTCGGGCTTCTCGGCAGCCTCATGTTCGTGCTCGGTTTCATAGCCATAGTGACGGTGGGGGCCACGAAGCTCTACAACATGTACGTGGGCAACGATTATAATCTTGTCACTGAGTCGCCCTACTTCTATCTGGCTCTCGTTACCATGATACTCGGTACCCAGCTGTTCCTGACCGGGTTCCTCGGCGAGCTGATTGTGCGTAACTCCCCGCGCCGCAACGATTATGAAATCGAGGAGGAGATAAAGATAACCAAACCGCAAGCGGAAGTATGAAAATGAGACGAGTGGACGGGATGAAAATCATGGTCGGCGCGGTCATCGTAGCGGTATTGGTGGCTGTGGGCTATGGATGCAACACCTCGGGCTGCACTGAGAACCAGAGCGCTCTTCCGCTGGCCGGCTACTATTCATCGCAGACCGGTAGTGCGATAAGCGTCACCGAACTGGAGGTGCGCGGACTCGGTGCTCCCGATGATTCTGTGCTGTATGAGGCCAGTGGCATTGGCCGCTCGGAAGTGTATCTGCCTTTCCGCTCCACTCAGGACAATACCACATATCTGTTCACTTATTACGTGGATTCGGTGACCACGGTGACTGACCGTGTGGATTTCACTTACACTTCGGAGCCGAGATTCGTTTCGGAGGAGTGCGGGGCCATGTTCTTCTATAACATAACGAAGGTGGAACACACGTCGAATCTCATTGACTCCGTAGTAGTTACGGATTCCTTGATTACCAACGTGAATATCCAGCGCATTCACATATATTTCCGCACGGAGGAGGCTTCAGATGAAAACGATTGACCGCATAAAAATCTGTCTGGCCACGATGTGTCTCGTGCTTGCAATGGCACTGCCGGCATCGGCCCAGCGGCGTGTAACTCCCGTAGAGCCTTCGCCCGGCACCAAAGGAACTCCAACGCAGAAACAGGAGACAACGCCTTACGAGGACCGTGGCCGACTGAAGGAAGCCAAGGATGCCCGAGGTAATGTTATTCTGATCGATACCGTTACTGGGCAGGAGTGGGTTGACACTACTCTTGTCAATGCCAGCACAAAGATGATTTACCCGCTGCTCTACAGAATCAATGTGGGAGCCAATCTGTGGGACCCTGTCATGAGGGTCATGGGGCAGAATTACGGCGTGGCTTCAGTGTGGGGCGAACTCAACATGCACAACCGTTACTTCCCGGCGCTGGAAATAGGACTCGGCACGGCCAACATAACTCCCGAAGAGAGTAACTTCACTTTCCGTTCGCCCTTGTCGCCATTCGTGAAGATAGGAGCGAGCTACAACGTGTTTTATAATTCCGATCCACGATACAAGTTTCTTGTGGGTATCCGTTACGGATTCACGCCGTTTTCCTACCGCATAACAGACATAACGCTGCGCGATGGATACTGGGGTACCGATGAGCCTATTGACATACCGAAGCAGAGTACCACCGTGGGCTACTTTGAGTTCCTGGCGGGTGTTCGAGTCAATGTGTTCGGCAACTGGTCGGTGGGCTGGGATGTGCGTTATCACAGTATAATACACGAGAGCAATACTCCTTACGGGCCACCCATGTATATACCGGGCTATGGAAAGCGCGGGGCCGCTCTATCAGGAAGTATAACCGTCAGCTACACATTTGAACTGAACCGTCCGGCATCAACGGAGGTTAATAATAAGAACATTAACCCCGAACAAAAGAAATGAAACGAATAGTTATCGTAGGTGCATCGTCGGGTATCGGAGAGCGCGTGGCGCTTGACTTCGCCCGATATGGCTTCCGTGTGGGCATAGCGGCCCGCCGTGAGGACAGGTTAAAGGAAATTCAGGCCCGTTATCCTGAAAGAATCAATTATAAGGTTATCGACGTTACGGCCGATGACGCTGTAAAGCGTTTCAACGACCTGATTGAGGAGACCGGCGGCATGGACACTCTGCTTTTCGCAGCCGGAACCGGATTCCAGGATGCCGAATTGGTTGACGAAAAGATTGAGCATACGCTGCAGGTCAACGTTGTGGGCTTCGCCCGCATCACGGCGGCTGCTTACCGCTATTTCCGCGCCACTGCCAATCTGCATCAGGGCCAAATCGCGGCCATAACTTCTGTGGCCGGGACGCGTGGCATTGGAATTGCCGGCGCATACAGTGCTTCCAAACGATTCGAGCAGCAATTCATTGACTCTCTTGAGCAACTCGCCTACACGCAGCAGGTCAACGTCAGCTTCACGGATATCCGTCCGGGATTCGTGCGCACTGATCTCCTGGATGCCGAGAAAAGTTATCCGATGATAATGAGTGTGGATTACGCGGCGCCGCTCATTGAGCATGCCATACTGAGCCGCCGCCGTCGCGCTTACATTGACTCCCGCTGGCTCGTTGTCAACACGCTGTGGCGTATGATACCGCGCTGCCTGTGGAAGCGCATCAACATATTGAACTTATAAAACTACAACACATAGACAAATACTTAATGGAAAAAGGCAAGGCAATAGCATTCTGCAGCGACCACGCAGGATATGAAATGAAACGGGAACTCATCAGCTATCTGACTGAGAAAGGATATGCCACCGAAGATTTTGGTACGTACAGCGACGAATCGTGTGACTATCCGGATTTCGCCCATCCATGTGCGGAGGCTGTGGAGTCAGGCCGCGATTATCCGGGCATAGCCATGTGTGGCACCGGCAACGGAATATCCATGACCCTCAACAAGCATCAGGGAATCCGCGCGGCCCAATGCTGGGAGCCGGAACTGGCGCGCCTTGCGCGGGCGCATAACGATGCTAACGTCCTTGTCATGCCGGCGCGCTTCATCAACGTGGAGCAGGCCAAGGCCATAGTTGATATGTTCCTCACCACTGCGTTTGACGGCGGTCGCCATCAGCGCAGGGTGGAGAAGATACCTGTCCGGAAGGATTAGATGTTATCGGTCTGATAGCGGGCCGATGTGCCTACAAGGCGGCTGTTGATGAAGTCGGCAAACGATTGTTTGTGGCTGTCAGAGACAGGAATGTAGATGTTGCCGAACAGCAGCCGGTTGCGTTCAATCACGGTGATTCGGCGTTTGTTGACTATGTAGGAGCGGTGAACGCGCATGAAGAGGTCGGAGGGCAGTGCCTGTTCGAGAGTCTTCACGTTCATGAGCGTCATTACGGTGCCGTTGACGGTAACTATTTTCACGTAATCCTTCACGCCTTCTATATATAGGATGTCGTCAAGGAGAATCTGCACGAGTTTGTATTCGCTTTTGACAATGATAGAGTCAACGCGGGGACGACGGGTCGAAGGGTCGGGCGTCATTGCGTGGAGTGCGCGCAGGGCTGCCTTGTAGAACTCCTCATAGCTGATGGGCTTCAGGAGATAGTCAAGGGCGTTGACCTTGAAGCTGTCGACGGCATACTTGTCGTAGGCAGTGGTGAAGATCACGCGTGTTGACGATGGAACGATGCGGGCAAATTCCAGACCGTTGAGCTGGGGCATGTTTATGTCAAGAAACACAATGTCAACATCGCCCTCAAGAACCGTTTTCACGGCTTCCTGAGCGGAGGCAAATGTCCCTGCATGTTCAAGGAAGGGAGTGCGGTTGATGTAGCTGGTGATTAGTTGGGCGGCAAGGGGTTCGTCGTCAATGACGCAGCATCTTAGGGTTTTCATTATGATGTGCTTTGGGTTAAGAGTGACATTTCCGGAGGTGAGGAGATGTCTATTTTTAATGTAACGTTATATGTATCGGTAGTGGTGACGGTCAGTTCATGCCGTCCGGGATATTGAATTTCAAGCCGTCGCCTGAGATTGGCGAGTCCAATGCCTCCTCCTGATTTGCGGGCAGATGAGTCGGGGTCGTAGGCGTTGGACGTGTAGCATGTCACAACGTTGTCCTTGACCGTCAGGCGGATTGTTATGGGCCCCGGCGATGATGCGTTGGTGCCGTGTTTGAATGCGTTTTCCAGAATGTTGATGAACAGTAGGGGCGCAATCGGGGTGTTCTCGCAGTCACCTGCGTCAAGAGTGACCAGGGCCGGGACGGAACTTGACAATCGGAGTCGCATCAGCTCCACGTAGCTTTCAAGGAATTTTATTTCATCGCCCAGGCTAACGGTGGGGGGATTCTCATATAGCATGTAGCGGAGCATTCGGCTCAGCCGGTGGATAGAGTCGCGGGCTTTGTCGGGCGAAATGTCAACGAGGACGTAAATGCTGTTGAGTGTGTTGAAAAGGAAGTGTGGGTTGAGTTGGGCCTTGAGCTGCTGAAGCTCTGCTTCGCGTTCACGTTCCAGATATTCCCGCTGCTGTTTCTCCATTGACCGGAGTTTCTCGGCGATTTTCAATGCGAGGGCAAGCGCAAGCGCAAGGACTGTGACCACTCCGTCGCGGACGAGAAGCCCTAACCCGGGGCCGAGGTGGCCTTTTGGGTGCGGACCGCCGTGTGGGCCGCCGTGTGAGCCGTAACTGTGTATGACGGGTTTGATGTCAGGCTTTATTTCGGGTCGCAGGTATTCCCACATAAAATACATCACTACAACCGAGCCTGCGAGAATCAGCAGGTTTTGTAGGCTGAATTTCACAATGTCGGAGCGCCGGCCGGTGGTGGGGTCAGTGGCAAAATAGTAGCTGATGTAGAATGCGATTATCCAGACTACCGATTTCAGATAGGGCGTAATGGAGAAAGGCGGCGGGGTGCCACGGCGGGTTAGCGTCGTGAGAACCTCGGGTATCACAAAGATTATTGAGATGCACACAAGGTGGATGAGAAATGTCAGCACCTTGCGGTTTTTCCCTTTCGTCAGACGGCTGAATTGATTGGTAGTCATAATTGCAAATTTCATAGAAATATGTGAGATATGCAAGGGAAATGGGCGTATCGGAGAAGCGCTCTGAGCCAATCGGTTGATTTAACATTGATTCGGCCATCGGATGCAGCGAATACTATCGCCTCGCTGCCATATTTTAACAAACTTTAGAAGTTGGACTTGCTGCAGTCCGGAAGAAAATGGGTTGGAATGTGCGAAAATAACGCGCGAAAGTTATTGTGGCCTAATGGATAATGATGGGTCATCTTTGTGTTCCGAGGGTCCCCTTACCCACATATCCGAGTTTGTTTTGAATGCGAATTTAATCCCTTCCCGACATATACAAATATCGGGGTTCATTTTCGATATTGTTAACAGCTGAGGTTAAATTTATCAATTATCAGACTTATGGCTATTCGCCCAGTCTGCCTCAATAACCTCCTTGACATACGCCATGAGTGACTTTATAGAATCGGATAGTTCCTTTTCATTTGGTATTTCGACATACGACAATCTGCCTAGTTCAGTCTGATACACCCTTTTTATTGCATTCCAAGAGTTGTCAAAATCGGTAAACAGAATTGAGGAAAGAATGTCCGAATCTTTCCATTCCGGTGGTCTGTCGTATTCAGCCTTGTCATGAGCAATCAAATCAAGCAGCTCTTTTCTAAAATCTGTTTTGAGGTAAGCTGAGCAATCTTCATCCTTCAACAAATAGTGGAGGTCATAGAAATGACGTATTTTGGAAGCGAGACCTGAAGTCGGAGACTCCACATTGTCAAACGAAAAGCGCAACAGTGAAACAATCTTCTCTACCATTGTGCGCCGTTTGTCAAGAACGTTCAACTCGAACGGAGCCATGTCATACTCTTTTATTGCATCATGCAGCCCTCTCTGTTCAAATATCTCCGTTATGAAAGGCTTGATGGCTTTTCTTTCGTAGGGGTAAGGATAGCCGTATGTATTGATCTCAAATATCACAAACCTTCCCAAGAACGACAAACCGGCCTCTGAATCGGTTATGACAGACGGGTATGAGTGATATGTTTTTCTGAAGCGGTTGTTCTTTATCGTCTCCCTGCCCATGTCCATCTCATCAAGATCTATTGTAGAATCATGGCTTATTCGGTTAACAAATTTTTTCTGCTGATTTTGACTCATATTTTTAGACAGCACAGCAATATCAACATCTGAAGAGAATCTCTTTATAATTCCATAGGCGCGTGCCAATGACGTACCACCTTTCCAAACGGCATACGAGGCCTTTTCGTGTCGGGAGAGTCGTTGGAGTATCTGGCATATCCAGTAATCTTTCTCAACAAACTCCTGCGGGATATTGAGGATTTTGGCAGATGTCCTTATTGTATCGGCAAAAAGTTGTGGATTGTTATGCAGTTTCATACGA
>CAZASF010000013.1:0-51714 GCA_964487725.1 uncultured Bacteroides sp. | reverse complement strand
TTGATATCTTGATGAAATTTTAACACTTTTCGCTTGCGCAGGTCCTAGATTTCCGCTTACGGGAAATCGTTGTCCTGGCGGACAACCGGACCATGCGGAATGATTATAAATGAAGCCCCGCGATGCGGAGCGGGTCATTTTGTTGGGTTTTCCACGGGTTACGGCCTGACGGCCTCACCCGTGGTTATGATTGAGTGGCAGCTAAGCTGCTTCAATGTGGGAGGGACGGTCGTTATAGGATAGACGACCCTACAATCATAAAGGTATCGTTTGGTTTTCGGATATTTAATGGTGGGCAAAGGATGTTTGGTGTAGGTTGTTCCACGGTTATAATTCTTATTTCATGCAAAAATATGCATTTTAGTCTCATTTTACAAATTTAAGACTTGATTTTTCAGGAGCCTGATTTTGAAGGAATTGTGGGGATAGGGTAGACGAGAAGTACGCCATTGATGTCGTCTTTTTCGGCGCGGTCATAGTCCTCAACTGGTATTCCGGGGCAAAATATGTAGGCACAATTGGTCTGAGGTGCGGGACATGAGGTGCGAGTCCAGTACCAGTTGCCGTAATTATTGAATCCGTAGGCCTGAGCAATATCCCTAAGGTTGGTACAGTACTGGATTATGTCGGCCTGCTGCTTGGTTGGGATCTTAGCGCCGTAGCGTTTGAGAGCCGATTGCCAGTCGATGTAGCGGACTTTATCGTACTCATCCTCCACAGCTACGATGAATTTCTGTCCAGCCCGCAAGAGGACAATCCCTACAATCTGATATGCACTCTTTCCTGTCAGATTGCTCCATTCGGTTGTATTTACATAATATGTCCTGCCATTTCGCCGGATGGCGAGGTCAAGATCGCGGGGAATGGACCGCGGGCGGCACGCTGAGGTTGAGGCCGAGGCGGCAGATTTGGCTTTTAAGAAAGAAACAAGTTTAGGAAAGCTACTCTCTTCAATGAGGTCGACAGTGAGGACATCACCGATGTCAACTTTTTCGGGGGTGATGGTCACGGTCAGCTGTTTGCCGTCAATGGAGGTCTTGAAGGTGACCTTCTTATCACTAACGACATAGGGGTCCGAGAGCCGGTCGCTCAAAAACGGATTTTTCCCTATATTGACCGTCAGGACATAGTTTTTTAAGGCTTCGTCTATTCTATGACAGTGGTCCCCAGGCCGCCCATTGTGGCAACGGTCATGCTCTCCGCTTTGTCCTTGAACTGCGAGAAGTCGAACATGGATATGGACTTATATACGGGAGTGCGGGCGGCAAGCGTCGCCGAAATCAGCAACGTAAAGAGGAGACAAAGAGATTTTTTCATGGTTGAAGGGCTGTGATTGCGTCAGGGGCGGCACGGTTAGGTGTCGCCCATGAGGTTGGTATGCAATTTGAGTTGGAATTACATGTTGGGGTTGAGGGTTTTCCAGTCAGCAACAGGGGGCATGATGCCGAGGTCGATGACTTCCTTGCGCATTTCGCAGAGGTGCTCGTAGCTCTTCTGGAGCTCGGCTTTTTCCTCGGGAGTTCCGCTAACTTCCTTATAGTGGATACCGGTTGCGTCGATAGTGGTTTCCATTGCCATCATGATGTTCTGGAACTTATCATCGTTAACGTATGTACCGGCAGGCCATGTGAAGGGTTTGCCACCCATAGCGGCTGCAATCATTTCGATTGACACGTAGGCCGGGCTCTGGAATGAAGAGCGACCGCGGAGGTCGATGATGTTCTTACCACCCTGGATTACACGAACCTTGAGGGCTTCCCAGTCAGCGAGAGGAAGTTTCTCGGTGCCGATAAGCTCGGTGAGAGGAGTGCCGTCGACCTTTGTTGTTGAAGCAAATACGGCCATCTGCTCGCCGTGACCACCGAATGTGCGGCAGTTTTCAATCTTGGAAGCGGGCACCTTGAAGTATTTCACGAGTTCGCTCTGCAGACGGGTTGAGTCAAGAGCTGCGAGAGTTGCGACCTGTGAGGGTTTGAGACCTGAGTAGAGGAGGGTGATGAGGCCGGTGATGTCGGCAGGATTGAAGATAACAACAACGAATTTCACATCGGGGCAATACTGATGTACGTTCTTGCCGAAGTCCTCAGCAATCTGAGCGTTGCCTTTGAGAAGGTCCTCACGGGTCATGCCGGCCTTACGGGCAGCACCGCCTGATGATACGATATACTTTGCGCCGGTGAAAGCTTCCTTTACATCGGAAGTGAATGTCAGGTTCACACCTTCAAATGCGCAGTGATACATTTCCTCAGCCACGCCTTCGAGTGCGGGAGCATAGGGGTCGTAAAGACAGATGTTGGGGGTGAGCTTCATCATCATGGCGCTCTGTGCCATGTTTGAGCCAATCATGCCGGCTGCGCCGACAATAAGAAGTTTTTCGTCTGTTAGAAATTCCATAGTTTTTGAATTTATTGTTCTGTATGTTCGTTGTTTTCAGTAAAAGAGGCTATGATAGCATCGGCAAGCGAGCCGAGAGCCTTGCGCGATTCATCGTTGAGGCGTGAGCGTATCGTGACTGCCGGTTCAAGCTCAACGATACCGGGCATTGTGGCGAGCAGAGCCGACATGCGTTTGGCCGCGGTCGGCGCCCATGATCCGTTTTCGATATAGCCAACGGTTCGGTTGCGGAAATTCTTGAGGTTGAGATGGTGAATAAAGTCGTGCATCGGGGGGAAGAGTCCGGCATCGTATGTTGCCGAGGCGAGCACAAGGTGACTGAGACGGAAAGCCTGCGCGACGGCCTCACTTTGGTCACACGTGGCAAGATCCATCGTAACCACTTGAATTCCCGAGCGGCGCAGACTGTCGGCCAACTCAAGGGCCGCTTCGGCGGTGGCACCGTAGATGGAGGCGTAGGCTATGCATACGCCGGCTGTTTCGGGCCGATATGAGCTCCAAAGGTCATAGAGACGGAGATACTTGTCAAGCGGAGCCTCAAGGACTGGGCCATGGAGCGGAGCGATGCGGCTTATTTCCACTCCCGCCATTTTCTTGAGAAACGACTGCACCTGCGAACCGTAGCGGCCAACGATGTTGATGTAGTATCGGCGGGCCTCACCTACCCAGTCGTCAGCATACTGGAGCGCGCCGAACTTGCCGAAAGCATCGGCGGAGAAAAGGGTGCGGGTTGCGACATCGTAGCTCACCATAACCTCGGGCCAATGAATCATAGGCGCAGCATAGAACCGCAATTCATGGCTGCCAAGAGAGAGGGTATCGCCCTCCTTGACAGTCATTACACGGTCGGCAAAGTCATAATCAGGAAAAAACTGCGGCAACATTTTTGCAGCCTGGACTCCTGTGACAATTTTCATTGTCGGGAAATGGCTCATAGCACGCGCTATGCAGGCTGAATGGTCAGGCTCCATGTGCTGAACCACAAGATAGTCGGGCTGACGC
The DNA here is from genome assembly GCA_964487725.1 of uncultured Bacteroides sp. Classification (GTDB taxonomy): domain Bacteria; phylum Bacteroidota; class Bacteroidia; order Bacteroidales; family Muribaculaceae; genus Paramuribaculum. The sequence goes on along the minus strand of CAZASF010000013.1, from coordinate 48,318 downwards.
CCGGATGTAGCTGCGAGGATATCGGTGAGCCATTGGTCGCCACCACGCTCCTCCACAGAGTCCATCACGGCAATCTTCTCGTCGACAATGACATAGGAATTGTAGCTCATACCCAACTGAAGGGGATATTGCGCCTCGAAAACCTTTACAGCGGCATCATCGATGCCCACAAATACGATGTCGTCAGTTATTTTCACTTGAGTACGTTTGGTTATGGACTTTAAGTTTTATAAGTTCCGCATGTTCATCACCGCAAATATAAGAAACTTTCCTCATAATTACAGAAAAAAATCCTTAATTTTTAAGCTATGAGATTACGCTTGGAGTTATATATTTTTAGAAATAATGCTTATTCATCATGAAGTACGTCTAATCTACATGTCGTCCAATGTCAGCAAGCGGGTTTCTACTTTATACTTGAATAAGACATTGGTCTTTATGCAGGCGACTTTTTCCATAAACAGTTTGTGGTCATAATTGCGCTGCTGACGCTTCTTCCTATCCCACATTGGTTCTACAAACGTGTCGATAATTACGAGTAGTCCAACCCACGCCAATACAAGCAGGGTCATGAGCAGATTTACTATTTCATTCCATATCTTCCTCATATCACTGAACACGGAAGCATTGATATTGAAAAATTCCTGAAATTCATCAATAATCAGGTTGAAGCTGCGCGTCATGGCAAGTTCCATCAACATCCGGAATAGTGATTCGAACGACTTTATTTCTGACGGCACATAACAGCTAAGAGCCGATAAGATAAGTCCGGCAAACTCTTCACACAATGCAGCCTCGTTTTTTTCTGCTGACAAAAGATATACTTAAGATACTCACCCTACGTGGCTCGCAGAGCAAGTGACGTTTTTCCGATACGGCGGCGTCCTGTTATTACAGTCATCCTCGACCGGGCGTCAAAGGCGCGTCTTTGTATTCGTCTCAGCTCCTCTATTTCTTTTGTTCGATTATAGAATCTCATGTTTTATAACCGCGGTAATAATTACCACTGTTACAAAATTACAGAAATTCTTATATATATCCAAATGTGATTTGGTTATTTATTGGGCTTTCGATGAGAAAAAAGATTGTGTAGGATTATAATTCGTATAAGATTTATAAGACTTAAAAGATTTATAGTTCTTTTTTGGGGGATTAGATTAAGGGAATGGAGAAGCGGAATGTGGTGCATTGGCCGGGGACCGAGCTGACTATGCGGATGCTTCCGCCATGGTATTTTTCAATGATACGGCGTGCCAGAGCGAGACCAAGTCCCCAACCGCGTTTTTTGGTGGTGAATCCCGGGCGGAACACATTGTTGCGCGTCTTCCGGCTCATGCCTCGCCCGCTGTCAGTAACATAAACGGCTGCAGAATCACCCTCGCGCTCAGTGCGGACTTCAATATGCCCGCTGCCATCCATCGCATCTACAGCGTTCTTGACGAGATTTTCAATCACCCACTCCACGAGCGGTTCCGACATCAGTACCGTCATAGGGGCTCCGTTTCCAACAAACGTCATGACAACGCGGCGCGAAATGCGCTTTGACATGTAGTCCACCGCCTTATCCACAACCTGACAAATATCGGCCGGTTCGAGCGACGGGCGCGAGCCGATTTTGGAGAAGCGGGATGCAACGGTTGACAGCCGACTGACATCCTTATCCATCTCATCAACCATTGCAGAATCCGCTCCATCGGCACGCATCAGCTCAATCCAAGCCATAAGCGAGGAGATTGGAGTGCCGAGCTGATGGGCCGTTTCCTTCGACAAGCCAACCCACAGGCGATCCTGTTCTGCCCTACGGGAGGCACGCACTGCGAAGTAGGCCACGGCTATGAACACAATCATTACCCCTACCAGCACGTAGGGGAATACACTCAGGCGCCTCAACAACCGGGATTCCTCATAATAGATATGATTATTCTCGCCCGGAGCTATGGCAATGTGAATCACATTGTCAGACATGGCCAATTGGTTGAGTTTGCCATGGAGATATTCTTCGTTGGCAGCAGAAAGCGACAGCGGATTGAGGCTGTCAAGAGGCTCGGGAAGCGAGAAATTTCTATGATCAAGGATATGACCGCTGTCATCGGCCAACATTACGGGGATATTAGTATTGGCCTTGACAATTCCTAACAGAAAATTGAGGCGCGACGTCTCGGCATCGCCCCCTTCAGGAACGCCAATGGTTATTTCGCGAGTGGCATCGGCCCACAGCTGCACACGCGCACGCTCTTGCTCGGCAAGGTCACCGACAAGAGAAGCGGAATACCACAGGAAAGCGACAACTGCCGCCGCAGCACACAGAGCCACAACGGCATAACGCCTCCAGCCATAAAAATCCATGTTACGAAACATGAATTATAAACGAGGCCATCAGGCGGTTTATTGTAATCACTGCTGAAGATTGGCAAGAATTGCCTGAAGTTCCGTGTCGGTAGCGGTGAGGCGTGCGCGGCATTCTGTCAGGAGCTCAGTTGCCCGGCGGGTATAGGCCGTAAGGAGGTCAATGTCGCAAGCATCACTCTGCATGGTGCGCAGGATTGAATCGAGCTCATTGACGGCCTGATTGTAGGTCAGTTCCAACACCGGTTTGAATTGAGGTTGTTGCATAGCGGGGATGGGATTATTCGGTAATGGATATGATTGAGCCACGGGCCACGCGGGTTTCGATGCGCGTTCCGGAGGGGACTGTGGAGGCATCGCGCACAATGCGGCCATCGGCGAGCGTCATGGAGAAGCCTCGGTTCAAAGTGGCCTGAGGCGACAGCGCATCAAGAAGCGAACTGCGGGCATCAAGAGCATCGCGTCGTCGCCCGATGAGAGTCGCGGCAGCCGTTTGCAAGGCCATCAGGATTTGATCAAGGCGCATGAATTCAGGAGCCACGCGGCGTGCGCCCACGCCGGCCAACGAAGTGGCGGCATTGCCAAGCCGGGCTTTTGCCCGGTCCATGGCGGCCGGAGGTGCAATGGCAAGGGCAGATTGCAGATGTGCCAACTGCGTGCGCGCTCCGGAAAGGCGGTCAGATGCCGCGCGAAAAATATCGGAAGCCACGGAGCGCAACGCGTCAAGAGCCGCATCGCCGCGCGAGATGAGCCACTCGGCAGCTGCAGTGGGGGTCTTTACCCGCATGTTGGCCACGAAATCAAGGACGGTCACATCACGCTCATGCCCGATGCCAACGATGACCGGCAGCGGGAACTGCGCTATGTTAAGCGCAAGATTGTAATCGTCAAAAGCCTGAAGATCACTTGATGCACCGCCTCCCCTGATTATCACCACGCAGTCCCATGCATCTGCCTCGGCCGCTATGGCTTCAAGAGCCGCAATGACGGTAGGAGAAGTTCGGTCGCCCTGCATCATCGCCGGGAAAAGGCGGGTCGTAAACCGCAGACGGGAGGCCGATGTGTAGAGCTGGTTTATGAAGTCGCCGTAACCGGCAGCGCCCGGAGCGGATATAACAGCCACCCGCATAGTCGGTTCCGGCCATGGAAGAGAGCGATTGTCGTTGATGACGCCTTCACGGGTCAGCCGGTCGATAATCTCACGGCGCCGGCGTTCGGCCTCGCCCATAGTGTAGGACGGATCAATGTCCGATATCACCAACGACAGGCCGTAGGCCGGATGGAAATTAACCGTGCCACAGACGAGGACTTTCAGTCCGCTTTCAATACGCTGACCGGTGGCGCGGATAAACCGGGCCGATATATGGGGATAGTTGCTCGCCCAGATTGCAGCTCGCATACGGGCCTCAATATTGCCGGTGTCGGGGTTTTTCTCCACCAGCTCCATGTAGCAATGTCCCCGGTTGAGCCTCACGTCCATAAGCTCTGCCACGACCCATACGTTGGTAAATTCAGGTCGCGACAAAGTACCGGCAATGGCGCGGTTGAGCCGTGAAAGAGTCAGAGCGCCGTTACTCATTTGAGCCGTTCGAAGCGTTTGCCGTTGAATTTGTACTGGATTTGCGGCAACACGTAAGAGCTGACCGTAGCGTAGATATCCTGTCCGAGAAACTTATCGGAGTTGTTGGTAAGAGTCAGAATCGATGTGTCAGGATCATAACTGTAGCCGATCAGAAGAAAAGGCACGGTCATCTCCACCACGTCAGAGTTTTTCTTACCTTCGGCGGTAAGCCAGTCGGCGAGAGTGGGTTTGGTGAATGTTGCAGCCGTGACATCGCGGGTCCAGTCGGAAGAATAGACACTCATTCGGCTATCGGGGGTGGGGGTAGCCACTGTGGTGATAAGGGCTATCAGCTCACCGGAGGCACCCGGCAGAATCGACACCTGACAAGTGGAGGCGTCGGTGAGACGGGCCGACAGCTGTTTTGGAGAAAGCTCGGTGATCCGGGATTTGCCGCCGTAGGAATTTTCAGTGGCGTTGCTCATGTTGCTGTTGAAATAATCAATCATGTCAAGGCGAGCGTTCTCATCGAGTAAAGGCATAACCTTGCGCGGAGCCTTGGAGAAAGCTTCGGAGGCCGTCAGCTGTGCCGGAAGCGAGAGTGGTGATATCATGACGGCGAGGAGGGCGGACACTGCCGCCAATAAGGTCTTTTTCATATACTTACTTTTTACGCTTGCGTGGTTTTGATGCCCGGGAGGATTTCTTTGTGCCTCCGCGGTTCTTTTTGAGGAAATAGTCGAATACGGTTTCTTCCGGGCTGTCTGAGACTTCGCCCCGTTTCTGCTTCTTGCGCGACGAAGAGCGGGTATAATCCTTGTCCTGCTCGGCAATCTCACTGTAGATGCGGTCGCCCATCCAATCGGCTCCACAAAGGCCATCCACTACCCTGCGCGCATCAGCCTTCTTGACATCAAACAGGGAATAGTGAGGCAACAGGTCGATGCGACCAACATCCACCCGCTTGCCGGGGACGTTGTGGTTGAGCAATTCAATCAGATTACCGGCAAAAAAGCCGTCGGCTTTGCCGAGATTGACATATACGCGTTCCATACCGCGCTCGGCCGTACGCCGGTCCTTCTCTTTGTCGCTCTTTGGCTTGGAGTCTTTTTTTTCGCGTCCGGGCTTCTCATCAATGAAATCAATCTGCGGAGCATCGCGGTAATACTCAAGGAGCCTGTTGAACTCAAGAGACAGCACCCTTTTCAGCAAATCCTCGCCTGACAGCCATTCGAGTTTACGGAGCACACCGGGCAGGTATTTGCCTATCTCGTTCTCGTCAACCTTAACTCGCTCAATGCGGTCGGCAAGGTTGTAGAGCTGTTTTTCAATGATGTGCTGCGGAGTGGGGACTTCTTTTCGTTCGAATTTCTTACCGATTTTCTTCTCAATCTCGCGCAACTTGCCTTTTTCGCGAGAGTGGATTATGGCTATGCTGACACCGGTTTTCCCGGCACGGCCGGTACGGCCCGAGCGGTGGGTGTAGACAGCCGTGTCGTCCGGAAGCCCGTAGTTAATGACATGAGTAAGGTCGTCAACGTCAAGACCGCGGGCAGCCACATCGGTGGCCACGAGCAACGAGATTACACGGTCGCGAAACTTGCGCATCACAATGTCGCGCTGCTGTTGCGACAAGTCGCCGTGGAGAGCATCGGCATTGTATCCGTCGGCAATCAGCTTGTCGGCAATTTCCTGAGTATCGCGGCGGGTGCGGCAGAACACGATTCCGTAGATGTTAGGGTTGTCATCGGCCACTCGCTTAAGTGCCAGATATTTATCGCGCGCATTGACCATGTAATATATATGACGGACATTTTCCGCACCTTCATTGCGGTTACCGATCACGAATTCCACCGGGTCATGCATGTATTTCTTAGCGATACGGGCAATTTCGGAGGGCATTGTGGCGGAGAACATGAGCATCTTGCGGTCAGCGGGGACATGCTGAAGTATCTCGTCGATTGATTCAAGGAAGCCCATATTGAGCATTTCGTCGGCCTCGTCGAGAATGACGGTGTGGACATCGTCGAGCTTCACCTCGCCGCGGTTTATCAGGTCAATCAGGCGTCCGGGGGTGGCCACAACCACCTGCACCCCTGCGCGGAGCGATCGAATCTGGCTCTCTATGCTTGACCCGCCGTAGACCGGAAGCACCTTTATTGCCGGCATGTATTTGGAAAAATCCGCAAGGTCACCACCTATCTGCAGGCAAAGTTCGCGTGTAGGTGAGAGGATGAGCGCCTGCGGGCGTTTCACCGAGGGGTCAATGCGTTGCAACAGAGGCAGTCCGAAGGCGGCGGTCTTTCCCGTTCCGGTCTGCGCCAGAACCACGACATCCCCGTCGCCGGTCAGCAGATGGGGAATGACTTTCTCCTGCACGGGCATGGGCTGTTCGAATCCTAATTCTTCTACGGCCCTCAACAGGTCGGGCATTACGCCTAATTCTTCAAATGTGGTCATGAGTTGTAGGGTTAGAGATTGCAAAGTTACAACAAAAGGTTGTACTTGCGCCGCATTATCTATATTTTTATCAACATTTGCAGCCCGTGCATTGTTTCGCAGCCGCAAGTTTCAGAGTGTACTTAGGGGTGGCGATGCATCCGAGGCTCTCCTTAAAGCGGCATAGCCCCGGCGATGGGACTCCACGATATGACGCCGGGCCCATGTCAATGACATCGTAGCCCCACCGGCGGCACATTTCGAACAGATGGTAGGCGAGCATGTTCATGGGCCTTAGCGGACGAAATTGCAGCAAGTCGCCCCAGTAAATAAGCTGACACACGCGGTCAGTCACATTATTTATCATAACCGCAGCCACGTCAATGCCCTCACGGGAGAGCATCATGAAGCGGGATCCAACAAGAGGGGCCGTCATAAGCACCTGTTCAAACGACATCCTGACCGGATATCCGAGGGCTGAATGATTGGCGGATATAACGTTATAGAATCTTCGCACATCGCTCTCTGATGCCGCGTCAAGCACACGGAATGAAAATTCCCCGGCTAAAGCCTGACGCAGACGGGCACGGGCGTTGCGGTTGAAGGCGCGGTCAGTCTCTCCGGGAGCGAAATCAAGTGGCCGATGATAATTGACATCCGTCCACTCAACGCTACCATATTCAGCCAACGCTCCAAGTTGAGTCTCCACTAAGCCGGGAGCATAAATGGCCGGCGGCAAAGTTATTTCCAGAGAGCACCGTCTGTCAAGACAGAAATCATATAGCGTCCGGACAGCCATCCTAACTGATTCGGACGTAGCATCCGGACATACGGTAAATCCTCCGAACGGAGCTGAGAAAGGCGAATGCATGCAGGAGTCCTTCTCCCCGAGTATTATTCCGGCCTGAGGCACACCGCCGACGCAGAAAGCAACGTAATGAATATGACCGGCCTTGTCACGGTTCAGTTCATTGAACGCCGCCGTGTTATAGATATGCGGTACCCATCGGTCAAAAGCCGATGAATACTCTTCCGGTGTCATCAATTTCAGCTCCATCGCTGCAAATTTACATGAAAATTTTTAGAGAAAAGTTGCGGAAATAGAAAATAATATCTACCTTTGCAGTCGCAATTGCGCAAAAGCGCCGATTAGCATGGCCCATTCGTCTATCGGCTAGGACGCAAGATTTTCATTCTTGAAAGAGGAGTTCGATTCTCCTATGGGCTACCAAACAAAAAAATATAACTCCCTATATTAACGAAAATAAAGCAATGGCAAACCATAAATCATCGCTTAAAAGAATCCGCCAGACAGCATCACGCCGTCTTCGTAACCGCTACTATGCCAAGACCGCCCGCAACGCCGTGCGTAAACTCCGCAACATGACTGACAAAGCAGAGGCTCAGGCTGACTTGGTTAAGGTTACCGCAATGCTCGACCGCCTTTCCTCCAAGAACACCATCTCCAAGAACAAGGCATCTAACCTCAAGAGCAAACTGGCCCGCCACATCAACAAGCTCGCCTAAGGTCGGCTTAACAACAAACAGGGCCCATTCGTCTATCGGCTAGGACGCAAGATTTTCATTCTTGAAAGAGGAGTTCGATTCTCCTATGGGCTACAAGGCCGCAGCTGCATCAGCAGTCTGCGGTTTTGTTTGTTTCGTCTTGCAGAAGAGACCATTTTTACTAACACATCTTACCAATGTCCACGTCAGTCACATCAGATCTTCATGAGCTCCTTGACCGGGAGGCACACCGAATCAACAGTCCGGATTTCATCGGGTTTGACCCCGTGCAGTTTCCGCGCATGTTTTCATCGCTTCAGGACATAGAGATAGCAGCCCTGCTATGCTCGTCGATAGCATGGGGCAACCGCAAGATGATCTGCCGCAACTGCGGAAAAATGCTCGCACTAATGGGGCATGATCCGCATAACTACGTCATGGATCGCGCTTACGAGGAGCTGCCCGACGGGAACATCCACCGCACTTTTTTTGCCGCAAACATGCGCCACTATCTGCGCGGACTGCATAGAATATATTCACGCTACGGCTCCCTCGATGCATTTGCGGCATCGCGACTAAAGGACGTGGACGACCAGGCCCCCTGGAGACTTGCCAAAGAAATCAACCGCGAACTCGCGGCTGCCAACGACGGGAAAGGCGACTCCCGGTGCCTGCCGCTCAACCTTGACACCACGGCCCTTAAACGCCTTAACATGGCATTGCGATGGCTCGTTCGCAAGGACGGCATCGTAGATTTAGGTGTGTGGGACTCGATAAAGCCTAATCAACTCTACATTCCGCTCGATGTTCACGTGGGCAATGTGGCCCGGGAACTTGGCCTTGTCACCCGTAAGGCCAACGACAAAAAAACCGCCGTGGAGCTGACCGAGACGCTGCGCACACTACGTCCTGAAGATCCGGCATTTTACGATTACGCCCTTTTCGGCATAGGCATAGAGAGCAAATCATGAAAACAGGACTCGTTCTTGAAGGTGGCGCCATGCGCGGACTGTTCACGGCCGGAGTTATGGACGTGATGATGGAAGCCGGAATTGAATTCGACGGCATCATCGGCGTGTCGGCAGGTTCCAGCTTCGGCTGCAACTATAAGTCACGCCAACCAGGACGCGTGCTCCGCTACAACATGCGCTTCCGTAACGATCCGCGCTACATGGGGCTACGCACTCTTATGCGCACAGGCGACCTTGTAGGAGCCGAGTTCGCCTACCACACACTGCCGCGCGAACTTGATATATTTGACACGGACACATTCGAACAGAACCCTACGGAATTTTATCTCGTTGCTACGGATGTAGCTACAGGCGAGCCGGCCTACTACCGCATGGACCACGTGGATTATGATTCGCTCGAATGGCTGCGTGCATCGGCCTCAATGCCTATTGTCACCCGTCCGGTGACGGTTGATGACGGCCGATTGATGCTTGACGGAGGCATCAGCGACTCCATACCACTGAAGTATTTCAACGATATTGGCTACGGGCGCAACATAGTCGTTCTCACACAACCGCGTGACTACATGAAGAAACCTGCTACAATGTGGCCTTTCAGGCTGCTGATGCGCCGCTACCCAAAGATTGTAGAAGCTATGAGTCGGCGCCACGAGATGTACAACGCCCAGCTACAATACGTAGCCTCGCAGGCAGCGGCCGGGAAAGCGCTCGTCATTGCTCCCGAAAGCCCGCTGCCCATAGGCCGTACCGAGACCAACGCCCGCAAAATGACAGCCGTCTATGAAAGCGGACGCGCCGCTGCCGAAAGCCAAATGGATGCGATAAGGCATTTCGTGGCGGAATAGGCCGTAAAATAAGCGAAATAAGAGCCTGCAAATTGCACGAATTAGCAGGAAAATGATTAATTTTGCATTCAGCATAAACCGATAAGCAAGTTTTGAATCAGTAACATGGAAAAGAAATTCAAACGTACACTCATAACCTCTGCCCTCCCCTACGCCAACGGACCTGTCCACATAGGGCACCTTGCAGGTGTCTACGTGCCGGCCGACATCTACGCCCGCTTTCTGAGAATGCGCGGCGAAGAAGTGCTGTTCATCGGCGGTAGCGACGAACACGGAGTACCCATCACCATCAAGGCGCGCAACGAAGGCGTAACGCCGCAGGACATCGTGGACCGCTACCACAAAATCATAAAGGATTCCATGGAGGGGTTAGGTATTTCGTTTGACATATATTCCCGTACCACGTCCGACATACACAGCGCTACGGCCTCGGAATTTTTCCGCCGTCTCTACGACAACGGGCAGTTTGAAGTCCAGACTTCGCTCCAGCCCTACGATGAGGAGGCAAAGCAGTTTCTGGCTGACCGCTACGTTGTAGGGACATGTCCCCACTGCGGCAGCGACCGTGCCTACGGCGACCAGTGCGAGGCTTGCGGCGCCTCACTTAACGCCACAGACCTCATCAATCCCCACTCAAGCCTGACATCGGCTCCTGTCACCATGCGAGAGACCACCCATTGGTATCTGCCGCTCAACAAATGGGAAGACAGCCTGCGCAAATGGATTCTCGATGGGCATAAGGAATGGAAAACCAACGTCTACGGCCAGTGCAAATCATGGCTCGACCTGGGACTTCAGCCCCGTGCCGTGAGCCGCGACCTTGACTGGGGCGTGCCCGTTCCGGTGGAAGGTGCCGAAGGGAAGGTGCTCTACGTGTGGTTCGATGCGCCAATAGGCTACATTTCCAACACCAAGGAATTGCTGCCCGACAGTTGGGAGAAATGGTGGAAAGACCCCGAAAGCCGCGTCATCAACTTCATAGGCAAGGACAACATTGTGTTCCACTGCATAGTTTTCCCGGCCATGCTTATGGCCTACGGCGACAACTACCAGCTGCCTGACAACGTACCGGCCAACGAATTCCTTAACCTTGAGGGCGACAAGATATCGACTTCAAGAAACTGGGCCGTGTGGCTTCATGAATATCTTGCGGATTTTCCCGGAAAACAGGATGTGCTCCGCTACGTGCTGACAGCCAACGCTCCCGAGACCAAAGACAACGACTTCACTTGGGCCGACTTCCAGGCTCGCAACAACAATGAACTTGTGGCCGTGTTAGGCAATTTCGTGAACCGTGCCATGGTTTTGACCCATAAATACTTCGCAGGCATTGTTCCCGAACGAGGCGAACTTGCTGAAATAGACATAACAGCATTCCGCGACATCAACGCCGCAGCCGACCGCCTGACAGCAGCGCTTGAGACCTTCCACTTCCGTGAAGGTCTGAAGGAGGCCATGGAGATTGCCCGCATAGGCAACCGCTATCTGCAGGAGACGGAGCCATGGAAGGTGTCGAAATCCGACAAGGCCCGCACAGCCACAATCCTGAACATGGCCTTGCAGATATGCGCCAACATCGCCGTTGCGTTCAAACCGTTCCTCCCCTTCACCGCCGACAAACTGGCCCTAATGCTCGGAACAGGCGAACAGACATGGGCACAGCTCGGGTCCGACAACATAATCGCTGCCGGGGCGCAACTTGCCAAGCCGGAACTGCTCTTTGAAAAGATTGAGGACTCCACAATCCAGGCTCAGCTTGACCGCCTTGCCCGCATTAAGGAAGAGAACAAAATAAAGAACTTCAAGGCTGCACCTCAAGCTCCTGACGTGGACTTTGACACATTCATGAAGGCCGACCTCAGAGTAGGCACTGTACTTGAGTGTCAGAAGGTGCCGAAAGCCGACAAACTTCTCCGCTTCCTCATTGATGATGGCATGGAGAAACGCACCATTGTTTCAGGAATAGCCAAGTACTACAAACCGGAGGACCTCGTGGGCAAACAAGTTTGCTTCATAGCCAACCTGCCCGTCCGCAAACTCCGCGGCATAGAGTCACAGGGCATGATTCTCTCGGCTGAGAATGCCGACGGATCGCTCGTTGTAATAGGCCCGACGGCAGAAGTGGTGGCCGGCGCACAAGTGAAATAATCAGAACCCACGAACATGAACAAGCCGAGTGCCAGACGTCCGCGCATACTGCTGATTTACACCGGAGGAACAATCGGAATGATTGAGAATCCGGCAACACAGGCGCTACAGCCCTTTGACTTCGACCACCTGATTGACAACGTGCCGAAGCTGAAGATGCTCAACTACGTGATTGACAATGTGTCATTCAATCCGCCTATCGACTCGAGCGACATGAGTCCGGAGCATTGGGAGGAAATAGCCCACGTGGTTGAGAATAGCTATCATCTGTATGATGGATTCGTTGTGCTCCACGGCACGGACACTATGGCCTACACGGCATCGGCACTGTCATTCATGCTTGAAAACCTTCGCAAGCCTGTGATAATCACCGGCTCACAGCTCCCCATAGGCGAAGTCAGGACCGACGGCGAGGAAAACCTCATAACAGCAGTGCAGATCGCCGCGGCCCTTGACCGCCACGGCGACCCGATGGTGCAGGAGGTGGCAATCCTTTTTGAGAACTACCTGTGGCGCGGCAATAGGGCCACCAAGCGCTCAGCCGACAACTTCAACGCTTTCAAGAGCCACAACTATCCGGAGCTGGCCAAGATAGGACTCGGCATCAACTACCACGAGGACGCCCTGTATCGCCATCATATCCATGAGCCGTTCAAGGTCAACTACGGACTTGACAAGTCAATCACCGTCATTGACCTCTATCCCGGCATCCGGGAGGAGGCATTCCGCCATGCGCTCGTGACTCCCGGCACAAAAGGCATAGTACTCCGCTCCTTCGGAGCCGGCAACGCACCCACTGCCGGATGGTTTTTCGAGTCGCTAAAAGAGGCCATTGACAAAGGCCTGGTTGTTTTCAACGTAACGCAGTGTGTGGGTGGCAGCGTCATCCCGGGGCGTTATGCAGCCAGCGATGCACTGGCAGCTGCCGGTGTAGTGTCCGGCGCTGACATTACCACTGAAGCCGCCATAGCAAAAATGATGTTCTTATTCGGTCAGGGACTGCCGGCCCATGAGGTTAGCCGCCGCCTGACACAACCTATATGCGGAGAGATGACCCTCCCCACAGAAAGCGAACAAGATTATTGATGAACATTCCTGAAATATCACCGGAAGTGCAACAGGCTAAGATGCGGTTTGGAATCGTGGGCAACGCCCCGGCTCTGACAGCCGCAGTTAACCGCGCTATTCAAGTTGCACCTATTGACCTGTCCGTGCTCATAACCGGCGAGAGCGGAACCGGAAAGGAGTTTTTCCCTAAAATAATCCATGCCTACAGCCCCCGTAAACACGCACGTTACATAGCCGTGAACTGCGGAGCCATACCGGAGGGCACCATCGACTCGGAGCTGTTCGGCCATGAGAAAGGCTCGTTCACAGGCGCCGTTTCGGCCCGCAAGGGTTACTTTGAGGAGGCCGACGGAGGAACCATATTCCTTGACGAGGTGGCGGAGCTTCCGCTGACCACACAGGCGCGGTTGCTACGCGTGCTTGAATCGGGCGAGTTCCTGAAAGTTGGCTCCTCCACAGTGCAGCGCACTAACATCCGCGTTGTGGCAGCCACGAATGTTGACATGATTGAGGCTGTCCGCTCGGGCCGCTTCCGCGAGGACCTATATTACAGATTATCAACGGTGCAGATTACCGTACCACCACTCCGCGACCGCGGCAACGACATATTGCTGCTCACTCGAAAGTTCGCTTCTGATTTTTCGGAACGATATTCTATGCCTCCCGTCACATTTGAGGATTCGGCCCGTTCGTCGCTTCTCCACTACCGCTGGCCCGGCAATGTGCGCCAGCTAAAGAACGTTGTAGAACAGATTTCGCTTTTCCATGCCGGCGGCAAAATAGAAGCTGCTACAATCCACCCATACCTGCCAGATTCAGGCATGAGCTACACTCCGGCAGTGGCCCGCTCGGCCCACAACTATGAGCAGGAACGCGAGCTTCTTTTCAATATGATATTCAGGCTGCAATCGGAAATAGACCGGCTGCGTGCACGCGTGGACAACGATGAGACCCGCCAGCCCTCACAGCCGTCGAGCAAACCGGTGGAAGCTATAGAAGTGCCCGTCAGTCTGATAAAATACACGGAGCCTATACCTCCTTTCACCGACCACCACGCTGAACCTCCCACGCCGGCTCAGGTGAAGACCCTTGAGGAGACTGAGCGCGAAACCATCCGCCAGGCTTTGGAAAACAATGGCGGCCGACGTAAGGACACTGCCCGTGAGCTGAACATATCCGAGCGCACACTATATAGAAAAATCAAAGACTACGGGCTGGAATGAACCCGCCCGGCCCATTTTTCGTTTTTTTGAAAACTCCTCTTTGTTAAAATCGAAATCATGGACAGGAAATTACTAAGGGCTTTTGCGGTTGCTATCCTCATATCATTAGCCGCGCCATCATTCGCACAGTTCGACATTAGCCGCGCGCTCGGCGGTCTTGTTAAGGCGGCTCAGGCCGTCACTCTCTCTGACAGTCAGATGGCTGAATATGTAAAGGCATCCGTTGAACAGATGGATAAGGAGAACACCGTGCTGCCTGACTCCGATCCATATTCGCAGCGACTCGCCCGCCTGACCAAGAACATAAAGGATGCCGACGGCATTCCTCTCAACTTCAAGGTCTACAAGAAAGATGAGGTCAACGCTTTTGCATGTCCCGACGGAAGCGTGCGCGTCTACACCGGGCTTATGGACCTTATGGACGATGACGAGTTGCTTGGAGTTGTGGGACATGAGATTGGCCATGTGGTGAAACGCCATTCCAAAAACGCCTTTAAGAATCAGCTCCTCACCGGCGCGCTCAAAGATGAGCTGGCTGCATCAAGCGGACAGATAGCCGCGCTGACCGACTCGCAACTCGGCGCATTAGGCGAAAGTCTCGTCAACGCCAAATATTCCCGCAAGCAGGAGAGTGAAGCCGATGATTGCGGCTACGATTTCCTCGTTGAAAACGGGCGTAATCCCTACGGCATGGTTATGGCATTTGAAAAACTGTCGGCATCGGAACAGGAAGGCGGCTCCACCGGCTCCTCAATTGCCAAGATGTTTTCCTCACACCCTGACACAAAGTCGCGAATCAAGAACATGATAAAACGATGCCAGAAAGACGGCTACACCCGCCCGGCCTCCACAACATCGACCTCGACAACGAAGAAATAACCGTTCTTGATTCCACCGACCAATCAGCCCCAATCCGCGCATTCTCAACCCAACAACCGTTATCACATAAAAAACCTTAAACATACCGAAATGAAAAAGAGACAACTCCTTGCTTTAGCCGCTTTTACTGCTTTAGCATTCAACGCATTCGGACAAGCTGAAAACAGTTTTGTCCATGAACAGTCCGACGCCAACGGCTACGTGTGGCCCACCGACACCGAAGTACTTGCCAAACTGGACAAATGGCAGGACCAGAAGTTTGGTGTCCTGATGCACTGGGGCTTATATTCCAAGCCCGGTATATGCGAATCGTGGCCCCTATGCTCTGAGGACTGGGTGACACGGCCCGGCGATTGCAATTATGAGGAGTACAAAAAATGGTACTGGGGAATGATTGACGAGCTGAATCCTGTTGACTTCAATCCGGAACAATGGGCTGAAGTGATGGCCGATGCCGGAATGAAATACATGATTTTCACCACAAAACATCATGACGGGTTCTGCACTTTTGACTCTAAATATACCGACTTCAGCATAGCCAAGGGGGCATTCAAGGATAATCCCCGCAGCAACGTGGCCCTGCACGTGTTCAATGCGTTTCGCGACAAGGGCTTCATGATGGGCTGTTATTTTTCCAAACCTGACTGGCACTACGAATACTTCTGGCATCCGGGCTTCGCTACGGCAAACCGCCATGTGAATTACAACGTAAAACAACATCCGGATTGGTGGCAGAAATACGTTGACTACACCAACAACCAGCTTGATGAACTGATGACTGACTACGGTCACTTTGACATACTGTGGCTCGACGGCGGATGGATAACCGGCGAACAGATAGGCCTTGACAACATTCTGGCCCGCGCCCGAAAGAACCATCCGGGTCTCATAGCCGTTGACCGTGCAGTACGCGGCCACAACGAAAATTATCAGACACCGGAACGAGGCGTTCCGGAAACCCAGCTCAACTATCCCTGGGAGAGTTGCATACCTCTCGGCGATGCCTGGGGATGGGTTGCCAGGGACCGTTTCAAAAGCCCGGGCAAAGTTGTAGGGCTGCTGAGCGAGATAGTGGCCAAAGGCGGTTGCTTCGTGCTTGGTGTAGGGCCAACACCCGAAGGAATCATTCAGGCCGATGTCGTTGAGCGACTGAAAGCCATTGGCGCATGGCTCCGCGTCAACGGACAGGCAATCTACAACACCCGCACAACACCCAACTACAATGATGGCAAAGTATGGTTCACCGCCAACAAAGACGGCGAAACCCTCTATGCCATCTATGCAACCGAGGACAACGAGACTCTTCCCGCAACAATTGAATGGACCGGAAACGTGCCGGAAGGCAAGGTGACATTATTGGCAGGGAACAAGACGCTCAAATACAAAAAGGATGGCGAGAAAGTAACAGTCACTCTTCCCAAAGGACTTAAAAACGAGCCTATAGCTCTGAGCTTCAAAGTAAAGAAGCAATCGTAGGGCGGCTACAAAGAAACAGATATAACTTCAGAGGGTGGACCCGGACTATTCCGAATCCACCCTCATCGGTCATAATGATGACCTCGGGAAGGAAATCTTATCTCACGATCCGCCGGCGGTAGGCTGCGGAGCGTGTGCCGCATCAAGCTCAGCGGCATACATGAGTCGGGGGTTGCGATTGCGGTCATAGACCTTACGGCCGGCAACGTAGGTTGCCCTGTTGACATTGTTCAGACCAAGAGTCATGAGCACAAATAATTTATCAAATACACTGTCAGCGAACTTCATACGCCACGATGCGAAGCGCGTAGGTTTTAGATCAAGGACGGCAATGTCAGCTTCATAACCCGGAGCAAGCGAACCAATGGTATTCTCAAGATGCAGGGTTTCGGCACCACCACGAGTGGCGAGATAGAAACTCTTGACTGCATCGAGACTGTGTCTTTTAAGCATACCTACCTTGTATGCATCGCCAAGCTGACGGAGGATGGAGAAATCAGTGCCGCCCCCTACGTCAGTACCTATTCCCACGCGTAGCGGACGACGGCAATTCTTAGCCTCCCAATATTTGAAGCGGCCATCGCCAAGAAACAGATTGGACGACGGACAGTGGGCCACACCACAGTCCTTATCGTGAAGCATCTGCCACTCCTCTTCGCGCACTATGCAACAGTGGGCCATGACCGAACGGCGACCAAGAAGGCCGAAACGGTTGTAGACCTCAGCGTAGTTCGGCTGATCGGGGAATAGAGTAGCCACACGGTCAATTTCGCCTTGTTCTTCGTCAAGATGTGTGTGCATAAAGACACCACGGTCAACATAGCGTTGATATAACTCTCCGGCCAACTGAAGCTGTCGCGGAGTGGAAGTTGGGGCGAATCGCGGAATTATCGCATAGAGCTGCCTCCCGCGGCCATGCCATTTCCGAAGTAGCTTCTCGGTTGCCTCAATAGATGCTTCGGCCGAAACATCTCTCAATTCATCAGGAAGATTACGGTCCTGAAGCACCTTGCCTGCAATCATGCGGGTGTCATAACGCTCCGACTCCTCAAAGAAAGCATCAACCGGATCCGAGTACACGGTTGCAAACACATTAGCCGTAGTTGTTCCCTGCTCCAGAAGTTGCGCAAAGAACACCCTTGCAACCTCGTCGGCAAAAGCCTTGTCATTGAACTTAGCTTCGGTTGGGAATACGCATTTATCGAGCCAATCGAGCAAGCCATCGGCCGGGGACGCAATCATGGGAGCCTGCACATAATGGACATGGCAGTCAATAAATCCCGGCATTATGAGTGAGTCGCTGTAAGTGTCAATATCATTAAGAAGGGGATAATCACCGACTATGGCAGAATAGTTGCCAACATCGATGATACGGCCATTCTGAATGACCACGAGTCCATCCTCCAGGTAGTCATAACAGTCTTTTCCCCCATTGATAAACGGATCGGCCTTGAACGACAACAGCGAACCGCGGATACCCTTCAACCGGGCCCCGGAGGAATCAGATGCAAGAGATGTCATTTCACGGCTCATTACCATTATACAAAAAGACTGAATACACTTAGCTATAATTAAACAAATTTAGGATAAAAAAAGTTCCGGAAATGTTGACTTTCTGTAAACATTTTAAAAATCAGCCGCAAAACCGCAGTAAATTTGCATCATTACGGAATAATACATATCTTTGTGCTAAATAAGAACTTATAAAACATAATCAAAACCAGCTAACAGACAAATCCATGAAGACTGTTAAAAGAATTATCTCGGCCGCCGCTATTCTGGCAGCCTTTGTTCTCCCCCGGGCAGCCGCAGCCCAAGATCCGGTATCATACATGGACGGCGACAAAGTCCGTTCACTCGTGATGAAAGGCGGCGACTATGACTCCAAATTCTACCGTATTCCCGCAATCGAAGTCCTCCCAGACGGAACCATAATCGTTGTTGCTGACAAGCGCATAGAAACCACCGCCGACCTTCCCGGCAAGATTGACGTAGTGGCTCGCCGAAGCACTGACGGCGGCAAGACCTGGGGCCCGTATATCACAGTGGCCGAGCACAATGAAGACGGCGGCTACGGCGATCCTGCTATTGTGCGCGACAGCCGCACTGGCGACCTCATCGTAATCTCCACCCACGGCAACGGCCTCTGGAACAATGCACCCGGCCGCACCATCATATCCCGCAGCAAGGATGGTGGTCTGACATGGGAGAAACCCGTGGATGTTTCAGACCAGATCTGGACAACCGAGGATGACCCCAACGGAAAGCAGAACATCAAGATGACCGCTGGCTTCGCATCATCGGGCCGTGCCCTGCAGCTCAAGAACGGACGACTGATGTATGTCCATGTAACCCGCAAACAGGGTGTTGATCCGTTCCCCTGCTATGCTGTGTTCAGCGATGACGGAGGCAAGACATGGCGTGCAGCCAAGATGCCCGCCACTCTTGACGGCGACGAGTCCAAAGTTGTGGAACTTCCCAACGGCGACGTGCTCATGAGCATTCGTGCCCGCTTCAACAAGACACGCAAATTCTCCGTGTCACACGACAAGGGCGAAACCTGGACTGAGCTTACCGACTACAACGACCTCCCCGATGTACGTTGCAACGGTGACATCCTCTCGCTGAAATATGATGGTCGCGATGTGCTCCTGCAGTCACTTCCCGCAGGCCCCGGGCGCCAGAACGTGACAATCTACGCCAGCTACGACGGTGGCAAGACATGGCCCCACAGCTACGAAGTGGTTCACTGCCCCTCAGCCTACTCATCAATGCTTCTTATGCCTGACGGCAAGACAATTGCAATTGTAACCGAGGAGGAAGCCCACAACGCTGACTTCAAAGAGGCAGGCTACCATATCTGGTTCACCTCTATCCCCCTCTCGGAAGTTCTCGGCAACTAAGCTGAACCGACAGGATAACGAAATTGTTAAAGGGTTACGCGGCATACGCCTGCGCAACCCTTTAACTTTATAATTAATTTAAAACTATGGATGTTGATAAACTTAACAAACTGAAAGAAGAGACCGGTGTTGTTCTTGTAGAATTCTATGCAACCTGGTGTCCTCACTGCCAGCGAATGATGCCAATAGTGGAGGATGTTAAGAATCAGGTCGAAGGGCATGCTGCCGTCTACCGATTTGACATAGACAAGAATCAGGAGTTGGCTGACTCTCTGAAAGTGGAGTCAATCCCTACATTCATAATCTACGACAACGGCGAAGAAAAATGGCGTTTCACCGGAGAGACCACGGAGGCAGACCTTCTAATGCAACTTGACACAGTAATGGCTTAGTCCAGGCAGTCGTCAAGAAGGCGCGTGATTTCTTCACGGTTCATGTCGCGGCCAATGAACACAATCTTCTGCATGCGATCGCCGTAGCGCTCGTCCCAGTCGCGCATGAGTCCGGGTTCCATAGCCATGAGTCGCTCGAGTTCTTCCTCAGGTGCCGTGGCATACCACTGACCGCATTCGGTCAGTTTTTTTTGTACACCAGCCTGTTCAAAGAGGTATGACATGTCAGTGTTGACTGAAAAATAGCATATACCTTTTGCCCGGATCACACTTGCTGGCCACTGTTTGGCAACGAAATAATCAAATTTGTTGAGCGAAAACGGCCGACGCCTGTAATAGACAAACGTACCAATGCCGTATTCCTCCGCCTCGCCCTCGTCATGATGATGATGGTGGTGGTGATGTCCATGTTCATGATGGTCGTGGTCGTGGTCGTGGTCGTGGTCGTGCCCGTGCCCGTGATCGTGATCATGTTCATGCTCGTGGTCGTGGTGATGATGTTCGTCTTCTTCCTGCTCTATTTCTTCAAGAGGCTTCTCTATTTCTCGGATCCAAGTTGCGGATGTGGCTACTTTTTCAAAGTTGAACAGGTGAGTGTCAAGGATTTCGCTGAAATCAATATCGGCATAATCCGCATCAATTATCTTGGCCGTAGGCTGGAGTGCACGGACTGTAGCCCTGATTTTCTTGCGGTCTTCCTCATTAACCTCAGAGATTTTGTTCAACACCACAATGTTACAGAACTCTATCTGCTGAACAATGAGATTTTCAATATCTTCCTCGCCGATGTTTTTGGCCGTAAGCGACTCGCCGGCTCCAAACTCGCTCTGGAGGCGCAAGGCATCGACAACGGTTACTATGCAGTCAAGTCTCGGCGTTCCGAACCGGTTGACCGTGGGACCCATAGAGGGAATTGAGCATATAGTCTGGGCAATGGGCTCCGGCTCGCAGATACCACTCGCTTCTATGACTATATAGTCAAATCGGTCGCCTTCCATAAGGTCAACGAGCTGCTGCACAAGGTCCATTTTCAGCGTGCAGCATATACATCCGTTCTGCAGAGCCACGAGGCTATCGTCCTTCTGCCCCACAATTCCATCGCGGGCAATCAGGTCAGCGTCAATATTCACTTCACCTATATCGTTGACCACCACTGCAAAACGAATTCCACGGCGATTGGATAGCATTCTGTTGACCAATGTTGTTTTGCCGCTGCCGAGATAACCGGTGAGCAACAGTACGGGAGTCTCTTTCTTATTCATAATCTTTTGCAAAATATCATCTTCTGAACATAAGCGCAAAAGTAGCAAAATTTTCGCCACGGCAAAACAGCATATCGGAGTTAATTATAGTTAAGGCTCAACGGTAGGTTTACAGTAAAAGGAAATGATTGCGTAAATTTGCATTCATGAATTCTCCGCAGAAACGAACTTTCGGTCGCTGGTGTCGGCGTTACATCTCCCTGAGCCTTGTGGTAACGGTTGGTGTACTGGTCTACATATTGTTTTTTTCCGATAATTCGGTATCGGAAACCTACATGTATGACCGCCAGATTGACTCGCTGAACATGGCTATCCGTCAGGCCGGAGACTCACTTGACCATTACCGTCAACTTGAGCAGAGGCTCAACACTGACCCGGAGGCAATGGAGCAGGTGGTGCGGGAGAATTACCACATGCAGCGCCCCGACGAGGACGTATACGTGGTTGAATAATAACACTTTTCATTATACAGAATGTCAGACAACACTTCACGGCCAACATCGTTCATGCCTCACACGGCATGGCTCATAGCCGTCAACATAGGGCTGCTGCTCATTGTTGCAGGAACTGCCCTGCCTCTTTTTCATCTTGGAGGCCTAACGGCAAGAATAATCTACAGCGTAGGCGCGGTAGCCGTGCTTCTCGGCCGCCTGTTCGCCCCGTCGCTCAAAGGGGAATCACTGCGCGTGCGCCGGCTCAGCCGCCTCGAAATATGGGTGGGCATAATATTCTGCGCCGGAGCCTTCTTTGCATGGTACACACCCGACCGAATGGACTGGCTTGCCTTCACAATGGCCGGCGCTGCCGTGCAGGTCTACGTTTCCATGGCCCTTCCCCGTGCTATTTCAAAGGACAAATCAGCCTAAGAGTATGTTAAAAAGAAAAAAAGCTCCCGCGATGGATGCTTAATTGCTTAGGAATTACTAAATTTGCCCCCGAATGTCACTAAACTTAACCATTGACCAAGGAAACTCGGCCGCCAAAATGGCTCTGTGGGAGGATTCCACCATGGTTTCAAGCCGCATCGAGACGTCACTGACCCCCGATGCGCTGACCCATTTCATGGCTCCCTACGGAGGGAAAGCGGACAAGGCCATCTACTGTTCGGTGCGCACACGCGGCACTGAGGTTATGGCCATGCTTTCATCATTTGCGGGCAAAACGCTCAGGGTCAGCAGTGACATGCCACTGCCAATAAAAATCGACTATGGCACTCCCGGATCGCTCGGAGCCGACCGCATAGCGGCAGCCGTGGGAGCTGCTACAATATATCCCGACCAGATGCTGCTCGTGGTCGATGCCGGAACCGCCGTGACCTACGATGCCGTCAGCCCCGACGGGCATTTTCTGGGAGGCAACATAGCTCCGGGAATGAACATGAGGCTCGAAGCGCTCCACCGGTTCACCGCCAGATTGCCCCGCGTCACAGTACCCCGCGAGCTGCCCACCGACCGGTTGTTCGGCACCGACACCGCATCGGCCATGATATTAGGATCCGTGTTCGGAATAATCGGAGCCATAACATATTATAAATCGCAGTTGTCACCCGACCCCAGGGTGGTGATGACCGGCGGATGGGCCGAGCAGCTCCGCCGCCTTTGCAAATTTGAAATCAATGTAGAGCCTGACCTTGTCAGCATAGGACTAAACCGCATATTACAGTACAATGAAACTATACTCTAAAATTTTTATCGCCATCCTGATCCTGACTGCCACCACCATGACCGTTGGGGCTCAGACCGTGTCACCCTACTCACAGTACGGCTTCGGACTCCTTGACAACAACGCCACATCCGCACAGATGCAGATGGGAGGCGTGGGCTACGCCATGAGCTCCGGCCGTCAGATCAATGTCATGAACCCTGCGAGCTACGCAGCCGCTGACTCCATGACATTTCTCTTCGACATGGGTTTAGACTTCACCCGCATCAAATCATCCGAGATAGGCTCCGACGGTGTAAAGAACACGCACTCACAGTTTGGAGGAGGCCTTGACTACATCACCATGCAGGTGCCTCTGTCAAAACGCATAGGTGCCAGCCTTGGTGTGGTACCCTACAGCTCCGTGGGTTACTCCTTCGGTTCAGAGATAACCAACGGTTACAACACCCGTCAGGGTTCCGGCGGTCTAAACCAGCTCTATCTGGGACTTGGCGGCAAAATTTTCAAAGGCTTCTCGGTGGGTTTCAACGTAAGCTATCTGTTCGGCAACATTTACAATGACGTGACCATCACCACATCAAGCAGCTCCACATCATTGTTTGAGGAAGCAATGGAGGTTCGTGACTACCGCCTCCAGTTCGGCGCACAGTACAAGTTCAACGTAGGCAAACAGAGCACAATTGGTCTTGGCGTTGTCTACTCTCCGGCAAAAACGCTACACGGCGATGCTATAGTGGTAAAATATGACGTTGACTCCGACACCAAACTTGACACCGTGGCCACAGCCCGCCTGCGCGATCACTCAGAGCTGTCAGCATCCTACGGCGCAGGTATCAGCTGGGAGTGGAAGAAAAAGCTTCTTATCGAGGCCGACTTCACATATCAGCCCTGGAGCAAGGTGAAAAATGTCGCTATCCCCAACTTTACAACCTCAACCTTCGATGACAGCTACCGCATGGGATTAGGTGCTGCCCTCACCCCCAAGGACAGAGGCAGCTTCTTCCAGCGCATCACTTATCGTGCCGGTGGATTCTATAAGCGTGACTACACCATGATTGGCAGCAATCACGTTAAGGAATACGGTGCAGGAATAGGCTTCGGTATTCCGGCATGGGGAGAGAAAACAGTGATCAACCTCGGATTCGAGTACCGTCATCGCGGCGCTGACAACAAGAACCTGCTTCAGGAGAATTACTTCAACATCCGTCTTGGAATCAACTTCAACGAGGTTTGGTTCTTCAAGAACAAGATTCAGTAAGAAACAGCTCAGGGGTCATGTCGACATCATCCTCATCCAGTCACGTCACGCGGATGCGGGCATTGCCGGTCATGCTGGCATGCATGGTCGCAGGGTTGACCCTATGGTCGTGTGCCGAGAAGGAGAAGGAACTCATGAAAGGCAACTTCGACCCGGAGCACTTCGCCACCATGACCACCACCGATGTCAACACACTTATATCCGACTCCGGAGTGGTCCGCTACAAGATAGAATCGCCGGTGTGGCTCGTCTATGACCAAGCCAAAGAACCTTACTGGAACTTCCCCAGGGGACTGCATCTCGAGAAGTACAACGACATGTTTCGTGTTGAGGCCGATGTGCGCTGTGACTCAGCCCGCTACTTCAAGAACAAACAGCTCTGGAGACTTGACGGATATGTGGAAATCACCAACATAGCAGGCGAAAAATTCCTCACTCCCCAGCTCTACTGGGATCAGCGCAAGCAGGAACTGTACTCCGACTCTTTCATTCACATCGAACGTCAAGGCCGTATAATCGAAGGCTACGGATTCATTTCCAATGAGCGCATGACCCAATATGAGGTCCGCAAAGTTATGGGCATGTTCCCATCAACCGACTTCAAACCCGGAGCAGCGCAGCCGGATTCAACGGCATCTGTCCGTCCGAACGCGCCGCAGCCTGATACCGCACGCAGCGCAACGCCTACAACGTAACACTCACTCCACTACCGCCATGACCATAACCACCTGGATTATACTCGCCGCCATATCGCTCCTGTTATCAGCCTTGTTCTCAGGCACTGAGATAGCGTTTATCACCTCTGACCGCGTCAGAGTGGAAATCGACGTGAAACGCGGAGGCATCATGGGGCGCATGATGAATCTGTTTTACAAGGATGAGGATCTGTTCATCTCCACCATCCTTGTGGGCAACAACATAATGCTCGTAATCTACGGTATGGGGGCGGCATTCCTGATTGAGCAATGCTGGCTATCGAAGTATGACCTGAACGAGGCCATGATTCTTGTCATTTCAACGCTCATTTCAACCGGTGTGATTCTGGTAACGGGTGAGTTCATTCCCAAAACCATATTCCGAATAAATCCCAATGCATCAATGAAAATCATAGCGCTGCCGCTGGTGATTTTCTACACGGTGCTGTGGCCCATATCGCAGTTCACTACGTGGCTGTCGCGCACACTCATGCGTCTCTGTGGCATAAAAACCGACTCGCAGAAAATGGGGATGCTCTCCGTTGGCGACCTCAACCGATATCTTGAGGACAGCATTGACGAAATCAATCCGGAGAAAGCACCTGTGGAGCACGAGGTTAAGATATTCCACAACGCGCTTGACTTTTCCAACACCCACATACGCGACTGCATGCTTCCGCGCAACGAAATCGTGGCCGTGAACATTGACACTACCAGCCGTGAGACCCTCAGCAACCTTTTCACCAAGTCAGGGCGCAGTAAGATTGTGGTCTACTCGGAGGACATTGACAACGTGTTGGGTTACATCCACGTAAGCGAGCTGTTCAATCCCGAGAGTGATTGGAAGCAGCACATCAAACCGGTTATCTTTGCACCGGAAACACTTATGGCCAACAAGTTGATGCGACGACTTCTATCGGAAAAACGCTCCATGGCAATTGTTATTGATGAGTTCGGAGGCACTGCAGGACTTGTCACTCTTGAAGACCTTGTGGAGGAAATATTCGGCGACATACGCGACGAACACGACACGGCATCCGACCTTGTGAGAGAAGTGGAACCGGGCATTTATGAATGCTCCGGACGAGTGGAAATAGAAGCTCTTCGCGAACAATATCACATAGATATCCCCGAAGATGACTCTTATCAGACCCTTGCCGGATATATCCTCACCTCCACCGGTATGATTCCGCAACAGGGAGAGACAATCATCATTGACGACTTTGAACTTAAAATACTCAAGCGCACGGCCTCACGTCTGGAACTCGTGTCGCTGAAAAAAGCCGGGGAGAAGAATTAATGAGCGAATTCCAACTCAATATACTCGGATGCGGCTCAGCCACCCCTACCCCGCTGCGCAACCCATCCGGACAGGTGCTCCGCCACAAACGCCGCCTCATGATGATTGACTGCGGCGAGGGAAGCCAGTCCATGATGCGGCGCATGAATCTGCCGTTCAACCGGCTGACCCACATATTCATATCTCACACTCACGGCGACCACTGCCTGGGACTTCCCGGGCTGCTGTCAACCATGTCGCTGCATGAAAAGGGCGACAAGCTGACCGTTGTACTCCCGGCTGACGGTATAGACATAATGAAGCGCAACTTTGAGTTTTTCTGCCGCGAAGCAACATTCGACATTGAATTTCAAGCGGCAAAACCCGGAGTGGTGGCTGATTTGGGCGGTCTGACAGTAGAAGCGTTTCCTCTTTACCACCGCATACCGACGTTCGGTTACATTTTTCGCGAAAAGCCTAAAAAACGGCACATCCGCGGCGAAATGATGGATTTCTACAATGTCCCCGTATGGCAAAGAGCTGCCATAAAGGATGGTGCAGACTTCATAATGCCGGACGGCACCGTCATTACCAATGATAGGCTGACTACCGATGCCGACCCTGCAGCGAGCTACGCATATTGCTCCGACACCATGTTCAATCCGCGGGTTGCCGATGCTGTCCGTGGCGTCAACGTCCTGTACCATGAGGCCACCTACGACTCCTCTCTTGAGGCAAAGGCCATACAGCGGGGGCACTCAACAGCTGAACAAGCAGGTAAAATAGCAGCCATGGCCGGTGTTAGTAAACTGATCATAGGACACTTCTCACAGCGTTATGACTCCGTGGACATACTTGTCAATGAAGCGGCCCGCGAATTTCCCAACGTTATAGCCGCTCACGACAGAATGACAATAGATATAGAATGATACCGGAATTCACACCAACGGACGAACGGTTCATGCGAATGGCTCTCGACGAGGCCCGCGAAGCCGCTGAAAACGAAGAGATACCCATAGGGGCCGTCATCGTGAGCCGCGGGCGTGTTATAGGCCGCGGCCATAATCTCACCGAGGCTCTTACTGACGTCACCGCCCACGCCGAGATGCAGGCTATTACTGCCGCCGCCCATACGCTCGGAGGCAAATATCTGACTGATTGCACATTGTATGTAACCATAGAGCCGTGCCTGATGTGTGCCGGAGCTTTAGGATGGAGCCAGATTTCACGCATTGTCTACGGAGCTGCCGACCCGAAGCGTGGTTACAGCCGCTTTACTGCGGCGCCTTTTCATCCGCGGGCCAAGGTTGAAGGCGGCCTTCTCGCCGATGAATGTGCTGAACTGATGACCAAGTTTTTCAGCACACGCCGCAAATGAAATCCCTCCTCGGGGATGGATTCTCGCAAAAAATCACTATTTTTGGGGCATGATTAACAAACTGCTTCGTCTTGGCCGGATTGCGGTATCGGTTGCCGTCATCGGAATACTGACATCTGGGCTCACATGTTCAGCACTTATGTTGCCGGTCATAGGGCCTTGGCTTGAGACGATTCAGCTTGGGCCGGCCATTCTTGGCTTTTCCTTGTTCATATTCATAGTGTGGCTGCTGATAACACTCGCGTTCGGGCGTGTCTATTGCTCCACGGTGTGCCCGCTCGGCACTCTTCAGGACATTGGCGCACGCACGCGCCGGCGTCGCAGATTGACTGACTACATCAACCATCCATGGCGCTACAGATACATGCGTCCGGCAACCACAGTGCGCTATAGCGTTCTTGTGGCGGTTCTTGCATGCGTGATAGTAGGAATCAGTGTCATAACATCGGTGTTTGAGCCCTATGCAGCCTACAACCGTGTGTGTACCGACTTTCTTCGCCCCGTCACACTGCTCGTGGCAAAAGCTCTTGCAAGCATAGGGATAGAGACACCGGCAGCATCCCTGATTATCACTGCCGGCGCCGGTGCCTGCATTGTGGCAACACTGATATTTGCTATAGCTGTTTTCGTATCGGCCCAGTCAGGCCGCACACTATGTAACACTATATGCCCTGTGGGGACAGCGCTCGGATGTGTAAGCCGCTACTCCGTGTTCCAGTTTGACATTGACACCGATTTGTGCATCAATTGCGGCCAATGCGAGGCCGTGTGTAAGTCCTCATGTATTGACCTGAAGGACCACGCGGTCGACGGGAGCCGCTGCGTGGTGTGTTTCGACTGCATCAACGTATGCCCCAACGCGGCTATCCGCTACACCTGGCGGCGAAAACAGCTCGCTACTCCCATGATGACCCGCATCGAAGACTTCGGGCGGCGTCCGGAAACCACCCTTGACTCAACCTGCAAACCTATTCAGAATAATGAAACAATATCAGACCCTGCTTCGCGAAATTCTTGACAACGGAACGGACAAAAGCGACCGCACCGGCACCGGGACCCGCTCTATTTTCGGCTACCAGATGCGATTCGACATGGCCGATGGATTCCCCTTGCTCACTACTAAAAAGGTTCACCTAAAATCCATTATCTACGAGTTGCTATGGTTCCTGAAAGGCGACACCAACGTTCACTACCTTCAGGAACACGGAGTCAGGATATGGAACGAATGGGCTGATGAAAACGGCGACCTCGGACATATCTACGGCTACCAATGGCGCTCATGGCCGGACTATAACGGGGGACATATCGACCAGATCAAGGAAGCTATCGAGACCATAAAAAACAATCCTGACTCACGACGAATAATTGTAAGTGCATGGAACGTTGGCGACCTTGGCAACATGAATCTACCGCCATGCCACGCATTCTTCCAGTTCTACGTGGCCGACGGACGGCTGAGCCTGCAGCTATATCAGCGCAGCGCCGACACTTTCCTCGGTGTCCCTTTCAACATAGCCTCCTATGCCCTACTCCTGCTGATGGTAGCTCAGGTTACCGGCCTTAAGCCGGGACATTTCGTGCATACGCTCGGCGATGCCCACATCTACAACAACCACTTCGAACAAGTCAACCTCCAACTCCAGCGCACACCCCGACAACTTCCGCGCATGATTATAAATCCGGAAGTCAAGGACATTTTTGACTTCAAATTTGAGGATTTCCAGCTCGAAGGCTACGATCCCTATCCCGCCATAAAAGGAACCGTATCAGTATGACTTCTGCACTACCTATAATCAACATAATAGCAATAGTGGCCCGCAACGGAGCGATAGGACGTGGCGGCGACCAACCTTTTCACATCTCGGCTGACTTCCGCCGGTTCAAACAGCTGACGCTCAGCCACCCCATAATAATGGGCCGGCGGACCTACGAGGCACTGCCGGGCGGCGCACTGCCGGGCAGACGCAACATAGTGGTCAGCCGTTCGGAATCGTTCAGCGCACCGGATGCCGAAATTGCGCGGTCACTGGATGATGCCATTGCTATGTGTCATGACGCAGACCGGATATTCATTATCGGAGGTGGCCAGATCTATGCTCCAGCCATGGCCGTGGCTGACAAGCTGCTGCTCACAGAGGTTGATGCTGATGTCACTGATGCCGACACATTCTTTCCGGATGTAGACCCTGCGGTATGGACCCTTACAGAAACTTCGGAGCCGGAAACCGATCCGCGCTCCGGTGTCATCTACCGATTCGCCACCTATACGAGAGTTAGAGAAGATCTCCGGTAATATCAAGAGAAGCTTTAATCTCGTCCTCCGACGGACGGCAGTTTATTCTCACTTCGCCAGGCGATTCCAGAAGGGTGAAGTTAATTGCGTCAACTGAACTATTCTTTTTGTCATGGCGCATGAATTCGATCAGCTGCGCATAATCCTTACACCCGAATATCGGGGCCGGATAATATGTCTTTACGAACTGTGCCACTTGCTGAAGGACGGCGGAAGGGAATCCGAGTCTGATATGCGACAGGACAAGAGCCACGACAAGTCCGTGGGCCACAGCAACACCGTGGGCCAGATGCTGACTGCGTTTCATAGCCAAAGCCTCAAACGCATGGGCAGCCGTATGTCCGAGATTAAGCGCACGGCGCGGGCCCTGCTCATACGGGTCTGACCTGACAACACGCTCCTTGACCTCAACACTGCGCCTCAGTATGCCGGATATTTCGTGAGTATCAGCCTTTTGCAAATCAAAAAGCAATGCCTCGGTTAAAGCCTCGGGAGAGTCAAGGAGCGCATGCTTAAGCACTTCTCCATAACCAGAAATCAGCTCCTGATATGGCAAGGTGGAATAAAACGCAGCCGAGATTATAACCGCCATTGCCGGAGCGAAAGCTCCCACTTCATTTTTAAACCCGCAGAAGTTTATGCCCGTCTTGCCCCCCACGGCAGCATCGACTGCGGAGAGCAATGTGGTTGGGATGTTGACGAAGCTGATTCCGCGTTTGAAAGTCGCGGCGGCAAAACCGCCGAGATCTGTCACCACTCCACCGCCAAGATTAACAAGTACAGAGCCTCGCGTGGCCCCGTGCATTGTCATATCCTCCCACACCTTTGACAACGATTCGATATTCTTGCATTCATCACCGGCCCCTATTGTGACTATGCGGGCAGAAGAAATCTGAGGACAGTCAGAAATAAGTGGCAGACAACAGCGGGCGGTGTTTTCATCGGCCAACAGGAACACCGGGCCGGAATATTCCATGGAATTCAGGACCTGCCGGAGAGCATCGGCGGGAGAATCTGTGAATATGAGCGACATCTCAATTATAATTACGTGATGTTGTGATAAGGCTATATACGAGCAACGGCAGAGAATCAGCAAAATCCTTCATGGAGGGGAACACAATGTCAGCACCGGCGGCGGAAAGTTCCTCCGGGTCAATGGGTCCGGTGTTGACACCAACGGTAAACGCACCGGAGGCATGTCCGGACTGCACTCCGAGGGGAGCGTTCTCCACTACGATACACTCATTGGGCTTTACACCGGCAAGTTCCATTGCCTTAAAATACGGTTCCGGCGAGGGTTTCCCTTTGGCCACATCGCGGGAGGTCACCCTCATGTCCATACGGAAAGCTCCCGGGTAATCAATATTAAGCCTGTCAATAAGCGATGATTGTCCGGAGCCGGTGACAAGCACCCGTTTTACGTCGATCTGTTCGAGGAACGACAGCATATCGTCCGCTCCGGGCATAGGCTTAACCGGAGGAAATTCCGCAAAAAGCTCGGTCTTTCTCTTATACAGATCTCTCATCTCAGCCTCAGTGGCACTGCGGCCGAAAGCTTTTCTGAATAGCAAATCGATGGTTGATGCACCGGTGCGACCCTCGTTGCGGAAAAAATCTTCGAGAGGCATGTCAATTCCCACTTCGGCCATCATTTTTTGCCATGCACGCGCGTGGCTCGGCATCGAGTCGTATAGGGTACCGTCCATATCAATAAGAGCGGCACGTGGAATGACGTTTATATAATCCTGACGGGCCAGAAAATCCTGTATTATCTGAGTGTACATTTCACTTCTTCTTTTTCTTAGTTTTTTTGTCAACGGTTGTGGACTGGATGCTGTCGCCGGGCATTATGAATCCTGCCGGACGATCGATAAGACCCTGCTGTATGAGCATAACGGAGTCGGCATGGGTGAATGAGTCTTCCGCCTGAGAGCCGGCCTGATCCGATGCACCACTTCCGGCGCGCCGGCCATCGTTGAGCTTAAGACCGTTAGCACCAGCCGTGCGGATACCTCGCCGGAATATCTGATTTATCTCCTTTACGAGATTGACTCTGACAGTATCGGTTATCTGGCGGCTTGCAGCCACTGTTTTTTCGTCGATACGCGCCTTGCCAAGACGGATTTTCATCTTGTCAGGAGTCCCCTTGATGTTAATGCCGAACTTGAACGGGATGGGCGACTTTATAACGGCCACATGGTAGTCAAGATTAAACGCGGCATCATTGCTACCTCGTACGCCTAAGCGGTAACGGTCCATGTCAAATATGAACGGATACAGGTCAATGTAACCATCGTGGATGGCGAGCTCAACATCCATGTGGTCAATCATATTGCGGTCCTTTTGCTTGAAGAGCATCCATTTGGCAATTGTGTGGAACGTTTCGTTGTCAAGGAGTTGCAGGCTGTCGCCCGATATTTTCAGCGCCATATTCAGCGTGTTGAGCTTCAGGTCCATGTTCGGGTCGAGCTCCGTGGTAAGGGCCAAGTCCGTGTCTACAATACCTCTTACCTCGCTCAGCAACGGCAGCAGCGAGTCAATCTGCGGCATCATGTCGAGAACCGAACGCAAATTCAACCTCTTGACCTGAACAGCCGCCGCAAGCGAAAGCTCATTTACCGTAGGAGCCTGATACAGGGCCGAGAAATTGACAGCTCCGATGTTTGTATATGCTCTGAGGCGGTCAAGATTCAGCGCGCCGTCATACATCTCTACAAGCCCGTCAAGACCATGAAGCCATAGGTCGGAGTACAGAACATGTTTGGCTTTCATGGTGAACTGTGCGGAGATGTTGGACGGTATCAGCACAGCAGTGCGAGCTGTGTCGGGAATCTCGCTGTCAAGCTGACGCTGCAATGCCTCCTCTGACTCCGTGTCGCTTAGTCCGCGCATGGTTCCGGCCTCTATCCTGTCGGCAAACACGGCTCCACGTATCATCGTAGCCATCAGATGGTTAATATCTATGGTGTCGGACTCCACATTGAATTCCAGTTTATACGGAACTCCGCGGCGCGACATGAGCGCTCGCCGCAGGTCGTGGATGGAACCGCTGAATGTGAAGTCGCTATTGTCGATTTCCAGACGTGTCTTTTCCAGCACTACCGAATCGGTGGAGAATGCCATATCGAGTCCCGTTAAAGTGTTTCGGGAGGGGAAATATGGGGTGAAGACTCGCACACGTCCGGCCTTTAGGGTTCCGGAAGCGTTCCAACGCATCAGCATGTTGCGCATCGGTTTATCAATCTCCACTGTAATTTCCTCACGTCCTTCACGCGAGTTATCATAAGCCGCTACATCCCGGCGACTTCTCTGCCGCATAAGTCCCATGACTGAATCGGCCGTCAATTCGGGATGAGCCACGGCGATGGAGTCGAACTGAGCCTGTCGGGCGGCCGACATTACAGGACGGCCCTTCGGATACATTTTCAGCGAGGCTTCTGCATCGCGAATCATGGCGCGGTTGTATCGGTCAGCATACATTATGAAATCAGATTTCACTTCGGCTCTGAGCAATGGACTGCGTCCCTTTCCCTCATACCGCTGTAACGAAGCGCTTATCTGAGGCTGCCGCAGACGCAGGCGGATTGAATCGGAATCGGAGCGCATTGTTATGCGCCGAGCCGAAATCACGGCACCTATGGGATTGATTTGGGTGGTATCGGCCGAAGATGCCACGTTGCGTGCACCGACACGGGCATCCAACGCACTTCCACTCAGAACCATCTCTGGTGTGAGCAAAGCAAGAGTATCAATTGTCAGCGATGCTGTCAGCATTGAATCAACGAGATGATCCTTGACTGTGATCTGGGAGCGTGAGCCAAGGCGGAAACTGCCATGTTTTATGAATGCGTCAAGGGAGCCATCAGTCATGGCCATGCGGAAATCATCAAGAGTTATTTCTCCATCAATTTTTGCCCGATGGAAATTTTTCGGAGTCAGATAGCTCAAACGGGTCTTCACATCGGCTTTGCCATGGATCACGCCCCGTATGACACATGGGAACTTTTCCAATAGCTGCTGAGGAAGGTTCTGAATTGTCAGTGTTCCGTCAAACAAAGCATCAATCAAGGGGTCGGATACCGGATTACGCACCGAGCCGCTAAGCGTAAAGTCAATAGCTTTACCGGAAGCGGCAAATTCGTTCAAATCTATCTCAGCGCCATCAGGATTGTTCAGGTCAACCCTGGCATTTACGTCAACTATCAACTTGCTGAGATTGAGCCGCCCGTAGACAACTTTTCCGCCAACCGCTTTCATAGCCACATCAATAACGGGGAGATCTTTACCTCCAGGACTGTAAGGCTTCATCAACTTGCCTCTCATTTCCACAGTCAAATCAGTGTCAAATCCATTGAACATCTCCTTGTAATCCGGAGGGATAACCTCAACGATTTTCATCAGCTCCACCCGGGGCAATTCGGCGGTAAACTCGTGAACCGTAAGAGGCTCTGTCATGTCAACACGTCCCGCTAATATAGCTTTGACATCGCCTATCCTTACGCAGAAATTGTCAAGTCCAACCTGCATAGGGTTTCTACTCTCCCATTCTATATTTCCGTCAAGGCCGAACGGTGTACGCGGCAATTTGAGCATTGCCAACGTGGCCTCGGCAAAGCCATCGGTGGAAATTGTGTAAAGCGGACGTCCATCCGAAGCACTGTCGGCAAGCGCAACCCTGTGCAGCCCGACGGTGCAGTCAATAGTGTCGGACGGCCAACGGTAACGCACACTCATTCCATCGGCAATAGAGAACCGGTTGATGGATATGTCCGGCATAACGAATGGCTCTTCTGATTCTTCCTTCTCAGAGGGAGGCATTATGAGATAGTTGGCCGTCAACGAGTCAACTTGAACGAGATTGGCCCTCGCGTCATGAATATCCACATCGTAGATTGAAATCTCACCTTTGGCAAGCGAAGCAATGTTGATTCCCCCGGAGAATTTCCTTACATAGAGGAGACTGTCGGCATCGGAGGGTAGCGTCTGCCTGACACTGTCCGGCAAATCACGAAGCGACCGACTCGTAATTTCAAGAGAATCCACGTCGAGTGTAAGCCTGGGGAAAGTGTGCCAGAAAGTAAGCTCAACTCGACGGGCATTTACATCGGCAATAAGATATTCACTGGCATATTTATTGACAAGAGGAGTAAGTTTTTCCGGAGTCAGAATCCACACTACCAGCGAGACGAGGAGCACCACAAGGAGAGCCAGTGACGCAGCCGTAACTCCGAGCCATATCAGTATGCGTGCCCACAGAGGTCGCTTTTTTTTCTTTTTAGCAGGCGAAGCTACTGAGGGATCGGAGGTTTCCGGTGCAGGAGGTATGTCTTTGTCTTCAGTCATTTAGATTGCATTAGGGATGATTGAAAGAGAGTTACTGTTCCAACGGAATCCGGGGAGAACGCACTGTCAGATGGAAACATGGCTGTTTCTTCTCATATTTCACCCAGCATTTTCCCTCGAGCCGCATGGCGTAGAGCACTTCGGCCAGAAGAGCCTTAAGCTCCTCCGCTGAGTGAGTTTTCTGAGTTGCGTCAACCGCAAATCTCGCGTAAGAAATGTCGACCGTGGTTGCGAGCTGATGCACGGAGGAGTCAATAGCATTGCGATTCGAACGACGCAGACGACGCACATTTGCCGGTGTGCGCAACACGCTGGTCACTTTTATGCGATACTTTCCGCCGCCACGTGCGGCCAGACTGTCATTAAACCTACGGCCAATCTCATGAACCAGAGCCGCGCCCTCCGGAATCATGTAGGGGCGGGAATGAGTAAGCTCCTCCACGTAGAAGTCGGCACACGATGTGATCTTGACAAGAGGTCGACGGGTGTCAAAGTGGGACCGCACATCAGTAAGAGGTTCTATGCCAATACGCTCCGCCTCAGCCCACTGCACGAAGTTACTATCATTAAACACCTCATCAAGGCGCCCTACTGAATTGACTTTCAGATGGGTGTTGGGGGCAGGCATTTCAAGGAGTGGATGATTGTAGGGGCCTACCGAGTCCTCGTCAAAGAGATGACGAACCTCCGCAGCGTCAACAGCTTTGGCCTTTACAACCTCCGCATCTCTTCCGCATCCGGCTACCGCCGCAGCGACAAAGAGTTCCAATATGTAGAAAAGTTTACGCATTAATGCAATGATTTTCCGATTTTGCCGTATCTGACACAAAAATACGCAAAATTTCCCACAATCTCAAATGGCGTAAGCAGCAAGTATGGCCCGGAGGAATGCGGGATAAGCCATAAAGCGGCGGAAATAATCACGGCCCGATACGCCTATGTTACTGCGCAACCGGGAATCTGACAGCACCCTGCGCAGCGCATTAGCGAGAGAATCCACATCATCGGGCGCAACGAGCAATCCGGTTTCGCCATCGGTGATGTATTCAGCCTGGGCACCGTTGTCGGAAGCTATGACACAGACACCGGCCTTCATGAACTCCATGGGCGACAATGGACATGCCTCGCGGACTATGGAGGGTGCGACTCCTACAGAGGCCTGCGGTATGAGCGAGCGGACGGCATCGGAAAAACCGTAGAATCCAATACGGTCAGCCACTCCGCACTCACGAGCCACCATGACGAGTTCTTTGTCATAATCGGCCGGGTGGCATGTTCCCACAAAAAGCATGACCCACGGCAAATCCTTCACCTGTCCGAGCGCACGGACAATCACCTCGCAACCTTTGGACTTTCTGACCCGTCCGGTGAACATGACAAGCGGCACATCAGCAGCCACACCGAAGCGCTCGTGCAGGTCTTCGACCTTAGTGAGTGGAGTGTCAGAGATGCTATTGTGGATTGTCAGGCATCTGTCATCAGGCATCCAACCGTTGACACTCTGCCACAAATCCCGCGCGAGGTCGCTGACAAATATCATTCGGTGGAGCCGCTTTATATCAGGCCTGCGCCACGGCATTGTACGCGATGCGCGGGCCACGTGGCGCGTAAGGACAATCCGTGCACGACTTCCGCTCATGTCAACGGCCTTCATTACGGCAGCAACCTGACCGACATCATGGACATGGACAATATCGGCATCCATTATCACCGGTGCGAGCATTCGTGCCGACTTCCCGCAAAAAAAACCGCCTATATGAGCAAGAGTGAAATCAACCACCCCTTTCAGCCGGGAGACAACCACCTTCGATGGCCTCGCCACATACACCACATCATGTCCCTCCCGCGTCAAAGCCGTGCCGAGGTCAAGGACATATTGCTCAGCTCCTCCCCACACCTTTCCGGGAAAAATCTGCACTATCTTCATTTGCCGGAGTGGAGAGTTACGTCATTGGCATTCATGCGGTGAAGATAGCTCTGTATTATAGCCTTGGCCTCGCGGAGCATCGCCACTTCCTGTGGAAGTCCTTTACCCACCATGTTATTTTTCAACAAGGGGTCCTGACGGTAGTTATAAATTTCCGTGGCTACGCCCGATTCATTATCAAGATACAGGAGCCAATCGCCTTTGACATACTGAGGGACGTTATCCCATATAAAAGCCCATGTCTCGGATGCCGGAGTGTTGAACAGATCCTTTCCGTAGGCTATGTACGGGCGGCTTACCCCGAGATAATTGAGCACAGTGGGCATAATATCGATCTGCTGGGCGATACCCTCCTGCCTGCCCCTCGGGAGCTCACCGGAGGGATCGAAAATGATTATGGGAATGCGGAATCCACCAATTTCGGTCTTGTATACATCGTGTGTGCGCTTGGAACTACCATGATCGGCCGACAGGATAAAGATTGTGTTATCATACCAAGGCTGGCGCGATGCCGTCTCAAAAAATTTACGGATGGAAAGGTCGGCATAACGGATGCACTTATGCAGCGGGAAGAGGCCTTCGTCCTTCAGCGAGTCGCGATATTGCTCCGGAACCTTGAACGGATGGTGCGATGACAAGGTGAAGACCGATGCTACAAACGGTTGCGGCATTTCCCCTATTTTTGCGGCGAAAAACTGCAGGAACGGCTCGTCCCACACGCCCCATGTGCCATCAAACTGCGAGCGTCCTCCAAATCTCGGGTCCTCGTAGAACTCGTTCTGTCCAAAATAGGAATCAAAGCCGGCGTGCTGGGTGAAAGCATGTATGCCAAGCGATTCGTTGTCGGCTCCATGGAAGAAAGCCGACGTGTAACCTATTGGTTTCAGTTCAGTTGCAATGGAAGATATATCGTTGAGCGAATGGGGCGACACCATGAAAGGGCGGTTCATTCTGGGAATGGATGCCAATATGGCAGGCGGAGCATCAATGCTGAAGCCGGAATTGGAAAAACTCTGATCCCAGTAGGCGCTGACAGTAAGCAACGAGTCGGCAAAGGGGGTGTATCCCTTGTATGTGCCTCCGTCAAGTTCCTTATTAAGCCCACCCACAAATTCCTGGGCGAAACTCTCAACTATAAGGATAACAACGTTCTTACTACGCGCTTTGACCGTGTCGGACGGGATATGTACGGGAGAGAAAATGGCATCAAGTTCCTGCTCCGAATAGAAGTGTGGTTCGGCCATGGATACCTGCCCGATTGTACGGATAAGTGCAAAAGGAGTATTGAGCACAATGCCCGTCTCCACCGGACGGTTGACAAACCGCTGGGCATAGCCTACCGAAATGGGGCGAGTGGCCGACAGGAAGAAAATGTTTCCGCGCATACCACACATCGTGACGAGTCCCATGACCGCGAGAGCCACGATATTTACAACATAGTAGCGCCAACGCGGACGCCATGCTTTGCCCGGCTTACGATACAGACGAATGAATCCATATATTACAGCGGCGGCCAAAAGCACGAAATACCAATGGCTAAGGAGCTCTATTCCACCGATTTTCCACAGATTACCCTCGCCCTGAAATTCCGTGACGGTCGACATGGTTGACCGTTGCAATCTGAACGAGAAGAATATCGAATCGGCAAGGTTTAATATCACGCAGAGCCCGTTGACCGCAACATAGTACCATTTCATGAGTCCCTGATACCACCGCCAGTTCTCCTTCGGCGGTATGGGGAGCAAGAAAAGAAGAATCAACAGGGCGTTGGTGTAGAATATGGCCGAAGAATCAAAGCGGAATCCACCGAGACACATAGTGAGGAAGCCGCTCCAAGTGATTGTGTCACCAAAAGTGGCCCAGTTTTCCAATAGGAAAGCCACACGGCATATACCGTAGGCAACGTATATCCAGAAAAGATTGATTAGAAGGGCCACGGGTGTCTTTTCGGCCCATTTCTTTAACGAAATTCCTGACATAGTTTATCCAAGTTTATCGATATAATCGTAGAGTAACTGAAGAATGGCCTTGCCGCGCCGCTCGCGCTGAGGGTCATCGGTTCCGTTGACCGCCCGCGAGCTGACGTTGTCAAAGTCGGTGCTTCCTGACATATCCGTAAAAAGGAATCCGTTGATATACGTGTGCATCGCCGAGGGCGTGGTGTAAGTGTCGGCCAACACATCGCGGCTAAAGGGGTACTTGTCGTGTGGGAGCCCTATCTGAGCCAGCAACGTGGCGGCAATATCTGTCTGACACATAAGTGTGTCTATTTTCATAGGTTTCTTCACTGCTCCGCCGGTAAGTAGAAGGGGGATGTGGGCATAGCGGGCGCGGTCGTCAGGTGTTGCCGTGCGGTTTAGCCCGTGGTCGGCCACTATCATCACTAAAAGATTATTCCATACCGGGTTGGCTTTCAGCCGGTCCATGAACTCACCAAGAGCACTGTCAGTATATGCCATAGAGTTATCAGCCCCGTCATCAAGGCGGTGATACGGCACATCAAAAGGCTCATGGGAACTCAGCGTGAGCATAGTCATGAGCCAAGGGGACTGTTCCTTACTCTTCTTCTCAATCTCATCATAGAGCCTATGAAACGCTTCGTGGTCATGAACGCCCCACTTGCCTCGCTGCGCACTGCCAGGAAAATCATTCTGGTCTATCAGCCTCGTATGCCCGGAGGCAAGGAAGAATTCCGATTTGTGCATTATGGTTTGGTCGCTGGCTTGGAGGGCGGTTGTGTCATAGCCAATGTTGCGCAAGTCCTTTGTCCACGAGGGCAGATTCTGCAATTTGCGTCCATGACGGACAATGCTGGCTGTAGGCTGTCCGGGAAGGCCACAGAATATTGCCGGCTGTGCCCGGTCCGTGCGGAATGAGCTGGCCACGCAGTTCGCGAACAGGACTCCCTCCTCACACAGCTCATTGAACCGCGGGGTGACATTTTCGCGACCGCCGATAGCTCCACAGAATTCCGCGCCAAAGCTCTCCCATACAATTACGAGAATATCAGGGCGGCGGGTGGTCAGCAAATTGGTTTGTGTCACACCTGTTCGCGGGAAAAGCGGATCGGCGATAGAATGAGCCTCATCAGGCGTGAATGCCTGAAATCTCCCATGGTATTCATTGCGTGTCCCCAGAGAATATATGAGGTTGTATCCAGGATTAAGCGCCCAATGGTTATAGAAAGTGACCGGGCTAAAATAAACCACGCTCGGATTATTCGGCCGAATCTTCAATCCGCGAATCACCAGGAAGCACACGCCTATCATCAGCACAAATTCCACGGGTACAGTCACATAGTGCCACCATCCGGTAATGGCCTCATGCCAATGCGTCTCTGCGATATCACTTACCGCAGCAGCTCCGGCATAGAACACGGCCGAAAGAAAGAACCAAGAGACTACCGCTGTGATAACATACGCACCACTTACGCTGGCAACAGCGGCTTTAGGGTTCTTGAGATATTCGAATACCGATGATTCAATCTTTGACCCCCAGAACGTATATAGCACGGCATCCGACAGGCTCAGAAGGCCAACGGCCAATGCCGCTATTATATTATAAGGCATCATTACCGCGGAGAGGCTGGCTCCGAGGAATAGTGCATGGACAAGTCCAATAATTAGCGGAACTCCGCATAGATAACATGACACTATGGCATCTGATACCGCACCGTGTCGGTAGACCTCAATCAGATCGCGCACCGCAAATCCTGCCGGACAGCGGTCACGATTAAGGAATCCAAACAGCGGCTTCTGCACCACGAAAAAGTACAGCATGCACCAACACCAATAACACGTGGAAAACAATATATAATCTACCATTCCGCCTCTATGATAATATTTTTTTAACAACCGTTTCCGGACTCATCAGGCGCATACAGTTGAAATGACCCTGCGGACATCGCTTGGTTCCCGCCACAGAACAAGGCTGACACTCAATCCGCTCCACAACTGAATCAGAACCGCTTTGCCCATAAGGAGTGAAGCCGCACTCCGGGACAGTTGCCCCCCAAAGTGTTACAACACGCGTCCCTACGAGCGACGCCAGATGCTGATTGGCCGAGTCCATGCTGACCATCACGCTCATCTTTGACATCATAGCTAACTCTTCTTCAATGGGAAATTCTCCGGCAACCGACCGACAGCCTTCAATCTCATCGGCCCACCGTCTCAACTCATCGGCATCTTTGCCCCGACCACCAAAAAGGTAGACCTTACGTCCTGACGCACACAACAATTCAACAACCTTGCGCATCATCTCAGCTGGATACGTCTTGGTGAAGTATCGGGCAAAAGGAGCCACTCCGACCGCCGATTCCTCAACCGCAATGGGAGTGGATACGGCGGCAGTGGCGAACAGCGAGCAGAACGTCAAGTCAAACTTGAGACCAAGACTGGCAAACACATTGACGTAGCGCCGGATAAAGCTCTCCTGCATAGCTCCCGAGCGGAGGGCGGAACGCCGGCCCGCACGACCTTTATCAACCATCGCCACTCTGACTCCTCTCATCCTGAAATAGGAATCTATGACCCATGTTCGCAGAACGTTATGAAGGTCAGCCACAGCCGTTGGACGAAGCCGTCCCAACTCGCGGGCCAGACGCGTCACGCCCGAAACTCCGGTATATTTCTTCGGGTCTACTGAATAAACGCTCACATTTTTGGGCGGGTTCATGAACATGCGGGCAAAAAACGGGCGGGTTACCACCGTGAATCTCACATCAGGATATGCAACAGCTGCCGAATACACTACCGGGAGCGTCATAGCCACATCGCCCAAAGCCGAAAAACGGAGAACCAATATGTGGGTGTTTTTTGAAGTCATACCGCAAATGTAAGCAGAAAAACTCAGTATAGTTCCTTATTTCTATGAAATTATACAAAAAAAGGGTAAGCTGACTACATCGCACCGCTACAACCCGGTACCGCTGCTTCGGTCAAGATCTGACGGAGTTCCCGGGGAGCTGGTCGTGTAGGACTTACCCGACTGCAAAGGTAAAAACTTTTTCTCACCCGACAAAATTTTCTCCCCACAATCAGATCGGATCCTGTAGAGTGTGGGAACCAGATGCTGAGTATTGACCGATTACTAGGAGATGAAGCATCCCGGGCTGCGAGGTGCGGACCGGGATACTCTATGATGGAGGCTGTTGGATTGCAGAATTATTTTTTGGATTTTGAGAAGGAGTATGGGCGGGATGATACTTTGACTCCTCGCGTCTTTTCGGGGGATGACACCATTGTGAAGTCAAGGGTAGGACCTGTGTAAAGTTGCTGACGGGTGAGATAATCGAGGTCAGAGACTTTGCCGTCAATAGTCAGGCGCCCTACATAGCGGTTGACATCGGAGTTGTCAGGGGCGTCCAACGTCACGGTTTTTCCGTTTTCCAAGTGGATACGAGCCTTGCGGAATAAAGGCGCTCCAAGTACGTACTCACCCGAGCCGGGGGCAACGGGGTAGAATCCGAGGGCAGTGAACACATACCAAGCCGAGGTCTGACCGTTGTCCTCATCACCGCAATATCCGTCAGGGTTAGGACTATACATCCGGTTGACAACTTCACGCAGCCAATACTGGGCTTTCCACGGTTCGCCGGAGTAATTGTAGAGATATATCATGTGCTGAATAGGCTGGTTGCCATGGGCATAATTACCCATGTTCATGATTGTCATCTCGCGGATTTCATGTATGACGCCGCCATAATAACTATCATCAAACAGGGGTGGGACGGAGAACACAGAATCCATCATCTCATTGAAGCCCTTATCACCTCCCATGAGGTCAATGAGGCCCTGTGGGTCATGGAACACCGACCAAGTGTAATGCCATGCGTTACCTTCGGTGAATGCATCACCCCATTTGAGGGGATTATAAGGACTTTGGAATGTGCCATCCTCATTCTTTCCGCGCATCAGTTTATGCTCGGGGTCAAATAGATTACGGTAGTTCATGGCAGCCTTTGCGTATGGTGCGAGCTCCTTCTGACTCTTACCGAGGGCTTTGCCAAGCTGATAAATGCACCAGTCATCGTAGGCATACTCGAGCGTACGGGCTGCACTTTCATTGATCCCGACGTTGTAGGGCACATAACCGAGGCGGTCATAGTATTCATGACCGAGACGACCGGTGGATGATATAGTGGGGTGTACCTTATGAGCGCCGGATGTAACGGCCTCCCAAAGTTTTTCGATGTCATAGCCACGAAGTCCGGAAAGATAAGCATCGGCCACGACTGAAGCACTGTTGTTTCCCACCATGCAACCTCTGTGTCCGGGGCTGGCCCACTCGGGGAGGAATCCGCTTTCGAGATATGTGTTGACCAGACCGGCCTGAATTTTTTCGCCTTGCGAGGGGTAGAGAAAATTCACCAAAGGGAGCAAAGCGCGGAAAGTGTCCCAGAAGCCGGTATCGGTGAACATATAGCCGGGAAGCACTTCCCCGTTGAATGGGCTGTAATGAACCACCTCGCCCGCAGCGTTGATTTCATAGAGCGAGCGGGGGAAAAGTACTGAACGATATAGGCAGCTGTAGAACGTGCGAATACGGTCAACGGTCTGGACATCGGCCGGGTCGAGGGATATCTCCACGCGACCGAGTATATCGTTCCATCGATCGCGCGCCTCTGTTTTTATCCGGTCGAAGTCACCATCGCCAAGTTCGCGCATGTTCAGCATAGCCTGCTCAGTGCTGATGAACGAGGATGCCACGCGCATGTTGACTTTCTGTCCTTTGTGAGTAGGGAATCCCACAATGGCACCGGCGTGGTCGCATTTCGCCTCGGTAGAGCCATTGTGAATATCACCATCGGCCACAGAAGCGTAATAAGAGAACGGAGTGTCAAATTCTATGACAAAATAATTCTTGAAGTTTTCGGGTACGCCGCCTGAATTACGGGTTGTGTAGCCGGTAATCCGCCTATTGGAGGCATCGATATGAATTTCCGAGCCTTTGTCGAAGGCATCAATAACCACGGTCGATGTGTCACATTGTGGGAACGTGAACCTGAACGCTGCAGCACGTGACGTGGGGGTGATTTCAGTGTACACGTCATGCTCCGCGAGATACACACCATAATAATAAGGTGAGGCCACTTCGGCTTTGTGCCCGAACCAACTTGCACGGGCTTCCTGATCGAAACGAGGAGTGCCGGTCACAGGCATCACGGCAAACTGACCGTAATCATTAATCCAGGGACTTGGCTGATGGGTCTGTTTGAATCCGCGTATTTTATGGGCATCGTAACGGTAGGTCCATCCGTCGCCCATGGTTCCGGTCTGCGCGGTCCAGAAATTCATACCCCACGGAAGAGCCACAGCCGGATATGTGTTGCCGGTGGACAAAGCATACTCCGACTGTGTGCCCACGAGGGTGCTGACGTAATCCACGGGGTCCATGGCGGCTGCAGCCACACAGATGGCTCCCGAGAGAAACAGGGTCAATACTTTTTTCATTGTGTAGATGATAATGGATGATTGGTTTTAGTGCGTTTTGGATCTTTGAGGATTAGTACTTATGGCTGTCAGTTTTCATTTCCTCAGGGGTGATGGGCTTGGTCATCTTAGCCCACACGTAGGCTATATAAGCTACCACGAACGGAGTTATCACCGATACCCATGTCATAACCTTGAGGGTGAACAATGACGATGAGCTGTTGCGAATTGTCAACGATGAAGCCACGTCAAGGAGCGAGGGATAATAGGCCGTGTCATTGTAACCAGCCACACAGAAGAGAGCCACAACCACGAGAGCGGTGCCAATGCCGGAATACCATATTCCACCCTTGAACCGGGGGAGCAGAGCCGAACAGATAACACCTATCAGCACGCCTACCACTCCGACAAGGAAAATAATGGCTATAGGCCACAGGTCAACGAAATTACAAAGATATTTGTTGTTGACCCAGCGCATGGA
Organism: uncultured Bacteroides sp.; assembly: GCA_964487725.1. GTDB lineage: Bacteria > Bacteroidota > Bacteroidia > Bacteroidales > Muribaculaceae > Paramuribaculum. The sequence continues at coordinate 3,550 of CAZASF010000013.1, read as the reverse complement.
GCCATCGGCGCCCACCTGTACGCCATCGGCTGTTAGAAGCAAGAAAACGAACAGGAGGAATAGAACCACGAATATGGCACCGTTGACAAGTACGGAATGGCGCTGACGACGGCGGAAATCCAAGTCATGGCCAATGGCGGTGAGGAAATAGAGCGAGGCCTGAGTGCGGGCAAGGAAGAACACGGTGACTCCGAGAACAAGGCAGCGCCAGTTGGCTATAGCCTCGAGTCCATGAGTGGGAGCCCAGCACGAAATCACCGGTGCGGCACCATCGAGAAGGTTTGTCTTAGTCACAGTGAACTCGCCTCCAAAAAACAGCATGCCTACAGCCACGCCAAGCAAGATGCACCCCACGCAACCGTTGATGAACAGAAACACATCGTAGGTTCGTGTGCCGAATATGTTGCCCGGCTTTGATCGGAATTCATAGCTGACGGCCTGGATTATGAAGCTGAACAGAATCAGCATCCAAAGCCAGTAGGCCCCGCCGAAGCTCGTTGAGTAAAACAGGGGGAAGGAGGCAAAGAAAGCTCCTCCGAACACCACAAGAGTGGTGAACGTCAGTTCCCATTTGCGTCCGAGAGCGTTGACCATCATGGTGCGCTCTATTTCAGGCATACGGCCAAGCAACATTGACTGTCCGCCTTGAACGAAAAGCAAAAAAACGAGCGCTGCGCCAAGCACGGCGATGAGCAGCCACCAATAGTCCTGAAGAATTTCAATTGTTGTCATGACGGTCAGTCTTTAAGAGATGAATAATCTTGCTTTGAACCCTTAGAAATGCATTTTAGCATGATGCACATCTCCGCGGCAAGGAATGCGGTGAACACAGCAGCGAACATCCAGAACGTCAGCTGTACGTCGCCGGCGGTTATGTCGGAAATGGCGGCCTTACATGGCATTATGTCCTGTATAATCCAGGGCTGACGACCAACTTCGGCTGTGATCCATCCGGCCTGACTGCACACCCATACCAACGGTATGCTCAGCATTCCTATCCATAGCACAATCTTGTTGGAGAGCAATGACGGGCGTTTGTAAACCATCCATATCGCAACGAGCATAAACAGCAACAGATAGCCGCCCAGGATAACCATTATGTGGAATGCATAGAATGTGATAGCTACGGGAGGAACAGCCTCGTAGGAAGAGTCAAGATAACCGTAGCCGAAGAACGGATAGTTGATTTCAAGTTCAGCGGCGGCGCGAGCCATGGCCACACTGTCGCCCTGGGCCGAAGCTGCATCGAAAGCCCGAAGCGACTCATGGGCACGCTTCCCGAGGAATATGCGGTCAGCATAGCTTATGCAATGAATGGTGTCGCCTTCAGCAGTAATTTCCACTCCGTTTATCAGGTCGTTGATTCCCGGCACAAATGCGTGGAAGTCATGAGTGGCGAGGAATGAGAGTCCGTAGGGAATGGATATGTCGAAGAGATAGGGCTTCTCGTCGTTTTGCGGAGTTTTGGATGGATTCAGGATACCGAACCCAACGATTTCCTGTCCGCAAGAGCCTTCATAAAGGCCCTCCATGGCAGCAAGTTTCATAGGCTGTACACGGGCCACGTCAACAGCCGAGCTATCGCCGCTCCAAAGGGTGAGCAGCATACCGGCAAGGCCAACCCATCCGCCAACCTTTATGGAGCGCATTGCCATTTCCTTGTTGCGGCGACGCAGCAGGAACCAACAGCTGACTCCGACCACGAACACTCCGGCCAGGAGCCATCCGGAGAATACGGCATGGAAAAATTTGTGGACTGCCACAGGCGAAAGAGCCACTGCCCAGAAATTATCCATCACATTACGCATCTGCTCCGGGTCGAATTTCATGCCAACAGGATATTGCATCCATCCGTTGGCCACAAGAATCCACAGGGCAGACAGCGAGGCACCGATTGCCGTGAGCCAAGTGGCGGCGAGGTGGAACCGTGGGCTCACCTTCTTCCATCCAAAGAACATGACGGCAATGAATGTTGACTCCATGAAGAACGCGAGAAGTCCTTCAATGGCAAGTGGAGCTCCAAAAATGTCGCCCACGAACCAACTGTAGTTTGACCAGTTGGCTCCGAATTCAAACTCGAGGATAATACCGGTGGCGACTCCTACGGCGAAATTCACACCGAAAAGAGTCATCCAGAATTTTGTGATGGCAAGCCACCGCTGGCTACGGGTGCGCAGATAGATGGTCTCCATTATGGCCACAATCACGGACAGTCCGAGCGTAAGAGGCACAAACAGCCAGTGATACATCGCGGTCAGGGCAAACTGAGCCCTTGACCAATCGACCACACTCATTAAATCGTTCATAATGCTATAAAGAATTTTTGTTACTTGAATTTTCCGTTACGGTCTCAACTCCTTCCAGCTGCGGGGACTCTTTTCCCTTTGTCAACTCCCGGCGCACTGCTCGTGCCCGCTCTTGATCTGTGTCATAATCCTGCTGGAGCCGGTCAGGGAAGAAGAACAGTTTGAACACAAGAAACAGAATGGCCACCTTGAGGATTATCATAACCCACAAGTAACGTCCGACGGTCATCTGCCGGAAGCCATCGGCATAGAACCGCCATATTCTGTAGAAGATGTTCCTGTTTTTCATCAGTGTCAGGTTTCTGATAAGGATATTGAGTTTTGTGAGTACAAAACTAATAAAATTTGTTAAGAATACAAAACATGATCCATAAAATTTATTGCGTTATTCATAGCAATTTGCTATCACTCGAGCATACGTAGCCTAAAACGAACCTCCGGATAATTAAATTATCAGATTTGATAATTAAAAGAACTTTCATTATCTTTGCTTCGTTGTTACTAAGAACATTATATGATAGTCACCTTTGGAGAGGAGTATTTGCGACAACTGTATGAAGATGGCAAGTGCAAGGATAAGAAGCACCGCTATCAGCCAGACATTGTGCGACGATACCAGAAAGCAATCTTCTATCTGATATATGCGCAACGCATAGAAGATTTGTGGAAACAAAAATCTTTGAACTACGAAGTCCTCTCCGGGGATAAGGCCGGACGCTCGTCCATACGGATCAATAACAAGTATCGGGTGGAATTTACGGTTCAGATTAACGAAAATGAGCCCGTGTTGACGATATGTAATGTAGTTGAATTGTCGAATCATTATAATAAGAAATAAGCAAAATGATTACTCTTCCGGGCATAGATCCCAAAACAATAGCCAATAATCTCACACCAAGCCAGCCGATTCACCCTGGAGAGATGATAAAAGATGAGATTGAGTATCGCGGAATCTCGCAGAAAGATTTCGCTGCCGAGATCGGTATGCCGGCTTCCGTCCTTAACGCTGTTCTTAACGGGAAACGGGCGGTAACCACTGAGTATGCACTGCTCTTTGAAGCCGCACTTGGAATTGATGCCAATATCTGGATTGGAATGCAAGCAGCTTATAATCTGCAAAAAACAAAATCAGACCCCACATTCATGGAGCGAATCAATCGCATACGAAAAGTGGCTGCATTCATTTAAGTAAAACTTTCCCAATGAGTGGGACTATATTTTGTTTTAGGTATAGGCGTTTAGAC
>CAZASF010000012.1:0-54116 GCA_964487725.1 uncultured Bacteroides sp. | reverse complement strand
AGGGTCATTCAGAATGAAATCGTAATCGTTTTCCATAGTTAGTTTAATTTGTTAATGATGAATAAATTAGGAACTAATTTTATGAATACATTATCCCTATATATATTATATATATAACATATATTGTCAGAGCCGGCGGGGAGTATGTGATTCACACTGCAAAGATACTACCCGTTGCAGGCTTTCAGCTGCCTGTTTCTATATTTGCACGCGATAAAGTGTCACCAGTATTACCGTGCTACCATGTTACTGGGGCGATAGCGTTGGTAGCATGGTAGCGCCAGAGCAGTAAATTATTCGGTAAAGTGAAAAAACAGCGCCGAAATCGGTGGGTTACGGATTTTTTCATTAATTTTGTTGAGATTTAGCAAACACTAAAGACTACGATGAAAAAATTTCTCTACAGCTTTCTCGGGACAATGGCCGGGATATGGTTATCGATAATACTTGGAACGTTCCTTCTGTTTATTACAATTGGCGTGATTGCGGCCTCCGGAGGCTCGGGCAACACCGTTAAAGTTAAGGATGGCTCAATATTGCATCTTAAGCTAAACGGCTCTATTACGGACCGTTCCACCCCGCGCAGCCTGATTGACGAAATCTACGGGATTGACGAAAAGAGCATTAATCTGAATGACGTTGTTGACGCAATAGCCGCTGCAAAGGATGATGACCGCATAAAGGGAATCTACCTTGACTGCGGAGGCGTTTCCACCGGTCTTGCTCAGGCTCAGGCCATAGTCAAGGCTGTTGACGAATTTAAAAAATCCGGAAAGTGGGTATATAGCTATGCTGACACATATTCTCAGGGCGACTACTACATTGCCGCTACGGCCGACAGCGTTTTCATCAATCCCATCGGCATGATTGATATCCACGGCTTGTCATCCACAACCATGTATTTCAAGGATTTGCTTGAAAAAATCGGGGTGGAGGTTCAGGTAGTAAAGGTCGGTACGTATAAAAGTGCCGTAGAGCCGTTTATCCTTAACGGTATGAGCGATGCCAACCGTGAACAGCAGGAGCATTTCCTCGGAAATATATGGAGCTACATGAAGGAGAAACTTGCCGAGCGACGCAGGGTCCCGGCTGATTCCATCAACTCGTGGGCCAACGGATTCTCATTTGCCCGCAATGCTGATTCTTACCTGAAATCGCGCATGGTTGACGGTGTGAAGTACCGCCATGAAATGGATCGTTTGCTTGCATCTGTTACGGGGAAAGAGAAGAAACCGGATTTGATTGATTACGCCGATTATATTACCGTGGCTTCATCGCCGCTGAAAAAGGAGACCAAGATTGGCAAGAACATCGCCGTGCTGTATGCGCTTGGCGACATCACTGAAAGCGGTTCGGAGGGAATCACTTCGGATAATCTTGTGCCTCAGATTCTCGAATTGGCGGAAAATGAGGATATTGACGGACTTGTGTTGCGTGTTAATTCCGGCGGCGGAAGTGCATACGCATCCGAGCAGATATGGGAAGCCCTCGAGCAGTTCAAGGCTATCAGCAAGAAACCGTTCTACGTTTCCATGAGCGACATGGCTGCCTCCGGTGGTTACTACATATCGTGCGGCGCTGATAAAATTTACGCAGAACCGCTGACTCTGACCGGTTCAATCGGTATCTTCGGGCTTATTCCTAACATCCAGCCGCTTATGAACAATAAACTCGGGGTCCGGACGGCCACCGTGAGCACCAACACCGGCAGCTTCCCAACAATCATGGAGCCTATGACTGAGCAGCAACGCCAGGCAATGCAATCCTACGTTGACAGCGGATATGAGCTATTTGTTGCGCGCTGTGCCAAAGGCCGTAATAAGACGGTTGACCAAATCAAGGCCATAGCCGAGGGCAGGGTATGGGACGGCCAAAGCGCTCTGAAAAACGGCCTCGTGGATAAGCTCGGCGGCCTTGACGATGCCATCGCTGACATGGCGAAGCAGCTCGGCGGTGAGAGCTACTACATAACGGAGTATCCCAACGTGAAGAGCAAATGGTGGGAAATGTTGCTCGACATGGATCCTGAAATCAAAAGCGTATCCGCCGGAGCCGAAATTGCCACGGCCTACAATTGCATGAAAATAATCAGCCGTATCCGCAACGTGGCACCGCTGCAATGCCGCATGGATTACATACGCCTACATTGACCCACGCATTCTGAAATCCGCTTATGGCCAAACGCAAGCTCCTTTCATTCCTGCTGCTTAAACCGGTTTCTCTGGTTTACGGGTGGGCTATGGCCATTCGCAACCTAATGTTCGAAAAAGATATCCTCAAGCAACAGGAGTTTGACATTCCCGTCATAACCGTGGGCAATATAAGCATAGGCGGTTCAGGGAAAACACCCCACACGGAATATCTGCTTGACCGGCTGTCAGAGCAATACCACATTGGAATGCTGAGCCGAGGCTACAAACGCCGCACCAAGGGCTTTGTTCTTGCCACTGAAAACTCCCACGTGGAGGATATAGGCGATGAACCGTATCAGATTTACCAGAAGTTCCGGAAGCGCAACATTATGGTGGCCGTATGCGAAAAGCGTGTTGAGGGTATTGAACGCATGAGGGAGATTGACCCGAAACTTGACATGATTATCCTTGACGATGCGTTTCAGCACAGATATGTCAAACCCCGTCTTTCCATTGTACTGATGGAATTCAACCGGCTTCCTTACAATGACAGCATGCTCCCGTTCGGACGTCTGCGTGAGCCGATGAGCGCGCTGAACCGGGCTGACATCATCGTTGTGACAAAATGCCCGGATGCCATGCAGCCCATACAGCGGCGTGTGATTGCTGAAAATCTCAATCTTTTCCCATATCAGAAACTGCTCTTTTCCCAGTTCAAGTATCTTAGGCCGATGGCTCTCTTTCGCGACGCTTACAAGGAGAAGCCCTACCTTGACCTTGAGGAGCTTACGGAGAAGGACAATCTACTTGCAGTCACCGGGGTGGCCAATCCTCGCCCGTTTGTCCGGCAGCTGCGTAAGTACAAGGCAAAAGTCAAGATCAAGCGGTTTGCTGACCATCACAATTTCACGCAGGCTGATCTTCAGGCCATAGCTGATAAATTCTCGTCAATGATAGGCATAAGAAAGTATATCATTACCACAGAGAAAGATGCCGTAAGGCTGATGAACAATCCATATTTCCCGCATCATCTCAGGAAAATGATTTATTACTTGCCCATAAGGGTAACATTCGAGGATTATAATGAGCAGCCTCTGGAAACCGTAGTTAATAATTTATTGAAGAGCAATTCGCTCGTCAGATAATATCACACCCATAAAAGATTCATGACCATGATTGAAAAAATTCAGGAAACAGCAGCTTACATCCGAAGCAAGATCGGGGAGATGCCCAAGACCGCAATAATACTTGGAACCGGACTTGGCGCTCTGGTTGACCATATTGATGACAAGAAATTCATCCCTTATACCGAGATTCCCAACTTCCCGGTGTCGACCGTCGAGGGGCATAGCGGCAATCTCATTTTCGGCAGGCTCGGCGACAAACCGGTTATGGCCATGCAGGGACGTTTCCATTATTACGAGGGCTACGACATGAAGCAGGTGACGTTTCCTGTACGTGTGATGAAAGAGCTTGGAATCGAAACGCTGTATGTCAGCAATGCAGCCGGTGGTATGAACAAGGAGTTCCGTGTGGGCGACATAATGATTATCACTGACCACATCAACCTCTTCCCCGAGAATCCTCTTCATGGCAAAAACGACAATCGCCTTGGCCCTCGCTTCCCGGCAATGACAGAGGCCTACGACCATAAGCTCATTGAGACAGCTGATGCCATAGCCAACGAAAAGGGAATCCGCATAATGCACGGAGTGTATGTGGGAACTCAAGGCCCCACTTTTGAAACTCCTGCCGAATACGAATATTTCCGTATAATAGGAGGTGATGCCGTGGGCATGTCAACTGTTCCGGAAGTAATCGTTGCCAATCATGGCGGTATAAAGGTTTTCGGCGTTTCGGTCATTACCGATCTTGGAGGAAAGGATGTCACTGACGTTCCTACCCATGAGGAGGTTCAGAAAGCTGCGGAAGCTGCTCAGCCTGTCATGATGGAAATCATGAAAGAGCTCGTGGCGAGAGCCGATTAGTGAACTGTAGATATAACAATTGTGTTCAACACACATGGAACAGCAAACAGAAATATCCACTCTTGGTGAATTCGGCCTGATTGACCGGATCACCGAGGGATTGGAGAAGATTAACGACTCCACGATAGCTGGAGTTGGCGATGATGGCGCAGTGGTCCGTTATCCGGACACGGATGTCCTTGTGAGCACCGACCTGCTGGTCGAGGGCATACATTTTGATTTGACATACGTGCCGCTTAAACACCTCGGATACAAGGCGGCGGTTGTCAACTTCTCGGACATTTATGCCATGAACGGCACTCCGCGACAGATTACCGTTGGGCTCGCTATCTCGTCACGTTTCACCGTGGAGCATATCGAGGAACTTTACTCCGGCATCAGACTTGCGTGTCAAATCTACGGGGTTGACCTCGTGGGGGGCGACACAACGGCTTCGCGTTCAGGGCTTGTTATCAGCATAACGTGTGTAGGCGATGCGCCAAAGGACAAGGTTGTTTATCGCTCCGGTGCAAAAGATACGGATCTGATATGTGTGAGCGGCGACCTTGGAGCGGCCTATATGGGGCTTCAGCTACTTGAAAGGGAGAAACGAGTGTCGAATGGCGACAAGGATTTCGTTCCCAAATTCGAGGGGAAAGAGTATCTTATCGAACGCCAGCTCAAGCCGGAGGCCCGACGCGACATCATAAAGCAATTGGCCGAGAAAAACATTGTGCCCACGTCAATGATGGACATAAGTGACGGGCTGTCATCGGAGCTACTCCATATATGCAAGGCTTCAAACGTGGGGTGCAGAGTGTATGAGGACAGAATCCCTATTGATTATCAGACTGCACTAATGGCTGAAGAAGTGAACATGAATCTGGTGACGGCGGCCATGAACGGCGGCGAGGACTATGAGCTGTTGTTTACTGTCCCTCTGCACTGTCATGATGAGATTTCAAACATGCCCGGAGTCAAGGTGATCGGCTACATAACCAAGCCGGAACTCGGCTGTGCTCTCGTCACCCGTGATAACACTGAGATGGAGCTGAAAGCCCAGGGCTTCAATCATTTGTCGTGAAATGGGGCTGTTCTCGCTAATACTGTCAATTGCTGCATCGTTTTTCTCAAATGATACGGCTGAAATAGTATTTGCAGGCGATGCCATGCAGCATGAAAAGCAGCTCAATGCGGCCAAACGCTCTGACGGCACCTATAGTTTCAGCGGTTATTATGATGCAATCGAGCCATACGTCAGTTCGGCTCACCTTGCCGTTGTTAATCTTGAACTGCCCCTCGGAGGGAAGCCATATTCCGGCTATCCCATGTTCTGTGCGCCCGACAGCTTTCTCTATGAGCTGCAAAAAGCAGGATTCGACTATGTCCTGACAGCCAACAACCATTCGCTTGACAGGCGTGACCGCGGACTTAAACGGACCCTTGATGTGATTGACGAAGCAGGCTTGGCTCACACCGGAACATTCCGTAACGCGGCTGAACGTGACAGCCTTACCCCATCTATTGTCGATGTCAATGGTATCAAGGTAGCCTTCCTCAATTACACATACGGCACCAATGGCGTCAAGATTCAAAAAGACGCTGTGGTCAACTATATTGACAAAAACCGTATAAGGAAGGATATAGCCAAGGCCCGTGAGATGGGCGCCGAGATAGTGACAGCGTGCATGCATTGGGGCGTGGAGTATGTGCTTTTGCCTAACCGTGAGCAGAAAGCACTCGCTGACTTCCTTGAAGATGAGGGCGTTGACCTCATTATAGGAGGGCATCCACATGTGATTCAGCCCATGGAAATGCGCGTTAATGACAATACCGGTAGGAAAGTTCTCGTCGTTTACTCGCTGGGGAATTTTGTGTCGGCAATGAAAAGCGATGACTGTGTCGGCGGAGCTATGATCAGGGTAGGGCTGAGGCGCGATGATGAAGGGAAGGCTCAGGTTGACACTGCATCTTACAGACTCGTGGTTGTGCAACCGCCATCTGCCACGGCCGATAACTATCGGGTCATTCCGGCTGAAAGCGAGCTGCCCAAAGCTATAAAAACCAGCGGGACACAATTCGTTAAACGGGCACGTGGCATTTTTGACAAGCACAATATCAACGTTCCGCTTGACACAATCCCAATATCACACTATCGTTAATGACTACAGCCGGAACCATACGCAATAACCTCTGGATTATCGCCATGATATGCGCTTTGACCTTATTGGCAGATATTCCGGGATTTGCATGCACGTCAGCAATCGTATCCGGACGAATAACGCAGTCAGGGCATCCGATGATGTGGAAACACCGCGACACTTCCAACAAGGACAATTACGTAGACACTGTACACGCTATCACGCCTGAATTTGACTACATCGCACTGTTCAATGCGTCTGACTCGCTTAAAAAGGAGGCATGGGCAGGCGTTAACCGTTGCGGTTTTGCGATTATAAACACTGTTGCAGGTAACCTTCCGGCCAATGCGGATGACTGGAAGGACCGCGAGGGTATCATAATGACCGAAGCCCTTCTATGTTGCAAGACGGTGGATGATTTTGCAGAGCTTCTTGACCGTTTGCCCAAACCGCTTGGAGTCCGCACAAATTTCGGCGTTATGGACGGTGACGGCAATGGCGCTTATTTCGAGACGGATGATTATGGGTATCACCGATATGACCTGAATTGCGCTGACTCCGGCTATTTGGTCAGAAGCAACTTCTCATGTTCTTCCACCGGGAAAGGCGGATACGGTTATGAACGCTATTACAGTGCTGAAAAAATAATTGGCCGCAATGTGGTCAATGGAATTCAGCCGGAACTGTTCACGGAATGCCTGTCAAGAGATTACTACGATACATCAGGAAACATCCCCCACAGCTATTCCTATCGTAAAAAGATAAAGGACGGCAAGTTCATCTCGCGCCCTACATCAGCCTCATCCGTGGTTATTGAATATACTGAGGATGGTCCGGTTATGTGGACAATGCTCGGTTATCCTCCGGCTGCAATCACTGTACCGGTAACATTCACTGATATTCCTGAATGTGTGGGTCGCAATCCGCTAACAGGCAAGAGCTCCGCAAGCGAAAGAGCCAATGCGATGAAAAAGCTGATGACTGATGGGAAGCATGTCCTGTTCCCAGCCGCCACTGAAATTGCAAATGATAGTAGGCAGCAGTCATTGGACAACTATCGGCAGTTCCGAAGCAAGAAGTAAGAAAAAACATTGCAGATTGGGGCTGACCCGAAAAAATTGATTAATTTTGCAAACAAAAAGAGAACAAAAGAGAAATGATAAATCGAGTATTGATACGCACAAAAGTAGTTCAGATGCTGTTCTGCTACTTCTTGAACCGCAATGAATTTCATCTCATAACCGAGCCGGAGTCCGCATCACGTGACAAACAGTACGCCTACAGTCTGTATCTCGATTTACTTTTGCTCGTGCTTCGTCTGTCGGGATATAGAGTGGGTAGCGACTCAGTGTCATACGTTAACCGTTATCTCGCGGAAAACAAGATTGGCAAAGCTCTGAAAAACGATCCGGCGGTGAAAGATGCTGTGTTCAAGCGCATTGCAAACACATCCTTATATGACAATGCTATTGAGGCAATATACAAGGAAATAATTGATTCCGGAATTTACCGAAGCTACACTCATAGGAAAAACAAAGACATCAGCGATGACCTTGAGTTCTGGAACGTGGTCATTGATACAATAATAGCCAAGAGCTCGGAGCTGTTTGAAGCAGCAAGGAAAGATGAATCATTCTCAAATGTAGGATATGAAAATGCAATCCGCATGCTGCGTGAGACCCTCAATAGCTGCGGTGGTTACCGCAAGTTGCTTATCGAGGCACGCCATTCATTGCAGGCATCGCTCGACAAGTCCTACGAACTGTATCTCCGACTTCTTGAGCTCCCAATTGAACTTGTTCACCTTCAGGACCTCAGGCTTGACAACGCAAAAAACAAGTATCTTGCAACGAGCGAAGATCTTAACCCTAATCTTAAATTCGTCAACAACAGGCTGATAGCTCTGCTTGAAACCGACGAAAAGTTCAGCGCTCTGTGTGCTGACAAGAAGATCAGTTGGAACGAGGATCCGGACTTCTTGATGACCGTGCTTGACAAAATTACCGAATCGCAACTGTATGCTGAATATATGGCGTCAACGGAGAACTCACTTAGAGCCGATTGTGAATTCTGGCGTCAGGTAATGAAGCAGATTATCCTCCCATCGGATGAGCTGGCCGAATATCTTGAGTCCAAGTCAGTGTATTGGAACGATGACTCCGATATTATAGGCACATTTGTCACCAAAACCCTGCGCAGAGCCGGAGAAATTAAAGAGGCTGATAAGAAAGGTTCGTTCGTTTTGCCTCAGTTTAAGGATGAGGAAGACGCCCGGTTCGGAGAGGAACTGTTTGTCGACACGATAGATAACTTCGACACATATCGCAGTTACGTTGACCGCTTCATCAACTCAAATCAATGGGATCCCGAGCGACTTGCATTTATGGACGTGATAATCATGTGTACGGCCATCGCAGAGCTGCTCAACTATCCGGCCATTCCTATTCCCGTAACGCTCAATGAATATATAGAGATAGCCAATTCCTATAGTACACCCCGAAGCGGCCAGTTTATCAACGGAATCCTATATTCTGTTATCAGCCACTTGCAGGCAGAAGGGAAATTGCTCAAAAAATAAATGAATAATTAGCACGAATCAAATATAAACCTTATATTTGTAATCGTAATATTGAACTGATTAAAATTCTAACGATATGCTATCACTTGTAATGCTTCAGGCAGCCAATGCCGAAAACGCCGGTTTAATGAATATACTGATGATTGTAGCAATCATCGCAGTCTTTTATTTCTTCATGATTCGTCCTCAGCAGAAAAAGGCTAAGAAGCTCCGTGAATTTCGCGAGAGTATTCAGGAAGGACAGAAAGTTGTTACTGCCGGTGGTATTTATGGTAAGGTTAAGAAGGTGAAAGATACTACGTTTGTGGTGGAAATCGCGCCTAACGTGACCATTACCGTCGACAAAGGTTCTGTGTTTGAATCTCCCGCCGATGCCCAGCAGGAGGCTCAGAATCAGCAGAACGCCAACTAAAAAGGGACGCCTTAAAACCAGCAATATCAGAGCCGCGGCTATGTTGTCGCGGCTTTTTACAATAAAAGCAACTGACTCCGCTTTAATAACATGGACTTAAATAGCGACAATCGCATAAATGGCGAAAAAGGACAGTCTGGCAAAACCTTTGGAATTCTACCGAAGTCGGCAAAGGGCAGTGACTTCGTCATATTTCTTGTGTGCATTGGGATAGCATCCGTCTTCTGGCTCTTCCTGTCGCTATATGAAGAGGTGGAGCGTGATTACGATGTTCCCTTGAAAATAGAGAACATGCCTGACAGCATTGTCATTGTAGAGTCAATACCGGCCAGCATCAATGTGTCCGTCCAGGGTAAAGGTGTTCAGTTCATTAAATTCCTGTGGCATGATGTAAGTCCGCTACGGGTAAAATTCAACGACTTTGCCAATTCTTCAGGTACTTTTTCAATTCCTCGGCAAAAGCTCGAAGCGCTATTCCGCGACTATTTCGGACAAGGCATAAAGATTACCAGCCTGAGGCCCGAATCAATCAAGGCTGCCTACACCTCCAACATTGGCAAGAAAGTGAAATTGGAGGTTGACTGTGACATTCAGCCAAAACTTCAGTATGTGGTTTCCGGGCCAATTAAGGCTAATGTTGACTCCGTGATGATATATTCAGCCAATGATATTCCCCGAAACCTCACAGCCGTATCAACTTATCCTATAGTCAAGACCGGGCTGAAGGACACTACAGTGATAACCGTAAAGATACGTCCGATTGAAGGTATGCGCATCATTCCGGATCAGGTAACTGTCACGGTGCCTATTGAGCCGCTGATATCCAAAAGGCGCATAGTTCCGATTGAAGTCCTGAATCTGCCTGAAAATGTGAGGTTGATAACCTTCCCCTCAACGGCGGAAGTGACCTATCTGTTGCCGATGAGTACATATAACACCGAGACTAACGTTAAACTGTTCGTGGACTTCGACTCTATCAATCGAGAATCGCAGAAAGTTAAAGTTCAGACTGCGGCCATATCCGGTTCGCTGAGGAACTTCAGTTTCAAACCTGACAGCGTGGAGTACATAATCGAGACAAGCTCCACTCCGGAAAAGAGCGGTTTGCAAGGAGACGACCAACACAAATGAAACGGCGTATTATAGCAATAACCGGTGGAATCGGTGCAGGGAAGAGCGTGGTCCAGTCAATACTGAAAGCTCTCGGCCATGAGGTCTATGATTGCGATTTGAGAGCAAAGGTTATGATGGATTCCGACATGAGGATTCTCAATTCTATCAGCGCAGATATTTGCCCGGCAGCAGTTACAGATGGCAAGTTGGATCGCGGGATACTCGCCAATCATGTGTTCAATGACAAAAACGCTTTGGCTGCCCTTAACAGTCTTGTTCATAAAGAGGTCATTCGTGATTTCCAGTGTTGGAGCAGTGACCGGCGGCTGGCTTTTGTAGAGACAGCCATACTATGCACAAGCGGTCTTGACAAAGAAGTTGATGAGATTTGGGAGGTGACAGCTCCGGAGAACGTCAGAGTGGAGCGGATAAAAAAGCGCAATCCTGAACTTTCAGAGAGTCAGATAATCAGCCGCATTGATGCGCAGCGCGATGAACAGATCAGATTGTCCCGGATTCCCACACATGAAATCAATAACGATGGATTGACCCCGATTCTCCCACAGGTGGAAAAACTTTTGGAGCGGGTTAAATCTCAATTGTAAAGTCATCGGCAACCTTCCAGGGCTTCAGGTGGCGGCGGTCGGAATCAAGGAGGTTCTTATCCAATGTGGCATATACATCGCCGTTTTCGTCTAATGTCTCTATGGGATAGCCCATTGCGTTGACTATCATGGAATCGCCTCTCATATATTCGCCATAGAAGTCCGTTCCCTCTCGGTTACATGCCAAAACGTATGCCTGATTCTCTATGGCACGTGCAATAATCAGGTGCCGCCATGCATAGTTGCGGATATGAACCCAGTTGGCTATGAATACTATGGCATCGTAGTTCAGATTGCGCGAACGATTCCATACCGGAAAACGAAGGTCGTAGCATATTGCTATTCTGATTCGCCAACCCTTTATTGTGACGATGGGTGAGGGCGATTGTCCTCGCTGAAAAAGTTTCTGTTCCGGCCCGGCAAACAAATGCCGCTTGTCATAAATAGCTATGAGTTCTCCATCGCTGACGGCAAAAGCGCTATTGTAGAAATCTTCACCATCGCGGCGAATAAACCCTCCGATTATCGCTATCCCTTTCTTTTTCGATAGGGCTTTCATGCGGCTGATTGTATTGCCTGTTTCTGTCTCAGCCAGTGACGACAGGCTTTCCTGAAAGGCGCCGAACCCGGTGTTGAACATCTCCGGCAGAACAACCAGATCAACGTTGTCGTCAAGTCGGCTGACTCGCAATTCAACGACCGCCAGGTTATGCTCTTTGTTGCCTAACGCTATGTCCAGAGGAATAAGAACCACGTTCATTTTTTCCATATCTCATCAGTCAGTGGTGAAATTCTGGGGATGTTTGCCCGAGAATGGGGAATAATAATTTTTTACCGCTCTCATATCCTTATCAATATCGCCGCTAGGTGAAAGCTCCTTTGTAATCAGCACTTCTTTGTTCTCAAAATCCAACACTCCGAGTAGCACGGGAACGTGTGCCTCGTATGCAATCCTAAGGAATCCGGTGTGCCATTTGTCGGTGCGTTTGCGAGTCCCCTCAGGAGTGATGGCGAGTGATAGTTTTGAGGATGTTTTGAAACGTTGGATAAGTTGCTCAACGAGCGATGGCCCTTTGCGCGATTTGTCACGCTCAACCGGAACACCTCCTATGGCCTTGAAAAAAACTCCGAGTGGAAAGAAAAACCATGACGATTTCATCAGAAATCCGGCCTTGCGTCCTATTGAGCTGTAGGCCAGCTTACCAATTACGAAATCCCAGTTGCTCGTGTGGGGTGCAACACAGATGATACATTTAGGATAGTCGGGGACAGTGATTTTCACTTTCCAGCCGGCTATCCGTAAAATAAGTCCGCTTAAATTCATTTCTCGTTTGCAACCTGCTTGTTAAGCTCACGCTGAGATGCGGGTAGCAGGGCATTCACATCTTTAACAATTTCCCTGATGGATTTGTTAAATTCTTCAACAAAGGATTTGTAGGCCGTCTTGTTGAATTTTCCTAAAGCCTTGTTATATGCGGCTCTATCAGAGAAATCCGAGGGTGTTTTGTCAAAGTTGAAAGATAGGTTTTGCAATGCGTGTGACTGCAGACGGGCTATCTTTACAATCACCTCATTCATTGCTTTTTCATCAATACCTGCCACGCAATCGCGGGTTACTATACAGTTAAGCGCAAGTTCTCCACAGATTGCATGAATTTGTTTCTTTATGTCTCTTTTGTTTGCCATAATTATTTGAAATTCGGTTATATGTTTTCAAGAAGGAAGTGCCTTACGGCCGGTAGGGTTGGGGAGAGTGGGGCGCATCGATCACGAAAATATCCGCGAGCGGGTTTCGGCGCAGATATGTCAACGCCAAGAATTTCCTTTATTTTTGCTGCGTACATGTCGGGATGCGCCGTGGCGAGAAATACACCGGTCTCATCGGCTTTGCGATTTTCCATCAGTGCCCGGCATGCCATGGCTGTATTCCGGTCCATAAGGTATTTATGGGAAGAATACATTAGTGAAATCTGTTCAGCGATATCATCATAACTGAATGTCCGGCAATCCACAATATTACCAAGTTCCGGATTACGCTCCATGAGGCGATTTATGCGCGACAGGTTTGTGCTGAGTGCTCGTTGGTTAAAGTGGTTTACCGAAAGAATGCCATCCTGCATCTCTCCCCATAGACGTTCGTGTCCTCTTCCGGCTGCAATTATTCGGTCAATAGGAAGCCCCATCTGCTTGGCAAACAAGGCTGCTGTAAGGTTGCCGAGATTGCCACACGGCATTGATATCACAATTTTTCCGGTTGACTCTCCCAGTGCACGCAGTCGGGAGTAGGCATAGAAATAGAAAAAAGTCTGTGGAAGAAGGCGCGCAATGTTAATACTGTTAGCCGATGTGAGATTAAACTTACGGTTAAGTTCTTCATCCTCGTATGCACGTCTCACGAGTTCCTGACAATCGTCAAGAGTGCCGCGCACTTCCACCGATACAATGTTTGACGATGCTACTGCCCGCAATATTCGATCGGGCGTCCGCAGCACACTGTTGGCCGGATGGAAGATGAACACCTTTACTCCCGGCATGTCTGCAAAAGCCTCGGCTACGGCGTAACCGGTGTCTCCGCGGGTGGCTACAAGAAGATTTAGCGGACCATTGTTCTTAAGACGGGCGCTGCCGAGGTGATATATTATGCGGGCCATGAATCGCGCACCGATATCCTTGAACGTGTGTGACGGCCCGTGAAACAGTTCGAGTGAATACGTTTTATCCGACAATTGTACAAGAGGAATATCAAAAGTGAATGTCTCTTTAACAATGTCATTGAGAATAGCCGGATCAATATCCGAGCCAAACAAAGTTGATGCAACTATGTATGCAATGTCGGTTATTGACATCGCATCGATGTTATTGAACAGAGCTTTGGGAATCACAGGAATAGACAGAGGCATGTATACACCTCCGTCAGGAGCGAAGCTCTTAAGAACAGCCTCGCACAAATCTACATTTTTATCCGAGCCATTGGTACTGTAATATCGCATCGCCTATCGGTTTTATGTTACCGATAGCAAAGATAAAATATTACCGGAGCAAATACAAGAGAACGGATGAAAATTTTATCATTCAAAAATTCTGTCATGTACTGCTTGAAGTGCATCAACTCGTTGTTGCATCGTAACAACAAATGCAATGCTGGTCTCCGGAATTCCCTGCGACGAAGCCCTCACTTCAATGCCACGGTCAGCAAGTGCGCCCGATATAGTGTCATAAATACCGGCTATGGATCTCATGTTGTCGGCGACAACTGCAATAGTAGCGAGGTCACGTTCAATTTTGACGGGAGCCAGTTCGCCTGTTTCAAATTCCGCATTGAATTCTCTTTCCAATGAATCCATCGCTCTATCTATATCGGTTGCGGGGAGTGACAGGGTTCGTTCCATTGGAGAATCTGCATTTGCCACAAGCAGCACACTGATTCCATTTCGGGCAAGAGTGTTAAGAGCTCTTGTCGCTATTCCACCTGAGCCGGATGTGGTTTTGAATGTCAGCAGGCATGTATCCGTTATGGACGACACGCCTTTTGCAACGGGCTGATTTGATTCGGCTCCCTTTGTGTCAAAAACACATGTGCCTTCCACATTGGGGTTGAACGTATTCTTTATGTAGATTGGAATGTTTTTGTGGAATACCGGATATATTGTAGGAGGATAAATCACCTTTGCCCCGAAATTACATAGCTCCATCGCCTCGGTGAATGATAGCGATGGTATGATTTTGGTGCCATTGACAATTCGTGGATCCGCCGTCATGAATCCGTCAACATCGGTCCAGATTTCCAAAACGTCAGCATCAAGAGCTGCAGCGAGAATTGCTGCGGTGTAGTCGCTGCCGCCGCGCCCCAGATTCGTAAATATCCCTTTGGAATCAGTGGCTATGAATCCGGGCACAACAGCCACCTTGAAGTCCGCGTTGTCAAACGTTGCGTGAATCAGTTCAAGAGAGGTGTCATTATCAAGCAGATGCTTTCCAAATTTATTGACAGTCTTTATAAATTCAGGTGAATCAAATAACGACGCCCCGTCAATTATCTTCGATATGATTCGGCTTGACAGCCGCTCGCCGAAACTCACAACCTTATCAAGTGAACGCGATGAGAGTTCTTCCAAAAGAAATATACCCTGATAGATATTGGCCAATTGGCCGAATAATCCATCTATTTCACTGAGTAATGACTCCCTTTCTATTATAGGAACAAGAGCCTCTACTATATTATGATGGCGTTGGGCCATCAGAGTCAGCTCCTTTTTGTAGTCAATGTCTGATGACTCTGCCATACGGGCTGTGGCAATCAATTTGTCGGTGAGGCCACCAAGCGCAGATACCACAACAATAATCGGCTCGTCAATCTTCTCAACGATATTTTTCACATTGCGAAGACTTTCCACCGTCCCCACGGATGTCCCTCCGAATTTCAGTACTTTCATTATTTAAAATTCTGAAGTTAGAATTCTGACGAGAAATGGAATTTTATTTTAGGGAAATCGGTTTGTGCCATCTGAAGTACGTATGACGAATCAGCGAGAAAAACATCACGCCCCTCACGATCCACGGCCATAAACTGATGTTTGCGCTTCTTGAATGCTTCAAGAGCCTGAGCATCGTCACTTTCAATCCAGCATGCCTTGTATAGCGATATCGGTTCCCATCGACACTGTGCCCCGTATTCATGGAGCAACCTGTACTGAATAACTTCAAATTGCAGCTGGCCGACGGTGCCTATGATTTTACGACCGTTAAATTGGTTGACAAACAGCTGTGCAACACCTTCGTCCATGAGTTGTTGGATTCCTTTTTCCAACTGTTTTGATTTCATCGGGTCGGTATTCTCAATGTACTTGAACATTTCAGGGGAGAAGCTCGGCAGACCTTTGTAATGAAGTGATTCGCCCTGAGTCAGAGTATCGCCTATTTTGAATGTTCCATTGTCAGGAATACCCACAATATCACCGGGATATGCTTCGTCAACAATGCTTTTCTTCTGGGCCATGAAGGCTGTAGGAGCCGCAAATTTCAGGATTTTTCCGGAGCGGATATGTTTGTAGGGGGCATTGCGCTCAAATTTTCCCGAACAAACTTTTACGAACGCTATGCATGACCTGTGGTTCGGATCCATATTGGCGTGAATCTTAAACACAAATCCGGAAAAGGACTCCTCGTCAGGATTAACTTCGCGCTCCTGAGCCACTACAGGGCGCGGTGCAGGAGCTATTTTGACAAAGCAGTCAAGAAGCTCCTTTACGCCGAATGTGTTCAGTGCTGATCCAAAGAAAACCGGTGCTATTTTACCCGCGAGATATTCATTTACGTCAAAGTCCGGGTAGACGCCCTCAATAAGTTCAATGTCCTCACGCAATTTCGATGCGTCAGCTTCGCCAACAGCCTCATCAATGCACGGATCATTTATATCTACGATTTCAACACGCTCTGAAACCTTCTGTTTATCAGGTGTAAACAAATCAAGAGTTTCTTCATAGATGTTGTAGACACCTTTGAATTTTGCTCCGATATTAATAGGCCAACTGAGAGGGCGAACGTTAATTTTCAGCTCTGATTCCAACTCGTCAAGAATCTCAAATGGATCTCGACCCTCGCGGTCCAGCTTGTTGACGAATATAATCACCGGAGTGTTGCGCATCCTGCAGACTTCCATGAGTTTACGGGTCTGCTGCTCTACGCCTTTAGCCACATCGACAACTATTATTACACTGTCAACGGCAGTCAGCGTGCGGTATGTGTCCTCTGCAAAGTCCTGGTGTCCAGGAGTGTCAAGAATATTTATTTTGTAGTCGCCATAGTTGAAGCCCATCACTGATGTCGCAACGGAGATTCCTCGCTGCTTCTCAATTTCCATCCAGTCACTTGTGGCCGTTTTCTTGATTTTGTTTGATTTTACCGCTCCGGCTATGTGGATTGCGCCTCCGAAGAGAAGTAATTTCTCAGTCAGAGTTGTTTTGCCGGCATCCGGATGGGATATGATAGCGAAAGTTCGCCGGCGATTTATTTCATCTGTGATTTTTGACATTGCGATTTATCTTATTTCAGAATCCCCGGAGTTGATACGCTGCAGGCATTTTTCAAGGCTGTCAACCCAGAACGGGATTCTGATACCGTAGGTCTTTTTGATTAAACTTTTATCAAGTATACTATAGTGCGGGCGAGTCGCCGCAGTAGGATAATCCTCACTTGTCAATGGGTTCACCTTGCATTCGTTGTTACCGGTGAGTCGGAACACCATTTTGGAGAAATCATACCATGAGCATGCTCCCTCATTGGAAAAATGGTAAATTCCCGGAATCCATTGACGGGCAAACAGTATTGATGTTATTGTATCGGCAAGGTCGCGGGCGTATGTTGGCGTCCCTACCTGGTCGCAGACAACTCCAATCTCCTTTTTCTCTTGACCGAGACGAAGCATTGTCTTTACAAAGTTAAGCCCGTGAGGAGAATATAACCAACCCGTACGCACTATTATTGCATCAGGACACATTGAAAGGAGAACCATCTCTCCTTTCCTTTTGGAATTACCGTATGTGGAGAGGGGATTCACCTTGTCGCTTTCGCGATAGGGACGATATGTCTTTCCGTCAAAAACATAATCGGTGGATATATGCAGCACTTTCACGCCGATAGCGGAGGCCACAGAGGCTATGTTATTTACGGCTTCAGAGTTAATCTTGTAGCACTGTGATTGGTCCGTTTCCGCTTTATCCACAGCCGTGTATGCCGCACAATTCACTATATGTGTGAACTCGCCTTTCCCGATGAGCGATTCCAACGCCTTGCGGTCAGTAATGTCAAGGGTGTCGGCATCAGTGTATACCGTAAGGCCGGGATGAGATGTCTCAAGGATTTCTCTCATTTCACTGCCAAGCTGGCCGTAAGCGCCGGTTACTAATATCTTCATAGGTAATGCTCCAAATATTTCGGATGCAAAAATACTAAAAATACTTGACATTTACTATCTTTGCATTGACTAAGGAGATTGTTTAGCATGGAACTTACCAACAACCTCAGAAAACTCGTGTCATCTCTGGATGAACGTAAACACCGGAAGTCCAACGGCCTTTTTAAGGTTGAGGGTACTAAATGTGTGGGCGATACTTTGGAATCGTTCTCCGTTTTCGCCATATTCGCCACATCCCGTTGGATTGATACTCACCAAGATACAGCCCATCGATACCGAGAATATATGTGTCAGGTGTCGGAACGTGATTTGGAGCGGATGAGTTCGCTTAAAACGCCTCAGGGAGTCATTGCCGTATATGAAGTGCCGGTGTACGATATTAGAGAAGTCCGGTTTTCCGGACGCCTTACCATGGCTCTTGACGGCGTTCAGGACCCCGGTAATCTCGGCACAATTATCCGCACAGCAGACTGGTTTGGAATTACGGATATTCTTTGCAGCGAGCATACCGCTGATATTTGGAACCCTAAAGTGGTACAAGCCACAATGGGCGCAATTTCCAGAGTTCGGCTTCATTATGGCAATCTACTTGACATGCTGAAAGATTGCAAAGTGAAGGTTTACGGTACTTTCCTTGAGGGACAGAACATATATGGTGCTGATCTTGAAAGTGAGGGAGTAATAGTGATGGGTAATGAGGGAAACGGTATATGCGATGCTATAAGAGAGGTGGTGACAGACAAACTGTATGTCCCCTCGTTTGGAACTGCCGGAAAATCATCTGAATCACTGAACGTTGCAGTAGCTACGGCAATAACCATGTCGGAATTCCGGCGTAGAACTGTTTTAAAGATATAATTATATGGCAAAAGTCAGAAGCGCATGGTTTTGCAGCGAGTGCGGGGCAGAGTCTCCGAAATGGCAGGGACGATGTCCGTCATGTGGAGCGTGGAACACAATGGTTGAGGAAAAAATATCTTCCAAGACATCCAAGGGCCTTGCTTTGAATCGACGCTCCAAATCCAAGCCGGTGAAAGTAACCGAGATAGAGCTGAATGATGAACCTCGCATAAAGATGCCGAGTAATGAACTCAACCGTGTGCTTGGCGGAGGACTTGTTGCAGGCTCTCTTGTGCTGATAGGAGGAGAGCCGGGGATAGGAAAATCCACTCTGGTGCTTCAGAACATTCTGTCCATCCGGACGAAGAGAATTCTGTATGTGTCAGGCGAGGAGAGCGCGCAGCAGTTGAAGATGCGAGCCAATCGCATAGGAAGAATGAGTGAAAACGTGCTTATTGCATGTGAAACCTCGCTTGATAATATTTTTGACCACATTGAATCCGTAAATCCCGAATTACTGATCATAGACTCAATCCAGACAATAGCTTCCGACGATATAGAGTCATCGGCCGGCAGTGTGAGCCAGGTACGTGAATGCGCTGCCCGATTGCTCAAATATGCCAAGGAAAGCAATGTGCCTGTATTACTGATAGGTCATATCAATAAGGAGGGAAGCATAGCCGGGCCAAAAGTCCTTGAACACATCGTTGACGCTGTGCTGCAGTTTGAGGGTGACAGCCAGTATCTTTACAGAATATTACGGTCAATCAAAAACCGATTCGGAAGCACATCTGAAATCGGTATCTATGAGATGTGTCAGAAAGGGCTCCGCGAAGTCTCTAATCCATCGGAAATGTTGCTGTGTCGTGCGGGAGAGGAAGAGCTTTCAGGAGTTGCTATAGGGACAACAATCGAAGGCATGCGCCCATTCCTCATTGAGGTGCAAGCTCTTGTCAGCACCGCAGCATACGGAACCCCGCAGCGATCTGTTACCGGCTTTGATGCAAAACGCCTGAATATGCTCCTTGCCGTACTTGAGAAAAGAGTGGGATTCAAACTCGGACAAAAGGACGTGTTCCTCAACATTGCAGGGGGAATAAAGGTTAAGGACACCGCTCTGGATTTGCCGGTGGTGTGTGCAATACTGTCGTCAAATGTTGATATGCCGGTGCCACAAGGCTTCTGCATGGCCGGCGAAGTCGGATTGTCCGGAGAAATCCGGCCTGTCACAAGAATAGAGCAGCGCATAGCTGAAGCTGAAAAACTCGGCATGACCGACATCCTCGTCCCCCGTCACAGCCTTAAGGGAATTGAGAGGTCACGGTTCAAGATAAAGATAACAGAGGTGACAAAAGTAGAAGAAGCCTTCCGGGCATTATTTGCCTGAAAGACTTCTTTGTCCTTTCTGTTCAGCGTCGAAATCTTAGCGCGGAAGAACGGTCACTTTTAATTTCTTGTATGCCTGTTCGCTTTTATCTATGGCATCTTGAACATTGTCACCCTGAGCAAGAATCACCCCCATTCTGCGGTGTCCTTTAACCTCCGGTTTGCCAAAAATTCGAATCTGCACGCCGGGCTCGGACAGCACTTCCTCAAGATTATCGAATTCCACCTTATCAGTATCTCCTTCTACCACTATGGCGCGTGATGCTGATGGCCCGTAGAATCTGATTGCGGGTACCGGAAGGCCAAGAAGAGCGCGGGCATGAAGAGCGAACTCGCTGAGATCCTGAGAAATCATTGTTACCATTCCGGTGTCATGCGGACGGGGAGAAACCTCACTGAATATTACGGTGTCATCCTTTACAAATAATTCCACGCCAAAAATGCCGTATCCGCCAAGCGCATCAGTGATTTTCTTTGCTATTTCACGGGCTGATTCAAGGGCCTTGGCCGACATGGGCTGTGGTTGCCATGAATATCGGTAGTCTCCGTCAATCTGTACATGTCCAATCGGCTCGCAGAACGTTGTGCCCGAGACACTTCTCACGGTAAGAAGCGTGATTTCATAGTCAAACTTAATGAAGCCCTCAACAATGACACGTCCGGCTCCAGCACGACCACCCTCCTGAGCTATTCGCCATGAGTTGTCAATATCTGATTCGCTTTTTATAACGCTTTGTCCGTGGCCCGATGAACTCATTATCGGTTTTACCACACACGGAATCCCGACTTCTTTTACAGCCTCGTCAAACTCCTCGCGGGTCGATGCAAAGCGATAGGGCGAAGTGAGAAGTCCAAGCTCCTCGGCAGCCAGCCGGCGGATTCCCTCGCGATTCATGGTGAGCCATGCAGCACGAGCTGTAGGCGTTACATGGAAGCCCTCTTTCTCAAGTTCAACAAGGGTAGGAGTGGCTATAGCTTCCACTTCGGGGATTATGTGGTCAGGACGCTCGGCTTCAATTACCTTGCGCAACTCATCGCCGTCAAGCATGTTGAACACGTGATTGCGGTGTGCAATCTGCATTGCGGGTGCAGACGGATATCGGTCACATGCCACAACCTCAACATTATATCGCTGTAGCTCAAGAGCAACTTCTTTTCCCAACTCACCGCTCCCAAGCAGAAGGGCCTTGCGTCCTACCGGGGTGAAAACCGAACCGATTTTTGCCATTACTTTTTCTATTGTTGTTTTGTTGTTAAATTGACAATGCAAATTTAATCTTTTCTGACGAAAGATTAGTCACCTTTGGACTTAAATAAGTAAATTTGCGTCAAATTTTACATACCAAACCATGACTAACGGATTCCTTAGAATAGCATCAGTGGCCCCTCGCCATAGAGTTGCGGACGTTGAACTAAATGTCAACGAAATACTGTTGGCAATGAATTCTCTTGAAGAATCAGGGGTGGAAATCGCCGTTTTCCCGGAGCTATGCATCACGGGCTATACATGCGGCGACCTTTTTCACAACATGACTCTCATTGAGGCTGCCTGTAAGGGACTTGAGCGAATCCGTAAGGCTACGGAAACAATTAATCTCCACGTCATAGTTGGGCTCCCTCGTCGCAATGGCAATGCGCTGATGAACAGCGCCGCATTTGTCCATGACGGGCAGGTGGAATTTATAGATAAGACATATCTTCCTGACTACAATGAGTTTTACGAGAAAAGATGGTTTGCCCCCGGAGTTAATGGAACGCAACGTACATTTATGAGTCACGGTGTATGTATCGGAATAGAGATATGTGAGGATCTATGGGCTCCGATTCCACCGTCCTGCCGTTTGGCAATGGATGGCGCTCAGGTTATTTTCAATCTGTCGGCTTCTGATGACCAGATTGGAAAATACAATTATCTGCGCTCCTTGATACAGCAGCAATCGGCACGTTGCATTGCCGCCTACGCATACGCATCGGCTGGATTCGGAGAGTCAACAACCGATCTGGTTTTTCTGCCTAAAACCATTATATGTGAAAACGGCTCCATACTCGCATGCAATGACCGCGATGATTATCTGAGTTATCCTGCAGTGGTTGCCGATGTCGACATTGAGGCTCTGTCACGTGACCGCATGCACATTGCCACGTTCAATGACTGCGCCATGAGAAACGGTTGCATTAACGAGTCCGCACCGGCTCATATTCAATATGATGTATCCAGCCCGATTCGCTTCAGGAACATAGCGCCACAGCCCTTTGTCCCCTCGTCCGATGACCGGTTGGCGGAACGCTGTCGGGAAATAACAACCATTCAGGAATGCGGACTTGCTTCGCGACTGTGTGCTATAGGCAATCCAAAGGTTGTTGTTGGTATTTCCGGAGGTCTCGACTCTACATTAGCACTACTTGTGGCTTTAGCAACCATGAAGCGTCTCGGCCGCCCGATGACTGATATTGTGGCAGTAACGATGCCCGGATTCGGTACCACAGGTAGAACGTATGCCAACGCGATGACCCTGATGAAGCATCTTGGAGTAGACATTCGGGAGATTCCGATTGGTCCTGCGGTTACACTCCACTTCAAGGATATTGGTCATGATGCCGATGTCCATGATGTGACCTACGAAAATTCCCAGGCCCGTGAACGCACCCAGATTCTCATGGACCTATCAAATCAGACCGGAGGCATAGTCCTCGGAACCGGTGACCTTTCGGAACTTGCACTCGGATGGGCTACCTATAACGGTGACCAGATGTCAATGTATGGGGTCAACGCCGGTGTTCCCAAGACCCTCGTAAAGTTCCTTGTCCGCCACTACGCCGATATTATTGATGACGAGGCATTGAGCAAGACGCTTCTTGATATTATTGACACACCTATCAGCCCGGAACTTACTCCGGCCGACAGTCATGGAAACATCCGGCAGAAAACGGAATCATTCGTAGGTCCATACGAACTCAATGATTTCTTCTTGTACTACATGCTCAGATACGGATTCACTCCCACCCGCGTCCTGATTCTTGCCCTCAAGGCATTTGACGGCCTTTACACCAAGGAAGAAATCATAAAATGGATGAAAGTATTCTACCGGCGTTTCTTCTCTCAGCAGTTCAAACGGTCATGCATGCCTGACGGGCCGAAGGTTGGAAGTGTGTGCCTTTCGCCGCGAGGTGACTGGCGCATGCCCTCCGATGCATCCTCATCGCTTTGGTTGGCGGAAGTTGAGCATCTGGGATAACGGTTATCGTCCGTTAAGCCACGCAAATCTGTCAAGTGACGCCATCAGCAGCTGATATTCATACTCAAGATCCAGATAATTGCTTTTGGCCTCAGTGAAATATATCAGATCGGTCAGGTAGCTGAGAATAGTCAGCTGACGAGCTTCAAACGCTTTGTTTAAGAGTTGTATGTGGTTTTGCTCATCGAAAATTTCTGAGTAGTCACCAATCTGTTTGCTAAGCAGCGATGCCTTGGAATAATCAACGGCAATCCGGCTGTAAGTTGCTATGTCATTTTGCACTGATTGCAATGTGAATGCCTTCGTCTCCAGTTCACGCGCTTTGCTTTTACCTTTGTTTGAGAGAAAGGGCAGCGTCATTGATACTGAGAAGCCGTTGAATCGTTCGCCCATTTCATATTCATGATTGTATCCTATACTGAACCCCGGCAACGAGCCTCTTCTTATAGCCTTGGCCTGATCCATATACGCATTATACATGCTTGATTGATAATTCTTTTGAGGATTGAGCCGGTCGCTTTCCGCCTGATAAGCCTGTAATGGGCGGAGAATTGTCTGACCGGGATATTCCGTCAGTTGCAACAGAATTTCCGGACATTGTATCCCTCCGTTGAGACCGGTAAGAGTGGAGCATGCCTCATCGTATGCCATGGTTGCTTCATCATACTTGCTGGCAAAAGCAATCCTTTCGATTTTAAGTCTGTTGGCGTCCAGTATTGACACCTCACGGTTCTTGACATTTCGCTCCACTATGCGCGACAGCGAATCAATTGTCACAAGGACTTCGCCATAAAGATCAATCTTTTTACGGGCACTGATTGCATCAATCATGGTCTGTTTCACCCTTAGCCGCAAATCAGAAACATTCTGCAGAGCCAGATAGTCGAGAGCTCGTGCCGTTGATTGGGCAGCCT
Source organism: uncultured Bacteroides sp. (assembly GCA_964487725.1). Classification (GTDB taxonomy): domain Bacteria; phylum Bacteroidota; class Bacteroidia; order Bacteroidales; family Muribaculaceae; genus Paramuribaculum. Next base: position 29,879 of record CAZASF010000012.1, on the reverse strand, counting down.
TGTTTCTGGCCGAATACACCCCGGGCCAGTCAAAGCGTTGGCTTATGCCTATGTCATATTTATTGCCGATACCCTTTTGTCCCCACAGATGAGTGAATTCCACTTCCGGATCAGATAGATTGTTTTCCGTCTTAATTGCCTGTATCTGGGCCGCATTTGCAGCAACCTGAGCGTCGTGGATGCCATTGTTGGCTACGATTTTATCAACAAGTTCGTCAATGTCAATGGGTCCGGAGGCTGATGCACACACAACACCGGCAGAAGCAAATATGATGGATGTGATGACTCTGTTCATTTTTTCTCTTTCCGTTTTTTATTCTCAACTATCTGATATAAAATCGGAACTACAAAGATATTCAGTAAAGTTGATGTTAGCAAACCTCCGAGGATAACCATTGCCATAGGTGACTGAATCTCATTCCCAGGTTGAGTGCCGCGCAATGCAAGAGGAATAAGTGCAAGCGATGATGTCAATGCTGTCATGATTATGGGTGTCAACCTGTCGCAGGAGCCACGGTTAATGCGTTCCATAAGGCTAACACTCTCTTTTTTGAGGGCGTTGTAGCGCGACATAAGGAGCATGCCATTGCGGGTCGCCACTCCCATAAGCGATATGAACCCGATTATGGCCGGTATGTTAAGCTCTCCTCCTTCAATTACAAGAATCAACACGCCTCCAATCAAAGCCAATGGCATGTTTACAAGGATTATTAGTGATTGGCTTATGCTTCTGTATTCGTGCATCAGAATGAGGAAAATCAGCAGTATTGCTCCAATGGATGTCAAGGCAAGAGTTCTTGAAGCCGCTGCCTCGCTTTCGAACTGCCCCCCATATTCAACGAAATATCCGTCAGGCAGTTTGACGTGTTCGTCAATCTTCTCTTGGATTTTATTTACAGCTCCACGCAAATCGCCGTTGTCAACATTAGCTGACACCACTATGCGCCGGTTTACATTTTCCCTATATATCGTGTTTGGCCCGTCAGTTGATACTACGTCAGCCACATAGCTCAATGGAATTTTCCCATTGTTGCTGTCAATAAGCAGGTTACTTATATCGGCAATGGTAGCCTTGCATGAATCGTCGACTTTCAGCACCACATCATACGGGAAGCCTTTTTCATAAATCTGAGACACTGATTCACCGCCCAACATTGTGCTTATAAACGTAAGAAACTCGTCATTCCTGATACCGTAGCGAGCCATCATGTCACGTTTCGGACGAATATCCAGCTGTGGACGGCCAATCTGTTGCTCCACATTAATATCCACTATTCCCGGCACCTCACGGATTGTTGATTTAATCTGTGACGCTGTGCGGTATAGCTGCTGAAGGTCATCGCCGAACACTTTAATAGCAATCTGCGCTTCCGTCCCGGATAACATGGCGTCTATGCGGTGGGAAATAGGTTGTCCAATCTCTATGTTGACTCCAGGAAGTTGTGAAAGCTTATTCCTTAAATCTCTAACCAGCTCGTTCCTTGATCTGCTGCCCAATTTGTAGGGAGCCTCAATTTCCGACACGTTGACACCAAGCGAATGCTCGTCAAGTTCAGCGCGGCCTGTTTTGCGCGCCACGGTCTTCACCTCAGGCATTGACATGATGATTTCCTCGGCGAGTAGTCCTATGCGGTCACTCTCTTCAATCGATATTCCGGGTAGGGCGCTGACATTTATAGTCAGCGAACCCTCGTTGAACGGAGGAAGGAAGCTTCGCCCGAGCAATGGCACCATTGCTAATGAAATGACAAACAGAATTACGGTGATTCCAATCACGGCTTTTCTGTGGACAAGTACTGCAGGCAGGCATCTGTTATATAAGTGTATCAGTGCTGATGTCAGTTTAGGTTCTCTCATGCTCTTTTCTGTAACTTTTTCCCCACCAAGTAGATAGCTGCACAACACAGGGGTGACCGTTAGCGCAACTACGGTGGAGGCAACAAGTGAAACTATGAAAGATATGCCGAGCGGAACCAGCATACGGCCCTCTATTCCTGTAAGGAAAAACAGGGGCAGGAAGCTGACGATGATTATAAGTGTGGAGTTAAGAATCGGCAATCTGACCTCGCGCGAGGCTTCATAGACAACAGTCATGGTGCTCTGCCGCTCTTCTTTTGGAAGTTGTCTGTTGTGCCTTATGCGTTTATACACGTTTTCCACATCAACAATAGCATCATCCACGAGTGAACCGATTGCAATGGCTATTCCGCCCAGACTCATCGTGTTGATGGTCAGCCCCATCGCATTCAGCAGTATGACAGTCACCACTATAGATAGCGGAAGAGCTACGAGCGATATGAGCGTGGTGCGGAAATTCATCAGGAAGAAGAACAGAACTATAATCACAAACAGTGCCCCTTCGAGCAGTGATTCCTGTAGATTGCTGATGGAATTGTCAATAAAATCACTCTGTCGGAAAATATCGGTGGATATATTGATACACGAGGGTAGGGTAGGGCGTATGTGCGCTAATGTCGTCTCAATCTCATTTGTAAGCTCAATTGTGGAGACTGACTGTTGCTTTGTTACTGTTATCAGCACTGCCGGTCTCATCTTTTCCGATGCCACTCCGATGCGTGGTGATTCGGCTCCAATCTCTATGGTTGCTATGTCATTGAGCGTAACAACGCCGCGTTCGTCGCTGCGAACCACGCTTTTGCCTATCTCTTCTGCCGATGAAGTGCGTATATCGCCCTTGACGAGATATTCATTACCGTAATCATATATCACCCCGCCTGACACATTGTTGTTGATATTCGCGGCGGCTGTACGCACTTCGTCAAGACTGACGGAGCATGCTCTCATCCGTTCCGGGTCAATTTTTATCTGAAGCTGGGCAACATCTCCTCCGATTACCGAAACCTGCGACACTCCTCCAAGAGCCAGAATGCGTGGAACAATGTTGCGGTCGGCAATCGTGCGTAGCTGCGTCATGTCAACTGAATCCTGAGATGTCGATGTCAGACCGATAATCATCATCTCTCCAAGAATCGATGACTGCGGCCCTAATGTTGGAGTCCCAACTCCCTGTGGCAGTCTCTCGGTTACGCTCATCAGTCGCTCCGACACAATCTGACGGGCTAAATTGGGATCGGCATTCCAATCGAACTCTACCCACACCACAGAAAAACCTGGAGCCGATGATGAACGTACGCGTCTAACGTCCTTTGCTCCATTTAGAGCCGTCTCTATAGGATATGTCACCGTTTTCTCAACTTCCTCAGGCGCAAGTCCGGCAGCCTCCGTCATAACCACTACCGTAGGTGCATTAAGGTCAGGGAAAATATCCACATCGCTTTTTACGATTGCGTAGCAACCCCATATCAGGACAATGCCCGTGATTAATAATGTCGTGGCTCTGTTGTCAAGAGCATATCGTATAATTCTGTTTAGCATCTTGTCCGGCTTAATTAGTGACTGTGGGAATGACCTTCCGGAACCGCGCCCGATGATTCAGCCATCTTCACCACCGTAGCGCCTTCGGTAACCAGCACTTCGCCGGCCTTCAATCCGCTGCTTATTGACAGTTCATCGCCTGATTTTCCGGCAACGGAAACACGCCTTTTTTCATACTCATGGTCGCCGGTCTTGACATATACGTATTTTTCGCCCTGTTGCTCAATGACTGCCGATTGCAGAATAACAATAGCACTACCGGTTGGAGTTCCGGTCATGCTGACCTCCACGTAACTGCCCGATGATAAATTGCCGTTATTCTTAAAACTATAGAATACAGGGAGATAGCCTGAAAGAACAGGAAATTCGCCGGAGTCAATTCTTTTCCCTGATAACTCCGATAGCGTAATCCATTCATTATCAGTGCCAACACGAATTTTCACATCAGCAATATCTGTCAATCTTCCCTTTTCTTGTTCCGGAAAGTCGACCCGAAGCACAAGGTTTTGATTGCGGCTGACGCGGGCGAGGGGAGTTCCGGTCTCAACAAACTGCCCGGTATTGACCAACAGCTGGGTGACGGTTCCGGTAATCGGCGATTTTACGGTCCCGGCCACTGCCGCGTTACTGAATGTAGCTTTTGCCGATTCGTATGCCGCCACTGCAGCATTATATTCGCTCATGGTCACAATCCCATCGTCAAGAAGTGGTTTCAGTCGCTCAATCTCTCTTTTGGCTGCTGCCATGTTGGCCTTTGCCAGTGCATTAGGGTCATCGCCGGTTAATGATTTTCCGGCAATCTTTCCTATCTGTTGGCCGGCAGCAACTTTTGCTCCTACCATAATATTGGGATTCATGGTCAGAGTCCCAGATGTCGATGCCGAGACAATGGCCTCTTCCGATGACGGAGTAAGTAATTGCCCGGTAAGTGTTAATCCTGATGCAAAATCCTTGGCGGCCACAGTGTCCGTGCGTATGCCGAATTTTGCAGCAATCTCCGGCTCAATTATTATTTTTCCATTGTCATGCTCAGTGATTTCATTATTATCGTGTGCGTGATTGTGGGCAAGCTCATTTCTCTCTCCGTTCTTGCAACCGCAAACCATCATTGATATGGTGGCAGTGACCGCAATAAACATATATCTGCAATTCATTTATATAAATGTTATGAGGATGATTGGAATTTCTGTGGATATTTGCAAAATTACCCACAAAAGCCGTTCTTTACAAGCCACAACGAACATTTGCAACCCTGTTGCAAAAACACCCGCATATTTTGCACATAACCCATATTATGTTAAATAGCACTTACGGAATTATTCAGATTCCTTCTCTTTTGTTTCTCCTCTGCTTGCTTTTTCATTTTACTACTATAGTCTTTAAGAGAATTTTATTCGATCTCTTTGCAAAAAACCGGAGCAACTGATATAGCTACTCCGGCGTAATAGTATTTGATTTGATGGTTGCTATGTAATGGTGATTAAATTGGTGTTATTTATTAGCTCCTTTATGTTTATTTTACTCTATACATATCCCACACATCGTCATCTCCAGTCATCGTTAGAATCAAACGGTCTTTTGTAATCATTTGGATTGTCCACGTTTCATATTCGGCAATTCCGGATACGTAGTAAGTACAGTCAATATATTTTTCTGCTCTAACTGAATATGTTCCGTATTCGTCATCATATTCATCCTCTTTACCATTTGACGTAATTAATACTTCATGGTATGAATATGTTCCATCGTTTTTAAATTCGAACCAACAATACCCATCTTCGGTATCCCATCGCCACGTTCCAATTAATAAGGAGGAAACAGAGTCAGAATCATCATCATCGCCGCAAGATGTAAGGCATAGGCATGACATAACTGTAATGGCAACCGTTGATAGGAGCCACATTCTTTTGATTAATTTTTTCATTTTTTGATTGAGTTATAGCTGTTAGTTAAAGGTGGTTTCTATAATTGTGAATAGCGAGAGGCTAATTCTTTGTGAATGAATTAGATTCGCCACTATTCATATCAATTATGACAAGCATTTTATTCGATACCTCATAATAATAAGTTGATGTTCCAGCACTTAACATCCCGGAACCATCCCTCGTTATGGATAGTACAGTTGATGACGCACTCCATGTAAAGTAGCTTTTTGTATCTCCCCAGACATCGTAGGTCCCGTTTGATGGAGAATATTGGAAATATCCATTGCCATCAGAACCAAAGTGATATATATACGCCTGATTTTCCCATGTGCCACACAATAGAGATTGCGGATTATCGTCATCGTCGCCACATGATGATAGAATGCCTCCGGATAAGAATAGGATTAGTGTTAGGGTAAGCCATCTTCCAATTGAAAAATCTTTCATTTGTTTTACTGGTGCCCTACAACCCTGTCAGGCTTCTAATTGTTTGGATACAGAAACGTGGGTTGACTTTCCACATCTCCTAACGATGGTCCTGAGAAAACCTTGAATGCGAGATATGAGAATAGCAGCCCACGCTATAGCGTGAGAACCGCTTTGTTATCTCTTGCATTCGTTGAAAATTTCTCAGGTTTTCGTTAGCAAGATAGCAAAACGCCTCTTCGTTAATTAATATGTCTTTGAACCGAGCATTCTCAATTCGGGCACAAATATAGTAAAAAATCGGGAATAACAACAAAATATTGTGTGGGCGACGTACAAAATAGGGGCGATTAGCACGAAGCAAAAAGCAGCTAAGCGATTGATGCTTAGCTGCTTGAAGTGAGGTTGTCTTACGAGGATTCGAACCTCGACAGGCAGAACCAAAAACTGCAGTGCTACCATTACACCATAAGACAATCATTTGCCCAAGCCCTGAGGGCCTAAAGCGATGCAAAATTAGGCATTTTCTGCAAATTATGCAAGTTTATGCCCGATGTTTTTGCGTATTTACTTGACTATTAGCAAATAATAATTCTTCTTTCCGCGTTGAACGAGAATGTATTTATCGTTCAGTAGCATTTCATGAGATGCGTCCATGTAGGGGTCAGTAACTTTCTCTTTGTTAACGGAAAGTCCACCACCCTGCACCATTTTGCGCATCTCACCTTTGGAACTGAACACGCCGGCTTTCTCAACGAGCAGATCGGCGAGCTTGATTCCGGCCTCAATATCAGAGCGTTCGATTTCAGCACGAGGCACGCCTTCCATCACGGCAAGGAGTGTGTCCTCGTTTATTTTGTGGAGAATCTCTTTGGCTTTGTTGCTGAAAAGAATCTGTGATGCTTCAACCGCGGCCTCATAGTCGGCCTCTGAATGAACCATTGTGGTGATTTCTTTAGCAAGACGTTTTTGAAGCGGACGCTGTCCGGGATCCTCTTGCTGCTGACGGACGAGATCTTCTATCTCTTCGCGGGAAAGTTCTGTGAATATCTTGATGTACTTTTCGGCATCGGCATCCGTGACGTTGAGCCAGAACTGATAGAATTTATAAGGTGATGTGCGTTTGGGATCCAGCCACACGCTGCCGCTTTCGGTCTTGCCGAATTTACCTCCGTCGGCTTTAGTAATGAGGGGACATGTAAGAGCGTAAGCCTCACCTCCGTTCACGCGGCGTATTAGTTCCGTGCCGGTGGTGATGTTACCCCATTGGTCAGAACCTCCAAGCTGCAATTTGCAGTTCTTCTCCTGATTCAGATACAGGAAGTCATAGCCCTGGATAAGCTGATATGAGAATTCCGTGAACGACATTCCCTGCTGGTTCTCGCCGCCGAGACGCTTCTTGACGGAATCCTTTGCCATCATGTAGTTGACGGTGATATGTTTGCCCACATCGCGGATGAAGCGCAGGAATGAGAAATCCTTCATCCAATCGTAGTTGTTGACAATTTCTGCCGCGTTGGGCGCATCAGAGTCAAAATCGAGGAATTTGGCGAGCTGAGCCTTTATTGCCTTTTGATTATGGCGAAGTGTCTCTTCATCGAGGAGCTTGCGTTCCTGGCTTTTCCATGACGGGTCGCCAATCATGCCGGTTGCACCACCTACAAGGGCCAATGGTTTATGACCCGAGCGCTGGAAGTGTTTGAGCATCATGACTCCTACAAGATGGCCTATATGGAGTGAATCGGCCGTAGGGTCTATGCCAAGATAGGCCGTGGTCATCTCCTTTTTTAACTGTTCCTGTGTTCCCGGCATCATCTGATGAATCATTCCTCGCCAGGTAAGTTCTTCAATAAAATCCATTTACTTTCAGTTTGTGATAATCAATGAGTGGGCATTTAGCCAAACCGGATGCAAAGATACGCCCTTTTTACGGAATTTCTGACGTAATACCGAAAATAATTCTTAAATTTGCATTTGCTACAATTATTATCATATCTTGCCAAGAATTGCTATGTCCAAATCAAAATATTTCCTTTCATTTCTGATTGTTTTCTTAGTTCCTTTCACATCGGCTGTGGCGCAGAGGAGCCTTGAGAATATGCTTTTTAATAGGGAGTGCCGCTATGATTCATTAGATTTTGCCAAATACACGTCGCCTCATTTCCATCATGAAAAGCCTCTGATTGACCGGCCGGATTTCGATTCAATTATTTCCCACCCTACCCGAGTGTACAATTCGGCTCTTTTCGAAATGTATTCGCCTGTAGTGTTTGACGGATACAAATTTCTTGAGCCGGCTACAATTGACCTTCCGGTACGCGATGAATTCGCAGGCGATGCATATCAGTGGCTTGATGACTACAACTATTCTTATAACTTGCTGAGCAACATGCGTCAGAGCTATATGTTTGAAAAGCCCTACATGGTCAGCTACAACAAATCCGCCCTACCCGAACCGCCCAAAAACTATCGGGATATGGTTGACCCGATAACAACCAATATAAACTTAGGTGCTATAAACGTTGAGACTGACAATCAATCCATAGGGATAGAGCCTGAAATCGTATATAAGAAATGGCTCACGGATTTTAGTGCCTCATTGCAGTTCTCACAAGCCTACATATCACCTAACTGGTATCAGGGCGGTAACAACAATCTGAACATGATCGGGCAACTGCTCTATCACATCAAGCTCAACCAGAAGTTCTATCCGAAAGTGCTGTTCGAGACCACCGTACAATACAAACTTGCGTTGAATTCGGCCCCTGATGACTCTATCCACTCCATCAACATATCCGAGGATATATTTCAGGTCAACTCCACATTCGGTTTGAAAGCCGCCAAACGTTGGTACTATTCAGCTACTCTTCTCTTCAAGACCCAGCTCCTCAACAGCTACCCCAGCAACTCCGCCGATTTGAAGTCGGCATTCATGTCGCCCGGAGAACTCAATGTCGGTCTTGGTATGACATATAATTATGAGTCGCCTAAGAAAACATTTGTGTTTGGAGCCTCATTGTCGCCCTTGTCGTGGAACATGAAGACATGTATCAATAGCCGGATAGATCCGGCGGACTGTGGTATTGACACCGGACGAAAAACTCTGAACAAGTTCGGTTCAAGTGCGGAACTGACTTACGCATGGAAACTTGCCTACAATATAACATACAATTCCCGCCTATTCGCATTTACTGATTATGAGCGCTTTCAGGGCGATTGGGAACACACGGTTGATTTCAGTATCAATCGCTTCCTGTCAACCAGATTTTATCTCCACATGCGGTATGACACTGAGACAGCCCGTCCGGAGGATAATCCCGGCTGGCACAAGTTTCAACTTAAAGAGATATTCAGCTTCGGATTCGCATATACTTTCTAAGCCAAGTTGAATATGAGACAGCGGTTTTACATTATGATATTTGTGACTCTGAGCCTCCTTTCCTGGAGCCGGAGCTCAGCCGCTGATAAATACATTGACTTGCTTCCGCGCACGGCAGAGTCAATACCATCGTTTTCGGCATCAGCTCTTAGAAGTGAGATGGCATCGCTACCACTCCATCATATAGAAGGTATATGGCGTTTTCCCTCCGATGGGTCGGAAGTTGCCATTGTTCGCTCCTCATCGTCAAGGCATGAGTACATGGGTGACGTGGAAGGTTACTGCATAGTGCTTCTATTCAGCCGTAATCGGGCGTTGCGACCGGGTACTATAATAGGCAGAATCAGTCCATCGGCAAAGGAACGGGCATACGAAGCCCGTTTATACACAGTAGCCAAGGGTTCCACACTGATGATGCCTAAACAATTCAATCTGCAGCTTAACGATGCTGACACGAGACTTGTTTTCGTGCAGAAACGAAGCGCACTCAGTGTTAATCCTTGGCGACTGCTGCCATACGCGTGGCGATATGTAGTGCGACGAAACGATCGCAGTGGTGCATCCACAGCCGGATGTGTGAGGATATTCCCCGCTCCGGAACTCCCGTTTGAACCCATTTATCTATAGGCTATGTCAAGAATCATTACGGTATTAGCGTTGGTAGCATTGGCGTTCACGGCATTTGCCAAGGATGTCACTACCCGTCGCCGACTGAAGGTTGACAGGCAAAAGATCGAAAAGCCCCAACCGTCAGTTGCTGATACTCTACGTGGACATGAGATAGAGGACATATCTTTTGCCGGATTTGACAAACCGCTACGCTCATCCTACGAAACTGTATTCGTTACCAACCGTTCAGAGCATGACATGATCGGAGTGGTATTTGAGTGCGAATACACTGATATGTCAGGACGGCAGTTGCACAAACGGATCGTGAGCCAACGATGTGACATACCGAGCGGGCAAACCCGCCAATTGCGCTTCAAATCTTGGGACCTGCAGAGCTCATTCCATTATGAACTCTCTCCAAAACCACGCAGGGCCGACGGCACTCCATTCAAAGTTACTTGTACCTGCGTAGCACTGATAATTCCTAAATCCAATCAATGATGCATAAGAAATACAAGAACGAAGCATATCCCGAAGAGATTAAGGAAGCCATCAATGAAATTACTACCGAGCTGACTTTTAAGCGCGGACAGACTATCACGGCACTTGCCAACATGAGAAACAATCTCTACTATCTAACCTCCGGGGCAGCCAGAGTGTATTATTTACATGCCGGTAAGGAGCATACCTATTCATTTGCGTTCAATAACGAGTTTATTTCGCTATCCCACCCGTTGCTCAATGACAGTAATTTCACAGTTACAATAGAGTTCCTTGAGAACACAACCCTCATGAGTATTCCCCTTGATGGAGTGGAGCGGCTTTTGAAGGATATTGACCGTGATTCGGCCGGCAAAATAATGTACAACATATTGAGCAACGTGCATTCCCACATGGTGCACCTCGAGGAGCGTATATTGATGTTGCAGACATATTCTGCCCCGGAACGTTACCAGTGGATAATCAACCGCTATCCTCGCATTCTCGAACGCGCCAACATATCCCAGATAGCATCATATCTCGGAGTAACAAAAGAAACACTTTACAGAATCCGTTCAGGTAAATATAAATATGACAAAATCAGTTCAGGGAAACCTTGAGGTTCTCGCAACCGGAAAGATAGGCCGATTGCTATGGGATTACAGTCTGCCGGCCGTGGTCGGCATGCTTGTCATGTCGCTCTACAATGTCATCGATCGTATATTCATAGGCCAAGGTGTAGGCCCTGAAGCTATAGCCGGACTTGCCATTACATTTCCGGTTATGAATATTTCGGCTGCGTTGGGTGTGTTAATTGGGGCCGGCGCAAGTGCCAGAGTGTCCATAATGTTGGGCGCACAGAATCATCGCGGCGCCGAAGAGGTGTTGGGCAACTCATTGACGCTCATCCTTATCAATGCCACCGCATACCTTATATTCTTCGGAATTTTCATTGATGATATCCTGTTGCTGTTCGGAGCAAGTCCCGGCTCACTCCCCTACGCTCATGACTTCATGCTCTACATAATGCCTGGAATGCTTGTGATGAACGTCGGGTTTACGCTCAACAATATAATGCGTGCGTCAGGATATCCGGTCAAGGCTATGGTCAGCATGTTTGTAGGTGCCGGGTGCAATCTTGTTCTGGCTCCGCTGTTCATCTTCGTGTTCAATCTTGGCATAAAAGGAGCTGCTATGGCCACAGATATAGCCATGACCATATTCGCCGTAAGGGTGGTTTGGCATTTCACAAAGAAGGAAACCACGCTGCGGTTCACTCATGGCACTTTCCGGCTGCGCCGTCATGTGGTGCTCAGTATAATTGGCATTGGCGCGGCCCCGGCGCTTGTCAATCTCGCCAGTTGCTTCATTAATGTGATAATTAATACGAGATTATATGAGTTTGGCGGCGATAGTGCTGTGGCTGCTGCAGGAATTTTCGTAACAGCCACATCGCTCCTCACCATGATTGTAGTGGGTATCTGTCAAGGTATGCAGCCTATTGTGGGTTACAACTACGGAGCAAACCGGCTCCACCGATTGCGGCGAGCCTATTTCCTCGCAGTGATATGGGGTTCGTGTATTACAGCTCTCGGAACAGTTGTGGGACTATGCTGCCCCTCGCTGATAGCGAGAGCTTTCACGGTTGATCCCACACTTATTGCCGTAACAGACAACGCTTTGTCTATTTCCACAGTGGTGTTCTGGATAGTTGGATTCCAAATTGTATCCACTACATTTTTTCAATCCATCGGTCAGGTGTGGAAGTCAATATTCCTCAGCCTTACACGTCAAGTCCTATTCCTGATACCTCTGCTGCTGGTGTTGCCTGACAAGTTCGGCCTTGACGGAGTGTGGATGGCATTCCCCACAAGTGACATACTGGCCACAGTGGTTACATTTGCCATGATTGTCTATCAAATGCATGTAATCAAGAAGAATTGCAGGTCTGAAAGCGGTCAGGAAGTTGCCAAGGCACCGTGTTGACACCTTGGTAACACCTGCGCGATAAAAAAATTAACGAAATCCTTGCAAGTTAATCATATTATTGCTACTTTCGCGATAATAAATTAATACCATCTGAAACAAAAAACTATTCCACATGAGTTATTTGAAATTTGATAAAAACCTCATGATTAACCTGGAGCAGTCCCTGATGAAGGAAACTCTCCGGACAAATCAGGCTGGCGCTTATTACTGTACATCGGTGGTTGAGTGTAACACCCGCAAGCAGCACGGGCTTCTTGTCATCCCCATTCCGGAGTTTGACAACAGTTGGCATGTGATGCTGTCGTCGCTTGACACATCGGTGATTCAGCATGGAGCATCATTCAATCTGGGACTTCACCGCTACAGCGGAGGTGTTTATAGTCCCAACGGTCACAAATATATCCGCGAGTATGACTATGAGAATGTTCCGAGAACCACATACCGCGTGGGCGGCGTGATTCTGACAAAGGAGCAGATATTCATCTCCAATGAGAACCGCATTCTCATCCGCTACACCCTTCTCGAAGCTCACTCCCCCACAACACTCCGCTTCCGCCCGATGTTGGCGTTCCGCGAAGTGAATCAGCTTGTTGTAGCCAACGATGCTCTCAATCCTGATTGCCCGCATGTCAACAATGGTGTGAGCTGCTGCCTCTATCCCGGGTATCCAACCCTCTTTATGCAGTTCAACCGTAAGCCTGAATGGCACTATGACCCCAACTGGTACAAGGGATTCGAGTACGTCAAGGATCTTGAGCGAGGTGTACCCTACACCGAGGATCTTTGGGTGCCCGGATATTTTGACGTGCCAATCAAGAAAGGTGAATCAATTATATTCTCGGCTGGAACGTCGGAGGTTTCGCCCCGTTCGCTCGCCAAGATGTATGAAAATGAGATTGCCACCCGCACATGTCGTACGAGCTTCTTCAACTGCTTGAAGAATGCGGCCAAGCAGTTCTATCTCCGTGACAAGGACGGGATGTTCCTCCTGTCCGGTTATCCCTGGGGCAAGATTCTTGCGCGCAACACATTCATGGCTCTCCCTGGAACCACAATAGCCATTGACCACCGTGCCGACTATGAGGCAATTATGGATACTGCATCCAAAGCGTTGCAACACTTTATGATGACCGGCACTCCAGACTCACGAATCCGTGGTATAGACTTGCCTGATATCCCTCTGTGGTGTGTATGGGCTATTCAGCAGTATTATAAAGCTTATGGCAGTGATGCTACCAAGGAACGCTATCTCAGCCTTCTCTCCGAAATTATTGAATACATCCTTGACAACCGTCATCCCAACCTTAGAGTAGATCCCAGCGGCCTTATCCGCACAAACGGAACAGACAGCCCGGCATCATGGATGAACGCAGCATGGGGTGGTCGTCCGGTTGTTCCACGCACCGGTTATCTTGTGGAATTCAATGCTTTGTGGTACAATGCTCTGAAATTTGTTGAAAACCTCATCGCCGGCTCAGAGGACTATTCTGATCTCAATAGCCGCATAACTCAAGTTGCCGAATCCCTGAAACCGGCATTTGTCAACACATTCCTCAATGATTACGGCTACCTCTACGATTATGTGAGCGACAACTACGCTGACCCGTCTGTCCGTCCGAACATGGCTGTTGCTATCGGGCTTGACTATTCGCCGCTTGACCGCCGTCAGCGTAAAGGTGTTCTGGACGTTGTTACCCGTGAACTCCTGACTCCAAAGGGACTTCGCACGCTGTCACCCAAAAGCTTCGGTTACCGTCCGTTCTATCTTGGATCGCCTGAAGAACGTGAAATGGCTCTGCACAACGGGCCGGCTCGTCCTTGGCTCTTCGGATTCTATGCCGATGCATATCTTAAGGTGTTCGGCCACAGCGGCGCGGGCTACATTGACCGCATGCTCATCGGCTACGAGGACGAGATGTCAAACGGTTGTATAGGCTCCCTGTCGCAGCTCTACGATGGGAATCCGCCGTTTGCCGGACGAGGCGCTATCAGCCATGCTACCAACGTGGCAGGTGTGCTTCGCACAATCACAACCTTGAAAAAATTCACTATTTGATATAACCCACCATCATAACAGACAAAATTCATGAAAGCATTAATGTTCGGGTGGGAATTTCCACCTCATATCCTCGGAGGACTCGGAACCGCGAGCTACGGCCTGACAGAAGGCATGTGGCAGTGCGGTGACATGGAGATCGACTTCGTGATTCCCAAACCGTGGGGCGACGAGAACCGTAGCTTTGCCAATATTATAGGTGCATCGCAGGTGCCCATTGTGTGGCGCGATGTTAACCGCGACTACGTGCAGGAGCGCATAGGCAATGTTATGAGTCCCGATCTTTACTTTGACTTGCGCAACCACATCTACGCTGACTTCAACTACATGCACACCAATGATCTTGGCTGCCTGGAGTTCTCCGGTCGTTACCCCGATAACCTTTTGGAGGAAATCAACAACTACTCCATCTGTGCCGGAGTTATCGCCCGTACCTTGAAATTCGACGTGATTCACTCTCACGACTGGCTAACCTACCCTGCCGGAATCCATGCCAAGCAAGTGACTGGAAAACCGTTTGTGATCCACGTTCACGCTACAGATTTCGACCGTTCGAGAGGCAAAGTCAACCCCACAGTGTTCGGCATTGAAAAGGACGGTATGGATCATGCGGATCATATTATTACAGTCAGCAACCTTACCCGTCAGACCGTAATTGAAAAATATGGACAAGATCCAGCCAAAGTAACAACCGTCCACAACGCTGTTACTCCGCTTAGTGAGGAGCTCCTCAACGTTGAACGTCATAAATCAAAAGAAAAAATAGTTACCTTCCTCGGACGAATCACCATGCAGAAAGGCCCCGAATACTTTGTGGAGGCAGCTGCGAAGGTGCTGAAGAACAACCATCGCGTGCGTTTCGTGATGGCCGGTTCGGGCGATATGATGGACAAGATGATCAAACTTGCTGCCGAGCGCGGAATAGCTGATCGCTTCCACTTCCCAGGATTCCAGAAAGGGAAGCAGGTATATGAAATGCTTGGAGCCAGCGATGTCTATATCATGCCTTCCGTATCGGAGCCGTTCGGAATCTCTCCTCTCGAAGCCATGCAGATGGGTGTTCCGTCAATCATATCCAAGCAGAGCGGATGTGCAGAAATCCTTAACAACGTCATAAAGACCGATTATTGGGATATCGACGCTATGGCTGACGCCATCAACTCTATTGTCACCTACCCCGCCATGTACAAACAGCTCCGCGAGGACGGTCTGGCCGAAGTCAACAAGATTACTTGGGACAAAGCCGGAGCAAAAGTGATAGACATATATAATAAAGTAATCAACAACCGCTAATTCCTCTCATCCACCATAACCATTAAACTAACCATCTCATGAAAGCAATCTGTTTTTACTTCCAGATACATCAGCCCTTCCGTCTGAAACGCTATCGTTTCTTTGACATAGGTAACGATCACTATTATTATGATGATTTCGCCAACGACGATATCCTCACCCGCATAGCCCAGCACAGCTACATGCCGGCAGCTGAAACACTGCTTCATTTGCTCGAAACCTATCCTCACTTCCGCTGCGCGTTCTCATTCAGCGGTGTTGCTCTCGAGCAGCTTCAGCAGTATGTTCCCGAGTTCATTGACATAATGAAGAAACTCGTGGCCACAGGCCGCGTGGAGATTCTTGCCGAAACCTACGCTCACTCGCTCTCATCACTTATTGACCCCGAAGAATTCGAGAGTCAGGTTAAGCTTCATGATGAACTCGTGTTTGAGCTCTTCGGCGTTAAACCCAAAGTGCTCCGTAACACAGAGCTTATATATTGCGACGAAATGGCTCCGCAGATCCTCGCAATGGGCTATAAGGGTGTGATAACCGAAGGTGCCAAACACATTCTCGGTTGGAAATCGCCCAACTACGTCTACAGTGCCGCAAGCGCACCCAAGCTGAAGATTCTTCTGCGCAACGCCAAGCTTTCTGACGACATATCCCGCCGCTTCAACAACACTGACTGGGACGAATATCCCCTTACCGCCGACAAGTACGTGGATTGGATTGCCTCAACTCCTGTCGAAGAGCAGATTATCAATCTGTTCATGAACCTTGAGACGTTCGGTGAATTCCAGACTCGCGAAACCGGTATATTCCAGTTCCTCGAAGCCATTCCTTATTTTGCCAAGGATCGCGGCATTGAATTCTGGACTCCCACCGAAGCCGTTTCGAAACTTAAGGCTGTGGGAGAGCTTTCTGTGCTTCATCCCATCTCATGGGCTGATGAGGCTCGCGACACATCGGCTTGGCTCGGTAATACGCTCCAGAACGAGGCCTTCAATAAGCTTTACTCAGTTGCCGAGCGTGTGCGCCTCTGCGATGACCGCCGACTCAAACAGGACTGGCTGTATCTTCAGGCTGCCGACCATCTTTTCTACATGTCGACAAAACATTTTGCCGACGGCGCAGCTCACTCCAACTTCTCCCCGTACGAAACTCCTTTCGTGGCGTTCACCAACTATATGAACGTACTTGCCGATTTCATTGTCAGAGTTGAAGAGCAGTATCCTCTGTCAATTGAGAATGAGGAACTTAATGCCCTTCTCACCACAATCCGCAATCAGGAACATGAAATTGAGACCCTGAACAAAGAAGTTGTGTCAATGCGCAAGAACATTGAGCATTACAACGAGGAGCACGCCCGTCGCGAAAAGAAAGCTGAGCCTGAAAAAGCACCGGCAAAGAAAGCCCCTGCTAAAAAAAACGCAAAGAAACCCGCTGCAAAAAAAGCCTCCGACAAAGAAGCATAAAATGCCGGTAACACATGCCCGCAAGGCATGAAGATTATAATGGGGAGCTGCCAGCAATGGCAGCTCCTTAATTTACATTAGTCACAGGTGATATCAATGAAAAGTTTGACGCGGGCCAATACCTCTCGTCCCCGATTTCGCCACCATGATACGCGGTGGTTTGGTGTAGCTGCATTGTAGCCAATCGCGTCTATGCCAAGATGTTTCGCTTGATATAATGCCCGCTCATTGTGATACTTTTGCGAGATAATTATGATAGAGTCCTGACGATACACATTGCGCATCTTCGCCAACGAGTTCAACGTTCTTGTGCCGTCATAATCAAGTATAATCCTTGCCGAGTCAACCCCTTGTTTTATCAAGGAATCACGCATCGCAATCGGCTCGTCATAACCATTCTCCGTATTGCGGTAATCACCGCCGCTAACCACCAGCCAATCAGCCTTTCCGGCTTTATATAACTCAGCACCTGCTTTGATGCGATGGTCAAAGTAGTAGTTCCTTCGTCCATTCCAAGTGGATATAGGTGAAGTGCCAAGAATTAGCCCGACCTTCCGATGAGGAATGCTCTCCACATTGTCATAAAGTTTATCTTTAGCTGCATAATCTACTATACGGTCACAGACAATCGTAAGTCCGGCAACAAATGCACAGACTATAAAGAGTCCATATAAAATTTTCTTCTTCACGGTCATTTCAATAAGAGCGATATGATTACTACTGCATAGATTATAAACGGAATAACTACTTAGATTATTACGGAGTTCAGAATATAATTGCTAATGATTTTAGACTCGTGCCTATATTTCAAATTTTACTTAATCTCGTCATCATGTTAATCTTATTGTAAATTTTTGAATTCTTGCCTCAGGATTCCTGAATTTTGGGAAATAGCACCAAGAACGATAAGTCCTTCCCCTACACGAAATATATAACCGGTTATGCCATAGACACATCGTGAAAAAGAGAAACCGTTATTACTTCGCTTACATGTTCTTCATATGATTACACGGTGCCGTAGCCGACAGCGTCGTGTGTCATCCGTTGTCGTATTTATACTCTTTAGTTACGTGTGTTGAACTCATGTAAAAAATAGCTCGTTTTAAGACCCTTTGGTTCTTTCAAAAATAATAAAAATAAGGGCGAAGCAGAACTTTAAAGGTTCTGATCTCTGTATTGGAGTCTCCTCAAAGATTACAAAAAAGGAGGGGAACAACTGGTGTTCTCCTCCTAAGTGAATCTGTTATTATATGCGATGATTATTCGCCGGGGATGATAGCTTCGCTGGGGCAAACTTCAGCACATGAACCGCATTCGATGCAAGTGTCAGGATCGATGTGATAGATATCACCTTCAGAGATAGCTTCTACGGGGCAAACGGGAAGACAAGTTCCGCAAGCAACGCATTTGTCAGTAATTACGTAAGCCATGATTGATAATTTTTTGTTGAATGAATAATTTACTTGGAAGAATTTTTACGCTGCAAATGTACGCTATTTTTCCAAGAAATCCTCAACTATTTTCATTTATTTTACCCGATTTGGCCTAATTTAGACTTTGTCTGCATCACCTACGAGCGACATGCCTTTGAGTATGGCCTCGCGGTTGAGCGGAAGAAGGTGATGGTGGCGCTCAGGAAGTGCCTTTTTGAGTCCACGCATCACGGATTCGATGTCAACCACGGGATTGACTTTCAGCAGTGCTCCAAGAATGATCATGTTATATGTCTTGGAGTTTTTCATCTCTATGGCAGCCTCCATGGCCTCAACAGGAATTGCTGTTATATCAGTGCGTGAGGGCTTACGATGGATTCCGTAGGGGTCATATATCAGTACTCCACCGGGCTTAACTTTCGATTCAAATTTGTCAAGGCTTTGCTGGTTGAGTATCACTGCGGTGTCGTAGGTGTCGAGAACCGGAGAGCTAATGGGAGCATCGGAGAGTACAACGGTTACGTTGGCCGTGCCTCCTCGCTGTTCCGGGCCGTAGGAGGGCATCCATGTAACCTCAAGATTGTCCATCAGACCGGCGTAGGCAAGTATTTTTCCCATTGACAGGACTCCTTGTCCGCCGAATCCTGCCGCAACTATTTCTTTTTTCATCATTGTGAGCTTTATTCGTTTTTCAAATCGCCAAGCGGATAGAAGGGTACCATGTTGTCAACCATCCATTGGTTGGCTTTTTCGGGTGATAGTTTCCATCCGCTGTTGCAGGTGGACACGACTTCAACAACAGAGGTCCCCTTCCCTGCCATGGAGTTCTCGAATGCCTTGCGTATGGCGGATTTGGTTTTTCGAACTGCTGCGGGGGTGTGGACGCTTTGGCGGGTTACGTAGCATGTCCCTTCAAGCTGGGCAAGAAGATTGGAAATCTTCAGAGGATGTCCGTTAAGGTCAATGCGACGGCCGTAGGGTGTGGTCGATGTTTTCTGCCCTTCGAGGGTTGTGGGAGCCATCTGGCCTCCGGTCATGCCGTAGATTGCGTTGTTGATGAATATAATGGTGATGTTTTCGCCACGGTTGGCTGCATGGATTGTTTCGGCTGTACCTATGGCCGCAAGGTCGCCATCTCCTTGATAGGTGAACACGAGGCGGTCAGCGTTGAGGCGTTTGGCTGCTGTGGCAACTGCAGGAGCTCTTCCGTGGGCTGCTTCAATCCAGTCCACATCAATGTATTTATAGGCAAATACTGCACATCCTACCGGTGCAACGGCTATTGTGTTGTGTTCCTGCCCCATTTCCTTTATCACCTCAGCCACAAGTTTATGGACTACTCCGTGGGAGCATCCGGGGCAGTAGTGCATGGGATTGTCGTTGAGGAGCTCGGGCTTGGAATATACCTTGTTTTCGCTCCGCTTTATATCTTCAGTTTTCATTTCTGTCCAAAATAAGAGTTGAACGCATCAAGAATTTCGCCGGGATTGGGGACAATGCCGCCCATGCGGCCGTAGTGATGGACTGCTATGCGACCTTCCACGGCCAGACGAACATCTTCAATCATCTGTCCGGCATTGATTTCAACCACAAGAATGCCTTTAACGCGGGCGGCGAGCTCGGATATTCTGTCATAGCAGAATGGCCACAAGGTTATGGGCCTGATGAGTCCGATTTTCAGGCCTGCCTCGCGTGCATCTTCAATGGCTTTCAAGCATATACGGGCTATTGAGCCGAATGCTACGAAGAGATAGTCGCAGTCGTCAGTGAAATATTCCTGATAGCGGACTTCGTTCTGCTCTATGAGCCGATAGGTGCGTTGGAATCGTTCGTTGTTCTGCTCCATCTTCTCATCGTCAAGTTCAAGAGACGTTATGATGTTGGGACCGCGACCTTCTGATGAACCTGTAGCCGCCCACGGACATTGCTGCCGGATCTCCTCCTCGGTGCGGCGCTGACGTTGCGGGGGAAGCACTACTTTTTCCATCATCTGCCCTACCACGCCATCGGCGAGCAGCAGAGCGGGAGTACGGTATTTGAAAGCGAGGTCAAAGCCAAGGCCTACGAAGTCAGCCATTTCCTGAACAGATGCCGGTGCTAGGACAATGAAGTGATAGTCACCGTGGCCTCCACCTTTTGTGGCCTGAAAATAGTCGCTCTGCGAGGGATGGATTGTGCCGAGGCCGGGACCTCCGCGCATCACGTTGACCACCAGCGCCGGAAGTTCGCTTGCGGCGATGTAGGACATGCCCTCCTGCATTAGGCTGATGCCCGGGCTTGACGATGACGTCATAACGGCTTTGCCTGTAGCGGCGCCGCCATAAACCATATTGATTGAAGCCACTTCGCTTTCGGCCTGAAGTACAACCATTCCGGTCGTTTCCCAGGGCATGAGGGCTTCGAGAGTCTCGAGTACCTCGCTCTGAGGAGTTATGGGATAGCCAAAATATCCATCGGCTCCGTAGCGCACGGCGGCATGGGCTATAGCCTCGTTACCTTTCATCAAGGTTACTTCTTCTTTCATATCTTGATTTGATTTTTATTTTTCTACTACCCTGTAGACTTCTATGCATGCGTCGGGGCATACCAGCGCACACGAGGCGCAGCCTATACAATTATCGGGATTTACGGTATATGCAAAATGATAGCCTTTGTCATTGACTTCTTTTGCCTGTAGCGCGAGGACATCCGTTGGACAGGCTACAACACACAGGTTGCATCCCTTACATCTCTCCTGGTTGATGTCGACGGCACCTATAACTTTTGCCATAGCGGATTTTAAAAAAATATGTTTGTCGTTACTGAGGCCCCGGTTGCGGAGCCGTTTCACAAATATAGTAAAATATCACGGACTACACCTATTTTTAACACAACCTTAACCATTGGCACAACATGGACCGGAATGTGCCATACGTGTATATTATGGCTTGAGTTGGGTAATTCTCACTCGTTTACCCTTGATTTTCAGTGCCGATAGTGTTGATGCCAGTAATCGTAATTTAGAGGCAGGAACGGCGGCGAGAGCGAAGTGGTCATGCACGGATATTTTGCCAAGCTCCGCCGGGGATAAATCGCTGTTAGAGAGAATGAATCCGGCTATGTCGCCACGAGATATCTTTTCTTTTTTTCCAGCTGAGAAATATAGAGTGCCTGTGGATGACGGCTGTATGGGAGGAAGCTGCACCGGCTGTTGGAACGTGCGGGAGAAGTCCATGAAGTCAGCTACCGAATCGGCTTCGGAGGTAATTACATAGACCTTTCCTGATGCGCCTTGGCGTGCGGTTCGTCCGTTGCGATGAATCCAGGCCTGACGGTCAACCGGGATGTGGTAGTGTATGACGGCTGCTACTGCTTCTATGTCAAGCCCACGGGCGGCAAGGTCCGTTGCCACGAGGATTGGTGTTGTGCCGTTGGTGAAGAGGTCTATGGCTATGGCCCGTTGCTGCTGGTCAAGGGCTCCGTGATATAGCCCGACTGAAAAGCCCTCGCGATGCAGCCGCTCATAGACACGCTCAGCGCTTTCGCGGTGATTCACGAAGACAATACATTTTTCGCCCGAAGGTAACGTACGCAGCAACGCCGATAGCGAGTCAAGTTTATCGCGACTGAAGCTTTCAATCCGGATAACTTCCGTGCGCTGCGCCGGTTCCTCTTTGCCGGATGCATCAATGATAAGTGGTGCATTAACGCCGAGATATTCCGGTAGGTCAACCATTGGTGTAGCCGATGTGAGTACTAAGTGGCGGGGATGGCCTGCGCGTCTCATGATGCGCTTCATTTCGCCTTCAAATCCGAGCTGGAGTGACTTGTCATACTCATCAAGGACAATAATGGCCGGGGTGTGACCGAGGGAGAGCGTGCCTCGCTGCAGATGGTCAAGAAGTCGTCCCGGGGTGGCTACTATCAAATCGGGTATTGGGCTAAGGGGAGGCAGTCTCATCGCTGAACGGATGTCCGCCATATAGCTCGACGGTTTTGAATCCGCGGGCCAACTGACGAAGCACAGCGGCAGTCTGCATGACCAACTCACGTGAGGGCGCTATCACAATAGCTTGTGGCTTATTCGCGTCAGGAGATAGGCATTGCAGAATCCTGATGCCGAACGCAAGTGTCTTTCCGGAGCCTGTAGGCGCTATAATTATTGTCTGATTTGAATCTGAATTCAATACGGTGCGCTGCATGTCATTAGGCTCCACTACTCCCGGTATGGATGTGAGCCTCGACAGTATTTCAGAGTCGTTCATATCAGCCGAATTTGCTTATCTTCAACAGTTGGGGCTCGTCAGTAATCTTGATCTGTCGGCCGTCAACAACTATCAGGTGCTCGCTGACGAATGCTGTCAGTGTGCGAATAGCGTTGGAAGTGGTCATGTTGGAGAAGTTGGCGAGGTCTTCGCGCGACATGTACATACGCAGCGTAACGCCATCTTCTTCGTATCCATATTGCTGACGCAGTACAATCAGGGCTTCGGCAAGTCGACCGCGAATATGCTTTTGCGTGAGGTTTACGGTGCGGGTGTCGGCGCTACCGAGGTTTCGGGCAAGTTCGTGGAGGAAAAACCACATAACATCGCGGTTCTGCTCTATCAGTTCCTTTACAATGGATAGCGGCACTACTCCAATCTCAGATGAGTCCATGGCCGCAGCCGTGTGTACGTAGGATTCTTTTGCAAAGTATGCTCTGTAGCCGAAGTACTGTACGGGACTAATAAGACGTAGAATCTGCTGACGGCCCCCTGCTCCGTCTTTATACAGTTTAGCTTTTCCTTTAAGCAGAACAAATAGGAATTCCGGAGGCTCGTTCTCGGCATAAATCACCTGATTTTTCCTGAAATGCAGTAGCCGGAAATTATCGGTAATACGGCGCTTCTCATCGCTTGTGAGGATTGACCAGATATCGTACATGTCCTCGCTTATAACCTTTTCAAGAGCCTTCTTTATCATATTCTACGTTAGTCCTATGTTGTTTCTGTGTAGCCTGCAAATTTAAACAATCCTTTTGAAAATACCAATAAAAAGTGCTACAAATTTGAATTGTAGCACTTTAGCAAATGTCTTCAGAAAGCGGTTGGCCGGATTAGTTGACTCTGTTGTAAAATTCAAGAATCCTTTGCCGGAGCAGAGTTTCGTAGTGGGCCTGAACGGTTTGCATTCTTGTAAGAATATATTCCGAGCGGGCTTGTTCAAGTTCGGTGGAATTGGCTCGTCCGAACTCGTATTTTACCTCCATTGCGTCATACGCAGCCTTAGACGTGTTTTCAGCCACAACAGCCGCCTCATGTTTGCTTTCCGAAGCCAATGCCTGCTGATAGGCCTGATTTATGGTCTTGTAGAGATTGCTTTGTGCGTCCTCAAGACTAAGCATGGCCGACGTGTGCTGAATGCGGGCCCGACGCACACTGTTGCGGGTGCTGAATGCGTCAAAAATGGGAATTGACAGAGTGAACCCGAGAGTCTTGCTGAGGTTGTCGCGCATCTGTCGGTGGAATGCGGGATTGTCAGAGCCGCTGAGGTTATAGTAGCTGCTCCCTATTCCGGCATTGAATGACAGCTTTGGGATGTAGCCGGTTTTGGCTACGCCAATGCTTTTTTCAGCAGATTCAATGGAAAGGCGACCTGCGCGGATTGTACTGTTGTTGCGCAGTGCAGTGGCGTAGACTTCATCGGCCACCGGAAGAAGTTTGCTTCCTTCTGTAACCGGAACCACGTCAAAACCATCCATAGTGGGGAGTTGGAGAAGTTGCGAGAGTTCAAGTAGGGCGAGAGTGCGGTCATTGCGGGCATTGACAACGGATAGGTGATTCTGCGCTACTTGGGATTCAGCCTGAATCTGTTCCAGTTCGGGACGTTTCCCCTCCTCTACAAGAATTTTGCAGCGGTCAAGTTGCACCTGTGACAGGCGTTCCTGTTCCATGGCCACATCCAGCATCTCACCGCAGTATAGTACCTGCAGATATTGTGATATGACCTGCAGCTCCACGTTGTCGCGAGCCACGTTACACTGCTCGGCAATGGCCTGAAGATTGGCTCTTGTATACTCAAGGTTACGCTTGGCCGATAGACCCTGAAACAGCGGGAGACTGACGCCTATGTTCCATCCGAACTGAGATGTGTTGCGGTCAGCGTATGTGTTTTCAGAAGTCAGTCCTCGTCCGAAGCTGAACGATTGACTAACGCTACCCTGTGCCTGCGGAAGAAATGCATCCTTTGCTTCGGTAACGGCCAATTCGGCTGATTGTGTGTCAAGTTCGCGCGAACGCACCGTTATATTGTGGGCTATCGCATAGTTTATGCAGCTGTCAAGAGTCCAACCATCGGCAAATGATGTAGCGAAAGCCGAGAGTGCTAATGAAAAAACTAACAATCGTTTCATGTTTCCGCAGTGCTACTTGTTCATGGTTACAGATGAGTTCTCCTTGATTTCCTGCCCGCGAAGAAGCGACTTGGTGTCAATACCCGATTTCACCTCAATGTTGATACCGTCACTTACACCGGTTACAATCCTTGTGCGCTGGAATTTCTGCTCCGGAATAGAATCGGTCAGACAGTAGACGAATGTGGAGTCGCCCGAAAATTCAACCACGCTCTCGGCTACTCTCAGCACGTTGCCGCTTCGATTCAAGGCTACGGTTGCGTTTGCACTATAGCCGGCTCGCAGTTGAACGTCAGGTCCGGCATTGAGCGCAGCTTTGATTTCAAAGGTGTTGGCTCCACTGGTGGATGTGCTTTTTGGGGATATGTATTCAATGGTTGCATTTGCTGAAAAATCAGGGAGTGCGCCAACGGTTATGGTCATGGGCATACCAATAGCCAGAGACCCTACCTCGGTTTCGTCAACGGTTCCCTTGAATATAAGGTTGCTCATGTCAGCCACGGTGGCAATGGTTGTGCCGTCATTAAAGGTGTTTGCCTGAATAACCGAAGTACCCACCTTTACGGGGACATCAAGGACAAGTCCGCCCGTAGTAGCTCGTACCTGAGTGTTGCTCTCCGATGCATTGTACTGTGATACGCCTTTCTTGACAATGTCAACGGCATCACGAGCCGATACAACTTCTTCCCGTGCACGATTGAGCTCAGCAAGTGTGGTTTCGTATTCTTCGCGTGCAATTACCTTGCGTTCATATAGCTTACTGTTTCGGTCATGGCGAATTTCCACATCCTTCAAATTAATCTGTGCGAGGTTCAATCGGTTTTCGGCCGATGACAGTTGCTGGGCATCCGGGATAACTTTTATTTCTGCTATTATATCGCCGGGCTGGACCATGTCGCCGGCCTCCACATTGATTTTTGATATGATACCCGAAATCTGAGGCTTAATTGCTATTTCATCGCGAGGTTCCACGGTGCCGGTCAGCACTGCGGTTTTCTCCACTGCACCCATAGTGGGGCTTACGAGCTCATATTTCACTTCTTTGGGTTTTGAGTTGAGATAAAGGAATACGAATGTGCCAATGAATATGGCTCCAATCAGTATCCACAGCAAAATTCTGAAGAACTTTTTCATTTTATGTCGGATTATTGTTTATTTATCGTTAAGAGCCTCAATAGGTTTTATTCTCATGGCTTTACCGGCCGGAACCATTCCTGCGAGTGAGCCGAGTATAAGAAAAGCGAACACTATGACTATGGCGTGGGTGAAATTCAACTCGAAATGCGCCGATCCAAGAACCGGGTCGAAGGTGAGCTTGTCAACAGCAGCGAGAACAATCGTTGCAAAGCAGACACCGGCTACGCCCGACACAGTTGTCAGGACCATACTTTCGGTAAGTATCTGAGAAATAATGTCGGAAGGAGTGGCTCCAATTGCTCGGCGAATACCTATTTCCTGAGTCCTCTCTTTGACAATTATCCACATGATGTTGCCAACGCCTATCACACCGGCCAACAGCGTACCTGCCCCTACGAATAGGGCCAGAATGCTGATGCCCATAAACAGATTGTCAACCATGGCAAACATTTCTGAGATATCCATGAAGGTCATAGCGTTGTCGTCAGTGGGGTCAATGGGATGGTTTGATATAACGGCTCTCCATAGCCATGGCTTGGCATCGGTGGGGGTGTGGCCCGGTGTGGCAGTGAATACAAGCCCGTTAACGTCTGTGCCCATATTGTAGGCACGTCGCATGGTTGTGGATGGAACTATGGCGGCATTATCAATTCTTCCGCCGAGCGAGGCCTCGCCTTGCTGTCCTACAACGCCCACCACTTGGAAATAAATATTGTTGATTTCCACAAACTTACCGAGCGCAGATTCGTTGCCAAACAGTTCATCGGCCACATTTTTGCCGAGTACGGCCACCTTCCGGAAGCCGCTGACATCGCTGCTGTTGATCGTCCGCCCTTCATACAGTATGGGAATCTGCATCTTGAAGAAGTCGCCCTCCACGCCCTGTACCTGTCCGGCGTAGGTCTTGTCATTGTAGCGCATGGATGCCACGTTGAATGTAAGAGTAGAGGAATACTCTATGTAGGGACATACGCGCCTGAAGTAGGCTACATCGTTGTCATTGAGGCTCCATTGCAGTCCCTTGTTGAACCCTTTGTAGGATTTGGTGGTTCGGTTGGCAAACACGCCGCCAATGTTTGTGGCGAATCCCTGAAAGTTCCGTTTCATCATTCCTTCAAGTCCGGATGCGCCTCCCCAGAGCATGGCCAGCATTGCCGTACCCCAGAAAATGCCGAACGCGGTGAGGAATGTGCGTGTCTTGTTACGCGCAAGTGTAGCGCCAATCTCACGCCAGTTGTCTATGTCAAATATCGGATTCTTCATTGTTCAGTTATTCATCGCGCAGGGCTTCAACCGGTTTTACTTTCGTGGCCTTCATGGCCGGGAACAATCCGGCGAGAGCACCGGCTATAATCAATACTACAGTAACCTTTACGGCTATTGACAGGTCGACTGTGGGATTGTCAAGGAATTCAACGCTCTTGGAAATATGGTCAATAATGCCGGTCACAACCATGCCTCCGACTATGCCGATATAGCCGAACAGAGTGGTAATCACAACGCTTTCGGCAACAACCTGCATGAGAATAGACCGGGGTTTTGCTCCGATGGCGCGCCGGATTCCTATTTCATGGGTCCGCTCCCTGACGGACACAAACATGATGTTGCTGACACCTACTATTCCTGAGAGCAATGTGAAAATGCCTATTATCCACACGGCCATGTTGAGAATGTCCATGGCTTTCATCTGCGTAAGATATTGCACAAAGCGGTTCCACAGATGGACTGCGCTGTAGTCCTCAGGGCTGAATTCATGGATTCGGGCGAGCGACGTTCTGACTTGGTTCTCCACATTCGTGCCGTCCTCTTCCGATTCAACATTATATATTTTGACCGAAAGGTCCGAAACCTTGCCATCGTTGCCTGACAGGCGCATTGCGGTGGTGTAAGGCACATAGTTTGATTTCTCCCAGTCATGATTGTAAACGCCGATTACCTGCCATGAAAGCCCCATTGCATCAACGCGTTTCCCGACAACTTCTTCCGCACTGCCAAAGAGGGTTTCGGCGCTCTGCCGGCTCAACACAATGACTTTTCTCTCCTGGTCCAGGTCGGGCCGGTTGAGGAATCGTCCGCTCAGCATGTTCAGACGGCGTTCGGCGAGGCGTGTGGGAAAGTCGCCCACCACTTGCTCGCTGACGTAGTTTTTTGCGGTAGAAACGGTGGCTGAGTCAAGTGATTTTGTGGCTGTGACCATCTCAACGTTTGATTGGTTGTCACGTTCAATTGTCTTGATGTCCGCATCCTCCGGAGTTATCCGGCGCCCCTCCTTATATCCTCTATAGGGCTTGGTTGTGTAGCCACCATACACGCTTATTGACCGGGAATTGTCAGCCGTCATTCTTGAAGAAAAGCTGTTGGTCACACCGCGGCTCATACCTAATAGCACTATCAGCATGAAAATGCCCCAGGCCACGGCGAGTCCGGTCAGAGTGGTACGCGTCTTGTTGTTTGACAGCGCCTGGAATATTTCTCTGAATAAATCAAACATTGACGTTGCCTGGTAATGTGATGTCATTGTCCGGCACAATAATGCCGTCGGATATGCGGATTATGCGATTGGTCTGCTCGCCTACGCCCGGATCGTGCGTAACTATCAGTATGGTCATGCCCTCGGCGTTGAGCTCCCGGAACGTGTTCATCACATCGTGGGATGTCTTGGAGTCAAGTGCTCCGGTAGGCTCATCGGCAAGAATTATTGATGGGTTTGTAATTAAGGCGCGAGCTATGGCCACACGTTGTTTTTGTCCGCCCGACATTTCACCCGGCAAATGGTGTGCACGGTCAGCCAATCCCATGCGGTCAAGTTGCTCCATGGCCAGCTTGTTGCGCTTGCGGCGTGAAATGCCTTGATAAAACAGCGGTAGAGCAACGTTTTCCACTGCATTCTTATAGTTAATCAAGTTGAAGGACTGGAACACAAACCCTATCATGCGGTTGCGCAACTCAGCAGCTTTGTTCTCGCTCAGATTCTTGACAAGAACGCCATCGAGATGATAACTTCCGGAATCATAATTATCAAGAATTCCGAGAATGTTTAACAACGTGGATTTACCGGAACCCGAAGCTCCCATAATTGAGACAAGCTCACCCTTGTTAATTTCAAGATTTATGTCCTTGAGCACGTGGAGAGGGACCACACCCGGATATGTCTTATTAATATCTTTGAGGCTTATCATAACCTCGCTATTGTCTGCCATCGGTCAATGTTGGTTTTCCTATTTGACGCACGAAGTTAACGAAAAGTTGCAAGCGGGGCATAAAAAACGTCACAAAAATTTGTTTTATAAAACACCTTGCGCTAACTTTGCGTTATACAAACAAAGGGACCTGACAGAGTCCCTGACGAACATTGACATCGATACACCACATCAAAGTAGATTGGGAAACTCATCAAATTTATGTGAAAAACCGAGACAAGCTTAGCCAACCAATGGCGGGCCCCATCCCTTCGGGGAGGCTGCTATTATAGCCCAGGCGGATTACAGAGGCTGGCGAGCACTCAAATCCTGTCATTCGGAGTTTCATCGCATCCTTTGATGTGGCTCTTATAAGAGAAGCGGCAGCATCAGTGGCGGAATCATCACTGACTGCTGCTTCTTTTTTTGTCGCACGTGAAAGGAGCCCTACCCGTACCCTGAATCCGAGTCATGAGGCATGCTCTGGCGCTCCCGTGCTACCATGATACCGGGACGGTAACATTGGTAACATGGTAGCATGGTAACACTTTATCGCGTGCAAATATAGAAACAGGCACACATTTGCCTGCCTCAGGTAGTATCTTTGCAGTGTGAATCACATACTCCCGCTGGCTTTGACAATATATGTTATATATATAATATATATAGGGATAATGTATTCATAATTTAAGAGCCTATCCTATAAGGAATATCGGCTCTGAGGCGGTCAGTCGTTGAGCAGAT
>CAZASF010000011.1:0-54401 GCA_964487725.1 uncultured Bacteroides sp. | reverse complement strand
TATTCCTTACAGGATAGGCTCTTTACCTAAAATATTCATCAACAAGATTAGAAGTATGTCCCCCGACACAAAAAAATAGCCAGGGGGACACTCTCTTTTTATGTCGAGTGACACAAGCTTACGCCACAGCACAACACTTCGCTATAGCGACAGCGTAGCCGAGGGCTAAAGCGTGGATGTAGCGGCGATGTAGCGGCGCTATCCTGTAGCGACCGATAGCGTTAGCCGAGGCGAGACACAGCGTAAGCAGGCCCGATAGTGTAGCGAGGGACGATGGCGTCAGCGAGACCGAAGGTTTCAGCCGAGACAGTAGCGTCAGTTGGGGGAATATCCTGCGGTAGCGTATACGTGGCTGTTGTTGCCTTGTTACTAGTGCTCCAATGCTCCGAGGCGGTAACACTGGAGCGCCGGAGCGGAACATGCTTCTCTGCTTCTCTGCTTCTCATGCTCTCCGTGCTCTCCTGTTATTGGAGGGGAGCGGGGGGAGCGGGGAGCGCCGGAGCGTTGGTAGCATGGTATCATAGAAGACCCGTGGAAACCCCGAATCCATTAGGAGGATTATAAAAACAGGTTATTTGACATCGCGGGCTTTGACCGACAATGATAGTCGGTATTCGCTTGGCGATTTGCCAAGATTCTTCTGACAGTAGCGGCTGAAATAGCTGAGAGATGTGAAATTCATCTCCTCTGCAATCTGGGTTACTGACAGATTGCTGTCCTTCAGATAACTGATTATGATGGCCGTGGCAGCACGGTTGATATGAGTGGAGACACTGAAGCCTGTTAAGCGCTTTATGGTGTCAAGCAGATACTTCGGAGTCACATTTAGCTGCGCGGCATAGTATGAAACCTCCCTCTCCGTCTTCGGCCGTCCGCTCTCTATCAGCGTGAAGAACTGACGGGTAATATATCCCACACGGTCAGTTGAGAGAACATTTTCGTTAGTAGCCGAATGGAGCGCAAAGAGGTCATAGATCATCGTCTGAAGCAGTCCGCCTATCATCTCATTGTAGAAAGGATGGTTTTTGTCATCTATCCTGTCGCGAATATTGCGGAGGTCGCGTATGAAAGTTACAGCCTCCGATGGCCCAACTGGAATTATCGGATTGGAGAACAGACTGACGCAGCCCCCGATGCTGTAATTGTTTGCCGGCAGCAAATTATGCAGGAAACTGTCCGGGGCTATAATCATTTCTCCTCTGAAATCCTTGCTAAGGGAAAGGTCACTCACATTACAGGGCTGGGCAATCACCGCAATGTCATTTGCGCCCATTGCAAACCGTTTGTCATTATATGCAAAGTTCGCATTGCCGGCGGTGCATATCACATGAAAAACACAATTGTAATATTCCCTGACATTTATAAGCGAAAGGTCACCGGAATATACTATTTTTTCAATGGATTCTATTTTCATGACGTAAATTTAATATTTTTCGGAGAATTGTGCAATATTGCCTCCAAATTGTGCAAATCCCCTAAACGTGTTTAATCGTTATCTTTGCAGTTAAACTAATAAAACAATACTATGGCAAAAATTCTTATAGCATACTTCTCTCTAAGTGGGGAGACCTACGTTAACGGACACATCGAAAACCGTCCGGTTGGCAACACCGAGGTGATCGCCCGTAAGATTCAGGAAAAAACAGGTGGCGACCTTTTCAAAATCGAGACTGTCGAAAAATATCCGGCAGACTACTATCAGGTGACCGATGTGGCAAAAGAAGAATTGCGTCATCACGCACGCCCTGAGATTAAGGGTAATGTGGAGAACATGGCAGACTATGATACGATAGTACTCGGATATCCCGATTGGTGGGGAACGATGCCAATGGCTGTGGAAACATTCCTTGAATCATACGATCTCAGCGGAAGGACAATCATACCATACTGCACTCATGAGGGAAGCGGCATGGGCCACAGCGAGTCAGACTTGCGGAAGCTCTGCCCCAACTCGACAATCCTGCGCGGAACGCCAATCCACGGAGCTGATGTCGCCACTGCTGACCGTGAAGTTAATCAGATAGTCAACCTAATATGATAGGAATATGAGCACTTATCGGATGTTAGGCAAATCAGGGCTACAAGTTTCCTCCATAGGGTTGGGATGTATGGGCATGAGCCATGCTTACGGCGACCCTGCCGACCGAGAGGAAATGAAACGTCTGATTGCCGAGGCTGTTGACTTGGGCGTTACGATGTTTGACACCGCCGAGGTATATGGAACACCGGATGACCCCCACCACAATGAAAAGCTCGTTGGCGAGGCGCTTGCCCCGTATCGCGACAAGGTTGTAATCGCAACGAAATTCGGACTCACCTTCGGCAATCCCACCGGCGATGGTCCGCTACCATTGATACCTGACTCAAAGCCCGAAACAATACGGGCCTCGGTGGAGGGGTCGCTAAGGCGGCTTAAAACGGACCATATTGATCTGTACTATCAACACCGTATTGACCCGGCTGTATCGCCCGAGGAGGTTGCCGACACGGTAAGCCGTCTGATAGCGGAAGGCAAGGTGCTCCACTGGGGAATATCGGAAGCAGATGAGGAATATCTGCGTCGTGCCCATGCCGTATGCCCTGTTGCAGCAATCCAGAACCGCTATTCTATGATGGCCCGATGGTATGAGCGCCTGTTCCCGGTGCTTGAGGAGCTTGGAATCGGGTTCGTGGCATTCTCGCCATTGGCCAACGGCTTCTTGACCGGTGGATACACGGCCGACACCAAGTTTGACAGCAAGACCGATTACCGTGCCTCTATGCCGCAGTTCCGAAAAGAGAGTTTTGATCAGAACAAGGAGCTCCTGGAAATGCTCAGTGAAATAGCTGCGGACAAACATGCCACGTTAGCGCAGATTTCGCTCGCATGGATGATAAACAAAAAGCCGTGGATTGTGCCCATTCCGGGAACACGCAAATCCAATAGGCTGAAAGAGAATGCCGGGGCTATGGACATATCGCTCAGTGAGCAGGAAGTGACGCGCATCGACTCCGCGCTCGACTCAATCAAGATGAGCGAGGTATTTGGCGGCTCAAAAATTACAAAATGACCAAAAATATATAATCCCAAATATGAAAACCATAACATTGAACAATGGGGTTGTGATGCCCCAAATCGGATATGGGGTGTATCAGGTTGACCCCGCTGAATGTGAACGCTGTGTATCCGATGCTCTGAAAGTAGGATACAGAATGATTGACACGGCCCAGGCCTACCACAACGAGGAGGGTGTCGGCGCAGCCGTAAAGAAAAGCGGCATAGCACGTGATGAGCTTTTCCTCGTGTCGAAGGTGTGGATTTCCAACTACGGCTATGAGAAAGCGAAAGCATCTATCGATGAAAGTCTCCGTAAGCTTGGTACTGACTATATTGACCTGATGCTGCTCCATCAGCCATTCTGCGACCGCTATGGTGCATACCGAGCCCTTGAAGCAGCCTATAAGGAGGGGAAACTTCGCGCAATCGGTGTCAGCAACTTCTATCCCGACCATTTCATTGACCTTGCAAGCAACGTGGAGATTGCTCCGGCAGTAAATCAGGTTGAGACGCATGTGTTTGACCAGCAGATTGAGGCGCAGAAATACATGAAGGAGTTTGGCACATACGTTATGGCATGGGCTCCGCTTGCCGAAGGGCGCAACGGCTTCTTCACAAACCCCGTGCTTGAGGAGATCGGTAAGAAATATGGCAAGTCTGTTGCGCAGGTTGCTCTCCGTTGGCTGCTCCAGCGCGATGTAATCATCATCCCGAAGTCAACCCACGTAGAGCGTATGCAGCAGAACATTGACATTCTTGACTTTGAGTTAACAAAGGAGGATATGGATACAATCGCCAAGCTTGGCACAGGCAAGAGCCTTTTCTTTGACCATCACGACCCTGAGACAGTCAAGATGTTCATGGGCTGGAGATAAAGCCACCATACAAATCGTAATTCTATAAATTCCGCATCAGGAGATAATTGTCAATAAAACGGACAACGTGTCTTCTGATGTGGGAATTAATCATAATATAACCGTAATATTGGTTGAATAATCCGTAATCTGTATTAGACTACGTTGATTTTTCTTATTAATTTTGAAGGCGGGATTATTATACCCGTGTAAATGAACCAATCTACATCACAAACTGATGGCATTACGAAAAATCAGACTTACTCTGGCGGTTGTCTTTTTCATTGGGATAACCTTACTGTTCCTTGATTTCACAGGAACGTTTCACACGTGGCTCGGATGGATGGCTAAAATCCAGTTCCTTCCGGCATTGCTTGCCCTTAACGTGGGCGTAATAATCGGGCTTGTGGTTCTGACTTTGCTGTTCGGACGCATCTACTGCTCCGTTATATGTCCGCTCGGGGTGATGCAGGACATATTCGCTTTTTTCGGTAAGAAAGCGAGGAAGAACCGCTACTCATACTCCAAGCCACTTAATATATTACGATACATTATGCTTGCGGTGGTCATTACGGCTTTCGTTCTCGGACTCGGCTCAATTGTTGCTCTGTTTGCTCCCTACAGCGCCTACGGACGAATAGCGAGCAATCTTCTTGCACCGGTATGGGCGTGGGGTAACAACCTTCTCGCTGCATGGGCAGAGAGTCATGACAGCTACGCCTTTTACACAGTTGACGTGTGGATTAAGAGCGGTTTTACATTTAGTGTGGCGGTTATCACACTCGTTGTTCTCGCTTTCCTCGCATGGCGCAACGGTCGCACCTATTGCAATACAATCTGCCCGGTTGGAACAGTGCTCGGGTTTATGTCCCGATTCTCGTTATTCCGACCTGTAATAGACACTGCAAAATGTAATGGCTGTGGCCTTTGCGCACGCAACTGCAAGGCCGCCTGTATAAACAGCAAGGCGCATGAGATTGACTATTCGCGTTGCGTGGCCTGTATGGATTGCATCGGCAAATGTCACAAGCAAGCTATTTCGTACACATACAAAAGAAATAAACCCGTTGTAGCAGAGCCTGACATCCCGGAAATTCCCGATTCATCACGCCGTCAGTTCCTGACAGCCACTGTCGCAGTAGCGGCTACCGCAGCCGTAAAGGCGCAGGAAAAAACCGTTGATGGTGGACTTGCCGTGATTGAGGACAAGAAGATTCCTGAGAGAGCCACACGCATTGTTCCTCCGGGAGCAATAAGTCTGCGCAATCTTCAGCAGCAATGCACCGCTTGTCAGCTCTGCGTTTCGGTGTGCCCCAACGGTGTGCTCCGCCCTTCAATCGACATTGAGACGTTCATGCAGCCGGAATCAAGCTATGAGAGTGGATATTGTCGCCCTGAATGTACAAAATGCTCGGAAGTATGTCCTGCCGGTGCAATTATTGAGATTGACAAGGCTGACAAGTCGTCAATCCAGATTGGACATGCGGTGTGGGTAAAAGAAAACTGCATTCCGCTGATTGATGGTGTGGAATGTGGAAACTGCGCGCGTCATTGCCCCGTAGGAGCCATACTGATGGTTGTTTCTGATGCCGATAATCCCGACTCTCCGAAAATTCCTGTTGTAAACGAGGCTATATGTATCGGTTGCGGTGCATGTGAGAATCTCTGCCCGGCTCGTCCATTCAGCGCCATCTATGTTGAAGGGCATAAAGTCCATCGTGTAATTTAAATCAGAACACAGCAATGAAACAAAATAATATAGACAGACGGGAGTTTCTAAAGCGACTCGGCATTGGCACTGCTGCTGTTTCGGCCACAGCCCTCGTTGGATGCAATTCCAAGAATAATCCCATCGCAGCAGCGTCTACGGCTCAGGGGGAAATCCCTACCGATCAGATGACATACCGTACCAACCCGACGACCGGCGACAAAGTGTCGATTCTTGGCTATGGATGTATGCGCTGGCCCGATACGGGCGGTGAATCCGGCAGGGATGGAGCAGCTCCCGAACTCGACCAAGAGGCCATCAATGAACTCGTGGATTATGCCATAGCTCACGGTGTCAATTATTTCGACACATCACCTGCCTATTGCAAAGGCCGCTCTGAAGCGGCAACCGGCATTGCACTGAAGCGCCATCCGCGCAACAAATTCTTCATCGCCACAAAATTATCCAACTTCGCCCCGTCAACATGGAGTAGGGAGGAGTCAATGAAGATGTATCGTGATTCCTTCAAAAACCTTCAGGTTGACTACATTGACTATCTGCTTCTTCATGGTGTGGGTATGGGCGATGATGGAATGGAAGCCTTCAACGGCAGATATATCAACAACGGTATGCTTGACTTTCTGCTGAAAGAGCGTGAGGCTGGACGCATCCGTAACCTCGGGTTCTCTTATCATGGAGATATAAAAGTGTTTGACTATCTTCTTGAAAACCACGACAAATATAAGTGGGATTTCGTGCAGATACAGCTCAATTACCTTGATTGGAAACACGCCAAAGAAATAAACGAGCGAAACACAAACGCTGAATATCTCTATAACGAACTCGCCAAGCGTAATATCCCGGCAGTGATAATGGAGCCGTTGCTCGGCGGTCGCCTGTCGAATGTGCCTGACCATATCGTGTCACGCCTAAAACAGCAAGAGCCGGAGCGAAGCGTTGCTTCATGGGCTTTCCGCTATGCCGGAACAATGCCAGACGTGTTGACCGTGCTCTCCGGTATGACTTACATGGAGCATCTTCAGGATAACCTGCGTTCTTATTGTCCGCTTAAACCGCTGACAGATGAGGATATGAAATATCTCTATGACACAGCCGATCTTATGGTGCAGTACCCTACCATTCCTTGCAACGACTGCAAGTATTGCATGCCGTGTCCGTATGGTCTTGACATCCCGGCAATTCTGCTGCACT
The DNA here is from genome assembly GCA_964487725.1 of uncultured Bacteroides sp. Taxonomy (GTDB): domain Bacteria; phylum Bacteroidota; class Bacteroidia; order Bacteroidales; family Muribaculaceae; genus Paramuribaculum. The sequence continues at coordinate 47,590 of CAZASF010000011.1, read as the reverse complement.
ACAACAAGTGTGTCAATCAAGGTAATGTGCCGGAAAGTCAGCAGGCAGAGAATTACCGCGAGGCTCGTCAGGCATTTCTCGTGGGCTACGACCGCAGTGTGCCAAAACTTCGTCAGGCGAGTCATTGCATAGGATGTAACCAATGTGCACCACATTGTCCGCAGAACATCAATATTCCCAATGAGCTTCACCGAATCGACAACTTCGTTGAACAACTCAAACAAGGCACGCTATGATTGACCAACTCGTTGAAATACTTCATAGCGGAAACCACTCTTTGGTGATTGACAATGGCACTATCCACACCTACGATGGGCGAGGTGTGAGCGACCTTTACCGGCTATACACCACTGACCCTCAGATTTTGAATAGCTCAGTGCTCGCCGATAAAGTGGTTGGCAAAGGAGCTGCAGCACTGATGGTGTTGGGTAAAATACGAGCGGTTCACGCGGATGTAATCAGTCGCCCGGCTCTTTCGTTGCTTGAGTCAAACGGTATTGCCGTAACATACACCACTTTGGTGGACAATATCATCAACCGTCGTGGTACGGGTATTTGTCCGGTTGAAACTCTATGCCTCGAATGCCAAACGGCGGAAGAATGCCTTCCCAAAATATCTCAATTCCTCGCTAAAATCTAAAAAACACAGACTAATATGACATCAACCGTAAAACTCTACTCACTCGGCTATAGCGAATTGCGTACCTACTTGGTTGCCGCGCTCTTCATCCTCGGTAACATCATTGTACCGCAACTTTTCCATGTCATTCCCGGGGGTGGACTTGTCTGGCTTCCCATATATTTCTTCACCCTTGTCGGCGCATACAAATATGGATGGAAGGTAGGATTGCTCACCGCCATTCTATCCCCGGTAATCAACTCATTACTCTTCGGAATGCCTGCCGAGGCCGGACTTCCAGCGATATTGCTGAAATCTGCAATCCTTGCTTTCAGCGCCGGTTTCTTCGCCTCTAAGTTCAACAAAGCCGCACTCTGGCAATTGCTGATAGTTGTGCTTTCATATCAAGTTGTCGGCACACTTGGTGAATGGATTCTAAAAGGCGACTTTATGATTGCCATTCAGGATTTTAGAATCGGAATACCCGGAATGCTTATGCAAATTTTCGGCGGCTGGCTTGCAATTAACTATTTGATTCGCAAATAGTATTTTATCACCATGCGCCCCGTTATCCACCGTCAGTAGAAATTCCCGGAGGATGGTATGGCTGTCTACCCAGTAGCGACCGGTTTCTCCCGCATGGTCGCGCTGTAGGCGCATTTAAATCATAGCCACGTTGTAGGGCCTATCCTATAGCGATCGCCTCACCCGCAGGGCCCTTGCTATCAGCCTGATAGATCACTGTCCCGCCCGCATGGTTGCGCTGTAGGCGCATTTTAATAGTAGCCACGGGTGAGGCCGTCAGGCCGTAACCCGTGGAAAACCCAACAAATACCCCGCTCCGCATCGCGGGGCCTCATCTCTCATAGCGTAAAGCCCTGCATGCAGAGCTTTTATCCTCCATTACAGACTTCGGGTAACGGCATGACGGCCTCACCCGAGGCTACTATTAACCCGCGGCTATGCCGCGCCCCGTATCATCATCTAGCACTGGCGGGGGGTATCGTCCGTAGGACGATGATCTCTCGTAACCGGAACACCGAGTCCGGCGAGGTGTGACCGGCCAACCGTCTCCCGCAACCTCCGGCATCCGCAGGAGGCCGATTGAATCCAACGCCACCCGCATGGCCCATCATTCATTTTATTGAACCCCAGTCCACCGCTCTCACCAACCGGAAATTCCGGAGATATCTGTTGATATGAAAAGAGACCGCCTAATTTGTTAGACAGTCTCTTTCTTCGCTTGGTAGTGACCCCGGAGAGTTTTATGAGTTTTATACTTCGCACTTATTATCAGCGCTTTAGTATTGCCTTTTCCACGATGTACACACTATCCGAAGTGTTAGAAAGTCATACGCCCACGACCTGTAATATCGGCTCTCCGAGAGCTTTTTCAATCTGTGCTATGGTGTCAATGGTGAAATTGTGCGTTCCACGCATCCACTTGCTGATTTCCGACTCTTTCTTATCAAGCATTGATGCAAGATCCTTTTGGCGAAGTCCACGTTGTTCAAGAACGGTATGGATGCGGTCAACAATCAGGAAAGACAAATCAACTCTCCTTCGAACTTCCGACGACACTTTCGCTCGACGGGATTCTATTATGTTACTTCTTTTCATCGCGACTAAAATTTAAGTTGCCTATCAATTCTTTATCTACCATATAAAGAGTGCCGCTTGCAAGACGCGAGGCTATAAATCGACTTGTATCTACAAGCATCTCCACATATTCCGTCAAACTTTCACTGTCTTGCCATGTGGCGCAATCCTTGATTCCTCCGTTACCGAAAATCAAAATTCGGTCAGATAGCCGTATGCAATAGAGACGAAGATTGCTTGTCTCAATCGGTATGGCACTAACTCCATCGCCATATCTGCCTTCATACCTGAAGTATCTTTCCAACGCACCGGTTTCTCCTATTTTGTCAAGCCACGCAATGATGGTGTCAACATCTTCATCAAAAGGACATCCTTCCGGAAATTTCTCGAAGAACCTTTCAAGTTCAGAAAGAGCCTCCTTTTCCATTTGGATACTGTAAAAATTCACAGCGTCATGTTCTTCTATGAGTTCTATTGAATATCGTTGTGTCATACTTAACTTTTAAATTAACTATGCGAAGTTAATCACTCTTTTCCATACTAACAAATAAATTAACTCAAAAGTTAAGACGATCCGTTTTTTCTCAATAATTGAGAGAGAATGCCTCCTGATACGATATTTCTGAGTTGGTTGAAATATTGTCTGTCCACGCCTTCTCCTGATGACTTACACATGAAATCTCACCTGCACTCATGCCCTTGAACAATTCGCACACCCGATTGAGAGTTTCCTGTTCAGACTCGGAAAGCGCACCTATTTCCACCGGCGATTCGCTTTTCAGCTGTATTCCGCTTTGTCCGCTTGGATATACAAATTCCTCCATTACGACGCCGGGGAGGGAACTATAGATTTTGCCCTAGCCATCGGGTACCAGACCATACTGCATGGCGCGGTATGTCAAACCTGTGATGCCATATCCATGCTGCTTGTAGTGTAAAGGGTCGGCATAAAAAAGGAGTTTGTTTATCTTGGTGACAACGACCGCCCCATTTCTGCCACAAGTTTTTTATATCCGCTGAAATCTTATCTGCGGATATGGTGCGGTAACCTGTAAATGCGGTAGAACATCATAGCCGCTTTACGATGGCATTATTCTGTTGGTTCATTTTCAATTGCTTTGCTCGTGCTCGATATAATAGCGAGGCTTGGAATTGAAGTCCACAAAGTGGATGCCAATGCTATACAGGAAGTCTTGGGTCAGTAGGTGGCCGTCTGATGGGTCGTTTGGCTGAGAATTGTTCAGCAAGGTGAGCAATTCTCCATCTTGCATCAACACATCTCTGATGAGGTCGCACATCAACTGATAGCCGGATAGTTTGCTCTCAAAATAGTTGAGAGATGGGAATTGTACATCAGTCTGACTTACGAAATCCCACCAAAGTGACGGCTTGAGGATGTAATAATGAGATGGGTTGTGAAAAGCAAGATATACGGACACGGCACGTTCGCTCTGCTTGTCATATCCTCCGGCTTTGATTGATCCGTCAGAGGCGAGTTTGTCGTAAAGATTGGCAAAAGTATGAAGGAACGTATCGACACGATGTGAAAGATTTTCTTGGTCATCGTAGAGAGCGCGGAACGCAGCACGCATTTCTTCGGGAGCATGCTTTGCCAACTTAAGGATTCCTCCAAGCGGATTATAGAATGAGCCGGTGGCGAGAAGATTCAAGTTGCGGTCGTAAGAGCTGCATAGCATGGCGTGGAAATCCTCAGCCTCGATGTCGAAGTTATTTTGGAACTTTTCAAGCGCATCCCACTTGTAATCCTCGAGCTGTTGAAGTTCATCCCAATGTTTCTTGTACCACTCAATGTATGGTTTAAGTTTGGCCGTGAGGTTCGGGTCGGGTTCCACCGAGGTAAGCGCAATCTTTGGACGCTTGGATACCGATTTGCGAGCCGGTTTCGGAGAATATGGTTCTGTGCCATAACGCTCTCGGTCGGGATGTTCAGACGCAGTAAGGTTTTGAAGCATTATCGGGTTCACCTCAATGAAACCAACTTCTGTAATATTGGTAATAAACTTAATGTCGGAGAGCAACCGCATTTTATCATCTTCTTCCAATCCGGGAAGCCATTCGAGGCGTAATCCCTCAGCAATTCCAGCCTTTGTGAATGTACGAAAACGAGCATTGGATTTCAGAAAACGCTTCATCTCTTGCATGATTCGAATGAGTTCGGAGTCTTCGCTACCCGCAAAGTCAAGAACTACGGCAGGGGTTGCTGCCATCACTACGGCATTATCAAGGGATACCTTGCCATTTGTTTGCTTGTAAGCGGCAGCAAGGTCAAAGACAATGCGCGAATATTTCCATTTTGCGTCTGATACAGCCATATATTATAATGTTTCTGTTTCGGCTATTTCGACAACATCGAACATCGATTCGTCGTTGTCCATTTCATTTATGTCAGCTTCCGACATTTCCTCTTGCATATATTCTTCACGACCGCCAACAAGTTTGCCGGTTGCCTTTTCAATTAAGTCAAACAAGGCTTGGCGACGCATCTCAAAATATGTGTCGAAATCGTCAGACCATATAGCTTCAACATCAATTTGATGAGAGCGTAGTGATGCGTCAAGTTCAGCCCTGTCGTGATTATGATTGCGAAGAATACTATCAAGATATTTTGACGGAGCCCATCCACCGATAATGCGATTAGTACGAGCACAGATAGGCGTTTTGTTTATTACCGAGTTCCACTTGGCACGAGGAATGCCGGTCTTTATGCAGTAACTTGCTGGGAAAATGTGGTGAATATCTGTGGCTTCGCCAACAAAAGTTACGAAATCCATTTCTTTATTTGAAATGAAATCGCGGGCATGATTCTTCAGTACCAATGCCATAACCCCTTTATAGGCCGCAGAATTTCGGGTATATAGGTTCTGGAGTCGGCTCGCGTGGAAGTTGCTGCGCTTGACCGTGTCAGGGATTTTGGTGTCGTCCTTAACCCAGGCAAATAAATTGGGAATGTCAAGAGCATATCGAGTCTCGTTCGCACTGCCATAAAGTTCACCGAATACTCCGCACCAGTACCATTTCTCCAATTTCTTGCGATTATTGGCATCGTGCCAAACATTAGGGTCTACGGCAAATGCCACAGATAAAGGAATAAGTTGCGTAGTATACGGCAGATCAACGGCTGTGTAAATGCGTTGTTCTGCAAGAAATCGAAGCGCAAGTTGAAGGCCGCTGAGAAGGCGGTCGCGATTTGCTTCATATTCCTCGAATTTAAGGCTAAGTACATCACGCTTCTTGCAGCTTACAGCTTTTTCCGGCTCCGCCTGATTACGCAAATAAGAATTGAGCAAAGTCAAAGCAGTAAGGAATGAAGAGCTGTCAAATGCGGTAACGCGTTTGTAGTTGACTATCTTCATTTTTTTAAGGTCAGACCAAATACGCTCCCAATCTTTGCGCAATTCAAAGTTGGCGGCTGCAAATGTTGCAGTTACAAGCTCAAAAACGGTAAGCGAAACACCACCCTGGTTGACGTTTTCAAATACTTGACACACGGCCTCTTTAGGAACGTCGTTGCCAAGCTCGATTACCGGAATCTGATACTGCGACATCGGCTGAACAATCTGGTCATAGAATCGGTCCCATATATCATCGACTTCCTCGGTGTTGTGGAAACGGGTATATTGACGTTGCCAACGCATGAGTCCTGGAGAATCAAAAACAAGATTGAGGGGGAAACAATGTTGTTCAAATTCTTTCTCGGTAGTAGAGAGGTCAAGTTTGACATCACGACCGATGTTTGTCATGACCATACGAGTCTCAGGCACTGAGATAATAGCATCTATCCTATCGGTTAGCGTGTTAAGAGCCTTCGGTATATCAATATAATAGAACCGTTTGATAGGTTTCTTCTGAGCATCGCAGGTTTCCACCGGTTTCTTGGAATACATCGAGCGGTAGATTGACGTATTTCGTTGTTGTCCGTCAAGCACAAGCTTTTCAGGCGCAACATGTTGCTTTGATGGGTCAACACCCTCAAAAACCCTGGACTTGAAGTTTACTTCAGATCCACCGGTTTGCAAGAACATTGCTGCTCCAATGGGATAGCCATTCGAGATAGACGCGATAAGAGCGCGAATGCGCCCATCTTCCCAGACCCAACCACGCTGGAAGTCAGGGAGCTGAATCTTGCCCTCATCAATTGCCTTGAGAATATCTGCTATTGGAAGATTATTGGATGTTATCATTGGGTGTAATATTTATCACAAGTGTCATATCAACAATGGTTCGTTGAAAACTTGACCTAATGCTGAATTTTTTTGAGACTTTACGGATAAAAATCAAAGAGTTACGAATAAAACTCAGCCGCTTGGTCAAGTAAGTCTGATTGTTGTTCGCGGCGTTCAATCATATCGCAAATGTACAAAAAATATTGTAGATTTTTTTGAAAATGAAATTGATTCTAACGACCTTGCTGTAATAAAAAATTGTCAGTGATAACAGACTATCCCTAATTAAGGACATAATCTTTCAGTATTATACTCTTTTGATTTACGCTCGTCAGTCCGGATAGTTTTTAGGGGGTCAGTAGAAATTTACGATTAATAGAAGCAATGGACTAACCCTATAATCAATTCCGCTGCGCACACCCCTTGTAGGGTCGCTACCCTGTAGCGACGCTTCCGCTATATATTACTTGCTGTCAGCCCTATAACTCATTGTCCCTCCCACATTGCGGCCGCGTAGCTGCTTCTTAATCATAGCCACGGGTGAGGCCGTCAGGCCGTAACCCGTGGAAAACCCAACAAATACCCCGCTCCGCATCGCGGGGCCTCATTCAACCAACCCGAATGGGCCGGTTGTCCACCAGGACAACGATCTTTCGTAACTGGGTACATGGAGCGAAAGCGACGTGTGCCCGGCCAACCGTCCCGCCCCCCGGCATCCGCAGGAGGCCGATTGAATCCAACGCCACCCGCATGGCCCATCATTCATTTTATTGAACCCCAGTCCACCGCTCTCACCAACCGGAAATTCCGGAGATATCTGATTATATGAAAAGAGACCACCTAATTTCTTAGACAGTCTCTTTCTTCGCTTGGTAGTGACCCCGGAGAGTTTCACGAGGTTTATGTCTTGCACTTATTATCAGTCTTTTAGCATTGCCTTTTATGCGATGTACACGTCACGCACACGACAGAATTTCAATGTTCTGCGGCATTTTTCATCCGATAGTGCAAAATTACAAAATTTTGGCGATGTACACACTATCCGGAGTGTTAAAAAGTCATATCGTAATATTGTTATGAAACGGTGTGGAGAGGTGAATTTTTCAATAATTTAGGGCGAATGCTTCCTGATATGATATTTCGGATTTGGTTGAAATATTGTCTGTCCATGCCTTCTCCTTATGACTTACGCTTGAAATCTCACCGGCACTCGTATCCTTGAACAATTCGCACACCTGATTGAGAGTTTCCTTTTCAGACTCGGAAAGCACATCCATTTGCGCCCACGATTCGCATTTCAGTTGTATCCCGCTTTGTCCGCTTGGATATACAAATTCTTCCATCACAACTCCGGGGAGCGAGCTGTAGATTCTGCCCCATCCATCCGGTACCGGACCATACTGCATGGCGCGGTAGGTCAACCCTGTGATGCCATATCCATGCTGCTTGTAGTGCAAAAAGTCGGCATAAAAAAGTAGTTTGTTCATCTTGGTGACAAAGACCGGTCCCATTTCTTCCACAAATCGTTTTATCGCAGCCGAAATCTTATCAGTGGAAACGGTGCGGTAGCCCGTAAATGCAGTTGGTGAGGCATCCATTTTATAATCGCCGTCAGCCTCTTCCACTTTCTTCATGACCCGGACAAACTCGGATTCTGACATATCTGATTTGGCTGCTTCAACAAATGATTTGAAAAGAGCTTTCTCACCTGCGGCAAGAAGAGTACGGGCATTTGAGAGACTTGGCACCTCTCCGTCTTCATACATCCGGTATTGGTTTATACCGAAACCAAGAATCTGCGACATCTTGGCAGCCGACAGTCCGTAATGCTCCCTCAATCCGATTATTTGATCGGGGAAAGGTATGGCGTGACGGGTGCGGTATTCGTTATAAACCTGAAACAGATTCGCCTCGTCAAGTTCAGTCGTAGTCCAAGTGTCGCCGGCCTCATCAATGATACCGGTGTGAATGTACGTAAATTCCTCTTTGCGGAACGTTGCAGTTCTTGTTTCCTGAAACAAACGTTCACCCTCTGCCAGTGTTATCTTTTTCATAGTCAATTCTCTTTAAATGGATAAGACATGGGATGCTCTGCTTTATGAAACGAAATGCAGATTGTGTGGGCATTGGGTCGCCCCATAGCAATCTTAATATACACCTCATTCCCTTTGACATCTTTACCAAAGACCCACATTTCCCCTTGATTGTTAAGGGCATCCACAATCGGGCCTTCGGAGTAGTCATAGCAGTTCAAATCCATTATCACATTCTTTCGCTCCATAGGTGTGATTCCAAGTTCAAGCAGACTGTTCTGATTCTTTGCCCTGTCATCACGGAAGCGAATATCAAAGATTTTAACTTTTACGCTAAAATCCGCCAAAAATTTCTCTACATCTTCTTTTGTAATCATAGTGCAAAGTTACATCTATTTTTCTAATTATACAACTTTATCGTTGTATTTGTTCATTTCAAAACTTCAGAGAGGCGCGACGGTTGGGCATTGGAATCACTGATGCGAGACTTTGAGTGAAGTAGGGCAATGCCGTCAGCGGCGCTTGGAGCGAGTCCGGCACTACCGCTCACCGCATTGTCAAGTGATAAGAGCGGTCGGAACACCGAGTTGCTGACAGCCGGAGTCGGTTGCGCCGGAGACGTCGCATTGCCAACTCTTGCTGTTTCAGCAACTCCGTGTTCTTTTCGTCCGCTCCCTTATACTATAATTTCAGCCGTCACGCCACTCTTCCGTTGATGTTGCACCACACGGGGCGAAAGTCATCGCTTCAGCGCTTCGCCTCAGCGAAGAATTGCCGTCTTTCAACGTTTCGCCGGGTCTTCACTTTTGAATCACGCCACATTCATTCGCCCTTTCCGGTGGTGGGCATTTTCGTTTTCTATTATTTTACTCCGATATAATTAGTTGGCTATGCCATTTTATTATGCCGGACATTCTGTGTCTCCAAAGGCTCTCGCGGCTCAATGTTTATTCCGCACTTTTCGGCTTAAAGGCAATCAATGTGGAAGTTGGTTTGCTCGTAAGGGAATGACGTGGCGGGATAGGGCTATTCTATTGCCGCCTGTCGGAAAAATCTCCACACCAAAGGGTAGTATTTTTCCGCCGTCGGCGAACAGTCCTCTTTACCCCGTCACGTTCCGGGAGTAAACGAGCAAACGAACTTCAAACAGTGATTATACGCATTAAGCGGAAAATCAAATAAAAAATATCGCCTTATGACACAGAATGACCGACATATTAGAAATACGAGCTTCACACCTTCACCAGCTCATACCGCATTAAGCAGGTTGTTCAAGGTGGTTGGGATAGTTCTCTCAATGATAATCGGGATTGTCCTATGGGTGGTGGTAAAGCCGATGGTAAGAGGTATAGGCTGGCTCATCAGCATAATAACCCTACTTGCAGCAATTTATTGGATATTAACTTTTTAATAAATATACGACTATGGCACAAGAGATTAAATCATCAAACGCAGTTATGGATATTATCCGTAACTATATGGAGGAACGTTGCGCAAGCGACCCTATACTCGCAATCAAGTATGCCAACCCCTCCAAGTCAATAGAGAAGGCACTGAACTATGTAGCATCAGAGGTAAAGAAAAGCGGACTGACCATTATGGACTCAGACAGCGTATTCGGTCTGGTGATGCACTATTACGATGAAAATTTGGAGGATACTCCCAACGTCAACTGCAAGATTGTGGTTGCAAAGGAACTCACCGAGGAAGAGCGAGCCGAAGCAATGTCTGAGGCAATGGAGCAGTACCGAGAGGAGCAACTGAGGGAACTCCGCAGACAATCCCAGCCTAAACCAAAGGCAACATCAACACCGAAAGCGAAACAGGAAATCAATGTTGAACAAGGAAATCTTTTCGGAGAGGACTTTTAACCAAAGGGAGGACAAAAAGATGAAACCGAGAAGTGAAAAGCAACGTCAGATATTGGCAATGAGTGGGCAACTTCGCCCACTCACAGCCCCTCAGAAAAGTTGGGCTCTGACACATACAATAGACAATTATGCTCTTAAATGCAAGAAAGGTAAAGCCGTATGTCTTATATGCGGTAAGGAGTTTGAATCCGAGGAAGGTATGTGCCGTTGTCCACATTGTGGTGCAAAGTTGGAGATAAAGACCACCACCCAAAGGGTAGTAAGAGAGAGGTCATATTTCAACATCATCACCGCAGTCAAAGGCTTTCAAGTAATCCGAATGTTCCTTATGATAGTGGAGTTCAGAAAAGGAATGAAGGCTAATCCAGCCTTTATAGAGATAGGACAATATTGGATTGACAGACACGGATTTATCACAGTTGTCGGATTGCAACGCACATTGGGTCACTATATTGACTCGTTTGCATTTGGCTCACCATTGGAAATAAGAAAGGACAATGACGCATTCCAACATATTGCCGACCAGTGGGTGTATCCGAGAGTAAAGGTTACGGACATAGTAAAGCGTAATGGCTATAACTCATCCGCATCAAGCATCCATCCCGTCAAGTTGTTCAAGGCATTGCTGACCAATCCGAAGGCTGAAACACTAATGAAGGCAGGGGAAATAGAAATGTTGAGATACCTTATCTATTACCCTATGGAGGTTGATAAGTATTGGGCATCAATAAAGATATCAATGCGCCACGGATATATGTTCAATTGTGTATCCAAATGGTTTGATTACGTAAGAATGTTGGAAACTATGGGAAAAGACCTCAATTCACCCGACCTCCTTATGCCGAAAGACCTCAATGCCGCTCACGACTTATACGTCAGAAAGGTTAATCGCAAGCGTGAACAAGAGCGCAGAGAAGCCGACCGACAGAGAGCCATTGAAGACCAAGCCAAGTTTATTGAACTGAAATCACGCTATTTCGGAATTGAAATGTCGGACGGCGAAATCAGTATCCATTCGCTTGACAGCATTGATGAATACTATAAGGTTGGGAACCAGCAGCATCTGTGTGTCGCAGCCGCCCGGTATTACCTCAAAGAGTCATCTCTTGTATTGGTGGCGGAATACCACGGCAAACAGATTGCTACAATTGAGATTAGCATCGAGGATTGTCACGTTATCCAATGCAGAGCCTTTGCCAACGGAGTATGCAAATACCAAGAGCGCATATCCAAAATCATCAGCGACAACGTCAAACTGATAGAGGAACGAAAGAGAGCATAAAGATACCATAGTCGTGAATAGAGCGATGAGAACCGGGATAAAGACCGACTCATCGCTCTGTTTTTGAAAAAAATTTCGCCGCCTTTAGGGGCGGCGGTGTGTATTGCAGGATTGACAACCATAAGCAGGAGTCGTGGAAGACTCCGTTGCCCCAATATATAGAGCATCTTTATGAAAAACGCTTCAAGTGAGAAATCCCCGAGGTAGTAAAATCGTTGAAGCAGCAGCTCAAGGATGACGAAGTAAAGCGTAAGGCGAAGAAAAAAGCCAAAGATGCAAAACGTGCCAACAAAGTTGCCGGCGATTCAGAAAACAGTCTCCAAAACGACAACGGCGGCAAGTCTGAATGACTCACCGCCGTTGCTGTGTATAATCGATTTCAAATTCTCTTTAGGAGAGTATTATCTCTGACAGGCTGATATTCTTTATCAGTTCATCCCATGAGTTGCGAGCCATGCTGAACTGGAACTTCTTATTGATGCCAAGCAGTTTGAAGAGGGTATTCATATCCCTCTTGATTGCCACGCGGATTGCCTGAGACTCATTGCCAACATTGTAATATTGGCTGATTTGTAGTAGTGTCCCGGTCTTTTTATCGGCATACTTGCGTATGATTTTCTTGATAGGAGCATCCACCACGATGGTTTCCTGTTGTCCCGACAGACGCTTGTTGTAAATGAGTGTATTGCCAACAATATTATCAAGTTTAAGATTTAGTATGTCAATCAACTCCATGCCATGACAATAAAAACTGAACATGAAAAGGTTGAGCGACACGTCCAAACGCGGGGCTACTTTCGAGTCGGCATCCACAATCTGATTAAGCTCATCCTTTGTCAGGGATTGCTCCTTCAATTTTTCAGAATCAGGCTTGTAGTTTGGTTTAAGCCCCTTAAACCAACGGTTATCAATGGTGATTAGCCCATCATCCTGAGCCTTGCCAAGAATGGTGCGGAGTGTCCTGAGATAAAATGATATTGTGTTTTCAATGAGCCCTCTGTCTTTATTCCATGCCGCAAACCCGGAGATGAAATCGCCGTTAATCTCTCTGCTCTTATCATTTAACGATGCAACATAATCATCTATTGTACTAAGTGTTGAGTTATAATTGATGTATGTACGCGGACGCGCTGTTCCCTTCATATCTTCAAGAATGCAACAGATATAGTCCACGATATTCCCGGCTGTCAATTTACCGGAAGGTTTGGTTTCTGAGGCAGAGACATATTTGTCGAAAGGATTGCAGAACCGGACGAGTCTGCGAGGAAGGCTGAAACCATTTCGCAAATCCTTACGAACCACGAGGCCGGGCAACTCACTTTGGAACTTGTCAGCGATAAAGTTAAAAGAAACCGGAGCATCACTACCCTTCTCCGCAATGATTATCTCCGACAAATGTTTAAACCCGGACAGCACATAGTCCAGATTCTCTGTAGCTAACGCTTCCTTGGAAGAAAGAACCTCGGTGTTAATTTGCCTTGAAGCGTTCCCCTCGTTAAGCGTAAAACATATAGTCCCGTCAGTCTTATCCTTCTTTGAAGCCTTGACCTTAACGTTTATCGTAAACATATCACATTGATTTTAACCGAAGTAATCGAACAAGTCATCAAACATATAATCGTCATCATCCTCTATAATCAAATCGCCGGCAGCTTCCGTACCCTATCAAATTCCGCAGCATTTCAGCTTCATCCTCCAGCCGCTTAACCTTATCCTCTAATTCCAAATTTGTCATTTTTTTATTGTCTCAAACTGTTCATTAATTGGTCAATTTGCGCATCAACTAAATCATCCCTATAAAATGATTCTTTGTATGCATCTTCATCATTTGAATCTCTTTCAGAATCTTCAAATTCCTCTTTTACTTCCTGTAAATGTGCAAGAACAGAGCTTAAACTATATCCATCTAATTCCTTAGCAATATCCTCATAGATACTTTCTCTTTGTTCTGCGTCATCAAGAGACGTTACATTTAGCCGTATGTCGTCTAATAAATCACTCTCTATAGCAGAAATGAAGGAGTCGTTAATAAGAGAGTCTTCCCCAATCAATTTCATTGTTGAAATTAAGGGAATGTAATCCTCCACTTCTTTGTCTTCATGTATAAAAGACTCTATAAGCTGTCCTTTTTCTTCATTGTCAAAAGACTTATATACATTACGAAACAGCTTGATTCTATCACTAAAGACGCAATCAGAATTTGTCAAATCATCATTCACAACATCTTTAATTTCATTGATTACAGTTGAAAAAATTTCATAGTGATGTTCTGCAAACTGATTCACATAAAGAATCATTGAGAATGGGTGTTTTACATACCCTTTTTGAGTTATATTCAATTTACATGTTTCCGTTTCTTTCTGATGTGCGAATTCAAGGAATTTTGAGATTAGAGTTTTATGGTTTGTTGTAGATATTATTAGGAAACCATCATAAACGATAAATAGAGGAACTGAAGAATAGAAAATCCCAACCAATTGTTCAGGGAAATATGCTGATTGAATTATTCGATTCTGAAGATCATCTGAATCAGATATTACGCTTATAAGATAATCTTTTACTGATGGATTATACAGTCGGACAATAATAAAGTCTTGCTGTTTTTGCGTTGTTATAAAACAATCATGCAGAAGTTTAAGTGTAGATTGCCATTCAAAATCATTATAGCCTATACCTAAATCTAAACCGTGTAGTGTGATAAACTTTATAACAGCCTTTTTCCAATCACTTAATGTTGTTGCATCACTTAATGTTGCCAACACAATTAATGAGTATTTGGCTAATGTAGGTAATTTGTTGTAAGCCAATTCCCATACAGATGATGGATTATTGAAGAACTCACAAAATTTAGTCATAAACTCATTGGGAGCGATTCCTTTCCATTGTTGGTTGTCAATGTATGCTTCTATTACTCGCGGATTAAAATTAGGATGGCTAATAATTCTCCGATACCGCCTGTCTTTTAGAAACTCATCAATATACACTGTGGGTAAATTCGCTTGTACAATATGATTGTATAATATCCGGGCCCTGATTGTTTTGGTATAATATTCAAGCTCGAGTACGCATTTAACCAAATCAATATTGGAGTTCTTTAATTTATCATAGTAGAGTAAGGCATCAGATAAAATATATTCACGGGTTGTTAATATGAATATTTTATTATTATCTCGTTTTATGGCATTTATAATGGATATGAGATTCCGGTCAAACCCATTTCCACCATGTTCAAATACATTAGCTCCCAGAAAGTCATCAAAGAAGAACACCTGTTTCTTTTCTTTTTGATACAGTTTTAGTGCATTGTCAAATTTCCCGGGAATCATGACAAACTGTTCATATCCATGGGCAAGAAAATGATATGCTAACATCCTTGCCAAGGTAGTTTTTCCAATACCAGGAATGCCGGATATAATGACATACCTATGTTCCTTAAGTATTGATATAGCCCTGTCAAAACTTTTATTTTTTACATACACAGAAATCTGTGACCGGATATCCTCCAATTCAAAATCAGACCAATTTATAGCCTCCTTATTTATAATTGTCTGGAGTATATTTGTGCTTGACAACCACAACTTATAATATCTCGTCTCTATATCCGGATATTGGTTGAGTAAGTTGTTCAGATCATCCTTTCCAAAGATGTCGGCGGTATCCTTAATATAAGGAGTGAATAGATCAAATATTTCTTGCTTTCGTTTTGGAGTTAGTCCTACAGATGTTGCAAGTATGTATCGTTCCGGAGAAAGACTCCTGACTTTAGACACCTCTTTCTTAAGCACGCTTAATAAATCATCGTAATCTTGATATCTCTTCGCTTGAACGATTGTCTTTTTATCTTTCGACTGCCCGAACCTCAAGTCAATGCCTCCGTCACGTCCCGATGTGAATGACTCAATGTATGTGTCAAGAAAATTCTGTAATAAATCTCTTACAAAATCTTCAAATTCAATAGGCTGTAAGATTTTAAAGTCGTATTCTGTCATTTGGATATATAGGTTTAATTAAGAAGGATCCCCACAAGGTATGATATTACTGTTATTATAAGAAATATCGACTCACTTGTTGCAAACCTTCTCAATATGGTTTCCTCGTGTATAAGCCATCCTCTTGTAGTGATGATTGCTGCTACGATTGCTATAAGTATTGCCCCAAATTCCGATTGTGCCAAGAAATCTGGATTGAAGGATACTTTGAATATTGGATTGAAGAATTTGAGCCAAGCTCTGTTCAGGCAGGAAAAGGCGGACAATATCATCACTATCAATGATAGGATATACATTACAACAAACCAAGATTTTAAGGAAGGAGGAATGACAATTTTAAATATCACTTTTGGAACAGATTGAGTAGGCTTATCCTTGTTTATGATAGTGAGGGATATTTTTTCTATATCAGGATCTTTTCCCGATGTCAAAGTGGTCACCTCTACAACATTATTGTCACTATGGTTACATGAGTTGTACTTAACGTTGAAGTGGTCAGGAGCTTTGATGTATAACCAACAGCTGCGTCCCTGAAGAGGTAGATAATTATATTCAATACACCTCTCATCAAATGGATTTATGAAACAGCAGACACTATGCAATACCTTATTCTGTTGTTGCTTCTCAATCGTTTCATAATATGTCGCAGCAAGTATGAAACTGGCTTCCTTACATTTTACAAGTCTAATAAAACATGGAAATCCTTTTTTTGCATCCCAAATCTTTTTGAATAACTCTGTCGGTACTGGGTAATGGATCAGCTCATCTGCCAAGATTCTTATAATATGTTTCTTTACTTCTTTTTCAGAAGATATGACTATGCGCTTTTGACCTTGATGAATTTTAAGCCATCCAAGTCTCCTGTATGGATTGAATAGGAAGTAGATCTTGTTATAATCAAAGGTATCGGGAAACACTATATCGTATTCTCTAGTGACATGGACTCTATTGGGGTTCTCGAAATCAAGAAATCTTTTTTCACGGGTGATAAAATTATCAATATTCTGACAGTATTTGATATAAAAAGACTCAGGATTTGTTAAGAACAAATATATTTTAGGGAATGAACCTTCAGTTATCTGAAAGTCAGACAAGATTTTGGAAATCTTATCGTTGCCCTGTTTGTTGTAAGTACTTATTGGAGATAGATTGAAATCAAGCATCTCTTAGGGTTATTAAAGGACAGACATCTCCGCATCGTTTACATTCACTCTGTCCAATCATACAACGATGTGTTCTGGCTCTCTCTTGGTAAAAATCATTTTCAAATTCATAAATTTCTTTAAACCTGATGCAGTTGATACTTTTAGCAGCAATTTTTGCAGCAGTTATTCCGCCGATAGAGTCTTGTAAAGTAAACTTATCCTTCAGGTGCTCTGATGGAGTAACCGCATTTATTATATGTAATGCTCCATGGTACCCCATGAAAGAAGCTCCGATTGCGGATGCTATATGGTCATTGCCGATTGAGCTGTCTAAAGGTAATGGGCCGAGTGGCATAATAGGAACATTTGCCTCTTTGAGTAGTTTACAGTGCTGTTCAAGTATATCTAAACGTATATGCCCAATATTTTCAATCATGACCTTACATCCTAATGATGTCAGCCGATGAGCCAATTCAATTTGTCTTTTTGTCTCACGAATATGAACATCATCACACGCATCGTACATTCCTGCAGGTCTGAATGTGCTTCCAAGGCTAATGGCCATATTATATTTAGTTGCAATGGCTATAATCTCATTGATATTCCTTCGAAAGAAATTAAGTTTAGAATCTCCTTTAATTGAATATTTCAAGGTCATCATTCCTCCACGGCTTGTTGAAGGAATATTCCGACTCCGTAAAGCATCCTCATACAAATCAGCATCTGCGGTGAAATGCATAGTCATAAAAGCGACTCTGCGTGATGCCAACAGTTCAATATGCCGTAGAATAAATTCATCTGTTGTTGATGGTTCATTAACGGCATATATTGGCACAATTCCAACAGGAATACCGTATTTGTCAGATATATAGTTTGCGATGGGGAATTCCCAACCGACCAGTGATAAATCCATTACCAAATCTGGCTGACAATCGGTATTCGTAAATAAAAAGTCTATTTTTGTAATTTCGGCATTATATTCCGATTTGGAATTAATGCCGAAATTACAATTCACTACAATAGGATGATTGTTTCCTACTGTGATATTCGTAGATTTCCCTATTAATGTAACCTCATTCATTCAGAACGCATTATTCCTCTATGCTTGCTTTAATGGTGTCAACTATATAGCGGACATCATCGTCGGTGACGTAGGGGCCGGAGGGGAGGCAGATGCCGACTTTGAAAAGGGATTCGGACACACCGTTGACGTAGGCTGGGGCGTTTTTATAGACCGGTTGCTTGTGCATCGGCTTCCAGAGAGGGCGAGCTTCGATGTTGGCTTTGTCGAGAAAAACACGTAGTGCTTCAACGTTGTCGTTGGGCTGACAATCGGTGGTTGTTGTTGATGCTGCGTGGATTACGCCTGCTGCACCACCGACTGCTCCTGTGATTATGGACTTGTAGGCATTCTCCTGACCTTTGATTTTGAGGCCGGGGTCGAGGGTTGCAGTGCAAAGCCAGAAGTTGGAGTCGGACTCCGACCACGGATTCGCGTGCATCGTAATGCCCATGACATCCTTAAGAAGTTCGCAATAGAGTTCCTGCACGTGCTTGTGGTGGGCGAGATGTTCATCAAGTACTGTGAGTTGGGCACGTCCTATGCAAGCGGATATATTTGAAAGACGATAATTGTAGCCGACAACTTCATGTTGGTAATAGGGATAACCTTCACGTGCTTGGGTTGCGTACCATTTGGCTTTGTCGGCAGTTTCTTTGTCTGGGCAAATCAAGGCACCACCACCGGAGGTTGTTATCATCTTGTTGCCGTTGAAACTGAGAATACCAAAACGTCCGAATGTACCGAGTACCTGACCATTGTAACGTGAGCCGAAACCTTCGGCAGCATCTTCAATCACGAGTATTTCATAGCGGTTGGCAATCTCCAAAATAGGCTCAATTTGATATGGCATACCATATAGAGCTACCGGTATAATAGCCTTTGGCTTCCTGCCAGCCTTAGCTATTCTGTCTTTGATAGCCACGTCAAGCAGTTCCGGATCTATGTTCCATGACTCCGTTTCGGAATCGACAAATACCGGTGTTGCACCGAGATATGCGACCGGATTAGTCGAGGCACAGAAAGTCATAGACTGTACTATGACTTCATCGCCCGGTTGAACACCGCAAAGAATCAATGCAAGATGAATAGCAGATGTTCCAGATTCAAGTGCAACAACATAGTCAGCTCCGACAACTGCACCCAATTCCTTCTCAAAGGCATTCACATCGGGACCCATCGGCACAGCCCAATCCTCAGCAAGCGCAGGCTTGATAAAATCAAGTTCGCACCCACTCATCTTCGGCTTGCAGAGTAATATTCGTTCCTCCATATCCTCTATTAGGTTTTTGTTAAAAGGAGTACACTTTGTAAACAATTACAAATTCTTGAATGAATATCATCAACATCATTAGAATTAGGAAATTGTCCTGATGAATGCATATACAGATTTCTTTTATCTACAATTTCATTTTGAAATCTTGAACGAGTACTTTCCTTTAATTTGTTAATGTTGGTGCTATTATGATTTACCAAGCGCTTAAGATATTCACCTAAAGAATGATCTGGGCCAAGAATATTATGGATTTCAAGAAAGAGTTTTAATGAACTATCAAGACCACGTGTGAGATGTAACACGGCATATAATTCCTTGTTTACAATCTTTTTACGCAATACAAGACTGTGAATTTTCATTTCCTTTTCAATCTGAGACACTCTATTCTTTTGTTGTGGAGTGTTACACAAAGCTTCCAACTGAATCAATAATGATGCTATATTATTATTTCTTTTTGCCATTCTCTTGGAATCTGTATATTAATTCTATTAACTCATTCCGACCACCAATATTCATCGGTGAAAAACCTGCGAAACAAAGTTTATTAATGGATTCGAAAGTTAGTTTAGAATTAGTATTAAAGATAGAGATGTTTTGCTGGTTATTTTCAATAGAATATATCTGGTGATTATCAATTGAAAAGCGCTTAAAAAAACTCGCTGTAAGAAAAGATTGAAGGCTTAATGAAATAGATCTAATTGTGTTTTCATTATTATATAAAAATATTGTCCTTGTTTGGTCTCCAATCTTTATCTTTTCTGTTTGAAAATTATCATTTCCCAATCTTCGACCATTATAATTTATTACTAAATTATCTTCAAGATAAACCTTCTGATACTCATTAGTTAATGATGAGACGAAGTTTAACAATTTCAGGTTTCTCTCATAGTTCTTGAACACAATTTCCCTTGCATTCTTTGAATAGTAAAGAACTTTTTCAAAAGGATGATTCAATCTATGAATAAATGAATGACATTCGCCTTCATGAATTATTATATCTGCAGCTTTTTCAATTTCAGAATAATCCAAGATTGTACTTTCTTTACATACTAATATGGCGAGTTTTATAGCGCTGGTATACGTTAATCTAATATTCAGTATTCTCCGAAGGAATTTAATCGGATTTTTATTCTCAGATTTAGATGGATACAACAACCCGACTAAATTACCATTAACAATCAGAAGTTCATCTGGATCATCAACGGTCAATGTATTTGTTGGTGAAATAATATGTCTAGAAGATAAATTTCTTATTCCAATCAAATCATTCTTCATAATATCAAGGTATTATATCACTCATTTACTTGGGAAATTTTTCAGAAGCTATTATGATGATGTAGGTTTAATATTTTATTTATAAAGTTTTAGGTTGAATTTAAGGAGCTTGTTGTACCAATTTTGAAAGAAGGGATCATTAAATTTAACTGGTGTATAATTAGCTCCTTGGTCCCTCATCTTTGACTCTTCTACATTTAGTATATATAGAAGCTCATCGAATTGGTTAAGTGAGGTGAAAGTTTTTGGATACTCATGATTCTCTTCCTTAATAGTATTTGGATCTATCATGGAAATTTTCTGAACCATAGACTTAAATCCTTCATAATAATGAAAATTATTAGCAATGTGGATGTATTCACCAATTCCGAAACCTAAAATCGAAGAAAAATATTCTTGTATAAAAGTAAAGTTAAATATATTAACTGCGCTCGCTCCATATATCAAGTCATTAGATCTCATTGTCACAATCATATCTAATTTATTAGAGTCGGCTTGCTTTATGAATTGTAATTGTCTTGTGCATGGAATATCTTTTGTTTCTTTTAATCTCCTTTCACTATTAAAGCAATCTTTCATCGGGTCTCCAATTGTTATGATTGCTCGACGTGTATTTGGATCGGCTTTAAAACAATCTGTAATATATCGAAACTGGTCAACTTCAATACTTGACTCAGGGATAAAGTCCTTGCTTATATGATCGTCTGTTGAACCATTATAATGTCGGAATCTTGGCCCATACCCACCTCGCATTGTGATCCCATCATCAGAATAATAGTTTAATCTCTTTAAATAATGAGATATGAAATCCATATCATTTCTTCCTGATGCCATCCATAAAGATTCAGCATAGGGCAATGTTGAATTCCATTTTCTCTCAGGAATAGATACTGTTCTGCAGCAAGGGTTCTTGATTTTAAACATATATGGGCCAGGAAGTTCATAACATCGATATCCTCGCGTCTCTCTCTTTTTTGCGTACTTCTCCATCAATTGGCACGTGCCAATCAAAAAAGAGTTAATTCCATCGTATTCGGCTGTATACATAGTTCTTTGTTCAGTTTAACATGCCATTTAGGAGGGAAAAAGAAATGAATGGCGGAATGGTTCTCCTTATATGTTTGTTTGATACGGGAGTTATCAATATGGAGCTCCGGCATTTTGGCCCTGAGATATTTATCCGTTTCGCAAAAACAATTCTGAAAATCCAGTAAAGTTGGATTGTGACCCGGAATCCCTTTGAATGGCCCCATATTATACTTGTCCATCAAATATTCAAAATTATCATGAACGTATATAATGGCATCCTCAAAACTATTACCATATGATATAAAACATTTTTTAATACCTCGAATAGCACCTATACCTGCTCTTACAAATGAATCCTCACTAAAATTTATGTATGGAGAGTAGTTGAAATCTATAGTATATTGATAAGCTAAAAAATCACCAATAAAAGTGCATTCTCTTAAAAGATTATATATGTCTTTAAGTGAATCTGCGTTTAAAATAGTTTTTGCAATACCTTTATTTATGAATTCTTGTTCAACCATTGTAAGCCATCGTTCATGTTTTGATGATACATGACTAAATTTATTGGTTGATCCTGTCATCATATAGGCATTGTTAAATATTGGTGTATATTTTTGCCTCTGGGAGAGCAAGATTGCTATTGCCTTAACATCAAAGTTTGAATGTGTTATTTCACCGTAGTTCTCTTTAAGAAAGTTCCAAGTTTCTATCTTATTAAAAATTTTGAATATCAAGATTCTTAGCAAGACATCATCTGCTGAATAATTAGCCAAGTCCTTGTATATGACATTCCGGACTAAATATTGACTAACCCGATCACAAATTCTATATACATTCGTAAACTTATATTTGCGAAGAATAGGATCTCTTGTCCATATAGCATCACCTTCACATTTTCGCCAGAACATATCCATCCGTTCTTTCATAAAATAGAAATAATAAGGAAGAACTTGTTCGTTTGGTATTATTTTGCTCATAGGTTAAATGTCTGATTCTTCATCGACAATCTTCATCTTTGGCAAATGGAATTTCTCCCAAGATATTGGCTCTCCATAAATGCCCGGTTCATAATTATAAGTTAGCCATTCTAAAAAATCCTTTTCAAGTTGATTTGACCTATTTTTATAATAATAGTCTCTAACGGGACATATAATGGCTCTGAGATATTTTGGAATTATAGGTGCATGATTCCCGAAATAATAAAACCGATTGGATATAAGAACATTTTTACCATTCGTATCGCTCTTACAATGTTTCTCATTTACAGTTCCATCGGGGTTACTATGAGCAGAAAACTCCTGAACGATATTTCCCATTTCATCATGATGATAAAAGTTATCACCATACATTTGGGACAAACTACCATTTATTACAGGACGTTTCATAATATAATTAGGATTACGCCAATATTCATCAAATGGTATAATTTGATCTACACGCATGGCGTATATGAGGTTTTCCTGAAACCCAAGATGTTCGGTACCTGTGGCAATAATCCAGTCTCCAATTTTAAGATTCGGATTATTGCGAATGTGACCTTTGCAAACCGCCAAAGTCATAAATCCCCAAAAAGGATTCGGAGCAAGTCCGAAGTCGTGATCCATCTTGTAAGAAAATATGTTCATATCAGCATTGAATATGTATAATATTATAAATTGGACCAGCCGGTGAACCGTCGGGACATTCTGGAGGAGCAGCATTACCTCTTAAAATGTCCTTTAATTTGTCAAGTGAATTCCAACCAATTGGTGAAGAACCAAATTTTTTATATGCCTCAGGCAGTTCTACATTATTTGCACAACCATAATCATAAATGCCTATGATTGGCTTACCTTGTAAATATGCCTTATATATTTCATAGTTTACCCATGGTCTTTCATGAGTATGTTCTCCAATGATTACAATGAATGTTGAAGCCCACTTTATACCATTTCTTAAGTATCTTGCTACCACTTTATCGCTTATATGACGTCCCTTATGTACAATCTTATTATCTTTATCTTCTTCGACTGAACTGTTCCGGACATCACACCCTATTGCAGATAATCTTTCTTTGAGATGCCTCATACGCTCAACATCTCCACTATAGTGACTAATAAAGACATTATGAGTTGTTGCCATTGATGCTATTAAAGTTTTCATTAAGTCCTTTAAGTATAAGGGCAATCACTTCGATGATATTAGTTGAAGAAAAAAGAATCTCATTCTCTTCAGGGCTTAACTTATTATTTAAAGAATCTATTGTTATATAACCTAAACCATCAAGTATATCTGTAGCGGTTGCATACCCTCTACTTTTTAGCTGTTCTTGTAGAGCATTATCTATATCTTTTATCTTATCTTCAAGTCGCTCCCTTTGTTGAATACACTCACTTATTATAGCAGCCGCACCTCCCATAGATCCAATTATAAAAATGGGCTTTCGTTGTTTAACGGCATATGCGAACTCTTCAATTATTCCAGGGAGTATACCTGAATAATCTGAGGTCTTCCCTCCCATTATAATGAGTGCAGAGGTATTGCCATTTCTTTCCTTTCTCATTTTAGAAAGGGAAATTGCAAACTTAAATCTCTCCTCTAAAGTGATAGGTTTGAAGTATAGCGATGATTCATCATCAGGAATAATTTCGGGAGCGGCAACTTTAATGCATTCAACTCGCTTAGACCTCAGTTTTGCCTCATCTTTTCGAGTCATATTAAGCCATATGGGCCAAGCTATGTAGTTCTTGAAAATAGCAGTATCATGAGCCGTTCTTTCAGACTCCCCATATTGCTCAGCGAGTTTTGCCAATCTGTCAGTGAAACCACCCAGTCTTAAATCACCACCATATACCAAATCCCCTTTTGCAATTATTATATGACGTGCTATCTCATTTATCATATCATTGAACATGCATTCACTTATACAACATTCTGTCAAGTTCCCTGGTGTTGAGATTGAGATAGCTATATTTTTGTGATTTAGATTGATATCTTTCGTCATAGCTTGCATTGGTGTAATGAACCTTTTTTGAGCAAACGAATTTTCGAGTATATCCTTTTCTTCTGTTCCTAATGGTGGCTCGGGATATAGAATTACATCTGAATCTTTATGTCTATTATGGACTGAAAGTAATTCCGGAGGTAGTGGTTGAACCTTGGCTTCATCCATATGTAAATCATTTTTTATCCGTGTGAGATAAATATTTTGATAAGCCTGGTCTAAAGCCGTCCTTAGAATGAGCGCAATGATTTCGTCATAATTGGAATCTACATATCTGATTTCAGGTATATTAGACATATAGGGAAATCCTCGCTTCACTCTTCCTCGTATTGCATCAACGCGTATAGCAGGGACATTATATAATTTTCCTTCGATTGCTTCTATGCGGCACCATTCACGGTCAGAATATGTATCAGATTCTATTATTACCAAAATAGAATTCCTAACATGTTCCTTTATTATTTCCCCAAAGTCAAGGGTCTCAAGGATATCATTTGCGTCATAGAATGAATTCAACTTATGGTTTCTACGTAAATGATCTCGAAGTCCCTGTGCAATTAAATCACCAGTATTGTCTGTATCCTGTTTCGAGTGACTGATGAATATTTCTGTTTTATCTTTAAACTCATTCTCATTATCATTTGAATCTCGAATTAGTCTGTAAAGGTTGTCGTATAGACATATTTCAAATTGGAGAACGTTATCTGGTATTGAATGCGTCTTCAATCGGACAAATTGCTTACTTTTTAAGAGAGGATGTATACTGAACGCTGTATCACAAAGAGCAATAGGTATAAATATGAAGTTATGACAATTTTGAGACATTAAATTGTCTATATATTTTCTCCATTGATTGTCACAATACATTTCATCGTCAATAAGAAGAAGTATTACATGTAATGTGTCTGGTATATTTTTTACTTCGGGTATATGAACCTCATTTCCCCCCGTATGAATATATACTGGAATGTCTAATCCATCAGAGTATGGGTCCTCCACATCTCTGCAGAGTTTATTGTATATCAGGTTGAAAGACACCAACCCTAATTCATAGTCTTTATGGAATAAAACGTGAACGATGAAGGGATTAATAAATTTTGCGTTCATTTATACTTATGATTAATTGGAACCAAGTAGTTTCCATTAAAGGCCTATATACTATAATGAGTTAACATAAAATTATATGCATTATGTTAACAATAATACGTACATCATTCGAGCATGTCTTCGGGTTCGAGGGGAGTGTAAGGACCGTCTTTAACTTCGAAAATGGTGGAGGGTTCGATTACTTCGATGCCGTGCCATTGGCCTTTGGGTATCTGCACGCCGTAGTTGCCTTGGTTTGGATCGAGTAGGTAGCGTTCAATTTGTACACCCATATCGTTGTAAAACACCACAAACGTTTTACCACGGAGGATGACGTAAGTTTCTGCTGTGTGGCGATGGCGATGAATTGGTAACGGAGTACCGGGAAGCAACACGTTGATAAGACGCTGGGCTTTTGCGTCAAGACTTTCATGGAGATTATAGTTCATGCGAAGGCGAGGGCTTTCCTCAGCCTTTACTGTTACTTCATCGAGTAGTTTGTCGTTGATAATCATGACTGTGCTTGTTTAGATTTGAGATATGCTTCATGAAGATGATAGTTTTTCTTCATGAAAAGAAGATATGCTACCATTAGAACGATGATTGTAATGCCGAGGTAGATATAGTGGTTTATCGGACAGAGAATCATTCCGAAGGAAATAGCGAGCTGGATTATCATATATAGCAATGACACCTGTACGTGTGGAATCTTCAGCTCGTTTGCCATCAGTTGATAGGCGTGTTTGCGGTGAGCTTCTCCGAGGTTTTCATGCAACTGGATTCTATGGCAGATTGTCAACACCGCGTCAGCGCCATAGACCGCCAAAAATATGATATACTCGAAATTTCCGGTTTGAAGAATCAATTTTCCAAGGGCAAAGAGAAGGATGAAAGCTATGGTGATTGACCCAACGTCACCGGCAAAGCATTTCGCTTTCTTGCGGAAGTTAAAGAAGCAGAAAACCAATAGCGATAGACCTGTTACATAGAGGTATGGCATTGAAATGAAGTCATCCTTCCAATTCAGGTAAATCAGTGGAGCAAGAACTGCGAGAGAGTAGCCTCCAGTTATACCGTTGATGCCGTCCATGAAGTTGTATGCGTTTGTGATACCTACGCACACTATCAAAGCAATCAATACAATCCACCAGTCATGCCAATTAAGTATGCCGAACTGATAGAACATCAGGAACATTGCCACAAATTGCACGACTAAACGCAGGGAATCAGGCAACGAATGAATGTCATCAATGAAACTAATAATGCCTATCAGAGTCAATCCAAGCAAAAACCAGCCATAGCTTAATCCGAAGAAAGCCGTATAAATCCACGCACCAAATAAAAAAACAATTCCCCCACCACGCAGCGTAATGGAGGTATGCGACGAGCGCAGATTCGGCTTGTCAATGATGTTGAATTTATCGGCTACACGAAAGTATGCCAATTCAAAGAGACCCAGCAACACAAAGATTATTGCGTAAATCATACGTTGGTTTGATTTAAGAAACTTTTGATAGTCAGTGTAAGTCCGTCACGAGCATCTACCGGCATTTTTTCAATACCCAATGCTCGTTTTATTTTGGCGTTTGATACCACGTAATTCTCAGTCAACTTATTCAGTCGGAATGTATTGAGCGGGAGATGCAGAATGTCGCCGAGTTTTGTGCCAAAAGAAATCAGGCTTCTGTTTACTCGCCAGATATGGGCTTTCTTGCCCATGGCGGCACACATCAAATCTATCAATTCATTGGTGGAAAGGGCTTCATCATCTGCCATATTGTAGATGCCACTCTCGACCGACTTATTCAGCAGTCCGGATATGACCACCTTTAGATTGTCAATTGAAGTAAAAGTCCTCCGATTTTCGTATGCACCAAGCGGCCATGGCAATCCCTTCTTCACAAAACCATACAGGAGATTGAGGTTGCCCTTGTTGCCGGAACCGTGAATCATACACGGACGAAGTATTATAACCTGACGACCATTTGCCATATCCAAATTCTTTAAAATATATTCTTCCGCCTTTACCTTACTCTCGCCGTAAGGTCCAACCGGACATGGAATGACATCTTCGGTCAACACATCGCCAGGAACCTTATCAACGGCAGCCTTGACGGAACTAAAGAATATGAACTTCTTAATGTCTTTATGTTTCAAGAAATAGTCAAAACACTTTTTAGTGAGATCAGTGTTAACCTTGAAGTAAATATCAGCCGCCGACTTATTTTTGGTGTCGTGAGCCTTACCTGCAAGATGGATAATCACATCAACCTGTGGCAACTTATCGTTATCCATATCCTCCCAAGTAAAAGTTTTGACTACGCCATCTTTTTCAGGAGCTACAATATCCAGCCCAATGATAGTATTTTCATTCTTAAGAGCCGACACAAGATTAGAACCCACAAAACCGTGGATTCCCGTTATCAATATGTTCATATCAGATGAATTATAATTCAATTATTTTGGCTTCTGACCAATTGATTAGTTTGTCTGCTTCTGCAATATTTATAAACTTGAAATCGTCAAGAAGTCTTTGAAATTTAGAAAATGATCTTTTTAGACCTACATAACTCTTAAACTTTCTCATAACTGGCAATTCCTTGATTACAGGTTGTTCTGGGTCAAAATCTCTAGGATGAAAGTATGTCATCATATACTCTGCTTCCATTCCCCAATGTTTAATTAGCCAATATGGGAATAAGCGGAAAAATCCACCACCTGAAAAAACCAAATTATGTCCTGCTATATGTTGGATATTTATTGGGAATTCCTTTATTTGATAGCCATTTCGAGAAATTATAGCAGGCAGTGCTACTCCATAGTCAGGCATTCCACCATAATCGTGATGGGCTGGAAAAATTGAGCAATCATATCTGAATCCCAATTCATTGAGGACATCAAATGCCCATGTATTTTTGTGTGTAATTGAGAACCCCGGAGCACGAAAACATTCAACTTGCTCGCCAATCACATCTTCTATAAGTGATTTGGCTCTTAGTGTATCCTGTTTAAATGTTACAGGCGTAAACCGTGTTGACAACTGATGTTGATAAGAATGACAACCAATCTGATGCCCCTCATTGTGAATCCTTTTGATTATTTTTGGATGATGTTCTGCGAGCCAACCAAGGCAAAAGAAAGTTCCTTTAATCTCTCTCTTGGCCAACTCTTCCAATATTCGTCCAACAGACTCATATATACGGACTTCATAATTATTCCAATTAAAAATTTCCGATATAAAGTCGCAGTTATACCACTCCTCTATGTCAAACGTTAGAAGATTCATTTTGTATGTCTCTTTTGGGTATCTGTTTTACAACTCTTGCAGGACGGCCAGTTGAAATAGTCCATTCCGGAATGTCTTTAGTCACAAGTGAACCTGCACCTACCACAGCTCCATCGCCGATTGTGACTCCAGGCATAATCATAGTGGTCATCCCAATCATACAGCCTTTACCGATATGTATCTCTCCGAGTGTATATCCAAATTCAGCAGCATTGTCACCAACATGATAGAACTTTAAATTACGCTGATGACACAACAAGCGACATCCTCCTGTTACATGTGCATAGTCATCCAGAGTAATCAAATCTGAATGATTTAAGTCAAATATAACGTGATCACCAATAAACACGTTTTTTCCAACTTTAGCTCCCATTCTTCTTAATAACCACGGGCGCATCATTCTCGGCGCAATAGGTTCAAATATCACCCAATTCATCATGCTTTGAAGTAGAGCGTGATAAGGATTCCTTAATATTTTACCAATTACGTCTATTGGGCCAATTTGTCCATATTCCTCTTCGGAGTAATTCAGTCCTATCTTTCTTAAAAGTCTATAAGTCAGACTTAGTTTCTTACTCATTTGTGTAAAAAATTATCTGGATTTATAATTGATTCTAAATTGTCTATACATTGACTTGTGGTAAAGAAATCCTCAAAGTATTGTCTCCCATTTTTACCTTTCTTTGAAAATTCTATTCTATCAGGTAAGATTTGGTTGACAATCACTTCACACAATCCTTTGTAATTTTCTGCGTTTACACATACTCCGCAATCAGCTTCTTTCACCAATGCAGGCACACCTCCATCCGCCATTGCAATTATTGGTTTTCCTGATGACATATAGCTTTGTAAACGCGCTGGAACAACAGCTCGAATATGAGGGAATTCAGCTCGTAATGTTATGAGCATTGCATCTGCCTGCGAGAAAAACGATCCCATGTAATCTCCGGGATATCGTCCCATCAAAAAGACAGTATCTTGAAGATTATGTTTTGATATAAAATCTTCCATATACTTCTTCTCGCTGCCGTCCCCTACAAAAATCCATTTTATGTCTTTTCGGTCTTTTAACAGCCGTGTTGCCTCCATTACCGATTTTATTGTTTGGGCGCTACCTAAATTCCCTGCCATCATTATTTTGTAGCCTTCGGGCAAACTTGGGATATCATATTTGGGTTGTTTCATGACATCATCTGCCCAATTTGGAAAATAGATTAATTTATCGCGATATTTCTCGCCGTGCTCTAAGATTAAATCTTTAAAACCTTTTGAACTAATTAGAATCTTTGAGGCATTATTATATACCCATTTGACAAAGTTTGTCATTAATTTTATTAGCCGTGGATTTTTTATACCTCCGCCAGACGTCATAGCATCAGGCCAAATATCTAACACCCATATATAAAATGGTATTCTTTGTAATTTTTTTACAATGATAGCAGGAACCGCTTGTGTTATTGGGGATGGCTCATGAACAATTACGCAGTCATATCTATTAAAAATTGACAGGAATATAGACCATATGCTACCTGTTACAACATAAGATAGGTAATTTACAAGAAGTCTTATTTTACTTCCCTTCGTACCACGAGAGACTTGAAAAGCTCGATAAATATTAACTCCATTCAGTTTTTCTATGCGCTTTTTAAAAACACCATATCCTTTATATATTTTCCCCTCAGGATAATTTGGCAACCCACATATAACATCTACCTTATACCCTCTTTTGGCTAACTCAAACGCAATGTCATTACTTTTGAAGTTTTCCGGATAGAAGTATTGGGTGACTAATAAAACTTTCATTTTGAGATATTTGATATTGGAATTATCAATGTGCTTTGATCTATGGTTTTTATCGCACGACCACTAACCACCAAATTTTCAGAGGGAGTGGCATAATGCGGAAATCTTATGCTTCCGAACTGGAACAAGGTTGTTTTCCATCTGTCTTTTGGGAATGCACATATTTCTTGCCATTTATCTCCGTCATAAGAGAACCATAAATGAGAACTTTTGTCTATATTTACTTCTGATGGCTCAACTGTAGTTGAGACTGCGTAACCATGATGGGTGTCAACTGCATAAATGCCGGATCCTTGAATCGACTGTAAATCTTCGATTTCAAGCGTCTGTCTGTCGATTCTGCGGATTGTATTCGGCTCAAATTGAGAATCTGTAGCGTATATTATATCTTTTTCTCTGAACAGTGGTACGCAGATACGATACTTCTGTTCGCCTTCAAAACGTTTTTGTATTGTTTTGAAATCATCTTCAGAATATCCGGCAATACATGCCATATCATCATCACCTGTGAATATCCACAATCCCGTTGAATAAGGGTCGTTGAATATTCCGTGGATATGGTTGATTTCACCTTGCCGGAATGTATATGCTGTTGTCCATGTATTTCCGTTGTCTTCGGACTTGTACACGTTTACAGCAACACACTCAGGGTTGAAGAAATATTCACCATAGAAGATTGTTCCATCGGTAGCCTGACACAGGTTCATCGGACGGGATCCTCGTGAAATTCTACGGCAAATCTCAAATATCCTTGTCTGAGGATTTAGCTTGAATATCGCCTTGCGTGCTATGCAGAACCAGTCTATACCAAAATGGTAAAGATGGGTAACTTCTGCTCTAAGAGCCCGTCTTGTCAATCTGAATTTTGAAGCAATTGCAGATTTAGGGTCGTTGAGTTTTGCAAAGATTTCGGTTTCTGATGTTATCGGATTATACTTATATAAGGTATAACCTTTGGCCAATATCCAAAAATCAGAATCGATATAAAGAGCCACATGCCCTTTTATTAGTCGGCCCTCAACAATAGTTCCGTTTGGAGTCTTGAAATTGTATTTTTGAGGCTTTATTTTCATTAAAATTTTCTCCAGACCATTTTGTTGACTACGCCGGTGTAGGATTGGATTAGCTTGACGATTTTTGTGGAGACGTTGGTATCAATATAATTGGGCACGGGGAGGCCGAGGTGATTGTTGCGGTTCATCTCAACAGCAATGTCTACGGCTTGCAGGAGGGATGCTTCATCAATGCCAGCGAGGATGAAATCGCCTTTGTCGAGGGCTTCCGGGCGTTCGGTGGAAGTGCGGATGCAGACGGCAGCGATAGGTTTGCCGATGCTGAGGAAGAAACTCGATTCTTCAGGTAGCGTACCGGAGTCGCTGACCACAGCAAAGGAGTTCATCTGTAGGTTGTTGTAGTCGTGGAAACCAAGAGGCTCGTGAGCAATTACACGCTTGTCGAGCTGGAAGCCTGATGCTTCAAGGCGTTTGCGGCTGCGGGGGTGGCAGCTATATAGAATAGGCATATTGTATTTCTCTGCCATTGCGTTGATGGCGTTGAAGAGTGAGAAGAAATTCTTTTCAGTGTCGATATTCTCTTCGCGGTGAGCCGAGAGGAGAATGTATTTGCCTTTCTCAAGATTGAGACGCGAGAGAATGTCGGATGCCTCAATATCTTTGAGATTGTTATGAAGCACTTCTGCCATAGGCGAACCACTTACGTATGTACGTTGTGGAGCGACACCGCTTGCGTTGAGATAACGGCGAGCGTGCTCTGAATAGCAGATGTTTACGTCGCTGATGATATCCACGATGCGGCGGTTTGTTTCTTCAGGAAGACATTCGTCAAAGCAACGGTTACCGGCCTCCATGTGGAAGATTGGGATATGCAGACGTTTGGCACCGATTACGCTGAGGCAGGAGTTGGTATCACCAAGG
Organism: uncultured Bacteroides sp.; assembly: GCA_964487725.1. GTDB lineage: Bacteria > Bacteroidota > Bacteroidia > Bacteroidales > Muribaculaceae > Paramuribaculum. Next base: position 15,133 of record CAZASF010000011.1, on the reverse strand, counting down.
ACAAGCACAGCATCGGGTTTTGTCTCAACCATAAGTTGATAGGAAGCAGCGATGATGTTGCCCATAGTCTCGCCGAGGTCCTTGCCAACGGCATCCATGTAAACCTCAGGGTCGGCAAGTTTGAGGTCTTTGAAGAATACACCGTTGAGGTTGTAGTCGTAGTTCTGACCGGTGTGTGCGAGGATTACGTCAAAATATTCGCGGCAACGGTTGATTACCGCAGCAAGGCGGATAATCTCAGGGCGTGTGCCGACTATGATGAGAAGCTTCAGCTTCCCGTTATTCTTAAATTCAGCCATTTACTTTTTCGAAGAATGTGTCGGGATGATTGGGGGCGAAGCACTCGTTGCAGTACATCACTGTCACGAGGTCATCCGTGTCCGACAGGTTGATAATGTTATGTGTGTAGCCGGGGAGCATGTGGACGGCTTCGATTTTGTCACCGCTCACCTCAAACTCAATGATTTCGTCAGTGCCGAGTTTGCGTTGTTGGATTAGACCGTGGCCGGCCACTACGATGAAGAACTCCCATTTGGTATTGTGCCAATGCTCACCTTTGGTTATTCCCGGTTTGGAGATATTGATACTCACTTGACCTACATTAGCACTTTTTACCAGTTCGGTAAAAGAACCACGAGGGTCAACGTTCATCTTCAGAGGAAATGCGACTTTCTCTTTTGGCAAATAGCTCAGATAAGTCGAATAAAGGGCCTTGGCAAATGAGCCGTCAGGAATCTCAGGAATAACGAGTGTCTTGGGCTGCTCCTTGAATTGATTGAGTAAATCTACAATCTGACCAAGAGTTGCCTTGTGGGTATGTGGAGCGCAACAATAACGACCATCTTCTTTCAGAACTGTCTCGACACCCTCAAATTCGCAGTGATGCTCCTTGTCTTGCAATGCCAATATCATCTCGTCTACAAGGTCATCAATGTAGAGCAGCTCAAGTTCTACCGTTGGGTCATTGACCTGAATTGGCAGGTCATTGGCAATATTGTTGCAGAACGTAGCGACTGCAGAGTTGTAGTTCGGACGGCACCATTTTCCGAAGAGGTTTGGGAAACGATAGACCAATACTTTTGCCCCGGTCTCCTTGGCATAATCGAAAAACAATTCTTCTCCGGCTTTCTTGCTCTCGCCATAAGGATGTCCGGCATATCGACCAATCAGCGTTGCCTGAATGGAACTTGACAGCATTACCGGGCAGGTGTTGTAGTGCTTTTTAAGAGTGTCAAGCAAGGCTGATGCAAAGCCAAAGTTACCTTTTTTGAAATCTTCCGGGTCGGTCGGACGATTTACACCTGCGAGATTGAATACAAAATCAGCTTTGACGCAATACTCATCGAGCTGTTCAGGCGTGGAGTCTATGTCGTATTCCATGACCTCATCAATAATGAGGTCGGGAAAACGGCGGTCTTTGCCGTCTTTTATGGCATTGAGTTGGGCGCAAAGGTTTTTACCAACAAAACCTTTCGCACCTGTAACTAAAATCTTCATACGTTGAGAATATCTTCTTGTGATAATGGCTCGTATGCACCGTCTTTAGCTTCAAAGATGACTGTGCCCGGTTCAAGCGATACAATCTTGTGCCAACGTCCAATTTCGATATTGACTCCGCAACAATCGGAGTCGGATTTCATCAGAACACGTTCTGTCTCGTTGCCATTGTCATCATAAAAGATTTCTTCGGCTGAACCACGCAGAACGATGCAGGTCTCCGAGCTTTTAGAGTGACGATGTATCGGCAACACAGTTCCCGGTTCAATGGCATTAAGCATACGTTGGGATAGGTCATTGTCAGTTGTTCGCATATCGCGAGCCATGCGAAGACGTTGCGAATTCTTCGCCTCTGCGCTGACGGAGTCAAAAAGAGCCTTATCGAATTTCATTATTGTACGAAATTACCTTCACCGCTAAGTTCGTTCTGAATATATTCAAGTGAAGCGATTTTAGCCTTAGTCTCTTCAACATCCAATTGGCGAGTGTTATTGGAGTTGAACTCGGTAAGTATATTGCGCGTCTCGTCACCTTCCTTGAAGTACTTGTCATAGTTCAGACCGCGATTGTCGGCAGGAACACGATAGAAGTTACCCATATCCTCAGCTTTGGCGCATTCCTCATTTGTCAGAAGCGTTTCATACATCTTCTCACCATGACGGATGCCGATAACCTTTATATCCTCTTTCTTTCCGCCGAAGAGTTCGCACACAGCCTGGGCTTGAGTGCCGATTGTGCAGGCAGGAGCCTTCTGAACGAGAATGTCACCGTTTTGACCATGTTCAAAAGCAAAGAGTACCAAGTCAACAGCCTCGTCAAGACTCATAATGAAGCGAGTCATTGATGGTTCGGTGATAGTTATAGGATTGCCGGAACGCATCTGCTCTATCCACAATGGAATCACTGAGCCACGAGAACACATGACATTGCCGTAACGAGTGCAGCATATCTTTGTGTTACCGGAGAAACGACTCTTGGCAACGGCCACTTTTTCTTCAACTGCCTTGGTGATGCCCATAGCATTGATAGGATAAGCAGCTTTGTCTGTGGAAAGACAAATAACCGCACCAACGCCGGCTTCGATGGCTGCTGTCAATACATTGTCGGTGCCGATAACGTTAGTTTTTACTGCCTCCATCGGGAAGAACTCGCAAGAAGGAACTTGTTTAAGCGCAGCGGCATGGAAGATATAATCCACACCCGGCATGACGCCACGGCAAGACTCCAATGAACGAACATCGCCAATGAAGAACTTGATTTTATGCGCGACTTCAGGAAAACGCACCTGATACTCATGGCGCATATCATCCTGTTTCTTCTCGTCGCGGCTGAATATACGAATTTCCTTTATATCCGTATTCAGAAACCGACGGAGTACGGCATTGCCGAATGACCCCGTGCCTCCTGTAATCAGGAGTGTCTTATCTTTAAATATTGACATATGTTTGAGTTATATTTCTAAAATTTTTAAGAACTTTTCAGGTTCACGTATTGCATGTGCCACACTCTGCAACTTGTCATCACAAAAATTCCACCAATTACTGTTAAGCAGACGCTTAATAATCTCATCAGAGAACCGTTTTCTAATAATTTTTGCTGGACAACCAGCGACGACAGTGTATGGCTCAACATCCTTTGTAACAACTGCACCTGTCCCTATAACAGCACCATGCCCTATTGTTACTCCAGCTTTTATTATTGCCCCATGACCAATCCAAACGTCTGAACCAATAATAGTATGAGGAGTCGGATCTAAATCAAATTTTGCAAATCTTTTTTTTGAGCCGCTATTCTTAACATTCTCAAATACAGGCGACATTGATACCCATGTCATAGGATGTTGAGCAGACCCAATGGTTATAAAGTCGGCTAAGCAGGTAAAGTTTCCTATATTTGTATTTACGATTGTACAATCATACCCTACATTACTATATCTACCGATATGAGAGTTTACTATCTGTGAACCGGCATTAATTACAACTGTAGAATCTATCTGGCAGTTTTTTATGGCTTTACCCCTTATTTTTTTTAAAAGTCTAGCCCAAATATAACCGATATTCATAATCTTTTTAGCATGAAATCAATAGCTTCTAAAAGACCATCAGCCATGTGTTGTGGAGTACGAGTTTCCCAATAATAATCATATGCATGATGCCCCATCAAATCATACTTTTCATAATTGGTAGCTATGTCTAATATAACATCTGATAGTTTGTCCATAGAATTAAGACGAAGACCATTAACATCATTATTAATGTTAAATGCTTCGCCACCAGTTATTGCATCTGTAGAAGTAATAAATGGAACACCATACCCCATCGACTCCAGAACGCCTAAGCCTGCTTGATTGGGGGAAATACATGCTATTGCCCTCGAAAATATTTTACTTTTTTCTTCAGACGAATAAATTGCCCCGTGCATTATAATTTTATCTCCAAGACTATTACTCTTAATCCATTCTTCTGTTTCTTGTTTCAATGGTCCGTCTCCAACAATTTCTAATGCCGGGATTTCTGGATTTTTCTCATAAGCATTCCTATATGCATCCAATAAAATTGGCAAGCCCTTTTGTGGATATAGGGTCCCGATAAAGAGGATAGAACTTTTAGCTCTATCTTTTGGTATTTTTATAACTTCTACCGTATTATCCGCGACAAAAAGATGTTCAGGGTTAAAACCATGCTTGATGTGGAGCTTCCGTCCTGCTTCAGCATAAGATATCTGAGCATCAGCTCTCCTTGGAAAAAAATTAGTAAAAGCAAAATAAAACCAACTTCCTTCTCCGTATTTTCTTGTATAAGACGCAGGCGCACCGATACTCCAATATGCAAGTTTAAATTTACGGTTTGGATGCAATGCCAAGAACGAATACTTTAGATAGCTTGCCTGACCGTATGCAACAACTGCATCAAAATTTTGGCAAAGTTTGAATATATTTTCTTTTTGAAAAGTAAACTTCCATATATTGAAGGGGGTTAGCTTTATACGTTTGAAATTGAGCGGTATATTTGGCTCATCCCCATAGTTATAAGCTACTGTTAAATCGTATCGGTCTCCAAGTATATTGAAAATTGGAATACGATAATGTAATAGCTTATTATAAAGTATTAAAACCTTCTTTTTCATCATTCAAGTGTTTTTACTATCCTACCGCAAGCCTTGCCGTCACCGTAGGGATTTACGGCTTTTGACATTGCATCGTAGTGGGCAGCGTCATCAAGAAGCGCGGAGACTTCATTGACAATCTTATCGTAGTCAGTACCGACGAGTTTTACTGTCCCTGCGCTGAGTGCCTCAGGTCGCTCTGTGGTATCGCGCATAACGAGTACCGGCTTGCCAAGTCCCGGAGCTTCCTCCTGAATACCGCCACTGTCGGTAAGCACAATATTGCTCTTCTCCATCAGATAAACGAACGACAAATATTCAAGTGGTTCGATGAAGAACATATTGCCAAGTCCTTCGAGATTTTCGCCGAAAACTTCGTGGATTGGTTTGCGTACGTTAGGATTGAGGTGCATCGGATATACGAAGTCCACATCCAGATATTTCTCAGTCAGTGTTTTGATGGCTTTGCACATCGATATAAAGCCGTCGCCAAAGTTTTCACGACGATGTCCGGTGATAAGTACTAATTTCTTACCACCTTTCAGACGATTGACATCATATCCGGCTTCTGCGAGCACCTTCTGCAGGTCTCTGTCGAGATTTGCATCCTTTTTCATTTTGTCGACTACCCAATAAAGGGCATCAATGACGGTGTTGCCTGTAATTGTAATTTTATCTTCTGAAACATTCTCTTTCAGCAAATTGCCTCGGCTCAGAGGGGTAGGAGCAAAGTTATATGTTGCAATGCGTCCTGTGATCTGACGGTTCATTTCTTCAGGCCATGGAGAATAGATGTTGTGAGTGCGAAGTCCGGCTTCTACATGACCGACTGGTATCTGACGATAGAATGCAGCAAGTGCAGCTGCAGTTGAGGTCGTGGTATCACCATGAACGAGCACAACATCGGGCTTGGCTTCATCAAGCACATCACGCATACCAGTGAGAACTCGAGCAGTCACATCATAGAGGTCTTGCCCCTGCTTCATTATATTAAGGTCGTAGTCAGGCTTGATGTCGAAAATTTCAAGTACCTGATCAAGCATCTGACGATGCTGACCGGTGACACACACTATCGTGTCAAACTTGTCAGGATGTTTTTGGAACTCTTTTACCAGCGGAGCCATCTTGATGGCTTCCGGACGTGTACCAAAAACGAGCATTACTTTTTTCATATATTATCGCTTTTTAATTTCAGAAGTATTTTTTTTGCAATGGGAATGAAAAATTTCCCGACATCGCTGTGGTTTTCAAATCCACATTCATATTCTTGCCAACTGTAATTTGACTTGTTGAGATCTTCAATCAGATATTTTATATCTCGCTCATAGGTCGGCTCATTACGTGAATGTATCAGATTGATATGGGTTTTGTTTGTTTTTTTGTCTTTAATAAGAGAAGGCATGATTGTATCCAGAAACATTACATCGTTGGCATTTACATCGTTCCCAGTCATGCCTTTAAATATTTCAGGATAATTAGCCACATATGAACCTATGCGATATTGACAAGCACCAATTACTATATCTGATGCTGCAAGTTTCAGTCCATAATAGAGCGCAGCCGTACCGCCCTTAGAAGTTCCTAAAGTTACGATTCTAGAATACCCCCCCTAATTAGCTGTGATACAGTATTATACACAACTAATTGAGGGCTGGACGAACCACTGTCATACATGTAATAACTTCCACGGAATCCCCATGGATCTGATAAAAATATGAAATCAATGGGAATCCGTGAAAGACTTTTTACATAGTTGTAAACTCTATGGCTATCCTCAGAATCAAAGGCAGAAAATACGATAGCTAACACTTTAGAATTACGTTTAAAGTGCAGATATTTCATTCCTTCGCCTTTCTTTTCGTGCATCTTGATGTAGAAATAGAAAGGAGCCTTTAGAATCTTTCGGAGAATATTCTTCATACCATTATTTTTTGAAGATGCCGCAGAAGTCAAGTATTACCTTATCATCACTCCACGGCAGGGATTTGAATGGTTTGTGAGCGGTGAGGAATACTACTATATCAGCCTTGTCATAGGCTTCTTTGTATTCGGTGAGTTTGAAGACATTGTGCGACTTCACATTGGGTTCGACTACGAGGATGTCGGCATTATTGCAGCTCTGCATAACCTTGCTTACAATCTGCTTGGCAGGAGATTCGCGAAGGTCGTCGATGTCGGGTTTGAATGCAAGACCCATCATGGCAACCACAGGCTTGCGATGGTGCTTCAGTTCGAACTCTAGCATAGCATTCTTGACCTTTTCGGCACACCAGAATGCCTTGTAATTGTTAATCTCGCGAGCATCGGCAATGAGTTTAGACTCAGCAGGGAAATCAGCTGTGATAAAGTAAGGGTCAACGGCTATGCAGTGGCCACCTACACCGCAACCGGGCTGGAGGATGTTGACACGCGGATGTTTGTTGGCAAGGTTAATGAGATCCCATACATTGATACCAGCCTTGTCGCAGATGAGACTCAGCTCGTTGGCGAAAGCTATTTGCACGTCACGACTGGAGTTCTCTGTTAGTTTGCACATTTCTGCCGTGCGTGCATTAGTCGGATGAAGAGTACCTTTGACGAATTGACCGTAGAATTCCTGTGCTTTCTTGGTCGAAGCTTCATCAAGACCGCCGATTACACGGTCGTTGTGTACCAGCTCGTAGATTACATTGCCGGGGAGTACACGCTCAGGGCAATATGCGATGAAGATTTTACCATCGAGTTCGGGACGTTCTGAGAAGATAATCTTAGCCATCTGTTCAGTTGTGCCTACTGGAGAGGTTGACTCTATCACGTACAAGTCGCCCTCTTTTAGCAAGGGTATTACGGCACGAGTGGCAGCTTCAACGTAGCTGACATCGGGTTCGTGGTTGCCTTTGAACGGCGTTGGTACTACCATGAAGTATGCGTCGGCAACTTCAGGTTTAACTGATGCATGAAGTTTGCCCGACTTGACAACCTCCTGCAGCATCTCTTCCATACCCGGCTCAATAATGTGAAGATGACCGGCGTTTGTCTGTTCTACAACGGACGGATTAATGTCAACACCTATGATGTCGACACCGCCTTCTTTAGCGGCAATAATAGCCGTGGGCAGGCCTATGTAGCCAAGTCCCATGAAACATGCTTTCATTTTTATAACTTTTTGTTGTGGTTTAGTTTAATGCTGAGATAAAAGAAGATATCAATAAATCTTCTTGAGCTTCCCAAGTAATATTTGTGCTTGCTTTTTCAGTATTTGCTTTGTACAGGCTATAATTATCTTCAACTTCTATAATAGCTGATTTAATTTCTTCAATATTCTCGCCATCCGACTTTAGAACTTTACCTACATTGTACTTTTCTACCATGTCTTTCATTGGTGGATTACAGCCTACAATTACTGGTTTCCCCATCATTATTGTTTGGAACATTCTATTGGGTTCGCAGTATGTATTGTTTAGAGTGCACGTTTGATAAAAAACTAAACCCAGTAAACATTCCGAGATAAAGTTCTTAGTCTGAATTTGCGGAACTTTTCCAACAAAGAAGATTTTATCCTTCAACTCACTTTCAGAGTACTTTTCGCTGATTACATTCATAGCCTCTTCCGGATAGCCGCCAACGACCACTCCACAAAAACCGGGACTCTCCATAATTGCAGAGACGGATTCTATAGGACGTCGAATCATAGAGCTGACCCCTTGTAGATAGATGCACTTCCTTCCATTACACCACTTTTTGAACTCATCCAACTTTTCAAATGCGGGTGTTTGCTCTTTAAATAAACCCTTTTGAGGATAATTGCGAATTGCAATATTGGGGGTCTTTGATGAAATCATGCCCATTTCCCTAAGACGTTCAATTCGAGGTTCATTTGCATGATACATCAAAGTGCATTTGCCCGTCATGAATTTAAATATTTTCTTCATTATCTTGTTTCTCATAAAAGGAGCCGGGAGTTCATGAAGATCCCAAATGAGAGGTTTGTTTTTAGGAAGAAGAGCCGGGAAAAGGAATGTTTCAATATCCGCGCACCAAACGGCATCAAACCTTTTCAATTCCGGAGCCACTGCCCGATAGAAGTCATATGCCTTTGCCAATGCATGAGTTCCAGAATTGTATTTTTCTCTTGATTTGAGAAATGGAATATGATACGTCACTCCGTATTCCGTTATCCCGTCATCTTTGACATTTTTGGGTGTGACTGCGAAAATTTCAAAAGTTACTTCGGGATGTCTCCCAGTGATTGAAAGTATTTCCTTGCGGATACGGTCGTCATACTCCAACCCTTGTGTATATAGCACCATTGCTATTTTCTTTCTTTCCATTGCATCAATGTTTTGAGAGTGCCTTCATTATTAATTTTCTGAGTGAACGTAATTCTTTTACCATTCTTCAATATTCCATATGAAGGCGAGTATAGATAATCTTCTATATCATATCGAAGTCTCTCATCCGAATAAGACGAGGAAAGGATTAATTCATAGTTATTGGATAAAAGATGGATGTCGCCATCTTTGATTATGATTTCTATGTCGGCAGGCACTATAAAATGTACTCTGACTTCATGCGAGCCAATAAATTCATATTTATCTAAAATTTGGATTTGGGTATCTGAAAATAGGAAATCCCTATTATATTGATATTGAAGATTCCCATTGTCAAAGTTAAATCGGCCAATGATTTGAGTGGTTGAGTCGGAAATTTGATTTGCCTCAATCTCTATATCCGACAACAATTGCTTCATTACAAAGGCTGATGAAGGTGAGAATCCTGCTAAATTATTGTTATCAACAGTAGTCGTGTTATGTGAACACGTAGCCCTCATTAGGTTCCTCATTCCCGGTTCTGAGGTATAGACATAAGTACCCGGGTCTATGAAAAAATCATCATTTCCAAGTGTCAGTTCAAATGACATATTGTCGGGATGGGTATGGGAGCCTCCTGATTTCCCGGGTTGCTTACACCGTTCCAAACTGAACGTTCCATTCGTTACTACTAAGGTCGCGTCACCTCTCTTCTTGACGGACACGCCCGAATCCGAAACGTTCATTTCAATACTTTCATTAACAGGAATTGATGGTGTCTCACCCATGAAAATGTATTCGCCGTGCAATTCGCCTAATTTTGAATTGAATATGCTCTGTCCTATTTCTGACAAATATCTGTGGTCTCTAAAGTCTCGGGGCACGAACGGCAAGAGTCGGCCGTTATCATTGTCTCCAATCATAGGAGCCAACCCATTAGGCTTTGTATAATATCGTATGTAGTCAATCGCACGGGATATTCGCTTCACTACTGATTCTGGAACTGATTGTTCCCTTCTTACAAGGCTAAAGAGTGTATACGCAAATAATTCAGTAACTAATCTATGGTAAGAGATACTGTTTTCATAGTTGCTCCCGTCTTCATTTATTTCAGCCAAGGCTTCGTGATAGAATTCCTTCAGCGCAAACTTATTGGCGATTTTAGCAAAACGATTATTCGGGAAAAGCGGGGCGATAAACAAAACACCTACAAGATCCGACAGATAATGATTTCCGCTGTTTGGAATGGTCTTTTCCAAGTTATTTGCAATGAAAAACAAGTGTTCATAAAGAGAACGCATCACTTTGCAAACAAAATCCTCGTTGATTACCCCAGATCCACATATCATAGAAAGAGAATAAATCCAGTTCACCGCACGAATGGCCACATCCATGGAACATGTCCAGTTGATGGAATACATCAGTGGATTTTGTTCAATCCAATCATTAATCTGCTTGATAATTTCAAATGCATATTCCTTTCTCTCTGTGATTAAAAAGGCTTCTCCCAACCAAAGTAGATGGTGACATCTATTAAGATCCCAAACAACTTTTATGTCTCTGCCCCCTTTGTTGGATACCGTCTCATAATCTCTGTAAAAACGCCTGTCTTTCCAAGAATAATTATGTATAAAATCGGTTTTCCAATCCATCGGCTCTAACTGCGTCCATCCCGAACCAAGAATATCAAACTCATGATTTAACGTATGGTTAGCAGCTTCCAGAATAGACTTGCGCTCAGTGTCTTTTAATTTAGTGAAATGATTAGCATTTATTGTCCCGGTCACAGAGCACAACCTGTCTTTAAAATCTGATATAGACAATGCTTCATCCCGATATAGCCAGTTGCAGACTTTGTTAGGTGAGATTTTTGACCATACAAAATTCTTTTTTGAAAGAATTCTGTTAATTACCTTATCGATAAATATGTTACGATTTGTGTACAGCACAGATTATTTTCGATTGCGCCACTCGTTGTAGCGAGCTAATTCCTCGGAATCTCTTTCTTTGAGTAATTTTGCCGGACTCCCAACAATGATGCTATTAGCAGGAAAACTTTTGTTTACTAAGGTTAATGCTCCAATAAAGCAGTTGTCGCCTATAGTCACATCGCCTATAATCACAGAATTTGCTCCAATAAAAACATTGTCTCCAATCTTTGGGGCTTTACCATCTTTTGCAGCGATTGTCACGTTTTGTGATATTTTGCAATCTTTACCGATAACAGCTTTTGCGTGGATAACAACGCCAATCCCGCCATATCCCAATGCAGTGCCTTCTCCAATTTCCGTTTCGGAAGACAGGGCACAATTATGAAGGTAGTAATTTAGCAGTTTGATACCCCCCCCCCAATTTTTTATAGCCTTTTTGACACAATTTCCTTGATATTAGTTGCAATTTGATAGCGTTCATAATTCTCCGGTTAATGCTTTCCTAAATTGTTCTCTTACAATGGAAGTGTCATGATTCTGGGACAAAGCAGAGGCATTTGACACAATCCTTTCCTTTATCATTTGGTCATCTATCGCCATGCTTAGAGTCTCTGCCAATGCCGTTTCATTAGTGCAGATATAGGCAGCTTCATTTTCCGAAAGATATTCGGTCAAAGCTATCCCATCAGGTGCATATAGCAGAATAGGACTCTCTGATGCAAGATATTCCGTAAGCTTAGTCGGCATAGACAGCTTGACATAGTTGCGTGTCTCTTCCGAGAAACCTAATGTCAAAAACAAAAGCGAATATGATTTCAACAGACCGGGAATCTCAGAGTTAGATACCTTACCTTTGATTTCCGTGTGTCCAAATCCAGCCAACTCAATTGGAATCTGACTTGGAGTATAGATATCAAACTTAACTCGTTTGCCGATATTGTTCAATTCCTCTACACACTCAGCCAATCTCCATAATTGAGCTTTTGTGTCTCGGTTAATCTTACCTACATATACAATAGAAAATACGTCTGTATCATATATCGGCTTCTTAACTATTGACCTCCACACGCTAACATCTACAGGATTATGAAAGGGCTTAAATTGTACTCCATATCGCTCCAAATAGACGTCGGACATTTTCTGACATATTGACAGACGGATATCTGAAAGCTCAATTATTTTTCGTAGAGACTTGTCATATAACTTTCTCCAAATATTTTCAAACCATCGACCTTTAAATCTAGAATTAGGCCAGTCATCTACAATGTATAGCGCAAGTTTGGCCGAGAGGAACAAGCTGTGTACTTCCTCTGCAAATCGGATACGTCTCAAATCTCCCAATGCGGTAAATATGATGTCCGGAGCAAATTTGCGAACCATAGCTTCAAACTCACCGGAAATCTTTATACTTTTAGAATCCGTTAATCCCAATTTGTCATAAACGTATTTTGCTGAACGCTTTAGCCATGAACCTCTATTTGTCACACTGTTCATAGCTTTATTGGCTGTCGCAAAATGTCCGTCCAAAGGATAATATACCTCACATGGACGTATTTGATCACAAAGTTCTGGGTCTATACCGTAACCCGCAAGTGCAATTCTGTCCTTAGGCCAATCCTTGAACAAATTTGTCAAAGTAACACCCATTCCGGTGTTGTTGTCAAATTTCTCACAAAGTATGAGTACTTTTGGATATTTAGTTGATGACATTCTTTTCTGCTATTGTTTTATATATGTCCATTAACAGACTCGCATTATATTTACCATTATATCTTTGTCTGTCAAAAATGGCCGGTTCGAATGATTCACCCAATTTGAAAATATTTTTTATTCTCTTGGCTAGCATCTCGTGCTCATCAAATCGGTATAAAATTGAGTTATTATACTCTACAATCTCAGGGATTCCCCCAACAAATGAAGCAACATGTGGCACGCCCATTATCTGAGCTTCTCCAAGGGAGTTAGGACTATTTTCAATCGCAGAGGGACAGACAAAGACATGGCATTTTAAAAATTGATTGCACATCTGTTGATCATCTAAAGAACCAAGAAATATTATTTTATCTCGTATTTTAAGTTGTGAAATCAATTTCTTAATATACTTCTCATATGTGCCTAACTTGTAGAAGGGCTTATTAAATGGGCTTTGTCCTGTCAAGCAGATTTTAGAATCTGGGTATTCATTTAATATATACGGGAATGCCAAAAGAAGTTTATGAAATCCCTTTATTGCATATCCTGCCTGTGACGCAAAAATTAAATGTGGATTGCAATTTTTGAAAGACCATCTTTTTTCATAAAAAACCTGTCGCAACGTTTCTCCACAATAGTAATATGAAGCATCGGGATTAATTGCCAAACTGTGTGCCTGATCCCATTCCGTACGACCGATTATATGTTCAATTGAAGAAAGAAATTGCTTTTCTAATACACCTCTTCTTTCAAAATCCTTTTGCTGAGCTAACAACCCATTGTGAAAAACAAAATCTCTCAATGAACTCTTGTGTACATCCTCTCTTTTAATTCCACCAAGATAATATCTGGCATAAACAGATATTAATCCTTGGATTGAACAAACTACACCTTTGTTACCGTTAGATTTAACCCATGAAAGCCCCAAAGGATATTCAGAACCATGAACGTGGATTACATCCGGGTTAAAGCTCAGTTTAATCTCTTTCCAGAATTTCTCTAACTTAGGGTCATAATGAGTCTTTAGTTTACTCTTTTGTGGTATAAGATAATATGTAACTCCATCTACTTTGTGTGTAACAAGCTCTGTCCCATTATATATTGTTGCAATTGCAACATTAAATTCGAGATGAGCTATTAGTCTTTGTAAAGAAGAATACATCCATCCACCTACGGGACGAGGTTTAACGTTCATCACCTTACACACTGGCGGGAGCATTATATTTGTTATCCACAGAACTTTTATCATTGAATTGACTATTGACTTGCGTCAACAGTCTTGTGTTCAATGACGTTGCGCAAGTATTTTACGGTATATTTCTATTTGATTATCTCGAATTCGACTTGGATTGTTCCTATTCCGTTGTCTTGAAGATGCTTCTTTTGAGATTTTAATGCTATAATCCTTGTCCTCTATAAATCTTAGCATTTCTTTGGCGCATAAGTAACTGTCTCCAGTCGGGAACAGTGCTCCATTAATTCCATTTGTTATTAGCTCTGGAAGTGCTGAAGTATATGATGCCACACACGGTACGCCTACAGCTAATGACTCTGCCAAAGACAAACAATATGTTTCAATAAATGTCGGATTTACGCAAACATCGCAATTATATAGTTCATTGATTATCTGTCGAGCATTAATGTTGCCAAGGAAATCAACATTTTTCTCTAGCCCCAGAGTCTTTATTAAACGTAAAAGATATTTAGTATATCCGCTGTTTAGTATGCTTTTGGAAGCAACTCCTATTCCTGCAATACGCAACCTTGCGTCAGGATACTTAGATTGGAGAATCGAAAAGGCTTCTATAGCGACATGAACACCTTTGTATATTCTTCCCGCTGATAAACAAAATACTATCGGAGCTTGATTGCTAAAACTATGAACTTCGTTCCATGTTTCGCAAGTAAGGAAATCATTTCGTAAGATAATATCAGTTCTAAATATAGTTCCGCAAACTCCTGGAGTTAAGCGCAATATAGTGTCAACCATTGCAGATTGAACACTAATATATTCTGCTTTTGATAATATTCTATTCTCAAGCTTACCCCATTCTCGAAATTCAGATTGCAATCTTTTAGCAGATAGCCTAGGGAATATTCTTTCGAGAAGTCCTTTCGTTTTGTTGTGAAAATCTGAGATACCACCGCTAAAATAGACATCTTTTGAGCATATACCCTTTAAGCCTTGAATATCAATTAGTTGGGGGGGGGTAGAGAGCTTCTGGCATATCTCTCCCCAGCAAAGTTCCAAACCCCAGATATGAATTAAATCAGGTGCCTGAACTTTTATTATTTCATCTACAGCTAACACCGCTTCAGATTTTGCCGTTCCATTCTTATGAATCCATGAAGAAGGAATGAAATACTCAGTAATATTATTCTTAGATACTTTTTGTAGCTCTTTATTCTTTTTCCCAAGTGTGATATTACATATGACACTCACATCTCTACTGGTCTCTAGATATTCGTACATACTAAATATCCAAGTACCGCTTTTGTTAGCAGACCAATTTGTCAAAGATATGTTGGAGAACCAAAGAATTTTCATAGTTTCCCAGTATTTAAACACGGCTCTTTCATTTAAAATCTCTTGGATTTATCCGTAGGATTACTTTTTTA
>CAZASF010000010.1:0-60511 GCA_964487725.1 uncultured Bacteroides sp. | reverse complement strand
CCGGGAAACCCTTGACAATATCACTAACCACACTGCTTATTGCATAACGGTTATGAAACACAGGTATTACGACATGGTGAAGAGTCGCCGCGCCACTGAGACGCTGACAACCGAACCTGAGGCTTTGATAGAGCGTGACGAGTTGATTGACCACAGGTCATCCCTGGAGTTAGTGCAAAAAATAATCGATACCCTTCCGGAGGGACAGCGGGCCGTGATAAGACTGAGCGCTTTCGCCGGCCAATCCAACGAAGAGATATCAGAAATAACCGGATACTCTCACGAGAATGTAAGGACTCTTCTCTCTCGAGCAAGGAAAAATATCAAGAAACTATTCACACTAAATAACTGACAGTATGAAACATGACATAGCAACAATAAAGGAGATAGTCAACCGGTTCTACCGGGGAGAGGCAACTCCGGAGGAAATTGCACAAGCCACGGATTATTTCAAGGCTGTCAGCAATCCTGACCCATCGCTAATGGATGACCGACGGATTTTCCTCGCTTTGAATCAGGCATCAGAAACCATCAATATGCCTGACGGCCTTGAACAAAACGTAATCAACGCCACAATAGGACAGCGACGTAAGCCTCGGATTCTCCCCTGGGCCATATCCACAATATCCGCTGCTGCCGTTATTGCCCTGGTGTTCATCGCCTCTCCTATAGAAACCATACAGCAGGAACGCGTGGGGTCCCCTATTACCGAATTTGCAGAAATTGGCAACTCCGAGTCTAAGACTGAGGAAATTATCATATCGCAACCATCAGAAGAAGAGGAACCAGAGGTCGCATCCACAGAAACCGAGCGCCCGACACCGAAGCAAAGCGTTGCATCGATAAAGAGAAAAACTCTAAAACAGCCTCAACGCAAAACGGAGACCCATCCCACTCCCACTAAACAAGAAAAGGAAGCCGCACGATTAAGTATTGAACTTATCAATCGCGCCCTCGGGAAAGCCGACATTGCATGTGCCAACGCCGAAGAAACATTCATTGAAATTGAACAAACATTAAATAATTGACATTATGAACAGCAAGACCCTAAAAACAATCATTGTTACTATCGTAGCACTCATTGCATTTGCCCCATCGGCCTCAGCTGCAAATCCATTCAGCGACCTTACTAACCGTAATGACATCGAATTCACCTACGTGTCAAAATACCTTGTAAACCAAAAACGACACGCTTTGCTCAAAGGTGGCGTTAACCTTGCTACGCTCGTTACCGACCTTGAATCAATCTACGTGATAGAAGCTACTAACAAAACCGGCATGGAGGCATGCCGCAATGCCATAAAGGAATACCAAAACATCCATAAGGATTGCGATGTGCTCATGACCTCAAAAGACGGATCCGACATCACCTTGGTCTATGGAATTCCCGATACGTCGTCTACCAACGAAAAAAGCCCAAAATATAAGAGCATCATCGTTTACACTGAGGACGAAGGGGAAGTAGACATTGTCGTTGTCAACGAAGAAGCGCCAACTCTAAGATGACCAACGGCTCATTTCTGTTTCGTAAGGCAACAGAATCGGACATACCTGTCATAAAGGCAGTTCTTGACGAGGCAAGAGAGGCTCAGCGAAGCAATGGCTTCCGACAATGGAAAGATGGTTATCCCTCCGAGCAGATTATAACCGCCGACATCAAGACCGGGCAAGGATATCTCCTTGAACAAGATGGGATAATTGCAGCATACGCAGACATTGCATTCACTGACCCGGAGTATGACAGGTTGGAACACATCTGGAACTTACACACTTCTTACGGAGCAATACACCGCATAGGCATCGCCGACCGCTTCCGCGGCCGGCGTGTCTCATATATCCTGTTAAGAAACTGTGAAAAGCTAATAGCGGCATCGGGAGCCAAAGCAATAAGAATCGATACCGGAGTTGAAAATCGTCCGATGCAACATCTGCTGTCGCGCACCGGATACACCAATCTCGGTCAACACCGCTTCATCTGGGGTGAAAGAATAGCATTGGAAAAGCCTCTGTAAGAGACTTCACTTGTCCAGATCCGGAGCAAGCGCTCTGGAGGCCATTGAGAATACTATCATAACCGCCGTAACAACCACGTAGACTATTGCTGTTGAGTGAAGCACATTCCCAACTCCTACCAACGGTGAAACAATGGCGCCGACCACATATCCTGAAATACCAAGCACCGAGGATGCTTCACCGGCCTGCATGCGCCCTTCATTCATGGCAAGTGTGTTTGTGGTTGCAAATATGAGTCCGAGCGAGAATAGGATAATCACCATAAACACCTCGAAGACCCAGATACTATGAATCGTATAAAGGGCCACCGCCTGACAGATAACCCCCAGTCCAAGCGTCAGACTACCAATAAAAGCCGCCTTTTTTAGCGGATGGAATTTTAGCGCGAACATTGAACCGGCAGCCACAAATATTGCATTGAATCCTATCACGAGGCCATAGCCGGTCTGCGACAGGCCGTAATGATCCTGAAGAATGAACGGCGATGCGGAAATATAGGCAAACATAAGTCCGAGTGCAGTTCCCTTGAAACACACATGAATCATAAACGGCTTGTTCTTCAACAGTATAAGGTATCCGCCGAACGATTTAAGCCAGCTTCCTGTAGTGCGTCGCGATGGAGGAAGAGACTCCTTCATATTGGGAGACAATGCCAACAGAAGAACCGCGAAAATGGCAAGTATCACGAAAACGCCCTTCCAACCAAAAGTATCGGCGGCAACACCACCTATTACAGGCGCCGATGCCGGGGCAACACCATTGATTGCACCCACGAGGGCCATCAGCTTGGCAAGGTCGCGACCGGAGTACACATCAGCCGGTATAGTTCTGGCGAGAAAATATCCGCCGGAAGCTCCAAGACCCTGAAACAAACGGCAAATGATGAAGAAATGAATTGTTGGCGAAAAGACACTGACCACCGCAGCAATAATAAACAATGATGTCGCACCTATAAGCACCGGCTTACGACCAAACTTATCGCTGACGGGACCGAGAATAAGCTGTCCCAATGCAAGACCCACCATTCCCATTGTCATTCCGAGCTGGACCGTCGGGATAGAACAATGAAAGAATCGGCACATAGCAGGCAATGATGGTGTGTACATATCGTTGACAAACGAACCGAGCGCACTCAACGACACGAGCATTACTACAAGAAACCAATAGTAACGTTTGTCCGCCTGCAGTTTTTCTGACATTGGTGATTGAGGATCCGGTGTCTGAGGTTTTTCTGAGGTCATAGTTCCAATATTTGTAAGGGCCGAACATCCACGAGCCCGTGTTTTTGTATTTACAACATACACGGGAGTAAAAATTGTTCAGAGGGCGGTTGGTTTTTAACAGAGTAACCGGAATAATTCGTATTTTTGCATCAGATTATAAATCTTCACCTCCACTATGATTATAAGAAAGGGCAATTTTGACGATGCCGCTGAAATGGCACGCATATTCAACCATTATGTCAGGACCAGCACCGCCATTTTCTCCAACAAGGAACTTACCGCGGAGGAAATGCGCCGGAAACTTGAAATTCTTGGCGTAGGAACCTCATTCCCTTTTCTTGTAAGCGTGAACGACAACGGAGAGCTCACCGGCTACTGCTACGCCCATCGATGGATGCCCGACCCGGTTTATGACCATTCATGGGAACTGACTATGTATCTGTCAAAAGACCATCTCGGAAACGGACTTGGCAGCAGGATGTTCAAGCAACTCATTGATGAATGCATCAAAGGAAAGGCCCATGTACTCGTTGCCAATATAACTGAGGGCAACACCCCGTCAGAAAAAATGTGTCTGGCAGAAGGATTCCGCGAAGTAGGGCGAATGCCGGAAATCGGCTACAAATTCGGAGCTTACCACACTGACGTCATATATCAGAAGATTCTTCAGAATCAGTAGACTTGGGCAGCAACAACGTACTTGCCTCCCACAGAAGATATAGCGGAGCAAACACCACAAGAAGTGTGAACGGGTCGCCTGTGGGAGTGATCACTGCTGCTAAAACAAGCAGCGCAACAATGGCATGACGGCGGTATTTGACCATTAGACTTCTTGTAACAATCCCCACACGCCCCAATAACCATGTCAGCATAGGCAGCTCAAACACGAGCCCCATCACAATACATAGCCCTGTCATTGTGTCCATATATGAATCAATGGAAATAATATTCGGAATTGACGCACTAAGCTGATATGATGATAGAAATCTAAGAGTAAGCGGGAACACAATGAAATAGCTCATTGCAACGCCACAAAAGAACATTACGCCACCCAAAGTCAAAACCACTCTTGCCGGACGCCTCTCATTAAGGTATAGTCCCGGCGAAACAAAACGCCATATCATGTAAATCAGCACCGGCACGGACAAGATAAAAGCCAGCCAGAATGATGTTGATATATGAAGCATGAACTGCGATGTGAGGTCGGTGTTGATCAGTTGAACCGGTTCATTACCCAACCATTCTGCAGAATCGGCATCTGCTATTGAGCCAAGCAACCTGAACACGGGGAAATCATCGCGACACGGAGCAAGAATGACGCTGTCGAAAATCTGCGGCATCAAGACAAACAATACAACCGCCAATAGTAAGACAAGTAATGCAGCACGAATCAGAACACCGCGCAACACATCAAGATGCTCCCAGAATGACATTCCGGAAGCACTATTGGATGAGGCGGATGATCGCATATTGATTATTTGTCGGCTGAATCCTTAGTTTCTGAATCAGACCCCGAGTTGATTTCATCGCCGACTTCCTTCATGCCCTGACGGAAACTCTTTACGCCTTTGCCAAGTCCGCGCATGAGTTCAGGTATCTTCCGACCACCAAAAAGAAGCAATATCACGAGGGCTATGATAATGATTTCCGACCCACGAAGACCACCTATGAACAAGGATATGAATGAAATCTGTGTCATTATTTATTCTGAAATTAGAGGAAGTGAAAAATCTGTTTTGTTAGCACACTCCAATAGTGCAAAAATACAAAAAAAATTGTAACTTTGCAGCCGTTTAACATAGATTTTAATCACTGACAATGAAAGCATTTGTTTTTCCAGGACAAGGAGCGCAGTTCGTAGGCATGGGCAAAGACCTGTATGAGACCAACGACGAGGCTCGCGCCATGTTTGACAAAGCCAACGACATTCTTGGCTTCAAGATTACCGACATAATGTTCAACGGCACTGATGAGGAACTGAAACAGACCAAAGTTACACAGCCTGCCATTTTCCTCCACTCAGTAATACTTGCCAAGACTCTTGGTGAAGAATTCAATCCCGACATGGTAGCCGGACATTCTCTCGGCGAATTCTCGGCTCTTGTTGCCGCCGGTGCACTCACTTTTGAAGATGGTCTGCGCCTTGTATCGGCCCGCGCAATGGCAATGCAGAAAGCATGTGAGATTAAACCATCCACAATGGCCGCAGTTCTCGCTCTCCCCGATGAAAAAGTTGAAGCCATCTGCGAGGAAGTTCCCGGAGTTGTCGTTTGCGCCAACTATAACTGCCCCGGACAAATCGTTATATCAGGCGAAGTTGAGGCCATTGATGCCGCATGCGAAAAACTTCTTGCCGCAGGAGCTAAACGAGCTCTCAAGCTGAAAGTGGGCGGAGCATTCCACTCTCCTTGCATGGAGCCGGCACGTGCAGAACTCGCCGAAGCCATTGAGAACACCACTGTATCAACTCCTATATGCCCCGTATATCAGAATGTTGATGCAAAACCCCACACCGATCCCGCGGAAATAAAGGCCAACCTTGTGGCTCAGCTCACAGCCCCCGTACGTTGGACACAGACAGTCAAAAACATGATTGCCGATGGTGCCACAGAATTTGTTGAACTTGGCCCGGGCAAAGTGCTTCAGGGTCTGATTCTGAAAATTGACCGCGCAGTTGCCACTTCAGGCCGCCAGTAAGAATAATACGGTATCACTTACCATAACAATCCCGCTTTCATCACTTGGAGGCGGGATTATTGTATACCTCCCTATGGATTTCACGGACAATGCGATTAATATCCTCAATATGTCCGTAGGTCATCAGCAAGAGAGGAACAGGTTGCAATCCGTGAGCGTAAGGAGGCTGCACATAATCAAATTCCCGATGAGCTTTGAATCCACATCGTTCATAGAACCGAATACGTCGGTCGGCCAAGTCGTCAGTCCCGGGCAATTCAACTTCAAGAACAATTCCCTTCCGGCCATGCAAGGAGCAAAACCGCTCCAATACCGCCTTGCCATATCCCTTTGACCTCAAATCTTCCTTTACCGCAAAATGCTCCACATAAAAGCAACTGTCAAGACGCCACCACGATATAAACCCCACGACACGGTTTCGGCTCCTGACAATGCTGAAGTGAAACGCTCCGTGAGCGTCAATAAGATTCTTAACGCCGCCCAATGGCCGGCGTTCATCCTCCGGAAATGAATCCGTATAAAGGCGCACGATGCCCTCTTGTAATTTTGTTGCCTTGCGTATATCTCTGAATTCCAACGAATAATTGAACACGAGATACCGAATAACCGGATATAACGCCAACGGCATGAGAAAAGCGCCTAATGAATCAGCAAGAAAATCAAACCAATCAGCACCGCGTCCCATTCCCATCATACCCTGCAACAGCTCTATCACGCCGCCCGACAATGACGAAAACATAGCCACAGCAATAAGACGGCCGTATGACACACGACCTACGTAGCGCGAACAGTCAAACAAAAAAACCACGGAAAGCGCTCCAAACATCACGAAATGGACAACCTTGTCAATATGCGGAATGCTGACCGATGGGATATCATCAGACGGCATCAACGTCAACAGCAAAACTATTGAAAATATAACAGCTGATATTGCTCCTACCGGAAACGAATTGACAAATCTTGATGCTATTGCATAGAATTTCATGCGGCAAATTTAATAAAATAAATACAAATGGGCTCATTCGTATCAATCCGAAAGAAATTACGATTAAATTACTTTCAGAATGAAACAATTATTAGTACTTTTGCGTACAATATGTACAATTTCTTAATAAAAACGGTTTAATCCGTCAGTGAAAATCCAAAGTACTTACATCAGATGGCAAAAAAAGCTCTGTTCAAATCCAAGATAGGTATAATTGCGGCAACTGTGGGATCCGCAGTAGGATTAGGTAATATATGGCGATTCCCCGCCGAGGTTGAATCAAATGGTGGAGCAGCATTTCTTGCCGTCTACATTCTGTGTGTGCTGCTTCTTGGCATTCCGGTTATGCTCGCGGAATTTTCCATTGGACGCGCCGGACGGAGCGATGCCGTTGGGGTGTTCAAGAATCTTGGAGCACGTCGCGAATGGTGGGCCGTAGGAGGGCTCGGCATTCTTGCAAGTTATCTCATCCTGTGCTTCTATATGGTTGTGGCAGGATGGACACTTGAATATCTCATCCAGTCAATCTCAGGGGGACTATATGATCCCATAGCCGGAGTAAGCACCCCTACAGGATTGTTTAAAATCAAGATGGAAGCATTTATCTCTCAACCGATAAACCCGCTTTTCAACACCTATCTCATGATTATTATCAACCTTGTTGTACTTCTCTGTGGCGTACAGAAAGGTATTGAGCGGCTGTCAAATATCATGATGCCATTGCTCTTCCTGATTCTTTTGATATTCATTTGCGTAACTTTGACATTGCCGGATGCTTCCAAAGGAGTGGAATTCTTCCTTAGCCCTGATTTCTCCAAACTGACGCCTAAAGTGATCATCAACGCTCTTGGTCAGGCATTCTTCTCTTTGAGCCTTGGTATGGGTATCCTCATCACCTACTCAAGCTACTACCCCAAAACGACGAACCTTACCCGTACAGCAATAACAGTATCGCTCCTTGACCTATTGGTTGCGTTCATGATGGGACTGATTATTTTCCCGGCCGTCACCTCGTTCGGGCTGATGGGCGAGGGACTGCGGGGTGCAACACTTGTATTCGTAACCCTTCCTGAGGTGTTCCAGCAAATGAGCATGACATGGCTGTGGTCAACACTGTTCTTCCTCTTGCTCACAGTTGCAGCACTTACATCTACGATATCTATTGCCGAAGTGTCGGTGGCATTCATCCGCGACCGTTTCAAAACCTCAAGACTGAAAGCCTGTCTCATTGTTATTCTTCCGCTATTTTTTCTCAGTGCAATATGCAGCCTGTCTATGGGACCGTTGGGCCACATTAAAATATTAGGCTTCAACATTTTCGACTTCCTTGACAATCTGGCCACGAACATCATGCTCCCCATTGGGTCAATATTCCTCTGTATCTTCATGGGATGGTTCGCCCCAAAAGGATTACTTCAGAACCAGCTTACAAACGATGGCTCCATGCGGTCGCGCCTCTATCAGCCAATCCTGTTTATTATCCGCTATATTGCACCGATACTCATTGGAATAGTCCTGATTGCATACTTCCTGTAACAGATTGACCATATCCTTACATTGACTCTTCATGAAACAATTTACGCCCGGAGAACGAAGGGGCACAATTATGCTCCTCGCCGTCATGACAGTCATAGCCGCATTCCTGATTTTCAATAAGGGACAGCATCATTCAACTCCCGATGCTGTCACTGCTGACACGATAGTAGTTTCCACATCCAAGCCAACGGCTGATAGCACCAAGCACAGCGGAGCCGCACGCAACAGGAAATCACAAAAACAATCCGGAGGAAAAGCCGGAGAAACATCCCGAAAAAAGGCAACAACCCAAAAGACAGTTCCACAGGGAAAACAACGCCATCACCTTGACGAAGGAGTATAATCCCACAAAATTCCACAAGTCCTCCCGCAATTAGGAGCTACAATAGCTAAGATACATTTGCCAAATAGCTATATTAGCTATTATAGTTGATAACTACTATAGCTAAATCCGTAATTAAATCTTCCCCAAAAATTAAGTGCAGACATCTTGCGACATCTGCACCTAATAGAGTTATATAATCTATTGATTATTTCTGGAGACGGAATGTAACAGGTACGCTATACCAAACGTTCACAGCGTGTCCGTTCATCTTACCGGGGGTGAATTTCTTCTTGATTGCCTTCACAGCTCTAACTGCCTCTTTGTCGAGGTCGGGGTCTTTACCGCGAGCAACCTTAACTTCACCTATGCTACCATCCTTGGTTACAACGAACATAATGGTAACTTTACCTTCAACGCCATTTTCAGCAGCTACAGGAGGATAAACAAGGTTCTTGAAAATGTCACCGAGAAGAGCCTGATCACCACCGGGGTAAACCGGCATCTGCTCTACAGAGGTGAACACCTTGTTTTCATCATGCTCAACCTTCGGAGGTTCGGGCTTGATTTCCTCAACTACAACCACATTCTTGTGCTCCTGAGCGTCAATGATGTTATCCACACCACGATCCTCGTTAACAGCACCTACAGCGGTGTCAGTTTCCTTAAGTTCATCCTGGTTCTTAATCTGTTCAGTCACCTTATCATCTTCCATAATGGCGATTTCGGTAAGTTTCACAGTGTTAAGAAGGTCTTCTTTGATAACTTCAGGTTCCGGTTCTTCATATTTCTGGGGCTCATCCTCTGCCTCTTCTTCCTGAACATCCTCAGTTGCCATTTCAACGAGAGCCTGCTCGTTTTCGTCCTCAGGACGAGCTTCGGCAGCAGCAATCACTGTATTGACAACGATTCCGAGAATAGCAACAATAGCGAGGATTATGATGATGACCAACATGGCACGGTTGTGACGCTTAACTGAGTTAGAGCGGAGCACGTATGCACCAAAGTCTTTGTTTTTGCCTTCAAAGACAAGGTCACGCCATTCTTTTGATGAAAGATCTACATCTTTTGCCATTTTTCTTTGCGATTTTAACGGTTAAACATATATCAATCATCATTACTTACGGTGGCGAGCCACATAGTCAATAACCATCAGCGAGTCAATACCATTCATGTTATCAATCTGGTAACGTGAAATCTGATTGATCTGCATTTCATCAAGGGCGCTGATAAGGCTTTCCCATGATGCCTGAGGTGTAGCCTTGATAACAACAACCGGGCGGGTAAGAGTGGAGTCATTACGAATCTCCTTAGCTCTGGCCTGATAGATACTGTCGTTAATGTCCTTATTTGAAGAGAACTTTTTTTCACGCCAGTCTTTTTTCAGAACCTCGATTTTCTCAAGAACCTTGGTGTTGCGATCATGGAGGATTTTACGGATACCACGCTGAATGTTACCTTCATTACCGAGGAATGCCTCACGCTGCAGTTTGTTAGAGGTCAGAAGACCGTTTGTTGCATCGATGGTTTCATTTGTAACTTCGGGTTTACCTTCATAGTAGTAAACGATATTCAGGGGTTTGCCATTCTCATCTTTCTTGATGTTACCGTTCTCATCGCGTTCGGTATCAACAATAAGGGTGATGGCCTCAGATTCTTTAGCTTGGTTCATCTCTGACTGCTCAACCTTCTCGTTGGTAGGAAGGGTGATCTGCAAAGTCTGCGACTTAATCATAGTGGTACAAAGCATAAAGAATGTAATCAAAAGCATGTTCATATCCACCATGGGCGTAAAGTCCACATGAATAGGAATTTTCTTTTGGGCGCCTTTTTTCTTTTTGCCGCCTTTGTCTGATTGTTCTATTTGTGCCATAATGATTAATCCTGTTCGGTTTTAAGTGCAGTCATCAAGCTGAAGCGGTTCATCTTGAGAGTCTGGAGATTGTCAAGCACGTTATGAACAGTTGCGTAGGGGGTATCCTTGTCGGCTTTTACGGCTATACCTTCGCCCTTCTTCATCTGGCTCTGGAGGTTTTCGTTGCCGGCTGAGTAGATGGCACGCATCCAGATCTGGAATTCGTTGGGTTTGGTAAGGTCCTTATTGTCGTCCAAAGGAATACCTACTCCGGGATTGTTCATGTCAGAGATGTACTTGTCCTGTTCGGTTTGCGACATGTTCAAGAAATTCTTCATGTCTTTCAAAGGAACGCCGAACGTACCGATTTTCGCAAATGTTTCAACCTCCTGTTCGGTGAGGCTAATTTTGTTCGCGTGGTTTTTGTTGTATTCGGCAACAGCGTTCTTGAGAGCTTCCTTACGAATTGGCTCGGTTGCCCATTCGCCCCCTGCCACATTAGGATCAGCCTCACCTGCTATAGAGATGAACACTTTTCCCTCGGGGCTAACGAGGATGGAAGTCAAGTTGGCGGTAGGAACCTTCGTTTCGGAAACAGATGACGGAGTCAACACTGTCACGGGCTCTTTCTGAAGGAAGGTAGAAGTCAACATGAAGAAAGTAAGCAAAAGAACAGTCACGTCACTCATCGCGGTCATGTCGATGAGGGTACTTTTCCTTTTAATTTTTACTTTTCCCATATTACTTATTTAATAAGGTGTTTGTGTTATTAATTCGGTAATAGGGATTAGTGGGTAGCTGCGAATGTCTGAACAATCGAGAAACCGATTTCGTCGACAGCGTAGGTAAGGTTATCGATTTTGTTGGTGTAGAAGTTATAAGAGATAACAGCGAACGCACCGGTTGCGATACCGAAGGCTGTGTTGATAAGAGCCTCAGAGATACCGGTTGAAAGTTCAGTTGAATCAGGAGCACCTGACTGAGCAAGAGCCTGGAATGATTTGATCATACCCATTACAGTACCGAGAAGACCGACGAGAGTACCGAGAGTGGTCATGGTAGCAACGATGGGGAGGTTCTGCTGAAGAGCGGGCATTTCAAGAGCGGTAGCTTCTTCAACTTCTTTCTGAAGCATAGCAACTTTCTGCTCTTTGGTAAGGACAGTGTTGGCGTCCATTTCCTGATACTTAACGAGAGCGGCGGCAACTACAGCTGCTACAGAACCCTGCTGCTTAGCGCAGAGAGCCTTTGCACCGGCGATGTCGTTCTTCTGAAGGCAAGCCTTTACATTGGCAACGAATTTGGTGATGTTGCCTTTACCCTTGGCAGACTTCATAGCGATGTAACGCTCTACTGAGAGAACGATTACGGTAAGGAAGAGAGTCTGGAGGATAGGCACGATGAAACCACCCTTGTAGATTGTACCCCAGAGGTCAATGGGATGTCCTTCTTCAAAGTGGATGTCAGCGCCGAACCAGAAGATGAAAAGGCAAATGGCTACAACAAAGCAAGCGATGATAACCAAGAATGCATTCTTGATACCAGTAACATTGCTACCAGTTTTTGCAGCTTTCTTAGCGGCGGGTTTAGCCTGAGGCTGCTGAGTGGGCTTTTGAGCTTCCATAATAAATAATTACTAAATTTTGATGATTTAAGTTGGTTAGTATTTTAGTTAGTTAAATGTTTGTCAATATTTTAAAGAACCGAAAAGCCTTTCAAACTAATTTTTCATGGATTTTTCAGACCTTTTTCCACATTGCAATTGGCAAATTGGATTACGCAAAATTATTGAATAATTTATCAACTTCCAAACTTTTCTGTCAAAATTCACACTTTTTCTTTCAATTTTTTTCTTGCCCGTGGCTTTTTATTTCTCATTTAATATTTAGTTAATATCCTTGCTCAACTTTTTGTGAATTTTTCAGAAATTTCCAAAAATAATAAATATCTTTGCATTCACGTAAATAATGCTCAAAAGCTCTATGCCATGACCAAAACAATAAAACTGCGCCGCGGACTTGACCTGAACCTGCAAGGCGGGCTGACTGACAAGTCACCCGCGGTTGCTATCAAGCCGGCCACCGTGGCTATTGTCCCCGATGATTATCCGGGCTTCATGCCGAAAATGAGTGTTAGAGAGGGTGACCCGGTCAATGCAGGATCGCCGCTAATGCACGATAAGATTCATGAATCGGTCAATCTCGTGTCGCCTGTCAGCGGTACGGTAAAATCCATTGTGCGTGGCGAACGCCGTAAAATACTCAGAATTGAAGTTGACGTGGATGCAAACCCATCACAAAGCGCCAAAACATTCAACACTACGGATACATCCTCAACGGATGCCATTAAACTTCTTCTTATGGAATCCGGTGTATGGGCAATGATGCGACAGCGTCCATACGACATAGTCCCCGATCCATCGGCTAATCCGGTCAACATTTTCATCACCGCCTTTGATTCATCGCCTCTGGCTCCTTCGCTCGCCAATGCCATAAACGGAAAAGGCAAAGAAATTGCGGCCGCAATCAAAGCACTGTCAAAACTGACTCAGGGAAACGTCTACGTATCCACTCGTCCCAACGAGCCGATTGAACTGCCGCAGGAAGCAGTACATATTAATATAGAAGGCCCCCACCCTGCCGGCAACGCCGGAATTCAGGCCGACAACATTGCACCGGTAAACAAAGGCGAGGTTATATGGACTCTCGACATTATTACCGCAGGAAGAATAGGACAACTTCTCACAAAAGGCTCCGTTGACTGGACCACGGAAGTGGCTCTCGTAGGGTCGGAAGTAGAAACTCCCCAAATGATTACCACAGTGATTGGAAGTGCCATAGCCCCACTTGTAAATGGAAGACTGAAGGACTCCTCTCACCACCAGCGCATTATCTCGGGCAACGTCCTGACCGGCGTAACAGAAACCACTTCCGGTTATCTGCGCTATCCGTATCGTCAGATAACAGTCATTCCCGAAGGTGACGATGTTGATGAATTCATGGGCTGGGCATCCATGAGCACCGGGAAAATGAGCGTTAGCCATTCTTTCATTTCGAGTCTTTTAAAGAAAAAGAAATTCTCGCCCGATGCCCGATTGAACGGTGGACGGCGAGCCATGATTATGTCAGAGCAGTATGACAAGGTCCTGCCTATGGACATAATGCCGGAATATCTCGTAAAAGCCATCCTGTCAAAGGACATTGAACAAATGGAAAAACTCGGAATCTACGAGGTTGCTCCTGAGGACTTCGCTCTTTGTGAATATGTCGACCCATCAAAGCTCGAACTTCAAAAAATAGTCCGTCAGGGTCTTGACTATGTCCGAAAGGAACTGGAATAATTAGAAACGCAATCATATTCAGCCTGAGATGCTACGTAAATATCTTGACAAAATAAAGCCAAACTTCGAGCCGGACGGTAAGTTCCATGCGTTCCGCTCAGTTTTTGACGGGTTTGAGACCTTTCTCTACACTCCCCGCTCAACATCGAAATCCGGAGTGCATATCCACGACAGTCTTGACTCAAAACGAGTTATGATTATTGTTGTGTTAGCACTGATGCCATGCTTGCTATTCGGCATGTACAACACCGGCTACCAAAACTTCATAGGCTCCGGAATATCAGATCTCAACTTCTGGAGCATCATGCTCTACGGATTCCTTGCAATACTGCCGAAAATAATCGTCACCTACGTCGTAGGACTCGGAATAGAGTTCATCGTTGCCCAATGGCGCGGAGAGGAAATTCAGGAAGGATTCCTTGTAACCGGAATCCTCGTGCCTCTGATATGTCCTGTTACCACTCCTCTGTGGATGCTGGCCGTAGCCACGGCATTCTCCGTGATATTTGTAAAAGAAGTGTTTGGAGGAACGGGCTACAACATTTTCAATGTGGCGCTCGTAACTCGCGCCGTCCTTTTCTTCGCCTACCCTGCCCGCATGAGTGGTGACCGCGCTTTCATATCATCGCAACCGATATGCGGCATAGGTGGAGATGTCAATTACAGCGATGCGTTTACCGGAGCAACTCCTTTAGGACAGATTGTCAGCGGCACTGATGCTGTAACCGATGCCTCAGGCAACATTCTATCCACATGGGATGCCTTCCTCGGACTATATCCCGGTTCATTCGGCGAAACATCCACACTGTGCATTCTTCTCGGTGGACTTCTGCTTCTGCTGACAGGTATAGCGAGCTGGAAAATAATGTTCTCAGTATTTGCCGGCGGA
This sequence comes from uncultured Bacteroides sp., assembly GCA_964487725.1. Classification (GTDB taxonomy): domain Bacteria; phylum Bacteroidota; class Bacteroidia; order Bacteroidales; family Muribaculaceae; genus Paramuribaculum. The sequence goes on along the minus strand of CAZASF010000010.1, from coordinate 45,651 downwards.
CTTGCCATGGGATGGATAGCTCACACATTCCAGTCGCCCATATATCCCGGATCCGCAATAGCGCCCATTGACCAACTGGTCTACGGCGGATTCGCCTTTGCAGCCGTATTCATGGCCACCGACCCGGTAACAGCCGCCCGCACAGGAATAGGCAAATATATCTACGGATTCCTCGTTGGTGCCATAGCGATAATAATCCGCGTATACAACAACGGATACCCCGAGGGAGCTATGCTGGCGGTACTTCTCATGAACGCTCTCGCTCCGCTGATTGACTACTGCGTGGTTCAAGTCAACATTTCCCGACGTATGCGACGCATGCGCGCCGGAGAATAACCTCATCAATCCTGAAAACAAAGACAGAATCATGAATAAGCAAAGTAACGTTTACACAACGATTTACATCATAGTACTCGTGTTGGTTGTAGGAACCGCGCTGGCTTCAACAGCCCTCGCGCTTCGCCCGCGGCAGCAGGAGAACATCGATGCCGACAAGATGCGACAGATTCTCGCGGCCGTCCATATTACTCCCGACAAATCTCAGATTGTAGCCGATTTCAACCACTACATCATAGAGCAAAAAGTTGTCAATTCAAATGGAGAGACTATTGATGGAGATGCATTCACAGTCAATATGGCCGAACAGATAAAACTCGCCGATGACAAACGTCAGCTACCGGTTTTCGTATGCAAACTGCCTGACGGTAGCCTTAAATACATTCTGCCCGCCTACGGAGCCGGCCTTTGGGGCCCTATATGGGGGTATATAGCCATTGACAGCGATGGATCGACCGTCTATGGCGCATATTTCGCGCACCAAGGTGAAACTCCAGGACTTGGAGCCGAAATCGAGAAACCCGCGTTTACTGACCAGTTCAACTCCAATCTTCATCTGTTCAAGGACAGGAAATTCATGCCCATTGAAGTGGTGAAAGGCGGCGTTGCGCCCGCTGACGGCGCTGATTACGTCAATGGAATCTCCGGCGGCACCATAACGAGCAAAGGCGTTGGCTCAATGCTTGACAACTGCCTGACGCCCTACAAATCATATCTTGAACACCTTAACAAATAATCTGAGATCATGGCTGAAAAAACAACAAATAAAAGCGTATTCTTCAACCCATTTTCGAAGAACAATCCCGTTATAGTCCAGGTTCTTGGCATCTGCTCGGTGCTCGCCGTAACGGTGAAGCTTGAGCCGGCAATAGTGATGGGCATATCGGTAATCGCCGTACTGGCATTCTCCAACGTCATAATCTCTCTTATCCGCAACACCATCCCCACCAACATACGAATCATAGTTCAACTCGTTGTGGTGGCCGGCCTTGTCGCCATGGTTGACCAGCTGCTCAAAGCCTACACCTACGATGTCAGCAAGCAGCTGTCAGTATTCATAGGCCTCATCATCACCAACTGTATCCTGATGGGGCGACTTGAAGCATTCGCAATGGCCAACAAACCGTGGCCCTCATTTCTTGACGGAATAGGCAACGGCATAGGCTACACGATAATCCTCGTCATTGTCGGTTTCTTCCGCGAACTGTTAGGCAGTGGTACATTGCTCGGCTATCAGGTTGTCCCGCAATGGTGTTATGAACACGGCTATGTCAACAACGGACTGATGATTTTACCTCCGATGGCACTCATTGTAGTGGCGTGCATCATCTGGGTTCACCGACTGTATAACAAAGACCTTCAAGAAGACTGAGGCAATAACTAACAAGAAACAGCAAGAAAGATGGAAAATCTAAACTTATTCATACGGTCGATATTCGTCGACAACATGATTTTCGCCTACTTCCTGGGCATGTGTTCGTTTCTGGCCGTATCCAAAAACGTAAAAACTGCATTTGGCCTTGGAATCGCGGTAACATTCATGCTCGTGGTGACGCTCCCCATCAACTATCTGCTCAACACCTACGTTCTGTCCGCCGGCTCTCTCACTTGGCTCGGACCGGAATATGCCGATGTTGACCTCAGCTTCCTGTCGCTGATAATGTTTATTGCAGTTATAGCCTCCATGACACAGGTAGTGGAAATGGCGGTGGAAAAATTCTCCCCCTCCCTCTACGCATCGCTCGGCATTTTCCTCCCGCTCATAGCCGTAAACTGCGCCATTCTCGGAGGTTCGCTCTTCATGCAGCAACGTGAATTCTCAAGTGTGTTCACAGCTGTATGTGCCGGCGGAGGCTGGGGATTAGGCTGGCTACTCGCCATAACGGCCATTGCAGCCATACGCGAACGCCTCGCAACCTACTCCAACATACCCAAACCACTGCGAGGAATAGGCATAACATTCATTCTCACAGCTCTAATGGGCATAGCATTCATGAGCTTCCTCGGTATAAAATTATAATTAGCAATCATGACTCTACATACCATACTTCTGTCGCAGGCCTCGCTAACCATACTTACGGGCGTAGGGATTTTCCTGCTGATTACATTGGTGCTCGTGGCAATCCTGCTGACCGCCAAGAAATACCTTGTCCACACAGGTAAAGTCACCATAACCATTAACAATGACACCACTGTGGAAGCTGACTCCGGAAAAGCTCTCCTTTCCACTATGGCTGACAACAACGTGTTCCTCCCTTCGGCATGCGGCGGAAAAGGAAGCTGCGGACAATGCCGCGTGCAAGTCCTTGAGGGCGGAGGAAACATCCTTCCCACAGAAACCGTCCACTTCACCCGGCGTGAGATAAAAGACCATTGGCGACTCGCATGCCAGGTAAAAGTTAAGGAAGACATGAAACTTGCGGTTCCGGCATCAGTTCTTGACGTTAAGGAATGGGAATGCACGGTTGTTTCGAACAAGAACGTTGCCACATTCATCAAGGAGTTCATAGTAGCCCTCCCCGAAGGTGCCCACATGGATTTCATCCCCGGCTCCTACGCTCAGATAAAGATTCCCACCTACTCGATGGACTACGACAAGGATATCGACAAGGATTCCATTGGCCCAGAATACCTGCCATCATGGGAAAAATTCGGACTATTCTCCCTCAAATGCCGCAATGACGAGCCTACGGTACGAGCATATTCAATGGCCAACTATCCGGCTGAAGGCGACCGTTTCATGCTGACCGTACGCATTGCCACTCCGCCTTTCAAACCGAAGCCCGAAGTTGGATTCCAGGATGTTATGCCCGGAATTGCTTCAAGCTACATATTCACCCTGAAGCCCGGTGACAAAGTTCTGATGAGCGGCCCTTACGGCGACTTCCACCCGATATTCGACTCAAAGAAAGAGATGATGTGGATAGGCGGCGGCGCCGGCATGGCTCCCCTGCGCGCACAGATAATGCATCTAACCAAGACACTGCACACAAAAGATCGCGTGATGAACTTCTTCTACGGAGCACGCGCGCTCAACGAGGTGTTCTACCTCGACGACTTCCTGAATCTTGAAAAAGAGTTCCCCAACTTCCACTTCCATCTCGCCCTTGACCGCCCCGACCCCGCAGCTGACAAAGCCGGCGTGAAGTACACTCCCGGATTCGTACATCAGGTTATCTACGACACTTATCTCAAAAACCACGAGAACCCGGAAGACATTGAGTACTACATGTGTGGTCCCGGTCCAATGAGCAAAGCAGTCAATTCAATGCTTGACTCCCTCGGTGTTGACCCCGAAAACATCCACTACGACAACTTCGGAGGCTAATCCGCAACAAAGCCTGACATTGAAAACATACTTTTCCCGCCGGCACTCTGCTGTCCGGCGGGCTTTTTTAACCATGTAACTACCTGAAAAAGAGCATGAGGAATCCATATTCACTCCTCGCACTGATTATCAACCGGTTACAACCACAAATGAGGACATAAAATCAAGGCTGAAATTTGGAGTTGAGACATAGGGCCACTAAATTTGCATCAAACAAAAATCACCAACATCCTAATCATGACAACAATGAAAAGACTACAACTGCTTATCATCACAGCCATTCTTTGTGCGATGCAAGTTCAAGCGGAAAAATTAGTGCCTGCCTTTGAACACATGGACAACTCGAATGACAATACAACAATCGTAATCTCTTATCCGGAGAAATGCCTGGTAACTGACGTCATGTTCTTTAATAACGGAAAAGAATACAAGGCTTCAAGCCTCACAACACAATTTGACAATAGCGATGGTGTCAGCAGAACCGTTATGATTTTTCCAATGCTGAACGTGTTCAAAAACAGCTACGTTACCGCTACCATCAACGGCAATGCATATAAGGTACCGATTCCACTATCGGGCTTTCAACGCCGCGCATCGAAAAGAAGAGTTTACGAACCGGACTCTGATGGTGCGCCCAAATTCTCATCATTGGATAACTACGGCATCAGTACACAGATTACAATTATCTACCCCGGCGCAGTAAAAAGTATCTGCAAACCGGTTCTCACAAACAACGGGAAGCAATATCAGGCAAAGACTGTCAAATCACGTTACAACGCCAAGAATAACGAGACCACGATCACTGCAAAATTCAAATATATTGATAATTTCGTGAAATGCAGCATGACCATACAGATTGACGGTGTTGACTATCAGATGAACTCGTTCACTCCCGGGCGGAGCGCAAGAAGAATTCTAAAGTAGAGAATCACTGCAGCGGAAACGACATGACAACAATGTGGAGAATATTTCTTTGTTTGGCTATGACCGCATCTCTTTCCGTGGAGGCGTCCAACAGGATCACACTTATACGCGACACGGTGGCTCCCTCATCGGGTCAGGAGCTGTTCTTTACATTCAAAAGTTTCTCCCCGTCTGACAACAGAACGACCCTGAACTTTGAAATCCGCGCCGTGGATATTCCGTTCAGCATCACAGGAGTGAAATACATCTCCGGTGAAACTGAGATGGAGCCGGTGAGTCCGTTTGGCATGCAGGTTTCCGAAGCGGATATCAATAACAGATTGATGATATGGGACGTTACGGTTGATATCCCCTTTTTAAATCGTTTTGATGCCAACGACCGTCTTGTTGTTGACACCGATCTCGGTCAATTTGAAATGTTCTCGGCTAAAGAGGCCATCCTTATAGAGAGAACGGCCGAAGAAAAAAAGAGACTTGAACTTTACGCCACAATCATACTTGCCGCAGTAATAGTTGTGTCCCTTTTGATTCTTGGTTTTTACAGGCGAAGACTGCTCCAACGTGACAATGAAATGAAACGTATGGCCGCAATGGCCAACGAAATGAAACGCCACACCGACCTGCTCCGTGAAAACATCAACGAACTTTACGGCAAACAGACGGAAACGCTCAACATGCTATGCAACAGCTACTTTGAGCGAAGTGGTTCTGACAAAACCCGACTAACTCTATATAATGAAGTAGAACGTCAGATTCTTGCAATGCGCAGTCCAGAGCACGTGGCGAAACTTGCCGCACTGGTCAACAAATACAAGGACAACATACTTGAACGGCTACAGGAACAGATTCCCACGCTGACACAGTCGGACATGAACTTCGTGACCTACATCTATGCCGGATTTTCGCCGAGGGCCATCTGCATTTTCTGCGATATAAAAATCAAGAATTTCTATAATCGCCGGAGTCGTCTTAAAGAGAAGATTGCCTCATCTGGAGCCAAAGACACGGCAACGTTTATTGAGAAAATGCAATAAGTGCACTTATCAGATTTTGAATAAGGACTTGGCATTTAAAGTAGTTGCGTCGGCCACGTTCTGCACATCCATTTCCAAATGCTCCGCTATGTGCGCGGCAATGTGAGGCAAAAATGAACTTTCATTGCGCTTTCCCCGGTGAGGAACCGGTGCTAAATATGGAGAATCCGTTTCCAGAAGCATCCGGTCAAGGCCTATTTCAGGCAGAACGTTGCGGAGTTTTGAGTTCTTGAACGTCACTATTCCATTGATACCGAAGTAAAAGTCCCCAGCTTTGGAGCGAACATTGTCAACATCGTGCGCTGTTCCGCCAAAACTGTGCATAACCCCTTGAATCCGGCCAGAAAAGGCTTCAAGCACTTCAAGGGTCTGCGGAAGCGCCTCCCTGCAGTGGATTATGACCGGTAGCCCAAGTTCCGATGCCCTGATGACTTGCTGCTCAAAGGCCATCATTTGCTGCTCTTCCCATGTCTTATCCCAATACAAATCAACGCCTATCTCACCCACAGCCACATAGTCATCACCCGCTCCAAGAATGTCCACAACACGAGCGAGGTCATCGCGCCACGACGGGCCAATCTCCGTAGGGTGTAGCCCCATAGCCATTGAGGTGACGTCACTTCGACGGCTATGCAGTTCGCGCATAGGCTCAACAGTTGCGAGGTCGACATTAGGGAGAATCAAATGACCTACTCCGGCGGCAACAGCTCTGTCAACAGCATCCGACGGCCCATGACCTCCATCCTCTGGGCTGAATTCCGGAAGATACAGATGAGTGTGAGTGTCAATCAGCATGGTCAATGCGTTCTGGATCGTGATTGCTCCGCAAGCCTGACAAAGAAATTCTTTGCAACAGGAGTCATCTTTACACTATCAAGACGGGCTATCGCGGCATCAACGTATGTATCTATCAGCGACTGACAACGTCCGGGCAATCCAAGACGGTCATAAACCTTACGCACTCGCTCTATCTTTACGGCCGGCTCTGACGGGCGGGCTATCTCATCGGCCATGACTCCGGTTTCGTCCTCGGCAAGCGCATTTATCAAAAGCCATGTTTTCTTGTCATTTATAATGTCGCCGCCTATCTCTTTTCCGAACACAATAGGATCGCCATACGTGTCAAGATAGTCATCACGCAACTGGAAAGCAAGACCGAGACGCTCGCCATAACCGTACATTGCATCAACAGTCCGGCGGTCAGCACCGGCCATCAAAGCTCCGAGAGCACACGCACAGCCCAATAACACAGCCGTTTTGAGGCGAATCATCGTGAGGTAATCGTCAATGTATACCTTACGTTCGGTTTCGAAATCCATGTCAAACTGCTGCCCCTCATAAATCTGCATGGCCGTACGGTTATAGACCGCCATCACATTGCGGAGCACGTCGCCTTCACATCCCTTCGACACGAGAATGGACGAGAGAGTCAGCATGGCATCGCCCGACAGGATAGCCGTACGCTCATCCCATTTGATGTGAACAGTTGGACGTCCGCGACGCATGTCGGCTCTGTCCATAACATCATCGTGCAACAGCGTGAAGTTATGAAACATTTCAATTCCCAAAGCCTGGTTCAAAGCGGTCAGCGGGTCTGCTCCAAGTGCATCACACGTGGCAAGCACAAGCACCGGACGGAGTCTCTTGCCGCCGCAATCAAGAATATATTTTATCGGTTCATAAAGGCCTGACGGTTCCGAGGGATATTCCATGTCCTTCAGAGCCTGCTCTATAATTCCAAGGTATTCGCTGTGGGTTTGCATTTTAGAGTTCAAGTGGATTACAGCCACAAAGTTAAATATTTTCCACACAATCAACAATAAATTCTCTAATTTTGCCGGCGAAGTGTAACCTTTCATGAGGCTGAAAACGTCAAACAAGCAAAAGAAACAAAAATATCACACATCCAAATATGAAAACCAAATTAAAATTTCTCACCATTCTGTCAGCAATAGCTCTCTTCGTGTCAGTCACCCCGGCATACGGCCGAAACGGAAACGCCATCGAAATAGCGCGACAGATGAAAGAACAGACTGATCGGACAATTGACAGTGTGAAATCTTCAGTGGAATCAATCAATGCCGATTCATTGGCCGAGACAGTTGTGTTCGATAATCACTCCGAAAACGATAATGAATTTAACAATAGTGCAGTTAAAGACGACTCTTGGGATGCGGCCCTGCTTATTCCCATTTTTGCAGTAATTCTCGGAATTCTAACACCGGCTGCAGTAGTAGTGCTGATAACCTTCTTTATTTGCCAATACCGACGCCAGAAAGTCCGCGACCGCAACGACATTATCCGTCAGGCCATAGCCGCAGGCTATCAACTGCCCGATTCATTCTACCTTCAGGAAAAACACACCGCTCGATTGCAATCCGGAATCGTGTGGATAGGGTGGGGCATCGCAATATCCCTGTTATACTTCCTGTCCAGCTTCGGCAAACTGTGGTTACCGGTGGGCATAATAATGATGTTCGTTGGAATATCAAGGCTCGTGGTCTACTTTATTACACGCAATGAAAATCGCTGCGAAGTAGAAGATAACTGCGAAACTGATGCTTAACCGGCTTGAAGAAATAGCACTTGTTACCCGATGCGCGGCCGGCGATGACCGCGCCTTCGAGGCCATTGTAAACGAACACTCTGCCGCCATAAGGAATTTTCTTTTCCGGCTGACTGCGGGCGATGCTTCGCTTACCGATAACCTCGCACAAGAAACCTTCATCAAGGCCTACACTAATATGCACTTATTCAAGGCACTGTCACGTCTGCGCACCTGGCTGTTCAGAATCGCCTACAACGAATTCGTGGACTATGCCCGTAAGCGCCGCGAGGAGCGAATGCCGGAGAACTATGACACTGAAATCATAGAAACATCAGCCACCGATGGAGAGATGACCCGGATTGAACTGCGACATGATATAAAGGAGGCCATGAAATCACTGACAGATGCGGAGCGGACCCTGATAGCACTGTTTTATTTCGAAGACTTGCCCATAAAGGAGATATGCAAGATTACCTCATTGCCCTCGGGCACCGTTAAATGTTATCTTTCAAGAGCAAAATCAAAACTTGCAACCACACTTATCAAACAAGACATACGACAATGAACAGAACTGACAATACCGATCAAGAACTACGCGAACTGCTTCGCAAAAGCAATTTCAATGCGCCGCCATCGCCCTGGTTCACACGCAAGGTCATGAACCGATTGCCCCGTAAGAGCAAAAGAAATATGGCATGGGTGGAATATGCCGTCTATATAATATCAGCCATATTAATCGGAGTTTTCGGCATAAGATATGCCACTGACACATTGCACTCCGGCGTTATAAGAATTGCCGATATAACAGCCATAGCCACCTATCTATGCGCATTTTGCGCCGTCATAATGCTGATAGTAACGCCATGGACTCAACCTGAAACCTCATCGGGTGAGTGAGATATTATTCTCCTTTACTATACGGCGGAGGTTCATTATGGCGTAACGCATACGTCCGAGAGCCGTGTTGATGCTCACATGCGTAGCCTCGGCAATCTCCTTGAACGACATGTCGCGGTAATATCTCATTTCCAGCACTTCCCGCTGATTGTCGGGAAGTTCAGCCACAATGCGCCGCACATCGGCCTCAATCTGCTCGCCCACAAGGATATCCTCTATATTTATGTCGGAATACTCTTTGCGGTTCAAGACGTTGACGGTCTCATCATCGGCCGATGTCTTGTTCTCGCTCCTTTCCTGCCGGTAATAATCAATGATCAGATTATGGGCAATGCGCATGATCCACGACGAGAACTTACCGGTCTCAGTGTATCGTCCTTGTTTGATTGTTGTAATTGCCTTTACGAACGTTTCCTGAAATATATCATTGGCCACGTCCTGATTCCTTACCACCGTCACCACATAAGTAAACAGCCGGGACTGATGCCGTCTCAGCAGTGTGTCAAAGGATTTGTTGTCGCCCTTTGCATAAGCAGCCACCAACTGTTCGTCAGTGAGCCTTGAAAATTCTTGCATACTGTGTCAGTTTATGATTGGAGTAGCAGTAGAATCTATAGGCAAGTGGTTTTAGAGTGAGTAATAATTGGATAAAAGCGTCACGCAAAAATACGCATTTCCGCTATTTCAGCAAAAAATTTTCACTTCAATTGCAACAATTTCTTCAACTTTTTCGCGAAAAAACACGCCACGACGTAATAAAAGCCACATTACAGCGTTAGTAGAGAAACATCCCTTCACCAAATGCAAGGTAACTCCACACCCAAACACCCACAATCAGGCGACTCCGGTAAGCCAATCCGGCAAATAACGCTACCGAGGAAATCAACTACCATATTCCTCCTCCAATTTGCCCGGGCCTACTCCGCCCCCATCCAGGGTTCCGACCTCCCCGGCATAATCCTCAACTAATCCGCTCCTGAATTCCGCATTTCCGATATATTGAGAATTAACCATAAGTTATTCACCCATTAACTATAATCGCATGAAGAAGATTTCTATTATTGCAACCATCACCGTAGTATTGTCAACACTGACAGGCTGTGGAGGAGGAAATTCCTCAACACCCTTGAGCAATTTGTGTGATGTATATGCAGAAATAGCTGAAAACAAACTTGAGGTAGTAAATGCTTTCGGTGATGTATACCGCGCATCCGGAACTGAACAACAATCATTACAGGAAAAAGCCGTTGCACTTTCCAATGAAATAGATAGCAAAAATGAATCGCTTGCTCTAAAAGCAACTGAATTTGGAGAAAAACTTCAAGGGACTGAAATACCTTGTGAAGTTTCCGATAATCTTGGCTTCTCCATTGACAAGGCAACATTCACCACTGTTAAAGCACAACCGAATTTGGCCAACATCGTGATCCAGGCAAATGTGCAAGGCGATGCAGCTCAGACTCAGTATGTGCTCATGCTGGATGAAAAAGGAAACGCAGTTAGCCGTGTCATAGGCAGATACGCCGATAATTCTATAAGGATAAATTTCCGAATCACTACTGACAAGGGTCCTCAAACCGCTCGTAGTTACGGAGCGGTTCGGTCGTTGAAAATTGTATCAGAGGGAGAGTATAAAGGACTGGAAACTTCTGAGAATGAGACTACCGAAGCAACTAATGAAGCCGAAACAGCTAATGAAGAACCGGAGCCGGCCTATACCGGGGAACCCGAATCAATTAGCTCCGACAAATCTGTTACAGTCAATGGGATCGCTATAACCAAGGGCGCAAATCTTGTGGAGACACTGCGAAAATTCAACAATATAACATGGGACTACAATGCCGACTTTGGAGTGACCGCCACTATTGGTAATGTATGGATTACAATTGACGAATCCGACCTTACGCAAAAAGGCCAAGACATAATCAACGCCATACCCTCCGATATGGAAAACGACATCCCCTTCTCTGTAGATTATATCAAATCTTCAGCCACAATCAAGGCATTTGAAGTCCAGTAATCCTCCGTGGACTCGCAAAATTAGAGGGAAACACCCTACTCCCGCATGGTCCATTCTGCATTGTGCATCGTGAATTACTCATCGATTTCATCATGGCAAAGAGCACATTGACATACAGGAAAAAGCCGGACGTAAAAATATTTGGAAATCAGCGGATAAATGCGTAACTTTGCAGCGCAAAACCGCTATGGTTTGCGCAAATAATTATAAATCAAACCAATAAACCAAAACATGAAGTACGAAACCGTTTTCATTTTAACTCCCGTTTTGTCTGATGCACAGATGAAGGAAGCGGTAGAAAAGTTCTCCAAGGTGCTCACCGACAACGGTGCCGCCATTGTGAACACTGAGATGTGGGGCCTTCGCAAGCTCGCTTATCCCATCCAGAAAAAATCAACCGGATTCTACACCTTGATTGAATTCAACGGTGAACCTACAATTATCCGCAAACTTGAAACTGCCTATCGTCGCGACGAGCGCGTGCTCCGCTTCCTAACATTCCGTCTTGACAAGTACGCAGCCGAATACGCTGAAAAGCGTCGCAGCCTCAAAGCCGGCAAAGCAGAGACAGTAAAAGAAACAGTAGAAACCGAAGTAAAGGAGGGCTAACAAAATGGCACAGACTCAATCAGAAATCCGCTACCTGACTCCCATGTCAGTTGACGTGAAAAAGAAAAAATATTGCCGTTTCAAACGCAGCGGCATCAAGTACATCGACTACAAGGATCCCGAATTCCTCAAGAAATTCCTCAACGAGCAGGGTAAGATTCTTCCCCGCCGTATCACCGGAACTTCGCTGAAATTCCAGCGTCGTGTGGCACAGGCCGTTAAACGCGCCCGTCATCTCGCGCTTCTCCCCTACGTGACCGACTTGATGAAATAAATCCATTCCACTCACTTTTAATCGCTAAAACAACCCATTATGAAAGTAATTCTCAAAGAGGACATCACTAACCTCGGATATAAAGATGATGTGGTAGAAGTGAAGTCAGGTTATGGCCGCAACTACCTTATCCCTTACGGCAAAGCCGTTATCGCTACTCCTTCAGCTCTTAAAGTTCTTGCCGAGAACCAGCGCCAGCGCGCTCACAAACTCGCCAAAATCAAAGCTGACGCAGAAGCTCTTGCAGAGCAGCTCAAGGAAGTTTCACTCACCATCGGTGCGAAGACAAGCTCTACCGGTACTATCTTCGGTTCTGTGAACGCTATCCAGATTGCCGAGGCTCTCGAGAAACTCGGATTCAACATTGACCGCAAGCTCATCCTTGTCAAGGAATCAGTGAAAGAAGTAGGCAACTACAACGCAACCGTAAACCTCCACAAGGAAGTTTCAGTAGAAGTTCCTTTCGAAGTGGTCAGCGAATAATTCGCGATACATCGAGAACAATACATATCAACGTCTGCAGCCATCCGGCTTGCAGACGTTGCTTTTTTCACATTATAAAAATTTTTGTGCATTAATTACGTCACGTTTCGCGAAATGCCTAACTTTACGCTGAACTGATATAACTACGCACGAAAAGTGATAACCACCACTCTCTATTGGATTCTCGTAATAGCCTATATTATCACGGTGATAAGCATCGTGGGCGTAGTGCTGTCAGAAAACAGAGATCCGGTCAAATCACTTGCGTGGATAACGGTGCTGCTGCTTTTCCCCGTGGGAGGACTGATTCTCTACATTTTCTTTGGCCGGTCAATCAAGAACACGCGCATGATTTCGCGCCGAAACAAGCGGAAATTACGACAGGCTGAAACCCATGTTGACTCAAGAGCCCCAGAGGATTACACTCCTGAAATGAGGCAACTCACCGAGCTCGGACGCTCTCTATGCGGCGCTATGTTCTATCCTGACAACCGCGTGGAAGTGTTCAGCTACGGGCGCGACAAGTTCGCCACGCTGTTCAACGACATAAGAGCCGCCGAGGACTACATACACCTCCAATACTATATCATAGAGGACGACAACATTGGCCGCGCACTCCGCGATGCACTCATTGAAAGAGCTCGGGCCGGAGTGAAGGTAAGAGTAATCTATGATGACTTCGGGTGCTGGGGAGTGGACCGCAAATTTTTCCAGTCAATGCGCGATGCCGGAATTGACATACACCCGTTTTTCAAGGTGGTGTTCCCGCCGTTTGCCACTCGCATCAACTGGCGCAACCACCGCAAACTCGCAGTTATCGACGGACGCGTGGCCTACGTGGGGGGCATGAACGTGGCCGACCGCTACATTGACGGCGGTCAGAAATTCGGGTGCTGGCGCGACACCCACATGCGCATAACAGGCCCTGCGGTAGCAGCCGTGCAGTACTCTTTTGCCGTAGACTGGTCGTTTATGGGGCAACCGCTGATCCAGGAACACGTAGATATGACACCGGCATGCGGCCCCGGCGAATGCGCCGGACTCCAGATGATGAGATGCGGCCCTACGAGCGAATGGTCCAATGTGAGTCTTTACATGCTGAAAGCCATTGGCAACGCAAAAAAGCGGGTCTACATACAAACGCCATATTTCCTGCCCACCGATGCTTTGCTGAGTGCTCTTCAGGCCGCGTCACTGTCGCGTGTAGATGTCAGAGTGATGATTCCGTTCAAGAGCGATTCATCCATGCTCACCCTTGCATCCTACAGTTATATAATGGAATGTCTGAGAGCCGGCATCAAGATTTATCTTTACGAAGCCGGAATGCTACACAGCAAGGTGATGATTGTCGATGACAGGATAAGCGCTATAGGTTCGGCCAATATTGACTTCCGCAGTTTTGAGCATAACTTCGAGGACACCATGTTCATTTTCTCCAACGAAGTCAACACCACCCTCCTGAATCAGTTCATGGCCGACCAGAAACAAAGCAGGCGCATACTTGCATCGCGCTGGCGCAAACGTCCGGTCATACAAAAGGCCAAGGAGTCAATTCTCCGACTCCTCAGCCCCATATTGTAATTAAGCCGCTATTATTTACTTCTGCGCAGCCAGTTTCTCAGCCATGGCCTTTGCCGCACGGCGACCATCGCCCATTGCGAGGATAACTGTAGCGCCACCGCGCACAATGTCGCCACCGGCAAAGAGATTGCTGACTGATGACTCCATAGTTGCATCATTGACCACAATCGTACCTCTGCGGCTTATCTCAAGGCCCTCTATAGCATGAGGAATCAGCGGATTTGGCGACACGCCCACGCTTACTATAACCATGTCGGTCTCTATCTCCTCAATAGCACCCTCCACGGGCACGGGCGAACGGCGACCCGACTCGTCAGGTTCTCCAAGCTCCATGCGCTGCAGCCTTACAGCCCGAACCCTGCCCTTTTCATCGCCGAGATATTCCACGGGATTGTGCAGGGTCATGAATTCAACGCCCTCTTCCTTGGCATGATGCACTTCCTCTACACGGGCAGGCATTTCAGCTTCGCTGCGACGATAAACGATTATGGCTCGCTCAGCGCCCATTCGCCGTGCGGTGCGCACGGAATCCATTGCCGTGTTGCCGCCCCCGACAATCACAGCTTTACGGCCAATGATAACCGGAGTGTCATATCCGGGGCGACCGGCGCCCATGAGATTGACGCGAGTCAGATATTCGTTACTTGACATAACACCAATAAGATTTTCACCGGGAATGCCCATGAATCGCGGTAAGCCGGCTCCGGAAGCCACGAAAAGGCCTCGGAATCCGGATTCCTTAAGGTCATCATAACTGATAGTCTTGCCAATCACGGTATCTTTTACAAACTTCACTCCAAGACCACGCAACCGATCAATCTCAGCCTCCACAATCGTGTTTGGCAGACGGAACTCCGGTATGCCATACTTCAGAACTCCCCCAATCTCATGAAGAGCCTCGAACACAGTAACAGCATAGCCTCTACGAGCCATTTCCCCGGCAAACGAAAGGCCTGAGGGCCCACTTCCGGCCACGGCTACTTTTATTGCCGACACCGGCGGCTCGGCTGGCGCCGGGGTTTCCGATGTGCGTAACTCCTCATCGGCAGCAAAACGCTCAAGATAGCCTATTGCCACAGGCTGCTTTTTCATCTTGTGGTATATGCACTTGCTCTCACACTGCTTTTCCTGTGGACATACACGACCGCAAACGGCAGGCAATGCAGAAGTCAGGCGTATAACCTTGGCAGCCTCGGCAAACTCACCGCGCTGGATGTTTTTTATGAATCCCGGGATGTTTATGCCGACCGGGCAACCTGTCATACATTGGGGATCGGGACAATCAAGACATCTTGTTGCCTCAAGAACAGCCTGCTCGGCGGAAAGTCCGCAGTTGACCTCTTCATTGTTTGTCACACGGTAATCGCCGGGCAGTTGAGGCATTACAACACGTGGAATCGCGCCACGTTCTTTTGCCGAAATTGCTTTGCGAAGCTCCTCACGCCACTGTGCGTCGCGCGGAGCCGCCATCATTGGATTTATATCTTCCATGTAGTTTATGAGCTTGTTTAATTATACGAGCGCAAGCGCATCATCATCTCGTCAAAATCAACCTTGTGGCCATCGAATTCAGGTCCGTCAATGCAAACGAACTTTGTCTTCCCATCCACAGTAACCCTACATGCGCCACACATGCCTGTTCCATCAACCATAATGGTGTTAAGAGAAACCATTGTAGGAATGTCATATTCCTTCGTTAGCTTGGCCACGAACTTCATCATTACGGCAGGACCTATCGCAACCACCTCGTTGACAGGTTCGCGCTTTATGACCTCTTCAAGTCCATTGGTCACGAGACCTTTCCGGCCCACCGAGCCATCGTCAGTCATAACAATGACCTCATCGCTGTAGGGTTCCACCTGATCGCGCAATATTATCAATTCAGCCGTGCGAGCAGCCAATATGGTTATCACTCTGTTGCCGGCCTCTTTCATAGCCTTTATTATAGGGAGCAGAGGCGCAACCCCTACTCCTCCGCCACAGCATACCACCGTGCCTACGTTAGCAATATGGGTTGCTTGACCGAGCGGTCCGACCACATCGGTCAGTTCGTCACCGACATTCAGAGCGCATATCTTACGGGTGGACACACCTACCTCCTGCACAACAAGGGTTATTGTTCCCCTGTCAAGATCGGCCGATGCGATAGTCAGGGGAATGCGCTCTCCACCCTCCCCGGTACGGACAATTACAAAATGCCCGGGACGGCGCGAACGCGCTATTTCAGGAGCCTCCACCTCCAGCCTTACTACGTGCTCGGAAAAGTGCTCCTTCTCAATAATCTTGAACATAATTATATTTTAGTAATGATTGAACGGCAAAATTAAATAAAAATCAGTTGTTTTTACAACAAAACGCCAACTTTGTAACCTCAAGGGCTGAAAATTGTAGCAGTTTTGGGCTGAAATGTGACAAAATTTTGGCTCCAAGCATAAAAAAGCAATAAATTTGAAATATTTTAGGAAATAATATGTATTTTTGCAACTAAATCAAAAACATAAGAAACATAACATAGTGCAAAACATAGTGCAAATGAACAAATTTATTTTAGGAGCATTGGCTGTTATGACAACAGCCGGATGCTGGGCCGCAGACAATAACGCTGCCAAGCCCGACAGCATGGGATTCAAATTCACAGACGTGAAACTGGTAAAGACAACCCCCGTCAAGGATCAGGACCGTTCAGGTACATGCTGGTGCTTCTCCGGCATATCATTCTTTGAGGACGAGCTTCTCCGCAAGACCGGCAAGGAATATGACCTCTCCGAAATGTTTGTGGTCCGCCACTGCTACGATGACAAAGCCGCCAATTACGTGCGCATGTACGGCCAGGCCAACTTCGGACAGGGCGGCAGCGGCCTTGACGTTCCTTACGCATGGGCCAACTACGGCATTGTTCCCGAAGAAGTTTACCGTGGTCTTAACTACGGCGAAAAAAGCCACTCTCACAGCGAGGTTTGCGATGTGCTGACAGCAATGGTGAAGTCTGTGGCCCGCAAGCCCAACAAACGTCTGTCAACCGCATGGCGCACAGCTTTCAATGGCGCTCTTGATGCATATTTCGGAGAACTGCCCGAAACTTTCACCTACGAAGGCAAAACCTACACTCCGAAATCATTTGCTGAATCACTCCCCATCAATATTGATGACTATGTGGCAATAACATCATTCACTCATCATCCCTTCTACAAACCGTTTGTTCTTGAAGTTCCTGACAACTGGATTCACGGCCAATACTACAACGTTCCCCTTCCGGAAATGAAAGAGATTGTTGACAATGCTCTTGACAAAGGCTATTCCGTAAGCTGGGCTGCCGACGTGAGCGAAGGCGGTTTCAAATGGAACAACGGTTTTGCTGTAATGCCTAAGGAAAAGGATGGCTCCAACCTCGAAGGCACTGAACTTGCCCGTTGGGTGAAACTCACTGACCGCGAACGCGAAAATGAGCGATTCAAATTCAACGGTCCGGTTGAAGAGATGGAAATCACTCAGGAAGTGCGTCAGGACATGTTTGACCGTCAGGAAACGACCGATGACCACGGCATGGTAATCGTTGGTAAAGCTGTTGACCAGAAAGGGAATCCCTACTATAAGGTGAAGAACTCCTGGAACACTAATCAGATTTATGACGGATACTTCTATGTGTCTGTTCCCTACTTCCTTGCAAAGACAATGGATATCGTTGTCAACAAAGAAGTTGTCCCCGCAGCAACAATGAAGAAACTCGGGCTCAAATAAATCCCGTACGATACTCTATTACAGGCTCCTGCCGTGCTGATATCAAGCAGGCAGGAGCCTGCTGTTTTGCAGAATTGGCAAAAAATTGTTTAACATCGGTTAGCATACATTGTGGTTTATTGGAACGTAGGATTTTGCTATCTATGGCAAAATGAGTATCTTTGCATTCGAAAAATCTAAACCCAGTCAATTAGTAATGACACTTAAAAGTGTAGCTCTTACATCAATTTTAACCATTTTTTACGCATGCTCGTCCAATGGCTCGAAGTCTGCGGAAACGCCTGCAGTTGACTCTGATTCAATCAATCAGCCGGTGATTGCAGAGCCTCAGATTGCCGCTCTTCCCGACACCATGTATGAGTCAGCTAAGAGCATCGTGTTCAAGGTGGAGACAATTGAACCATCTATTGATGGCAAGATTAGCTCACTTTCCGATCTATATGCCAATACTCCGGGAGCTTTCACTTTCCGCAAGGGAATCAAACGTCAGGCTGATTTCGGCGGTACTGTGACCGGACGCCCTACGGAATTCACCGTTGACTGGACATTCCACACTCAGGAGGACTACACCCCTACTTCCGTGGGAAGCTGGGGCGGAGGAACCGGTTGGACAGGTCAGCCACTCTATGTCCAGTGGCCCGACAGTATTCTGCAGCGCATGAAGGCGGCAGGAGCTGTCAACAACGATTTTTCCGGCAATGAAATCATGGTTGGCTCACTGTTCGGAAGCGTCTACTTCATTGACTATGCAAGTGGCAAAGCTTCAAGAAACGCAATTCCGGTGGGCAATCCCATAAAAGGGACCATCTCTCTTGACCCTACACTCAACGGAAATCTTTATGTTGGGCAAGGAGTTCCCGGCAAGCGTCCGTTCGGAGCCCTCGCCATCAATCTTTTTGACAATAAGCAATTCCACTTCTTTGCCGAAGACCCTAAAGCTCAGCGCCGTTGGGGAGCCTACGATTCCTCGCCCGTGCGCGTAGGTCAGTTCCTCTTCCGTCCGGGAGAAAACGGAACCGTCTACAAACTCGTGGCCGAGCCTGGTAAGCTCACCATGCACTCCGCCCTGCGATACACCGTTGACGGCGCAGCTCCCGGCATAGAGTCATCAATGGCCGTTTATGCCAACTACGGCTTCACAGCCGATAATCACGGCAACATTCTTGCCATAAACCTTGACACGATGCGTCCTGTGTGGATGTACCGCATAAAAGACGACACGGATGCCACACCGGTTATCGCTGTGGAGGACGGAACGCCTTACCTCTATGTTGGTTGCGAGATTGACCGTCAGGATACGGGCTCAGCAAAATTCGTAAAACTCAATGCGCTTAACGGCACCGAGATATGGAAAACCGACATAGAGGGCCGTCGGATGAACATTGACAAAAAGCATTTTGACGGCGGATTCTACTCCACCGCGCTTTTAGGCTCAGGCAATGCCGAAGGCATGATTTTCGCCAACTGCGTAAACAATACTTCTGGACAGAACGGCGCCCTTGTTGCAATGGATCGAAAGACCGGCAAAATCATCTACCAGGCCCGACTGAAATACTACGCCTGGTCGTCACCCGTAGGTTTTACCAACGAAAACGGCGAAATGTTCATCGTTACCGGTGACTGCTCAGGTAATCTATACATTATTAACGCAACAGATGGAGCGATAATCACATCCCAGCGTATAGGAAGCAATTTTGAATCCTCGCCGGTGGTGATTGGGAACAGCCTTGTGATAGGTTCACGCGGAAACTCCATCTTTAAAATAACACTGAAATGAAAAAACGAATCTCTATCTTAACTTTACTGATAACTCTCATTGCAACCTCTCTTTCGGCTGCAAAGATAACTTCTCATCGCGGCACTGTTAAGGACGGTTACAACTTCTGGCTCGTTGAGCCGGAGGACAGCATGGAAGCAAAACCTGTGTTCATCTTCCTTCATGGAGCCAGCCTTTGCGGAACAGACCTCAACAAGGTACGCCGATACGGAACGCTGGACGCCGTTGAAAAAGGTCGCGAACTTGATGCTTACGTAATAGCGCCCCAGAATCCCGGAGGCTCTTGGAATCCACAGAAAATAATGAACATTCTCAAGTGGGTTGAGGACTGGTACAACGTTGACTATGACCGCATATACGTGCTCGGCATGAGCCTCGGAGGATACGGCGCGATTGACTTTGCCGCAACATATCCTGAAGACATTGCCGCAGCAATGGCATTCTGCGGCGGAGGAACAGTTCGCGACCTCTCGGGCCTCAATGGCATACCCCTCTGGATTGTGCACGGCACAGCCGACCGCGCAGTCAGCGTGCAGCAGAGCGACAAGGTTGTCCAGGCCATGAAAGAAGCCGACGGCGACACTCCCCGCCTTATCTACGACCGAATTCCCGGGATGAACCATTCTCAGCCTGCCCGTCTGTTCTACCTTCAGGAAACCTACGATTGGCTCCTGAGCCACAGCCTAAAGGACAACGAACGCCCGACCGCCGAGAAATTCCAAATCACAAATGAGCTGATGAGCAAAGCCTACAGCGGACTGACCACAAGCAAACGCACCGCATCATCATCAAAGACTAAGAAAAGCAGCTCTAAGTCACGCTCATAACAAACAAATTTTTATTTCGGTGTGGACCAATCCGGCTCCACACCGATTTTGTTTATATTTGGTAAGAAAAACAGTAATTTCGGTATTCCCTCTATCAGCAATTATTTCTATTTTTGCATTAAAATAATTAAAGGACCAAAAGAGTATGCAAATAATTGAGAACAAGGAATTCGGAGGCGAAAGACCTTTATTCGCATCCCACTCGCTCAGACTTATAGACGTAACCATACATGCGGGAGAATCCGCGCTGAAAGAATGCTCAAACATAGAGGCTATTGACTGCCGCTTTGAAGGCAAGTACCCTTTCTGGCATGTGGATCATTTTGTAATTGACCATTGCCTGTTCACCCCCGGAGCACGAGCCGCTCTCTGGTATTCGAGCAACCTGAAGATGACAGAGACAAGGGTTGATGCGCCTAAAATGTTTCGCGAGATGTCACATCTAAGCCTGACCCACGTGGTAATTCCCGATGCACAGGAAACGCTATGGCACTGCAACGATGTTGAACTTGAAAACGTGGAAGTAGCCAATGCCGACTATCTGTTCATGCACAGCTCTGACATACGCATCCGCGACTATCGCCAGCAGGGCAATTACTCATTCCAGTATTGCAAGAATGTGGAGATTGACAATGCCGAAATTGACTCTAAAGACGCATTCTGGAACACGGAAAATGTAACCGTTCGCAATTCCCGGCTCAACGGTGAATACCTTGGATGGCACTCCCACAATCTTAAGTTAATCAACTGTCACATCTCCGGAACCCAGCCTCTTTGCTACTGCCATAATCTTATAATGGAGAATTGCACAATGGATGCCGATGCCGACCTCGCATTTGAGGAATCGGAGCTTACTGCGGAAATCAACAGCCACATAACCAGCGTGAAGAACCCGACCACCGGAACAATCCGCGCCAAGTCAATAGGCGAAATAATCATTGATGAGAACATCAAACAACCGGCCAACTGCAAAATCATAACCGAACAATAGCGGATGGAACATCAAGGACGACTGACGGACCGTCTGCTGCATGAAATCAGGTCAGGTGGACAGCTGACCGTGCGTCAACGGTTCCAGTTGACTGCATTGCTGAGTCTGCCGGCCATCGTGGCTCAGGTATCGGCCATAGCCATGCAATACATTGACGCATCTATGGTTGGGAGTCTAGGAGCAGAGCCCTCGGCAGCCATTGGACTCGTGTCAACCACAACATGGCTGTTTTGGGGGATACTATCGTCATGCGCCACCGGCTTTTCCGTACAAGTTGCCCACATTATTGGCTCCTCTGACTTTGACCGGGCCAAATCCATTCTCAGGCAGGCTATTGTGGCATGTCTGGCATTCAGCGTCTTTCTTGCATTAGTGGGGATTGCTATCTCAGGCCCTCTGCCCGTTTGGCTGCGGGCTGATGAGGCTATCCACGCCGATGCCTCCATCTACTTTTTTATTTTCTCACTGTTCCTTCCGGCGTTGCAGATGAGTTTCCTTGCAGGAGCTATGCTTCGATGCGCCGGCAACATGCGTGTGCCGAGCATGCTCAACGTGATGATGTGCGTGTTGGACGTAATTCTCAACTTCTTCCTGATTTTCCCCACGCGCGCCATATCGCTATTCGGCGTAGAAATCGTCTGCCCGGGAGCGGGAATGGGAGTGAAGGGAGCAGCCCTTGCCACCGTGGCGGCTGAAACAATCGTGGGGATAATCATGCTTTGGTATCTGTGTGTACACTACCGACCGCTGAGAATTTTCCGCGAGAAAGGCCGATACTTACCCACATTGAGTACCCTAAAAAAAGCTATACATATAGGTGTGCCGCTCGGGTTCGAACATATAGCCATCTGCGGAGCGCAAATATTGATAACTTTCATAGTTGCGCCTCTCGGCGTCGTCCCCATTGCAGCCAACGCCTTTGCCGTAATTGCCGAGAGCCTTTGCTATATGCCGGGCTACGGAATAGGAGAGGCGGCAACAACCCTGTCGGGACAATGCTTCGGCGCCGGACGCATGAAACTGATGCGCTCTTTCGGACACATAACCGTTGCATCCGGCATGGCGATTATGGGAATCCTCGGTGTGGCCCTCTATATATTTGCCCCGCAAATCATCGGCGTAATGTCGCCCGTGGAAGGGATAAGGGTCCTCGGTGGCGACATACTCCGCATAGAGGCATGGGCCGAACCGATGTTTGCTGCTTCCATCGTGTGCTACGGCTTTTTCGTGGGAATGGGACGCACCGTACTACCGGCGCTCATGAATCTCGGAAGCATCTGGCTCGTGCGGTGCACTCTGTCAGCCATCCTCGTCGTATCGATGGGACTGCAGGGCGTGTGGATTGCAATGTGCATAGAACTCTGCTTCCGCGGAACAATATTCCTCATTCTCCTGTTTACTCCCCGATATTACATGAATAAATCCTTCAACAGACAGCAATCATGAACACGACCTTTGACTTCGACACCATAATACCCCGCCGCGGGACAGGCTCATACAAATGGGATTCGGCCACAGATCCGGATGTTCTCCCCCTATGGGTTGCCGACATGGACTTCCGCACAGCCCCGGCAATAATCGAAGCTCTGCACAAAAGAGTGGAGCATGGGATATTCGGCTACACGCACGTTCCTGATGCATATTATGATGCCGTATGCCGATGGTTCGCCAACCGCCACGGATTGACGATTGACCCCTCGTGGATTATCTATACATCCGGAGTTGTACCCGCCATATCGGCTATAATCAAAGCCCTAACACTTCCGGGCGACAAGGTTATCACCCAAACTCCGGCCTACAACTGCTTCTTCTCGTCAATACGCAATGATGGGTGCCAACTCGCTTCCAATCCCCTGCTACGCGACTCCAACGGACATTACCGCATTGACTTCGACGGATTGCAGGAACTTGCCGGCGATCCGGCGGCAAAGATTCTCATACTCTGCAATCCGCACAACCCGTCAGGACGATGCTGGACCCGCGATGAACTTGCTAGAGTCGACCAAATATGCCGGACCAACGGAGTATTCGTAATTGCCGATGAAATCCACTGTGAGCTCACTTTCAATGGCCACCATTACACCCCCTTCGCCTCCCTCTCCGAGGAAACCGCCCTTAACTGCGCAACATGCATATCCCCATCCAAGGCATTCAACATTGCCGGACTGCAGATTGCCAACATTGTGGCCCCACACCCCGAAATACGCCGCCGCATTGACCGCGCCATAAACATTAACGAAGTTTGCGATGTCAATCCCTTTGGCGTAGTAGCAACCATAGCCGCATACAACGAAAGCGCTCCGTGGCTCGAAGCCTTGAAAGAATATCTATGGGATAACTACCTGACACTACGCAACCGCCTCACCGACACGCGCCCGGACTATACCCTGACGCCACTTGAGGCCACCTATCTCGCATGGCTCAACATCACCCCATCAGGAATGACGTCCGCGCAGATCTCTGACCGCCTGCTCGAGCACAAAATATGGCTTAACCCCGGCACGATGTATGGCCCTGAAGGCGAAGGCTTCATACGCATCAATCTCGCCACACCACGCGCACTGCTCAACCGAGCCATCGACATACTCCTGCAAGTCCTCCCGCAAAATCGCTTGTGAACGAGATTGAAAAAAACTCCCCGAAAAGCTTGCAAGATTCGTCAAAACCCCTTACCTTTGCAACCGCAAAAGGCAAAACCCAATGCCGGTCCTTTAGCTCAGTTGGTTAGAGCACCTGACTCATAATCAGGGAGTCGTAGGTTCAAGCCCTACAAGGACCACAACACAGAAAGTGACTGTCATTCCGGACGGCCACTTTTTTTATTACACCATTGCCTCTTTTAAAATATTTTCACTATCTTTGCAGCGCAGGACAGGGATGAGACCCCAACAGATACGGAGCAACATGGCTCCACGTCAAAATGCCCATCCCTCTGCCTCATTACAAAAGAGCCACGGGTGACAGATGGGTCCCACCACAAAAATAGGAAACCAAATCACCGATAGCCATAACTGCTTAAATCCCAACAGATTGGACACAAAAGCAGGATTAGAAGATATGTCCGCCCCGCAATGGTTTGCCATGCGCGACCTCAAAAGGGCAAACGCAAAACTTCCCGCATACCGACAGCTTTCCGACCTCGGATTTGACGTGTTCACCCCCATGAACACACGCATAATCGTGAGGGCAGGCCGTCAAGTCCGCGAGGATGTCCCCTTCATACGCGATTTGCTTTTCGTGCATGCCACGCGGCTCGCACTTGACCCCATCGTAGACCGTACGCCCACCCTCCAGTATCGATACATGAAAGGCGCGGCCTACCGCCAGCCGATGACCGTGCGAACCGCCGACATGCACGCATTTATAACAGCCGTGAGCCAATTGGCGCAGCCCCACTACCTCAGCCCGGCCGAAATCACACCCGACATGTACGGGCGCCGCGTCCGCGTTGTCAGCCAAGGCCCCATGAACGGCTACGAAGGCTACCTTTACCGCGTAAAAGGCACCTCCCGCAAACGCATCCTCCTCGAAATCCCCGGCCTCCTCGGCCTCACCCTCGAGCTCACCTCCCCCACCACCTACCTCCAGCTCCTCTAACCTCCCCCACATATCCGCATTCTTATTAATGGGACACCTCGCTGATACACAGAAATTAGCGTTACTGTTGCTGTGCACCCTCGACATTAAATAACCCTCAATATATCATGGCTACAAATATTAAAATCTGCGTAATCGGGCTCGGTTACGTTGGCTTGCCTTTGGCTCGCCTTTTCTCTACGAAGTACCCAACGGTGGGCTTCGACATGAATCAGCGTCGCGTTGATGCACTCAATGCCGGGCATGATGCAACACTTGAAGTAAGTGATGAACTCCTTCAGGATGCTCTGAATAATCATGGATTCCATTGCACTACGGATATCAACGAAATCCGCGATTGCAATTTTTATGTAGTTGCCGTTCCGACTCCAGTTGACGATAACAATCGTCCTGACCTCAAACCACTTTGGGGTGCATCGGAAACGGTAGGTAAAGTTATCTCCACGGGCGACATTGTCGTCTATGAATCTACTGTATATCCCGGTGTTACAGAGGAAGAATGTTTGCCGGTAGTAGAAAAAGTCAGCGGACTGAAGTTCAACGAAGATTTCTTTGCCGGCTACTCTCCTGAGCGCATTAATCCCGGTGACAAGCTCCATACCGTAGAGAAAATCAAGAAAGTAACCTCTGGCTCAACTCCAGAAATTGCCGACATTGTTGATGCGGTTTATAACTCGGTTCTGGTCAACGGCACGCATAAGGCGCCGTCAATTAAGGTAGCCGAGGCGTCAAAAATTATCGAGAACTCTCAGCGCGACGTCAACATCGCCTTCATGAACGAACTGGCCAAGATTTTCAACGCCATGGGTATCGACACACACGATGTGATTGAGGCTGCTTCGTCCAAATGGAACTTCATCAAACTCTCACCCGGATTAGTTGGTGGCCACTGCATCTCGGTTGACCCTTACTATCTTATCCAGAAAGCACAAGTCTATGGTGTGCTTCCACGCGTTATGTTCTCTGCACGCCGCCTCAACGATGGAATGGGAGCATATGTGGCCAATCAGACCATCAAGTGTATGAACCTCAAGGGTGTGAAAGTGAAAGATGCAAAGTTATTGATTCTCGGTATCACTTTCAAGGAGAATTGTCCCGACATACGCAACACTAAGATTGTCGATATATACCACACACTCGCCGAATATACCTCCAACATCGAGGTGTATGACCCGTGGGCAAATCCCACTGCCGTTGAGCACGAATACGGCATCAAGCTTACCAATAAGAGCCTCGACCAACTCAAAGGACAGTTCAATGCAGTAATCCTCGGAGTCGGTCATAAGGAATTTGCAGACCTCGATGTTCGCTCGCTTCTTGCCAATCCTAATGAGGGCGTCATCTACGATGTCAAGGGGTTACTCCCGCGTGATATCATTGACGGTCGCTTATAAATAAAACGAAAATCTATTTTATGAATTTAGCAGATAAAACAATAAAAGGCACACTTTGGTCATATTCTGCCGAAATACTAGCTAAGGTAATTAGCCCATTGTCCTTTATTGTTTTAACGAGAATCCTGTCACCTGAGGACTATGGCGTTGTGGCCGTTGCCACAACGCTACTCATGTTTATTGATATTATTTGTGATCTTGGCACAAATAAAGTTATCATCCAAATAGATCAAAATAACATGGGATCATTCAAATCATATTGTAATGTTGCTTTTTACATAAATATTTGTATTGGTTTAGTTCTCTTTATATTAACCGAGACTTTTGCAGGGCAAATAGCTTCATATTATTCGCAACCAAAATCCGAAATGGTTATAAGGGTAATGGCCATTCAGATTATTTGCTTTAGTCTATCTTCTATTCATAATTCACTTCTGAGAAAAGCTTTAAATTTTAAATTTCTTTTTTGGACAAGACTCATATCTATTGCTTGCCCCTTATTGATTGCTATACCCATTGCTTTTGGAGGAGGTGGTCTATGGGCTTTAGTAATTAGTTCATGCTCAGGATCAATATTACAATGCATAGTATTATGGTGGTATTCTAATTGGAGACCAAATAAATCTTGTTCAAAAAAACATCTCAAATTACTATTTGGGAAATCAATATGGAATACTATCACACAACTTGTCACGTGGGTACCTATCAGTTTTGACACCTATCTAATTGCAAAATTTATTAATGTTACCGATTTAGGTTTATACACATCTTCACGAGGATTATTTACTGCGGCTTCAGGATTAATTCTAACTCCATTTCTTCCGGTCATCTATAGCACATTGTCAAAATTAAACGAACAGGAAGATCGAAGTCAATTTCTGAAAACAGTGTACTTTTCTCAAAAAATATTATTCTCTATAGCTGTTACTTGTGTTATTTTCGTTTACTTGTTTGCTGATTACATAGTTCCTTTTCTCTTCAATAAACAGTGGGATGGAATAACTCCCATTATAAAAATTGTATTCGTGATAATGGGATACGAATATTTCGGATCTATAATAACAGAAAGTTTAAGAGCTAATGGTTTATTTAAAGAACTATCTTTTATATCGTTAGCATCTTTATGTTTAGTTATACCAAGTCTTGTTATTGCTGCAGAATCTAACAACATTAATACTTATGCCATTGTGAGATCCCTTACACTTTATGTGCCTTTGATAGGTAATCTCATAATTGCAAAAAAAATAAATATAAAAACATCTGCGTGTCTAAAAAATAATGCTTATATTATTTTTTCTTCATTCATTATAATATTATTGGGGTTTTTCCCCCCCTCGGAGAGCATTAGACCATTTACGATATTGATAGGCAAAACTATTGTATTCTTAGTATTTCTGTTTCTTTTTTATTTCTTCAATCAACAAACTTTTCAAATCACAATTGGACTTGTTAGAAAACAATTGCATCGTAAACTATAAAAAAGCATGGGCTTAAAAATTATAAATAGAACTTATTCTATTATATATAATATAATTAGATGTGTTAGAGAAATATACTCTTACTACCAACAAAGAAATAGATATTCATACCTATTAAGGAGCAATGAACGTAAAATATTGCCATTGGATATAACTAATCGTAATATTTTAATTATTGTACCGCATGCTGACGATGATTTAATTGGATGCTTTACAATAATTAATAGGTTTAAGCAAGTGTATGCTTATTATATTGGCGATTATTCAAATTTGAATAAGGAATCAATTCTACGTAGGGACTCTGAATTTAATCAGTTTGCCAACTCTCAAAATTTAAAAATTGTCAATAAGAGATCAGAAAATCATTCATACAATATAAAGAATGCGATTAATGCTCTAAATATCAATATAATTGTAACACCTGATTTTAACGATTGGCATGTTGATCACCAATGTGCCTCTAAATATGTCATAGATTGTCTTAATAGTTTATATTTCAAACCAATGCTGTTAACGTACTCGGTTACAGTCCCCAAGCCATTTTTTAAAAAATCGTATTTTTTGCCAATGGACAAACAAATGCAAGAAAAAAAATGGAATATGTTTAATAGGTTCTATATTTCACAAAGATTTATGCCCGTGTTCAGATTCAAATTACAGGAGAGAATTAACGCCATA
The DNA here is from genome assembly GCA_964487725.1 of uncultured Bacteroides sp. GTDB lineage: Bacteria > Bacteroidota > Bacteroidia > Bacteroidales > Muribaculaceae > Paramuribaculum. The sequence continues at coordinate 17,137 of CAZASF010000010.1, read as the reverse complement.
GGCATTAAAGATACCTACGCGTGTGAATTGTTTACCACATATTCTTATGATGAATTCATTAAATCCTTTAATGAACGTCCGATGAATCAAGAACGATCTTATATTAGAGAAAATATTATAAATATAAAAAAAATTAGACAATATAGCGATACACGCTCATTAGAATGAAAGTATTACTAGAAACATATAATACGTTCGCACAGAATGTTGGGAGTGGGGTAAAAACAAGGATATTCAGTTTTCATAGAGCTTTAACTGAATTAGGTATTCAAGTAGATTATTTCGATAAATGGCATACTGAAATAATCGACTACGATATAATCCATGTTTTTAAAGCAACGTTAGATGATTACAATCTAATGTATTTCGCCAAAAGTCTTGGTAAAAAGATAGTATTATCCAGCATAATACCTTTATCAGATGAAAAGAAAATTGTCCTTAATCGGTATGCAAGGAGGATTTTGCCTATTCATACGCTTTACGAAATAACTGAACGATGTCTTAAACTTGCAGATTCTATTGTAACTGAGAGTGAAACAGAATCACGTTTCATTCAAAAATATTACAATGTTAGTCCATCAAAAATCACTGCATTACCGAATGGAATTAATTCACTAATATCAGATGGTAATCCCGAAATTATAAGAAAAGAACTTCCATTCAAAGGGGATTTCGTTCTTCAAGTGGGTCGTATTGACCATAATAAAAATCAGCTTAATACAATTCGCGCACTAAAAGGTTCTGGAATCCCATTGGTTATAGTTGGAGGGCCTGCGCCACAAGAAATAGACTATTATAGACAATGTTTACGTGAAGCAGATAACAATGTTTATTTCATTGGATGGATTTCATTAGATGACCCACGCTTGGCTTCAGTTTACGCTGCCGCGAAAGTACTTGTGCTAAGTAGCATCCATGAAACATTTGGTAATGTTATAGTTGAGGGCGGGATAAACGACTGTATATTGGCTTGTTCAGATAATTTGCCCATTTCAAATTGGGAAGTAATAAGACCTTATATATCGTATTTTAATCCCTCCTCAATTAAAGACATGAAAAAAGTTATCTCTGATGTCTTTAATTATTCAGTACCATCCGGTCAATCAGAGTTGTTCAAAGAATTTTTCTCATGGAAACGAATTGCAGAGGAACATATTAAAATATATGAATCTCTGCTCTCATAATTTATGACTATATATTATAAGAAGTCCAATCAATCGTTTTGGCCGAGCCTGATGGTTTTCGCTATTTTTGGTTTGGACTTATTCTCCAGTTTACCAGGCGCATCAGTTGTTTTATTGAAGACATTTTCTCTTGGAGTAATTACTCTTTGTGCATTTGTCTTATTCATAAACTATATTGAATCGACACCTCCTCTTTGTTCAAAATTCATATTTCTATACTTATTCTTATTAGGCATAAGATTATTGGTTGACTTTGTTATTGAAAGACAATACTTTTTTCTGTATAAGAATCCTGCTACGTTAATGTCTTTTTATATCATTACAATGGTTTTGCCAGCATGGATGTTTAGCACCAGAAAATTTGATATTGATTTCGATAAGTTAGTTTTTTATACCCAAATATTAACGCTTTTAGTGCTTGGCATTTCTGTAAATAAAATTTTGTCTGGAGAAATAACTGCTATAAATCAAGGTCGATTTGAAGGAGAAGGAATGTTAGATACAATATATTTAGGGCATCAAGGGTTGACTTTATTTATATTATCATTATACAAATTTAAAAGGAAAAAGATTCTAAATATGTCATGTGGATTAATTGGATTACTTACTATATTTTTAGCTGGATCCAGAGGTCCTATGGTTGCTTTATGTGTATGCGGTTTATTATTTTTTATAATGAATAGCCACAGTAACAAGAGTAGGATAATTACAACACTTGGGGTAATAATAGTCTTTATTTTTTATGTGCCTATATTAAAAGCTATTAACAATGTATTCATAAGTCATGGGTTCCATTCTTTCGACCGAATTACTAAATATTTACTTGGGGAAATGATTGGTGGTGATGGGAGACAAGATATATACTCTCATGCTTTTGATTTAATATTAAGATCCCCCTTATTTGGCTATCAATATTTGCTTGAAGATGGTTCGTATGTCCATAATCTGTTCATAGAACAATATATGGCATTAGGGATAATTGGGGGAACGCTGTTTACAGTGACGATACTTTATATTTGTCATAAAGGCTACAAAGCCTCATATCATTCTAACAATAAAGGATTTAGGATTTACTATATACTCTTTATACAATATATAATGTTTGGTATGTTTTCCCGTACGGTGGTGGCATTACCACAGTTATGGATCACATTGAGTATAGTTATCCATTATTCGTCAAACAAACTTCTATATGGAAGAAAACAATAATTCTACTTTAGTTTCTGTCATCATACCTACATACGGGGGCAGGAAGAGATTAGTCAATTCTGTGAAATCAGTATTATCACAGACTTACACTAATTTGGAAGTGATCGTAATTGATGATAATCCACCTGAATCAGAGAATCGCCGCAAAACCGAATCTATGATGAATGAAGTTGATGATTCTCGAGTGAAATATATAAGACACCCTCAAAATAAGAATGGGGCTGCAGCTCGTAATACTGGCATTACAGCATCTCATGGCGAATTCATTGCCTTTTTGGATGATGACGATTGTTTCTTGCCTGACAAATTGGCATTGCAGATTAAATATTTAAACGCACATACAGAATATCAAGCCGTTTATTGTCTTGCATCAAAAGAAGGGAAACCTATACTGACCACGCCCTACGAAGGTGACGTATCTCTTCCATTGCTAATGGGGAAATCCAATATGTTTACTCCAACATTATTGTTTCATCGTTGCTCATTGGAATATTTAAATGGTTTTGACGAGAATTATTGTAGACATCAAGATTATGAACTTTTACTTCGCTTTTTTGCAAGTGGGTTCAAAATTGGTTGTTTAGAGAAAATATTGACCGACTTAGGTCGCAACGAAGGAGAAAATTCACCTCATGGTGAAAAATTAGAACAATTAAAGGCAATTTTTCTTGAAAACTTCAGCAATACAATAAACAATTTTGAGATTACTAACCCAGGGGTCAAAAACAAGATTTTTGCAGTACACTACTCTAAAGTTTTTGTTGATCACATTAAGACACATCATTGGAAAATGGCTTTTAAAACACTTAAGTGCTATTGGCACTGTTCTCCTAAAATATTCATATCTCAAATTTATAAAACTGCATTACATGTCATTTTTCAAAAATAACACTACATATTTTTGATTAAGCAGTGTTTAAAAATAATATAGAAGAGTAAGATTATGGAAGTGGTAGTACTGATTTCTTGTATGCATCAAAAAGACGAGTCAATTATAAAGAAATCAAATATCAGGACAGACGTTGTAGTAGTCAACCAATGTGATAGGGATGAAGTCAAGCGATTTACATTTAAGGATTCATCGGGAGTTGAGCACAACGCTATTTTCATATACAGCACAACACGCGGATTGTCTAAAAGCAGAAATATAGCCATAAGTAATGCTCCATACGATTCAATATGTGTTTTCTGTGACGATGATGAAATCTTTGCTGACGACTATGAAGAGAAAATCCTATCAGCTTATAAGTTTAATCCAAATCAAGATTTAATTGCTTTTGCCTTAATCAGAAATGATCTGGCTATGCAGAAATATTATCCATCAGTGTCCGGGAATTTAGGATTTATGCAAATATTGAAAACATCATCACACCAGATTACATTTAAAAAAGAATCATTACTAAACGCTGGTATCAAAGTTGATGAAAAAATGGGTAGTGGAACCGGAAATGGAGGCGGTGAAGAAAACAAGTTCCTGCTTGACTTCAAACGAAAGGGGCTTAATCTGCATTACCATCCATCAATAATTTCAACTGTAATGCCGGGTGATAGCCAATGGTTCAAAGGATATACTCCAGAATATATTCATAATCTTGGATGGTCATCAAGACGGGCAATGGGCTTATGTATAGGTTTTCTATATGTTAATTATTGGATAATATCTCATCATAGGTACTATGTAGAAAATATGACTTGCTTGAAAGCTCTGAAATGCATTTTTACTGGATATTTTTCAAAAAAGTAATGTATATATATTTTAAATATGATTATGACTTGAAGACGACGTCTAATCAAATAAAACGCATTCCCCAATCTCTCCCTGTTGGATATTCCTTAAGGGTAGTTTCTCCCTCTTTCAAGAATATGACTAATCTTCTATGGTATATTCTTAATATATTCACTGGAAATTCATTCCAAGAATATCAAATTTTAAACGCAGACAATCAAGTAGTCTCATATAGTAGGGTAATTGGCAGGATTATAAAATTTCCATTCATGAAAAAGAATGGCATACATATTGGTCCATGCCGTACGACGAAACATGAAAGAGGACGTGGATTCTATCCTTTTTTATTGAGACAAATTATGCGTGACAATCAGAATAAGGTTGGTTATATGATTGTACATCAAAATAATGAATCATCCATAAGAGGAGTGATGAAAGCTGGATTTATACCTTTTGCTAAAGGACATTCCAATAGTTTTAAACGCTATGTGATAGATGAATATATTATTCAATAAACGATCCGGCGCACTAATATACGCCGGAGATCCCACTGAAGTTCCACCATTTTTTGATTCTGATATACGGCAATTAGTAATAAAGGAAAATGCTCTCTTTGCACGTTGGCCATCTGGTTTAACATTGGATTCAAACAACCATAATATTAATTTCCAGAATAAAGGATGGTGGTACTGTATAAAAACAGATGCTGTTTCGTTAGAGTCTCTATCTGCAAAACAACGATATAGAGTAAAAAAAGGCCTAAAGAACAATACTTTTTGGATTGCGTCTGAACAGGATTTTGAAAAGCTATTTGAAGAGTTATATCAAAGCTTTCTTGACAGCATAGCCGACTATCCTGCAGAATATAAAATATTGCCTAAAAAAGAAGAAACACTCGGATGGATAAGAGGTGCAATAAAATCAGACATGGCTGATATTTGGTTCTGCAGGGACAATGAAACCAATAATTTAGTTGGTTTTGCTCATTGCAGAATTAAGAATAATGCTATTGAAATGTCATCTGTAAAGTTAAACCCAAAATATTTCAAAAGTGAAGTAAATGCCGGATTAGCTTATGCTATCTGTGAGTATTATCTCAAATCTGGGAAATATAAATATATCTGCGATGGAGAAAGAAACATTATACATCAAACAGCGTATCAAGATTTCCTTGTCTCTGTTGTAGGCTTTCAGAAAGTACATTGTAAATTGAATATTATTTATCACCCTCTTCTTAAACCGATTATCTCAATCTTATATCCTTATAGAAAAACAATTAAAAAAATTAGTTGCAGAAACCATTTTTTATATAAAGCATACTGTCTCCTATTTCAAGAGCAATGTGCTCGTGAAAGTAGATTACTATAATATCTTATGACGAGTTTCTCTGTTTGTATGTGCGTATATAATAAAGATAACGCACAGGACTTTCGTGAGGCAGTGGAGAGCATATACGACTGCCAAACGCTTAAGCCTTTAGAAGTAATTATTGTAGTTGATGGTCCTATATATGGCGAACTTAATGCGTATGTTTCTACACTGGAGAATATCGGAACACCATACAAAATTGTCAGACTGTCTGAAAATCTCGGTCATGCAGGGGCTCGCAGAGTCGCTTTTGAAACAGCAGCGAGTGAAATAATCGCAATTATGGATGCTGATGATATTTCTATGCCTAACCGCTTTGAAAAGACGTTGGCTTATATGAACAAGCATCCAAAAGTAGCTGTTGTTGGTGGTCAAATTGAGGAATTTATATCTACTCAAGACAATGTCATAGGTAAACGTGAAGTGCCTTACAATCACAATGACATACTCATCTGGTTAAAGGGGCGATGCCCCTTTAACCAGATGAGCGTAACGATGTTACGCTCACCTGTCTCCACCGTGGGCGGATATCAGGATTGGTATTGCGATGAAGACTATTATCTATGGATACGGTTGGCTCTCGCAGGATATAAATTCGCTAATCTTCCCGATACATTAGTAAAAGTACGTGTTGGTGCCGACATGTATCGCCGCCGAGGCGGCTGGAAGTACTTCAAGAGTGAAGCTAAATTGCAAAAATACATGTTTAACCACCATGTCATTTCACTACCTCGTTATTGTTACAACGTGATTGGTCGCTTCATAATCCAAGTGGCGATGCCTAACAGCTTCCGAGGCTTCATCTTCCAGAAACTTTTCAGAAAATAAGATATGAATCAGATTCAACATCTTCAATCGGTAATTTTATCTATAGCAAAAGATATAGACAAGTTGTGTCGTGATACTGGTATAGAGTATTACTTATTAGGAGGCTCTTGCATTGGCGCAATTCGTCATAAAGGATTTATTCCTTGGGATGATGACCTGGATATAATAATGACACGTGAAAACTATGATAAGTTTCTAAATGAGGCCCGTCAACGGCTTGATAAGGACAAGTATTGTCTGCAGGAGGGTCTGAAAGATTGGCCTCTTGAATTTTCAAAAGTAAGACTAAAAGGGACATTGCTACATGAGCCGGAGGATGAGTACGCAACAGATGAAATGCATGGCATATATCTCGATGTATTTTGCATGGAAAATGTTCCTGATTCTGATATTTTAGCAAGGATTCAGTATTTCCTGTATAAATACTATTTATGTTATCAACTTGGTCTTCGCAAATATAACAGCACTACGTTCAGAAAGAAGGTAATGATACTACTTTCTATGCCAATGCGAATTAAGGCTATAAGAAAACCAATTCTGAAATTTATATATAGCTTTAATAACCAGAAAACCAAACGTTTGGGATTTTATTGTGGGCGCACTCGATTTCGCAATGCCATAACACCGCGTAGTATTTATGGGAAACCCCAATATGTGCCGTTTGAAGATACTCAATTACCGGTGCCGGAACATTATCATGAGTATCTAACTCAGATGTTTGGTGACTATATGAAATTGCCGCCTGTGGAGCAGCGTGTTGGGTTACATCTTATTTCAATAGATTTTGGTAAATACTAATGAAACGAGTAATTACATACGGGACATATGATCTTTTGCATCAAGGACACCTCAATTTGTTGAAAAGAGCAAAAGAACTTGGAGACTACCTTATAGTTGGTGTAACAAGTGATAGCTTTGACAGAGGACGAGGAAAACTCAATGTGCGGAACAACGTACTTGAAAGAGTCGAGGCTGTTAAAGCTACGGGGTATGCTGATGAAGTTATTATAGAGGATTATGTTGGTCAAAAGATTGATGATATCCAAAGATACGATGTTGATATATTTGCAATAGGCAGTGACTGGGAAGGTCATTTTGATTATTTAAATGAGTTTTGCAAAGTTGTATATCTTCCACGCACTGAAGGTATAAGTTCAACGCAATTAAGAGCTGAATCAACAGTTGGCATTAAACTGGGTATTATCGGATGTGGACGCGTGGCTAACAGATTCCCAGACGAGGCTAGTGTCGTTAGCGGGGTAGATGTATGCGCTGCGTATGATACTGATTTCTCCAAGTCATGTGAGTTTGTTGCAAAACACAATCTTAAATCCTGTAGTCGTGAATTTGATAATTTTATAAGTCTCGTTGATGCTGTATATATCGCTACTCCGCATTTGTCACATTACCCCCTAATAAAACAATCGCTGGAGTTTGGCAAGCATGTATTATGCGAAACTCCAATGGTTCTAAATGCAAATGAGGCTAAAGAGCTCTTTGAATTAGCAGAGTCAAAAGGTGTAATTCTTATGGAGGCCAACAAAACGGCTCACTGTCCAGCCTTTAATCATCTAATGGTTATGGTTAAAAGTGGTGTGATTGGAAATGTTGTTAATGTTGAGGCATCACTTTCCAAGCTTTGGGATGACGATATGAGTCTGCGAGAGTTTGACCCAGAACAAGCCGGAGGGTCAATGTATGAATTAGGCAGTTATCCCCTTCTCCCAATATTTAAATTATGTGGAACTAATTATGAAATGCTTAATATTTACTCGCGATTGCAAAACGGAGTAGATATGTATACTAAAGGCGTTTTAAAATATCCTCATGCGATATGTTCATTTAATGTGGGTCTTGGGGTGAAGACAGAAGGAAACCTTGTTATTTCCGGAACGAAAGGTTATGCTTATGTTCCTGCCCCTTGGTGGAAAACTGATTATTTCGAATTGAGGTATGAAGACCAGAATGAAAATAAGAAGTTCTTCTATAAGTGGGATTCATTTGGACTTCGATATGAGATACAAGAGTTTATCTCTTGTATAATCAACAAACGCTTTTCTACTGCGAGATTACGAAGAAGGGAGTCGGTTGCAATGGCTGGTGTGATGGAAAGATTTACAAATAGAAAAAGCTTTTACGAGATATGAAATATGCTATAGTAACTGGCGGTACTTCTGGCATCGGTCTTGGTGTGGCTAAAATGCTTATTGCAAAAGGGTATTATATTTTTGCCACTTATGTTGGCTCAACTTGCACTGAAAAATTAAATAATTTTGAGGCTATAGAGACCGACCAAAGTTCGCGAGAAGATGTTTATCGGTTTATAAATTATGTTAAGTCTAAGGTGGAACACTTAGACTGCATAGTTTGCAATGCTGGAGTCACAATTCGTAAATCCTTTACCGAAACGCGAGATGATGATTGGAATAAAATGATGGAGGTCGCGGTCAACTCACATTATATTATGGTTCGCGAGTTTTATCCAATAATACCTGAGGGGAGTCGTATATTGTTTACGGGATCGCAGATGGGGCTTATGCCACATGCAACGGTGTTAGCTTACGGCGTAACGAAAGCAGCGATTCATGCTTTGACAAAAAATCTTGTTAAAGAATTTGAGGGGACTGGCACAACAGTTAATGCTATTGTACCCGGATTTGTAGAGACTCCTTGGCAAAAGGAAAAGCCGGAAGAGATAAAACAAAATATATACCGAAAAACAGCTATCCATAGATTTGCTTCAGTTGATGAAATCGTAGATGCATACAGATTCTGCATTGAAAATCCTTTTGTCAACGGAAGCTTGATAGAGGTGAACGGCGGATATAGCTACAAATAACTGTTTATGGCTTTTAAATGGATTTTTGACAGGCTGATGGCGTTCATTGGGCTGTTGGTTTTGTGGCCGGTACTTCTTATCGTAGCTATACTCATCAAGGTTAAAATGCCGGGAGGTCCAGTTATTTTTACCCAGAGGCGAGTTGGGAAGGATGGCAAGTTGTTTACTTGTCATAAATTCCGCACTATGACAGTTAAACATAGTGGATCAACGGTTAGCGTAGCCGGTGATAATAGGATTACGCCTTTGGGCGCAAAACTGCGTCATTATAAGCTTGATGAACTGCCGGGGCTTTGGGATGTTCTCGTCGGTAATATGTCGTTTGTGGGTCCTCGTCCGGATGTGCCCGGTTATGCTGACCAACTCAAAGGCAAAGACCGCGAGGTGTTGAAACTTCGTCCCGGAATCACTGGCCCGGCAACTCTGAAATATCGCCTTGAAGACGAGATGATTTCTGAATACGTGACAAAGAGACATGAAAAGGGAGATAATCGCCCAATGCAAGTAATAGCGGAGGAATATAACGACAAGGTAATTTATCCCGACAAAGTTCGCATCAACCTCTACTATCTCCACCACTACAGTTTCATCAAAGATATTCAAATGATATTCTGTACCGTCCTCGGCCGCAGAATGAAATATGATAACGAATTAATATGAAAAGAGAACGGATATTGCTTTGCTTGGCGCACATGAGCGGCAAGGAGCAGGATTTTATCAAGGAGATTAAACGTTGATAATGAGCATTGAGCGGAGTATAACCGTCATAGCAAGTTTTCAATATCGGCTTGGAGGAAATCTTCAATAGAAACGCCTCCGGTTCCTACTATGAAAGATCGTTTCGGCGAGAATTTTTCCGTAAATATCGGAAGTCCCCCATTCATTCCCCGCCGTCCGCTTTTTACCTCAATAGCTGTCAGTTGCCCATCACGAAGAATGATATAGTCCACTTCATTGTCTTTGCCGTTAGATGTTCTCGCAGGCTCTCTCCAATATAACACTTGATAATCCAATTCTTCAGATGAAGAGAGAATGTGTGTTCCGATGGCACTCTCGACCCATCTTCCCCAAATAGTGGTATCAGTTCGGTCAGCCATGAACGACCTGCCCTTATATGCGGTGAACAACGCGTTGTTATAGACTTGAAACTTCGGGATGGAGTTACGTTTCCGCGCATCATCATTGGCAAACTTTTGTAGTCCTGTCAACAAGGCGCACTGATTAAGGATCTCCAAATATGAGGCAAGTGTGGTTACATTTCCGGCATCTTGCAACTGCCCAAGTATTTTCGTCAGTGACACGATTTCAGATGAATATCCACATCCGAGCTCAAAAAGTTGTTTCATAAGAGCCGGTTTATAGATGTTTGAGGTCATGATTACGTCCTTTTCTATGGCGGGTACCACAAGGGAATCTTTAATATATTTGCGCCAACGGTGTTCGTCATTTATCATTTGAGCCGGACCTGGGTATCCACCGAAGTAGATGTATTGGTCTAATGAGTAGCCGAAAGCAGCTCTCATTTCCGAGTAACCCCAATGGTTCATGCGGATTAATTCAAATCTTCCAGCAAGGGATTCTGTCAGTCCCTTTTTCAACAGAAGGCGGCTGCTGCCCAATATGACAACCTTGAGATTAAGACGGCTGAAAGTATCTGCATCCCACTCTTTTTTTACCGCCTCACTCCAGTTGTCAATCTTTTGAATCTCATCAATGACAAGAATTCTTTCCATCTCTCCCTTGAGCTTCATAGTTATTCGAGCTGCCTCCCATACCCGATGAATCCAATCAGTGTCTTTGGAATTGATATTATCTGCCGCTTCCATAGAATGAGGAAGATTAATGGAGTCAATCACCTGTTTGGCGAGTGTGGATTTCCCTACCTGTCTTGGCCCTGCTAAAACCTGTATGAATTTCCTCGGCTCTAAAATTCGATCTCTAAGTGTATGGTATTGCTGCCGTATAAACATATTTCTACAATTAATTTTCGTTTTTACTCAATCTAATAATGAATTTTACTCAATTCGTTATTGATTTTTACTCAATTGTTGAGCGATTTTTACTCAATTCAGAATGCGAATTTACTAATCTTTAGCAATATATCAAAAATTAAGACATAAAAATATATGAGAAACAGGATATTGCTTTGCTTGGCGCACATGAGCGGCAAGGAGCAGGATTTTATCAAGGAGGCTTTCGACACCAACTGGGTTGTGCCTCTTGGACCGAATGTCAATGGTTTTGAAAGAGACCTTGAGGAGTTTGTAAATAACCGTGAGGGCAATACACCTCTCGACAAGAAGGTGGTAGCCCTATCAGCGGGTACGGCAGCTGTGCATCTTGCGCTGATTGCCTGCGGCGTTGGCCCGGGCGATGAGGTGTTGGTGCAGTCTTTTACTTTCTGCGCTTCCTCGCACCCGATTACTTATCTCGGAGCTACTCCGGTGTTTGTTGACTCGGAGCGAGAATCTTGGAACATGGATCCCGAACTTCTCGAAGAGGCTATCAAAGACCGCATCGCCAAGACCGGAAAGAAGCCAAAAGCTATTGTGCCGGTTGCTCTCTATGGTATGCCTTACCGTGCCGACAAAATCATGGAGATTGCCAACCGCTATGAGATTCCGGTGATTGAGGATGCTGCCGAAGGTCTCGGCTCTCGCTACAATGGTCAGGTGCTCGGCACATTCGGCAAATATGGCGTGCTGTCGTTCAATGGCAACAAGATGATAACCACCTCCGGCGGCGGCGCACTCGTCTGCGACAATGATGAGGATAAAAATAAGGTGATGTGGTATGCCACACAAGCCCGCGAGTCGTATCCTTACTATCAGCACGAAGCCATCGGTTACAACTACCGCATGAGCAACATCTGCGCCGGTATCGGACGCGGTCAGATGACCGTAATCAACGACCACATAGCTCATCACCGCCACGTGCAAGAACTCTACTGTGAGCTGATGAAGGACGTGAAGGGAGTTACGATGCACACCAACCCATGGCCGGAATCGGATTCAAACTTCTGGCTTTGCACTGCTACCCTTGACCCGGACCTCAGAATCAAAGGACAGGAGAACGCCTACAAGACTATCATTACAGGTGCCGTCGGTGGCGCAGCAGGTGTAATCCACGCAGCATCAACAGCTACGACAGATTGTCAGCCCAACGACAACGTCGAGGCTCTCCGCGTTTACCTCGACAAAGCCAACATCGAAGCCCGTCCCCTCTGGAAACCGATGCACAAGCAGCCCGTCTACAAAAACGCTCCTGCATACGTCAACGGAGTCTCCGAATCCCTCTTCAAAGTTGGCATCTGCCTCCCCGCCGGCCCATACGTCACCGATGATGACGTCCGCTACATCGTAGATACCATCAAAGAAGCGATCGAGTAATCGCGTCCATCGACACTGAATATCAGCAAAAATAAAGCTGCATCCGCAAGGGTGTAGCTTTTTTGTTAGGTAAATTTAGTATATTTGCAACAAAAACCAGAAAATGGCACCCGTGAAAGTAAAAATCATAAATTCATCACGCAATCCCCTCCCCTCCTACGCGACCCCGCTTTCAGCCGGCATGGACCTCCGCGCCAATCTTGACTCGCCCGTCACCTTGCAACCATTGCAACGGACACTTATCCCCACCGGTCTAAGGATAGAACTTCCGCAAGGCTACGAATGCCAGTTGCGTCCCCGCAGCGGACTCGCACTGAAGAAGGGAATAACTCTTTTGAACTCTCCCGGAACCATTGATGCCGATTACCGTGGCGAAATAGGCGTCATTGTCATCAACCTTTCCGGCGAACCGGTTGTTGTAAATGATGGAGAACGTATCTGCCAGATGGTTGTCGCGCCATATTCATCAGTGGAATGGGAGGAAAGCGAGGACCTGACATCAACCGAACGAGGCGATGGCGGATTCGGACATACGGGTACAAAATAAACGCAAGAGAGTGAACAGACAAATTAAATCAGCGAGATATGCAGCGGTATGTGCATTTTTAGGACTGGGCGCAATGATGATGTTCGGGGCCTCGCCGAAGTTGCGGCAAACCGAGTCGCAACGCGATGAGCGCAAATCGGACTACATATATCTTGAAGCCATTGATTATCAGCAGCAAAACAAGCCGGATGCATATTTCACGCTCATAGAGGAAGCCTACCGCCTCAACCCATCTGATCTGTATCTCGGGATGCAGTACGGAATGAAACAGATATATGAGTCGAGCGGTGACTCCATGCAGGTAGTGGAAGGACTCGGCCTTATCGAGCGCTTCCTTGCCGAGAACCCCGACGATGTCTACAACACTCTGACCTACGCTTCATTGTCATCTCAGCTCGGACGTCCGGACAAAGCTCTTGATGCATGGAAAAATCTGTATGAACGCAATCCTGACAGGGTGGAAATCGGCGGTATGTATGCCCAATCATTGGCTCAGACAGGCGACAGCACCAACATTAAAAAAGCTCTTGGTATATACAATGATATAGAGAGCACAGAGGGAGTAAACGTAAATGTCTCCACCCGCAAAATGAGCCTATATTACAGTCTTGGCGACACAGCGGCAGTGAAAGGAGAGATTCACCGTCTGATTGACGCAATGCCTAAATCATCGGACGTGGCCACTCTTGCCGGACAGCTCTATCTGCAACTTGGCGATGCCGATTCAGCCATAGTGTTCCTGAATCAGGCAGTTGAACTGGACCCGACAAACGGCTCGGCAGTGTTCAACCGTGCCAAATACTACGATGAGACCGGCGACAGCGCCAAATACGATGCCGAAGTAATACAGGCACTGCAGATGCAGGATCTTGAACTTGACTCGAAAATGGGCATTCTTTATAATTATGTTGCAAAGATGGCCTCTGACACTCTGCAGCAACCCCGCATCGAGTCAATGTTCCAGTCCATGATAAGACAGTATCCTCATGAAGCCATAGTTCGTAATCTCTACGGTGACTATCTGATTAACATCAAGAAATACGGACCTGTAGCCGAACAAATCAGTTATGCCCTCGACTCAGACCCATCTGATGCCAAGCGCTGGCAGCAACTCGGCTCACTTTACTATCTCGAAGGCGACTATGATAAGGCCCTTTCCACGGCCGAAAGCGCCATGAAATATCATTCTAAAACAACCGCACTCTACAATCTGGCAGCGTCAGCCCTTCAAAAGAAAGAGAATTATGACGAAGCCCTCGGTTATCTTGAAAAAGGATTGTCAATAATTGACACCACCGACACTAAGGAGCAATCAGAGATGATAACGTCAATCGGCGACACATATAATCTGATGGGGCATGCTGATTCAGCATTCACATATTATGAGAAGGCATTGGAACTTGACCCTGATAACCTGCTTGCGCTCAACAACTATGCCTACAATCTAGCCGTTACTGACGGAGATCTTGACAAGGCCCTGATAATGATTGAAAAGGTGATTTTGGAGAATCCTGAATCGGCAACCAACCTTGACACTTACGCATGGGTTCTGTACAAACAGAAAAAATATGAAAAAGCCCGTGAGGTAATTGACGGGGCACTTGCCAATGAAGACGAGAACGAAGAGTCGTCAGAAATCTATGAACATGCCGGCGACATCTACTTCATGGACGGTAAGCCCGAAGAAGCCGTTAACTTCTGGAAAAAAGCCCTCAAACTGAAACCTGACGATGAGCTGCTCCAGAAAAAAGTTAAGCACAAGACATTTTTCTATAAGTAATCATGATAAAAAGAATTTTGCTTTTGATAGCGGTTATTCTACCGATATCAGCCATATTGACAGGATGCGGTACAAATAAAGGTGTTACCACGACCACTTCTCGCGAAACCACCTCCGGCACTGCGACCCTGTCAATAACAACAGGAGAATGCAAAGCAATACTTGCCAATTACGGCGAATGGGAACGGGTGAAGATTCCGCTGAATCTTCGTCTGCGTCAGCCGAAATCAATGTCGCTTTCCGCCACAGCCACCATGGAACGGGGTAAGAGTATTCTTATTTCCCTGCGATTCATCGGGATGGAGGTTGGGGTGCTATATTTGACCTCCGACTCTATTCTTGCCATAGACAAGTTCAACAAACGTTATGTCAGCGAGCCACTTGAACCGCTGCTCGGCGGATTCCCGGCAAACATATCCAATGTTCAGGACCTACTGACGGGCCGTCCGTTCCTCTTGGGCAATGAAAAACCTATAGCATCAGAGATAAATAAATTCGAGATTGACACACAACTTGGCAATGATATGTGGGGGCTTATTCCCAAAACATTCCCTTCCGGAGTGGAATATGGATTCTCATTCAGCCCGGTAACCGCGCTCAGTCTGCTCGTGGTTAAGGCCGGTAGTCACGATCCGGTCAACGTGAATTTCAGCAGTCCTGAAACAACGCCCGCAGGCCCTATGTCGCCAACAGTCAGCATTTCGGCCACTCTTGGCAAAACCTCATTGGATGCCTCTTTGGAATGGAACTTTGCAAAAGCCAAGTGGAATGAAGGCGTAGAAATCCAGAAGCCGTCCATACCACGTGGAGCCGAGCGCATTGCAGCCGCCAAACTATTGAAATCCCTGTCGTCATTGTAAACCGCAGTCACTGTCCATGCTCAGAAAAGCGATTTATCTGATAACAGCAATCATGTTGACAGCATCCGTAGCAGTCTGCCCGGATGCGGCCCGGGCTGCTGCGAAAAAAAAGCAAGTGGTCCGGACAATGAACACAGTTAAAAACGAACAGAAAGCAGCGCAAAAAAACATCAAGGACGCAGGAAAAAAGCTGGATGACAACAACCGCAAAACCCAGCAAAACCTCATCAAGCTAAACCAACTCGAAGGAGAGCTGAAAGAGAAAAACCGGGAAATTGACAACGTGCGCTCATCGCTCGCCACCATTGACAGCAACATCAAATCAGCCGGCGACTCATTGCAAGTCCTTGAACAGAATCTTCAACAGCTGAAGCAACAGTATGCATCGGCACTGCGTAAGATGCAAGGCAGCTTTCGCTCTAAAAATCTGATAACATTTGTTTTTTCGGCAAGTAACTTCAGCGATGCCACAGCCAGAATGCGATATCTCAGAGAGTTCAGCAACTGGCGCAAACGCAAAATCACAGAAATCTCCGCAGCAAGCCAAAAAATCGGGACTCAGAAAGAAATGCTCGGTTCATTGCAGAATGAGCGTCAGAAAACGCTTGCCGACCTCAGCGAAAACGAATCGCAACTACGCAATAAGAAGAACGAGACTGACCGTGTTGTTGCCCAACTGAAAAAAGAGGGTTCACAACTGCAAAAAACCATTGCCAACAATCAGAAAAAGCTCAAGAATCTTGACAATGAACTTGACCGCATGATTGTTGCAGAACAGAAGCGACAGGCTGAAGCAGCGCGTAAAGCGGCTGAAGCCGAACGCAAAAAGGCCCAGAACAAAAGTAAAACTGCGAATCAGCCTAACTCCAAGTCAACCTTTCCGGCTCAAAACACGAAAACTACACCATCACTCGCTTCAGGCAACGCACAGTCAAGAGCTCTCTCCGGCAGCTTTGAAAGCAATCGCGGACGCCTGCTGTTTCCGGTGCGGGGCAAGTACACCATTGTAAAGGGATTTGGCCGGCAGACTCATCCGGAACTCCCGAACGTGGTCACCGACAATCCGGGCATTGACATTGCTGCGGCGGACGGGGCCAAAGCACGAAGCATATTTGACGGAACAGTAAGCGGTGTTTTCTCACAAGACGGCTTCAACAAAGTGGTAATGGTTCGTCATGGCAACTACATATCCATCTATGCCAATCTGTCAACCATAAGCGTAAAGACCGGCGACAAGGTGAAAGCCAATCAGGACCTCGGCACGATATACCGAGATCCGGACTATGGAAACAAGCCGGTACTTCACTTTGAATTACGCCACGAACGCACAAAACTCAACCCGTTGCAATGGGTTAAACTATAAAACCCCACAGAAAAGCGTAATATTCAGAGCCGATAGCCAAAATT
>CAZASF010000009.1:0-62489 GCA_964487725.1 uncultured Bacteroides sp. | reverse complement strand
GTAATCAAAAAGGCCCTAAAAAACAACCCCGCACGGGGAAGCGCGGGGTTGCTTATGGGGTCAACGAGGCCCTGTGTTTGCGTCAGTAGGTCATCACCGGCTCAAGTTCTTTGGCCTGGGCAATCATCTTTTCGAGCTCGGATATTGCGGGCACACGTCCGCAAAGATGCTTGGCTTCATTGATTTCCACAAGCTTAGGCTCAAGGTTTGCAGCCACACGATGGCGGAACTCCTTGACGGTGTCAACTCCGGCTGCTTCGAGCAATTCGGCGAATTGCCCTGCTACACCGCGGATTCGGAACAAGTCAGCATGGTTGGCCCATTTCAGAATCAGTTTCTCACTAATGCCGGTTTCATCGGCAAGTTCTTCACGGCCCTTTCTTGATGCGGCCCGTTTCAGCAAATCTTCCGTGGTGTTTACCCCTACGGACTGAAGTTTATCGGCGTATGTCTGTCCGATACCTTCAACTTCTACAATCTTGTAAGACATGGCTAAATTTTTTATGAGAGATTTGAGTAAAGTATAAACATACGTGACAACCAAAAGGGACGAATCGGCGCGTGTTAAATGTTGATAAAGGTTTCATGTCACAGCTCGTGTTATGGTTTTTTAACGGTTGCGGATAAAATCATGCCCATACTGTATGCTATATTTGCATTAATGAAAAAAACTATTGCAATCATAGCGGTTCTACTTGCTCAATTATGTGCGTGGCATCTCCGAGCGGAGGTCATAGTGGGAGCTGAAAGAATAGATGAGTATCTGCCGCTTCTAAAAGATAAGACAGTGGCCCTGTTGAGCAACCACGCCGGAGTGGTCAATGGCGGCAGTGAGCACACTCTTGATTTGATGCTGCGCAACGGCGTGGACGTTACCGTAATATTTTCACCGGAACACGGATTCCGGGGCAACGCCGATGCCGGCTCGCACGTACATGACTCCACCGACCCGTTGACGGGAATTCCCATTGTGTCGCTATATAGTGGCAAGGGTTTCACCCCATCGGGACAGTTGCTTGATAGCTTCGATATTGTTGTGAGTGACTTGCAGGACGTGGGCGTTAGATTTTACACCTACTACATCACCATGATGAAACTGATGGACATGGCTGCTTCGTCGGACAAGGAGTTCATAGTACTTGACCGGCCTAACCCTATCGGCATGATTGTCGACGGGCCCGTGCTTGACATGTCGCTCAAATCGGGCGTTGGAGCATTGCCTGTTCCGGTAGCCCACGGCATGACGTTAGGCGAACTGGCACAGATGGTTGTGGGCGAAGGGTGGCTCACCGATGGAAAAGACCTGAAGCTAACGGTCATACCTTGCGATGGCTACACTCATGCAACCCGATATGAGTTACCCGTCAATCCATCGCCAAACCTTAAGTCAATGAAGGCAATATACCTTTACCCATCCACTTGCTATTTCGAAGGTACAGTGATGAGTCTCGGACGCGGTACGGATTTTCCCTTTGAGGCTTACGGTCATCCTTCTATGAAAAATGGAGATTTCGAGTTCATGCCCCGTTCCATGTCAGGAGCAAATAATCCGCCGCAGAAGGACCGTCTTTGCAAGGGCCGGGACCTCCGGGGTCTGAGCGATGAGGAAATCATCAGTAACGGAGTGGATTTCTCGTACGTTATCGATGCCTACCGGAACATGCCACCATCACTTCAGCCGAAATTTTTCACCTCATTCTTTAATTTGTTAGTGGGAGACCGGCGTGTGCAGCAGATGATAAAGGACGGAAAGACTGCCTCGGAAATCCGTGCCATCTGGCAGGATGACATCAACACATTCCGCGCCCTACGTGCTCCATATCTCTTATATCCCGAAAAATGACACCACTGACAGTGATAATAACAATAGCGGCCTATTTTGCCCTGCTCCTCGGCGTGGGGCGTGTGGCTGCTCGACATGCCGATAATTCCACCTTTTTTACCGGAGGCCGGCGTATGCCCTGGTTCCTTGTGGCTGTGGCCATGATAGGAGCTCCCATCTCCGGCGTAACGTTTATATCTGTTCCGGGGATGGTGGCGGCCAAAGGCTACGCGTATCTTCAGATGATTCTCGGATTCATCGTGGGCTATGTTATAATAGCTCTTGTGCTTGTTCCGCTCTTCTACAAGAGAAATCTTGTCAGCATCTACGGCTATCTCCGTCAGCGTTTCGGCCAGGGTAGCTACCGGTCCGGAGCATGGATGTTCTTTGTGTCCAAAATTCTGGGAGCGTCTGTCAGGTTTTTTGTGGTATGCGCGGTGTTGCAACTACTTGTGTTTGACCCGTTGGGAATTCCTTTCGAGGTCAACGTGCTCCTTACGGTAGCCCTTATCTGGCTGTACACAGCCGGAGGCGGAGTCAAGACGCTTATATGGACCGATGTCATAAAGAGCCTGTGCCTGATAATGTCGGTGGTGCTGTGTATCGTGTGCATAGCCCGTTACTGCGGCATTGCTTTCGCTGATATTCCGTCGGCCATTACGGACCATTCATCGGCCCGGATGTGGTTTTTCGACAATCCGATGGAGGGTTCTTACTTCTGGAAGCAATTCATTGCCGGAATATTCATGGCGATTGCCACCAATGGTCTTGACCAGGACATGATGCAGCGCAATCTTGCGTGCCGTGACTCGGCGTCATCGCGCAAAAACATGATATTCAGCAGTGTGATGCAGTTCTTTGTGATCGGGCTGTTTCTGATGCTCGGCACTTTGCTGATGATATTCGTGGAGCGTACCGGAACCGGTATGCCGGCCAAGAGCGATGAGCTTTTCGGCATGGTTGCCTCCCATGACTCCATGCCATTGATTGTGGGCATTCTTTTTGTGCTCGGACTCGTCTCCGCCGCATATTCCGCCGCCGGATCAGCCCTCACATCCCTCACCACCTCTTTTACAATAGATATTCTTGATGGTGACACCCGTTACAACGCTGATTCTGCCGGCCTTGCGAAGGTTAGGCGGAGAGTCCACGTGGGGATGTCGGTGCTAATGGGGCTGATTATAATAGTGTTCTATCATCTGAGTACCGACGACGCTATCTCGGCGGTCTATACGCTGGCGTCATACACCTACGGCCCAATTCTCGGACTGTTCATCTACGGGCTGTTCACTCGGCGCGATGTCAATGACCGTATGGTTCCGTGGGTGTGTCTGGCTGCCCCGGTCATGTCATGGATTATCCAGTGGTCTCTTGACAGCCTTTTCGGTTATCAGACCGGATTCGAACTGTTGCTGATCAACGCTGTAGTTACCTTAGCCGGGCTTCAGTTGCTGTCATCAAAAGTAAAAACGCCGTTGCCTTATGCCGAAGAATCTGTTTAACCGCTATATTTGGATTGTCGACACCATACGTCGTCACGGCTCTATAACCCGTGGCGAACTCAATCGGCTGTGGATGGATTCCTCCGTGAGCGATGGGAATCCGTTGCCCCGCCGCACGTTCTATAATTATCGCAACGCTATCGAAGAGCTGTTTAAAATCAACATTGAGTGCAACCCGTCAACCTTCGAATACTTCATAGAAGGGGGCGATGAACACGCTGAGAGTGTTACGGACTGGATGTTGAACACCGCCTCGTTAAGCAACGTGCTCACTGATGCGCGCGATGTGGCTGACAGAGTTTTTCTGGAGGAAGTGCCCTCGGCACGCCAATTCCTTTCGCCCATCATAATAGCCATGAAGGACTATAGGACCATCACGTTTGGCTACAGTCCATTCTCCCGCACCGGGCAACCGAAACCGGTGAGACTTGAACCATACTTCCTGAAAATTTTTAAGCTCCGCTGGTATGTCACCGGGCTGAATGTGAAGGAAAAGGTTATAAAAACCTACGCTCTTGACCGTATGTGCTCGCTTTCGGTGACGGACACAAAGTTCACTATGCCATCCGATTTCAACGCTGAGACCTATTTCCGCGATTCGTTCGGCATTGTGTTTACCCAAGGGGAAACCAGAAAGGTGATTCTACGCGTCACTCCGCGTCAGGCCAAGTATTTCCGGGCACTGCCGCTGCACCACTCCCAGAGTGAAATGATTCATGACAATTACTCAATATTCACGTATCATCTGCGCCTGACGCCTGACTTTGTCCAGGAACTCCTCAGCTATGGGCCCGAGGTTACCGTACTCGCCCCCGCGGAATTGCGCGCCATGATGATTGAAAACCTACGACATTCACTTGAAAATTACAACGATGAGAATTGATATCATAACCGTCCTGCCTGAAATGCTCGAGTCCCCGCTGGGATGCTCCATACTTAAACGCGCCTGCGACAAGGGCCTTGCCGAAATCCACATTCACAATCTCCGTGACTATACGACCAACAAACACCGCAAGGTAGATGACTACCCTTTCGGAGGAGAGGCCGGCATGGTGATGCAAGTGGAGCCTATTGACCGCTGCATTTCAGCGCTTAAAGCCGAGCGCAACTATGACGAAGTTATTTTCACATCGCCCGATGGAGAACAATTTACCCAGCCGATGGCAAACTCCCTGTCACTTCTGGACAATATAATCATACTGTGCGGACACTACAAGGGTATTGACTACCGTGTGCGCGAACACCTTATCACGCGCGAAATTTCCATTGGCGACTATGTGCTCACCGGTGGAGAAATTCCGGCAGTGGTGATAACCGATGCAATTGTGAGGTTGATTCCCGGGGTGTTGGGCGATGAGCAGAGCGCTCTCTCCGATTCTTATCAGGACAATTTGCTCGCTCCCCCGGTGTATTCCCGACCGGCCAATTACAAGGGATGGGAAGTGCCGCCGATTCTGCTTTCGGGGCACGAGGCGCGTATCTCCGAATGGCGTCAGGAGCAGGCTCTGGAGCGCACTCGCCGTCTGCGTCCCGATTTGCTAAAGTAATTCCAACATTTCTGCGGCCGTCAGTCCGGATAAAGGATGGCGCCATTCCGGGGCCAGTTCGACCATGGGCTGCAGCACAAATTGGCGCAGATGCATGCGCGGGTGTGGTAGCGTCAACGCTGGTGTGTTGACAATCATATCGTCAACAGCTATCAAGTCTATGTCTATAACGCGGTCGGCATAGCCTCCGTCAGCAGCTCTGTGTGATGCCGGACTGATAGTCTGTTCGATTTCTTTGAGTATTTCAAAAAGCTTTTCCGGCGGCATTTCGCCGGATTCCACCATCAGTCCTAAGTTCAGGAACCGGTGCGGACTATCGTATCCCCACGGCTCCGACTCAATGAATTCAGAGCGGCGCACATCACCGAACCGCTGCATAATGCGTGTGACCGCCAGCTCTATGTGAGCGTGGCGGTCACCTATGTTTGATCCTATGTTGATATGGGCCGTAGCCATTTACAGGCTCTTCTTCACTTCAACTTCCTCGAAGCATTCGATTATATCGCCCTCGCGGATGTCGTTGTAGCCGGCTATGTTAAGACCGCAGTCGTAACCCGAGGTCACTTCCTTCACGTCATCCTTGAATCGCTTGAGCGAACCGAGGTCGCCGGTGTAGCGAACAATACCGTCGCGGATTACGCGCACTTTGGCGTTGCGGCGCAGACGACCTTCGCGGACCAGACAGCCGGCAACAGTACCCACCTTTGAAATCTTGTAGGTCTGCATGACTTCGGCCGTACCTATAACTTCCTCCTTGAGTTCAGGCGCGAGCATGCCTTCCATGGCGTCCTTCACCTCTTCTATGGCCTGATAGATCACAGAGTAGAGACGGATTTCCACGCCTTCACGCTCGGCATCTCGACGGGCTGCCTGCGAGGGGCGCACCTGGAATCCAATGATGATTGCATCCGATGCGGCGGCAAGGGTGACATCGCTTTCCGAAATTTCGCCAACGGCTTTATGGAGTACGTTGACCTGAATCTCTTCGGTGGAAAGTTTGATAAGTGAGTCGGACAGAGCTTCGATGGAACCGTCCACATCACCTTTGACGATAACGTTGAGCTCCTGGAAGTTTCCGATTGCGCGACGGCGACCGATATCTTCCAATGTGAGCATCTTCTTGGTGCGGAGGCCGAGCTCGCGCTGAAGCTGTTCGCGCTTGGTGGCTATTTCGCGGGCTTCCTGCTCGGATTCAAGCACGTTGAATGTATCGCCGGCCGTGGGAGCACCGTTGAGTCCGAGAATCAGGGCCGGTTCTGCCGGGCCAGCCTCCTTGATGCGCTGGTTGCGTTCGTTGAACATGGCGCGTACTTTCCCGTAGTGGGTTCCTGCAAGGATTATGTCGCCCTGACGGAGTGTGCCGTTCTGCACAAGGACGGTGGCAACGTAGCCGCGACCCTTGTCAAGCGACGATTCAATGATTGAACCTGTAGCATTGCGGTTGGGGTTCGCTTTCAATTCGAGCATTTCGGCTTCGAGAAGCACCTTCTCCATCAGTTCGTCCACTCCTATACCCTTCTTTGCCGATATGTCCTGACTCTGGTATTTGCCGCCCCAGTCTTCCACAAGGAAGTTCATGTTGGCCAGTTCTTCCTTGATTTTGTCAGGGTTAGCTGCAGGTTTGTCTATCTTGTTTATGGCGAAAACAATGGGCACACCTGCGGCTGTGGCGTGGTTGATGGCCTCCACGGTCTGCGGCATCACGTTGTCGTCAGCGGCAACTATGATAATACAGAGGTCGGTCACCTTGGCACCGCGTGCACGCATGGCGGTAAATGCCTCGTGACCCGGAGTGTCAAGGAATGTGATGTGACGTCCGTCAGCAAGTTTTACATTGTAGGCTCCGATATGCTGTGTGATACCACCGGCCTCGCCGGCAATCACGTTGGCATTGCGGATATAGTCGAGAAGTGAGGTCTTACCGTGGTCAACATGACCCATGACGGTTACAATCGGCGGGCGTGACACGAGATCTTCCTCGGCATCTTCTTCCTGAGTGATGGCCTCGGCCACTTCAGCGCTGACATATTCCGTGCGGAAGCCGAACTCCTCGGCCACGATATTGATGGTCTCGGCATCAAGGCGCTGGTTGATTGACACCATTTCTCCCAGGCTCATGCAGGTTCCGATAATGCTGTTGACCGGAACGTCCATCATTGAGGCAAGGTCGTTGACCGTAACAAATTCGGTGAGCTTCAGGAGCTTGCTTTCAGCCTTTTCTATTTCGTGGGCTTCGCGCTCGCGTGAAGCGTTGGCCTCGCGTTTTTCCTTACGCCATTTGGCTCCCTTCTTCTGTCCCTTATCCTTGTTGGTGAGGCGGGCAAGGGTTTCTTTTACCTGCTTCTGAACGTCCTCCTCGTTGACCTCGGTGTGGATTGGACGGCGTTCGCGTTCGCGGTTGCCACGGTTGCGTTCGCGTGCCGGACGCTCCTGACGGACTTGGTTGCCCTGGCCGTTGCCACCACCACCATTTGATGTCTGCTGTTTAGAGGTGCTCTCGATGTCGATTTTTTCCTTACCTCCTATTCTGCGGCGTTTTTTGCGATCGCCATTTTGACCACCGTTTCCGCTCTGGGCTGCCATGCGCTCGTTGCGTTTCTCTTCCTTGGTTTTCTTCTTGGGACGAGTGGTCTGGTTGAGTGCCGACAGGTCAATTTTGCCCACAACGTTGATGTTCAATCCGCCGGAGACCTTCGTGGGGATGAAGTTGTCGGTATCCGTTGTTTTAGCGGGTTCTGCAGCAACGGGAGTTTCCTGATGCTTCTCTTCAGCAGCAACAGGCGCTTTTGGGGCTTCCTTGACAGGCTCGGGCTTCTTCTCTGCCGCTTTGGGTGCCTGCTCAACAGGTTTGGGAGCTGGTTTCTCCACCGGAGCCGTAGGCTTGGGCGCTTCGGGAACCGCTGGTTTTTGCTCTGCCTTGGGTGCCTGAGGCACAGCGGGCTTCTCCACAGGCTTTGCGGCTACTTCCGGCTTCGGTGCCGGCGCGGGTTTCTTCTCGGGCGCCGGAGCCATGGGCTTGCCGGTCGACAGGTCAATCTTGCCTATCACCTTTGGCCCTGCAGGAGTTGCTGCTGCGAGTGATATTTTTTCAGCTTGTGCGGGAACTTCCTTTTCCTTGGGCTTTTCCTGTACTTTTGTGCGCTGGGTGGTGATGAGTTCGCTCTGACTCTTCAGTTTCCGGTCAGGATCATATTCCTTGACAAGAAGGTCGTATGCGGTTTCATTGATGCGAGTGTTGGGATTCTCGGGGTTCTCCACCTCGATGCCTTTTTTGTGCAGGAACTCCACCAGTGTGGCAATGGATATGTTGAAGTCCTTTGCAGCTTTGCTTATTTTCGTTTTCGCCATATATTGTTTTTAATCGCTTTCTGTGGGTGATGGTTACGGGTGGGTCATGTCGCGGTCAGTTACCGCGGTGCCATGCTTAGTCATCGAATTCGGCGCGGAGTATGTTGAGCACATTCTCCACAGTGGCATCCTCAAGGTCGGCCTTGTCGGTGAGCATTTCGCGAGGTGCGTTAAGTACGCTCTTGGCTGTCACGAGGCCTATTTCCTTAAGTTGGTCAATGATCCAACCGTCAATTTCATCCTTAAATTCATCAAGATAGATATCCTCCTCGAAGGCCTCTTCGGTGTCGCGGTAAACGTCAATAACGTATCCTGTCAGCATGGAGGCCAGTTTGATGTTGAGGCCGCCCTTACCGATTGCGAGCGAAACTTCTTCAGGACGCAGGAACACTTCAGCTTTCTTCTCCTCCTCGTCGAGGCGTATTGACGATACCTTTGCGGGGCTGAGTGCGCGCTGGATGAAGAGCGAAGGATTGGCGGTGTAGTTGATCACATCGATGTTTTCATTGCGGAGTTCGCGGACAATACCATGAATACGTGAGCCTTTTACACCAACGCAGGCTCCAACCGGGTCAATACGCTCGTCGTAACTTTCCACGGCGATTTTGGCGCGTTCGCCCGGTATGCGGGCCACGGCGCGTATGTTAATCAGGCCGTCGTGGATTTCAGGAACTTCCAGCTCAAAAAGGCGGCGAAGGAAGTTCTCGTTGGTACGCGATACAGTAATCTTCGGATTGTTGTTCTTATTGTCAACGTTGGCAACCACGGCGCGAACTGTCTCGCCCTTGCGGAAAAAGTCGCCGGGGATTGACTCGCTCTTCGGTAGCAGAAGCTCATTCTTGTCATCGTCAAGAAGAAGAGTCTCGCGCGACCATGTCTGGTACACTTCGCCGCTCACGAGTTCGCCTTCAAGTTCCTTGAATTTGTTATAGATGGCTTCCTTCTGGAGGTCAAGGATTTTTGACTGGAGGGTCTGGCGAAGGTTGAGGATGGCACGGCGGCCGAAGTCCTCGAAGTGAATTTCGCGGGTGTGTTCCTCGCCGATTTCCACGTCGGGGTCGTCCTCGGCACGTGCGTCAGAGAGGCTTATTTCCATGTTCGGCTCGTTGACCTCGCCGTCAGGAACCACCTGCAGATTCTGGAAAATCTGAACGTCTCCTTTGTCGGGGTTGAGAATCACGTCAAGGTTCTCGTCCGTTCCGAACATCTTGGCAAGAACATTGCGGAACGATTCCTCGAGCACGCTTATCATCGTGGTCTTGTCAATATTTTTCAGTTCTTTAAATTCGGCAAACTGCTCCACCATGTTGGGAGCTTCCTCTTTCTTAGCCATAATCAGGGTATATCTTGATTGGGTGATTTTATTTGAAATTTATTGAATATTTAACGTATTTGCAGTCGGCGACTGCGAGTTCAACCGGCTCGGCTTTCATGACGGGACGTTTCTGACCCGGTTCCTTGACCTTGCGGGTGATTTCAAGGGTGAATGATGCACCGTCGGGGCTGACAGCCGTCAGTACGCCTGTCAGTTTCTTGCCGTCGCGGGTCAGCACCTCCATGTCGTTGCCGAGATTCTTCTCGTATTGCCTCTTGACCTTGAGGGGGGATGTAAGCCCGGCGGAGCCAACCTCAAGTTCGTAATCTTCCACGTCGCGGTCGGCAGCGGCTTCTATGGCGCGTGTCACCCGGGCGCATGTGTCTATGTCGACTCCCGTGTCGGAGTCTATCTCCACCGTGATGCGGTTGTCCGGGGTCTCGCTGACTTCCACAAGAAAGCAGTCAGTCCCTTCAAGCGCTTTTACCACGGTGTCCTCTATTAATTTCTTGTCTATCATTTTATCTTTTATATTGACCGGCAAATAAAATGGAGGAAGCTGCGGGCCCCCTCCGTGTCACTCGGTTTTGCAATGCAAAGTTAACTGTTTTTTTATTAATAGGCAATCAAAAGGGTGGTTTCTTCGGGCTGCGGGAGGCATAGTGCAAGTAAATTAACAATTTGTTTGCACTATTTATTAAAATTTAACCTCAAAGCGCGTGAGATTGTCAGTCGCCGAAGTGTACAGACGGAACGAGGCGCCGTGTGCGCGGAGTATTTCGCTCACAAGGGTGAGCCCAATGCCCTGACCGCCCTCCTTTGTGGAAAAGAAAGGCGAAAACATATTCTCCGAAGCTTCCGTGTTTATTCCGGGGCCATTGTCGGTGATTGTGAATCCGACGGGAGATGAGTTCACGCGAATACTGACAGAGCCATGTTTGTCAATACTTTCAATGGCGTTTTTCACCACGTTGATTACCACTTGTTCTATCTGCACCGGATCAACATCGGCAATTGCGGGGCCATCCGATTCAAGACTAACCGATATGTCGCGCCCGGCCGTCATGCTTTCAAGAAAGGGGAGCTGCGATTCCAGCAGAGAGCTTAGGTCGGCGGAGCGAAGTGTGGGTGAGGGGAGTTTCACCACGTCGGCGTAGCGGGTAATGAAACGGCTCAGTGACGCGCACCGTTCGCGGCAGCTCGATGAAGCTTCGCGCACATCTGCATCGCCTATTATCATCTCCACGGTTTCAAACATGGGTACGAGCCCGGCCACGGTGTTGTTCACCTCATGCCCTATTAACCTGATTACCTTTCCGTAGGCTTCGCGCTCGGCTTTCATGATTTCCTTTGACAGACTCTCGATCATGATGAAAGGCCGCTGAAACCCATGGTCAATGAAGCTGCGGCGCAGGCATCGGTAGATGCGCGTGTCGCTGAGTCGGATGGTTGTGGTGTCGCCGTTCTTGAGATTAGCTATCACACTTGCGAGGTCGCCCCCGATATCGGCGGGACATTTGCCCTCAGGACTGTTGCAGTCCAGCATTGAGCGTATAGCCGGATTGGAAGTGCGTATCGTACCGTCGTAATTGAGAATAAGGATGCCGGCGGGCGATGCGTCAATGAGCATTTCAAGGAAATGGTTTTGCTCCATTACCCGTAACCGTTCATCTTTGAGAGTGTCAATCATGCGGTTGAAAGTAGCAGCTATGCCATCGGCATCGCGTTGCCCTACGTTGGCAAGCCGGCAACTGAAATCCTGCTCGTTCAGCAGCGACACTCCGGTTCTGACGGCCGATATAGGCCTGATAACCTTGATGTGCAGAAGTATGAGAGTTATCAGTAGTAGTGCGGCTCCTCCTTCATACCACCACAGTTCGGGTTGCTCCATGAAGAAAGGAAGTGAGCCGGCTGCAGCCAGAACGAAAGCTATGGATGTCAGAAACAGAAATTTCATTTTTTGAATTTCTCTATCTTGCGGTAGAGGGCCTGGCGGGTAATACCTAATTCAAGGGCTGCTCCTGAAATATTGCCCGCGTGTTTTTTCATGGCCAGTTCCACGGCGTTGCGCTCAATCTCTTCAAGGGTAAGCCCTGCAATGTTTGAACTTTGAAGCCCGGTCATAGCATCGATTCCGGATTGAACCGCCCGCTCAACATCGGCCTGCTCTATTACCGGTCCGTTGGCAATCAGCATTGTGCGTTCAACAATGTTCTTAAGTTGACGAACGTTGCCGGGAAATGGAAGCCGTGTGAAGTATTCAAGGGCTTCCGATGAAAATTCCGGTTTTTCCGGTAGGTCAGTGTTGCGGGCGAAATGATTAACGAGGGGCACGATATCCTGGCGACGCTCGCGCAGGGGTGGGATATGCAGGGTGATTGCATTGATGCGGTAGAATAGGTCTTCGCGGAATGTTTTCGCCTTGAGCATTGCGGGTAAGTCAGCATTTGTAGCGCTTACCACGCGGATGTCCACATTGCGCGATTGGCTTTCGCCGAGCCGCTCAAACGTGTGCTCCTGAAGCACACGCAGCATTTTCACCTGACAGTTTAGATCAAGGTCGCCTATCTCATCAAGGAATATGGTGCCTTTATGAGCTAGTTCAAAGCGTCCCTTGCGTTCACCCACGGCTCCTGTGAAAGCTCCACGGGAGTGGCCGAACATTTCGCTTTCAAATAGCGACTGCGTTATGCCTCCAAGATTGACCTTGACAAAGGCTTCATGACGCCGGCGGCTATTGTCGTGGATAGCCTTGGCTATCAATTCCTTGCCGGTGCCGTTCTCGCCGGTTATCAACACCGGGGCGTCGGTGGGGGCTATTCGGCGCACGGTAGAGAGAATGTCCTCAATGGCCGGACTTTTGCCTATTATGCCCGAGCGGTCAAATTCATCGGGCGTTCCAACCTCAGGCGAGCCCGCACAAGCAAGAGCATTTTCGATGCGCTGAATAAGCACCGGTCCACTACATGGTTTGGTGAGGAAATCCACCGCCCCGAACTTTATTCCCTCCACAGCGAGCGGTATGCTGCCCCATGCCGTCATGAGTATTACGGGTGTGGCAGGAGCCAGTATCCTGACCTTGCGGAGCAGCTCTATACCGTCGTTGCCGGTGGTGGAACCGGAAAAGTTCATGTCCATCAGAATCAACGCCGGCGCCTCACGGCGCACGGAGGCCAGAGCTTCGGCGGGGCCAGATGCTGTGTCCACGGCGTAACCGCTGTGGCGCAGCATAACTCCCATAGATAGCCTTATGGTCTTGTCATCGTCAATTATCAGGACTTTTTTCATAGTGTAAAATTACAAAAAACCTTGAAGATAAAATAGGATAAGGTCTGATATTTTTTCAATTGCGCAGAATTGCCTCAATGTCGGCGTCAATTCCTGTTCCAGCAGCGTAATTCCACAGTGTGAGGCTGCGCAACTGGTAATAGTAGTTCCAAAACAGGTAAAGTTCGTTGATGAGCTGTTGGCGTGCCTCGTCCTTCTTAACCTGAGAGTCATTGAGGTCAAGTGTTGAAATCTTGCCTATAAGGAACGTCTCCACGTTGGTGGCATATCGCCGGCGGGCTATGTCATCAGCTCGGCGGGCTATGTCGAGTTGTTGTTGCTGGTTGTTGAACCGCTCCACGAGGATGAATAGATCCTGGTTGAAATCCTGAGTTTCCTGGCGTAGTTGGTTTTCAACTACTCTGCGGTTGCTCTCGGCCACCTTTACTTTGCCCCGGCGTTTTCCCCAGTCAATCAGTGGAATTTTCAATCCCACCTCAACAACCTGATTGGCTTTCAGGGCGTCATAGCCGTAGCGGAACTCATTGCCGGCACCCGTGAGACCTATCTGGGCAAACAGCTCGATTTGCCTCAAATCGCCCTTGGCTTTGGCTATCGCATAGTCAGCTTCAAGTTGACGGCGCAAAAGATTTTTGGCGAATTTGTTGTAGGCCCGGGCTTTTTCAAGCGCATCCTGATAGGTAAGGTCAATCTGGGGGACATCATCGGGAATTACAGGTTCAAGATCATCTTCCTCGCCATAGTCAAGAAATGACCGTAACTGGAACATGTTGGCTTTCATCGTGCTCTCGGCGTTGGTAAGTGACGAGCGCGCATCAAGGACGTTGAGCTCCATCTGCAGCAGATCATTCTCGCTGATGCGGCCCATGGCGCGTTTTTCCTTTGCCACTTCGTAAAGCTTTTCGGCATTCTCGAGGTTCTGACGCGATATGCTGACATTTTCCTTTGCCATGAGCAGATTGAAATAATAGTTTATCGTTGTCATGGCCACCTCCTCTGTCTCGCTCAGAAACTCGGCTTTCGCTTCACTGTAGCGGACAGGTTCTATCTTGCGGTCCCACTTTATAGTGTTCACTCCGAAAATGGGCTGACTGAGCGTGAGGGCCACCGGAATGGACATGTAGCGGTTGGTCTTGTTGCCGTCAAGTTGTCGCAGATAGTCGAGCGATGAGTTTAGCGACAGTTGGCCTCCTGTCATCCAGATGTTTTGGGTCACTGACAGTTCGCCGGTCAGCTGCATGTAGTTGTTGCGCACGAAGCTGTAGGTCCCGTCGGCATTCTGATATGGACTGTACTGTTTGTAATAGGCCGGCGTTGTAGCCGAGAAGTTGACTTCCGGCAGAAGTTCCGCCCTGTAAGTGCGATACTCCCAGTAGGCCGAGCGCAGCCGATCAAGAGCCACGGTGGCATTTACGCTGCGGGCGCGAGCGCGTGCCATAGCCTCGTCAAGGGTAATGACTACTGAGTCAGCTGCCCTGACACTTAGGGTGGCAATGATGGCCAAAGTCAGCGTTATTACTTTGTTTTTGTTCATATTCGGATGGTTGAAGTCTATTCTCCTCTCAGCACTTCGGCCGGTTCTACCTTCATGGCTTTCCGGGCCGGGAAGTAGATACCCGCCACTATCATCACAGCCATCATGGCAAAGATAATCAGCGCTTCTATCACTATGGTTATCCAGGGGTCATACTGGGGGAACATAGAGGCCGATATCACCATGCCCACATGGAGCAGCAGTGCATCAAGTCCGAATGCCGGCACAGTGGCAATCAGGAGTACGAGTAGTCCCTCGCCCATCAGGCGCCGGAAAATCTGGGAGTTGGATGCGCCGGTGGTCTTGCGTAGGGCAATTTCGCGTACACGCTGCTGAGTGCGGAACCAGAACGAGCCGAGCAGTCCGAGGAAGACGGTCAGAAGCAGGAATCCCATGCATATAACCATATTCCTAAGCTGTGCGTCATCGTTGCGGTGAAGGTCGTTGCGGATTGTGCTGAATGGCTTTGCTTCTATGAAGTAAGAGTTGCCTTTATTGAGTGGAGAATCGGAATCAGTGATTGCGTTGACAAAATCATCTTCGAATCCTTTCTGCAGACGCACGTAGATTGTGCTGAACATGCCCGGACTCGGCTGCAACGCTGTCCCAGCAAATGGCATCTCGTAATCGCCCCGTCGTATCGGCTCGATAAGCGCTCCTATCATATAGGTGGCGCCTTCGCTTTCTTCGGTGGCAGTTGTCAGCGCCATATTAATCAGATTCTCTTGCCTGATTCCGGTCTCGTCTTCTTTGAAGGTGTTTGAGGAGATGACTATTTTCCCCTCATTGAGCATCTTGCTCAACTGCTCCGGGCTTTCACCGTTGACACCGTGGATGTTGAACACTATCGGATAGTCCGGGTCAACATAATAGGAGTTGGCGTAGAGATCAAGTTTCTTCAGCGAGTCGGGCACATTGCCGGTAAAGTGGAACGCTGTGCCTGAGAAGTTGTAATTGTAAGGAGCATTTGAACCTGGTGCCGCAGCTATGACGCCGGGTAGTTCGCGTATCTGACGGAGTTTGGTAGAGAAGGACTCCTTTGCTACGCGCCGGGCAGCATCCTCCTGGCTTTCGCCGGTCTGAGCAACGGGCTTTTCATAAAGTGGACTTGATTCCTCACGCGAGCCCATATCCAGACGATAAACATTGGTGCAATCCACGCCTATATATGTGCGTTTCATCCTGAGATTTGACACTGTCAAGTCGAAAATATAGAAAAGGATGGTGCTGATCAGCATAAGTTCAATGCCGAGCCATAGATTGGAGCGCCACTCTGTGGCTATCTGTTTGAGTAGTTTTCTTTTCATTGCTTTAGCGGTTATTGATTGCATCAACGGGATTGATTCGCGAGGCTCTCCATGCGGGGATTCCGCTGCTCAACAGGTTCAACAGGAAGCAGAACAGGATTGCCGCTCCATAGAGTTTCCAGTCAATCAAAAGCCGGAGGCTTAGGGAGATTTCGCGGTTAACCTCTATGTCCGTGAAAATCATGTTGGAGAAGAAATATCCGAAAATGAAACTTAGAATCAGACCGGCAACGCCGCCTATGAGTGTAATGACGAAGTTTTCGGCAATAATGTCGCGGATAATTGCAGATCGGCGACAACCGAAAGCTCTCCTTACGCCAATCTCCGGCACCCGTCGGCGCAGGCGGCTCTGGGTCATACTGCTGAGATTGATGGCCGGAACGAGCAGAAGTACACAGTAGAGAGTCCACCTTGTTTTACGTTGTTCCGGAGCTCCGGAATCCTGATTGGAGCCAAATGAATACAGGGCTTCTTCCTGAGTATATGGCTGTCCATGATACACCAGAGAGTCGCCGCGCTGACGAATCTCGCTGTCAAAGGCGTTCATGCGGGCTCTCACTTCCTGCTTGATAGATGGAAAGTCGCCGGCTGATTCGGCGAGTATCACAGCCTGCATTGGTCCGAATTCATTATTTTCATCCCAACCCTTGGCTATGGCACTGTCGTCAACGGTGTAGGGGAAGTATATTTCGGCGAACGAAGCTTTGGCAAGAGGAGACACGTCCTCTATCACGCCGATTACCCTGTAGGGCGACTGCATAATCATTATTTCACGCCCCACGACATCAGTAGATTTAAAAAGTTTGCGTGCCACGCTTTCGCTGATTACAGCCTCCTTCATTCCTGCCTTAACCGCCGCCTCATCGTAGGGGCGTCCGGCAATGAAATTGAAGTCGAACACTTTCCAGAAATTTTGGTCGGTGGCATGCCTGTATGCGAGAATCGTATTGGCTCCTGCCGCTGTCACATCAACGGTCTCCGGGTCGGTGGTCATGATTGTTGTGCATCCCGTGTTCCGGAGGCCGTCATAGAATCTCTTGGCAAGATTGACACTGAGGCGCGACGAGCCGCTACTATGATTATTGATTGCCGATAGGTGAAGATTGCGTCCGAATAAGGTGCGGTCGCGATTCATTTCCGGCGACATGGGTATAATGTCGGCGCGGTGCATCATCACAAGAGTCATGATTAGAAATATTGACAGCGCGGTACCTATTATGGTGACAACGCCTATCACCGGTTGGGTGCGCAGGTCGTAGAGTGCCTGTCGGATTAAGTTGGTTTTCATACGATGGGATTTTATTACAGTACCTGACGACCGTCAAAGAATCGGAGCACGCGGTCGGTTTGTTCGGCCTGTGCTTCATTGTGGGTAACCATCATTATGGTGCGTCCGTCCTCACGGTTGAGGCGGTGAAGAATATCCATTATTTCGGCACTCATCTTGGAGTCAAGATTGCCGGTAGGCTCGTCGGCAAGAATTATTTCGGGATTGCCTATAATGGCTCGGGCTATGGCCACTCGCTGACACTGCCCGCCGGATAGTTGCGAGGGGTAGTGGTTGCGCCTGTGGCTCAGGCCTACGCTTTCAAGAACAGCTTTCACTTTTTCAGCGCGTTCTTTGCCCGAAATGCCGCTGCGGTAGGTGAGCGGAAGCTCCACGTTATCGGCCACGGAGAGCGATGGTATCAGATGGAAACTTTGAAATATGAATCCTATGTTGGCATTGCGGAAGGCAGCCAGACGAGCATCGTTCATTCCCTCTGTGGTTGTGCCGGCAATCTCCACCCGTCCGCTCGACGGCTTGTCAAGAAGCCCAACTATGTTGAGCAGCGTAGACTTTCCGCAGCCCGATGGACCCATAATGCTGACGAATTCTCCTTTGTCAATAGTGAAATTGACATTCTCAAGGGCCACGGTCTCTATCTCCTTGGTGCGGTAGAGCTTGCCCACTTCATTGACTTTAATTATTGACATATCTGTTACTGTTTATATTCGGGGTTAATTTTTGATTTTGTATTTAGAGGCTTTGCGGTCGCCCATGTTGCCTATCATTACACTTTCGCCCGGTTCAAGACCTGACACCACTTCTACGTATTCATAATTAGCATCGCCGAGCCTTACTTTGCGCTTGACAAGTTCGCCGGGTGTTTCCTCCACATAAAAGTCATAGTCGCCCGGTCCATTAGAATAATAAGGGCCCATTTTGAGGCGAACAACGTCGGGCTTCAGATCTTTGACCACGAACACTTCTACTCCAATGCCTGATCGCAGGGTCTCGGAAGTGTCATTGTTAAGCATGACGGAAAATTTCACCGTGCCTCCTGATGAAACCGGAGTTACATTGATTATCCTTCCTTCAGCGGTCTCTTTCCCAATCCTTACTGTGGCTTTGCCTCCGGGTGTCAGATATTTGCCGTAGCTTTCGGCAATCTCGGCATCGATTTTAAAATGTGACAGGTCAGCAATTGCCGCAATTTTCTGCCCTTGTGTCACTTGCTCGCCTACGTTGTTATTGATATATGTCAATACAGCTTTTCGAGGCGATTTCAATCGGGCATCCTCCAGTGTGCGGAGTTGTTCGGAATAGTTCTTGTCGAATATTGATAGGTCAAGATTGCGGCTTTTGAGAGTGGCTGCGAGTGCCCGCCGCTCGTTGGCTAGTTGTTTTCTGAGTTGTTCCAATTCGAGCCGGCCTGTGTGATAGGCCAACTCTGCCTCGCGGACGCGGTCGCCCGTTCCGGAGCCTATACTGTCAAGGCGTTTTTCGTTGTCAACCTCGGTTTTAAGCCTGTCAACGGCCATTTCTTTCACCCTGATCTGCATTTCCAGATTTGTTAGCCGGGTCTCGTTGTCCAGAGCCTGCTGTTCGATTTCGTACACCTGTTTTTGTCTCTGGTCCTGTTGGCGGTCAACCTCCGTCTGTGTGCTCTGAAGATCAAGAAGCAGCAGCGGAGTGCCCTCCTCGAGGCTGTCGCCCGGATTGCAGTAGACTTCCAGTATGCGTGCCGTGATGGGTGAAGTGATTGCCTGCTCAAAGGCGGGAACCACTTTGCCGGAGGCGTTTACGGTTGTCTCTATGGCCCCGCGGTCAGTGGTGGCCATTGTCAGTTCACGGCGGTTAACTGAGTTGCGAAACATGATGACGCCTATTATGACGACAGCAATTACTGCTATTATCGGAAGGCCTATTTTGATGAATTGTTTGCGCCTGCTGGCGTTAATTTCCTGTTTGGTGAGTGCTCTATCCATTGTTTATGATGAGATTCATGAGTTTGCATTAACCCCATGCAGATAGTGTGCCAAAAGCGAAATCCGTTGTGTGATAATGTATTAGTGTGTAAAGGGCTTGTCCGTTATCGGACACTTTGTCCATAAACGGCCATCAGGGAGCGGTAGTGGGACAAGGGCGAAAAGCGGCTCAGAGCGCGGGTGGCTATGAGGCGATGGTCGTAGGCAGTGGTCCACGCTTTGTGGATGGCCGTCTTTAGGCTTTCTTTGTTGCCCGGTTCGAAAGTCACTCCGCACTCTCCGTCAATCAGCTCCGGAATTCCCCCGATTCGCGACCCTACAACGGGTGTACCACCACACAGTGACTCGATGACGCATAGCGGATTATTCTCAAACCATTCTGACGCAATCACCGAAAGGCGGGCATTTCCGAGCAGTTCTGATATTTGTTCCGCATCCAGATGTCCCATGAAGCGGATGTTGGTGCAGTGGGCATATTGTTGGCGCAATTCTTTTTCCAATGGTCCGGTTCCTGCAATCCGGAATTCGTAGGGGAGCTCAGCTGCAGCCGCCAGGAGTGTGCGCAGGCCCTTTTCCGGCGACAACCGTCCGGCATAACAGATATATGGCTCGCGCTCGCGCGTGAAACCTGCTGACGCGATGCGGCGCTCAAAGCCGGAGGCCGTCTCTTCCGGAATGAAGTTGGGTATCACAGTCAACCGGCCGTTGCTGAATCCGCCGTTAATCATCATGGAGGCCATGAAATTGCTCGGGCAGATGAAGTGCGATGTCATTGCCTCCAGCTTTTTACGGTTCCAGCGCAAGGCCTCGATGTAGGCTACCACACTTGCGGCGGTAGAACCTTTCATGCAATGATTGTCAATGACTTTGCGCCGGTCAGTGATACATTCCATGCATGGGCGGCTCTTGTGGAGGCAGGTGTAGGCCGGACAGAGAAGTTTATAGTCATGGAGGGTCCACACCACTTTCACTCCGCTTCGCGAGGCAATCTGTCCTACCACGGGCGAGAGATAGGAGTGAACGTTATGCAGGTGTACGACGTCCGGGCGGAACTCCTTCATCAAGCGGCGAAAAGCGGCGGTCACATCCCCAAGACCCATGAGTCGCCTCACGGCATTGGCTTTCTGTGACAAACTCCCTTCAAATCTCACTTCTGCGGGCCAGTATCGGCTCCAGGACGAGGGCATATTGTCGGGATGATGCATGGCAAACACGGCCACGTCGTGACCCTGCGCCCTGAGCAGCCGTTCGGTGTTGAGCATGCTGACGCAGTCACCTCCCCGGCGATAGTAAAATTTGTTGACAAGAATTACGCGATGCTTCATCAGTTGCAAAACTACCCAAAAATCGCCGTCCGTGCAAACTATTTCGGTTCGATGCCGCGGCTGCGGAAGTAGGCCATGGTGTTGTTGTAGCCGGTTTCGAAAACTTTTTCCAAGCCTTGCAGGTCGAAAACCTTGTAGTCCGCAATCTGATCGGTGGTTATCAGCATGTCGCAGAGCGATTGGTCGGCTGCCGAATTGTTTTTCATCATCAACTCGTAGGAGTGAAGGGCAATGGAGACTATGTTGGTCTTCATGTCGCCGGCCGATGATACCGGCGAGCAATTGACCCCGACAAGAAACCGGCAACGCGAACGGATTGCCCAGGCCGGCATGTTGTCAAGGACTCCGCCGTCAACGTAGCGCACACCGTCGATCGTCACCGGTTTGAACACAATCGGTATGGAGCATGACGCGCATACACGTTCAGCCAACGGGCCGGTTTCAAAAGCAACCCGTCGTCCGTTATCGAAATCGGTGGCGGTGATGACTGTCGGTATCGGCAAATCCTCTATGTTGGCGTAGGGAATGGTCTTTTCGAGCATGTTGCGGAACCCGTCCATGCGGAAAAAACCGTCTCTGGGGACAGCAAATTCCGCGAAGTCCGAAAACTTGCCGTTGGCGAAAATAGCCACCATGTCCTCAGGGGCCATCCCGGCTGAGTACATAGCTGCCACTATGGCTCCGGCACTCACTCCGGCCACAATGTCGGGTTTCAGCCCCACCTCCAGCATGGCTTTGATGGCCCCGGCATGGGCCACGCCGCGGGCACCCCCGCCGCTCAGAGCGAGACCAACCGTGTAGGGCCGGTCGCGCATCGGGTCCTTGGTAATTTTGTATCCGAACATATATTGTTTCTCTCTTCTCTCTTGTAAGATATAACGCAAAATGTAAGCGGAAAGATGTGTAAACGTGAAAAAATATGCAAATTAATAGCTGCTTTGGCTGTTATTTCGCAATAAATTGCTAACTTTGTGTGATTTTTTCCCAAAGAAGAGAAAAATATTTGCAAATAGAGAAAAAATAAAATGTTAAATCCCATCAAGAAAACCATCGAGCTGCCTGATGGCCGTCAGATTACCCTGGAGACAGGCAAACTGGCCAAGCAAGCCGATGGAGCGGTAGAGTTGCGAATGGGCAACACGATGCTGCTCGCAACAGTTGTTTCGGCCAAGGAGGCCGGTGAGGGAGTCGATTTCATGCCCCTCCAAGTTGAATACAAGGAAAAATATTCGTCATTCGGACGCTTCCCCGGAGGCTTCCTCAAGCGTGAAGGCCGCGCTTCCGATTATGAAATTCTGACCGCACGCCTCGTTGACCGCGTGCTCCGTCCGCTTTTCCCTGATAATTATCACGCTGACACTTTTGTCAACATAACTCTTTACTCAACCGATGGCGAGGACATGCCCGATGCTCTTGCAGGTCTTGCTGCTTCAGCTGCTATCGCTGTCAGTGACATACCTTTCAACGGCCCCATCTCAGAGGTGCGTGTGGCTCGCGTAAACGGTGAATTCGTCATCGATCCCACTTTCAAACAGCTTGAAGAGGCTGACATGGAACTCATGGTCGGTGCCACCTACGACAATATCATGATGGTTGAGGGCGAAATGAAGGAAGTTTCTGAGACGGACCTTCTCAACGCACTCAAAGCTGCCCACGATGCCATTAAGGTACAGTGCAAGGCTCAGATAGAGCTCGCCGAAGCTGCCGGCAAGACAGTGAAGCGCGAATACTGCCACGAAACCAACGATGAAGACCTGCGCAAGGATGTGCATGACAAGTGCTACGACAAGGCCTACGCAATTGCAAAGACCGGTTCAGCCGACAAGCATTGGCGCGCCGACTCTTTCGCTGCTATAGTCGATGAATATCTTGAGTCGATTCCTGAAGAGGAACGCGAAGAAAAGGAACCGATGGTTCGCCGCTACTATCACGATGTTGAGAAAGAGGCTATGCGCCGTTGTGTTCTTGATGAGGGTATCCGCCTTGATGGCCGCAAGACCACTGAAATCCGTCCCATCTGGGCTGAGGTTGACTATATCCCTGGCCCCCACGGATCGGCTGTCTTCACCCGCGGTGAAACTCAGGCACTCGCCACCGTTACGCTCGGCACAAAGCTTGACGAGAAAATCGTTGACGATGTTCTTAACCAGGGGCGCGAGCGTTTCCTTCTCCACTACAATTTCCCTCCCTTCTCAACCGGTGAAGCCCGCCCCGTGCGCAGTGTAGGCCGTCGTGAAATCGGTCACGGCAACCTTGCACACCGCGCCCTCAAAGGCATGTTCCCCGATGAGTTTCCCTACGTTTGTCGCATTGTCAGCGATATTCTTGAGAGCAACGGTTCTTCTTCGATGGCCACCGTCTGCGCCGGAACCCTCGCTCTGCTGGATGCCGGCGTGAAGATGAAAAAGCCCGTCAGCGGTATCGCTATGGGACTCATCTCCGATGGCCAGAAATATGCTATCCTCTCCGATATTCTCGGCGATGAGGACCACCTTGGCGACATGGACTTCAAGGTTACCGGAACCAAGGATGGTATCACTGCAACCCAGATGGACATCAAGTGCGACGGTCTCTCCTACGAAATTCTTGAAAATGCTCTCAACCAGGCTCGTGAAGGTCGTCTCCACATCCTCAACATAATCAACGAGACTATTCCTCAGCCCCGTGAAGATTACAAGCCCAACGTACCCCGCATCGTCACCATGCTCATTCCTAAAGAGCTTATCGGTGCAGTTATTGGCCCGGGTGGAAAGGTTATTCAGGGAATTCAGGAAGAGAGTGGCGCAGTTGTATCTATTGATGAGATTGAAGAGGGCGGCTACATTGAAGTTGCTGCCGCCAACAAGGCATCAATTGACCGCGCTCTTGAAATGATTAACGCAATTGTTGAACTTCCCGAGGAGGGCAAGACCTACAAAGGAACCGTTCGTTCTATCCTTGACTTCGGCGCATTTGTGGAATTCATGCCTAACCGCGACGGACTCCTCCACATCTCCGAAATCTCGTGGGACCGCCTGCCTGACATGGCTGCTTCCGGACTGAAGGAAGGTGACCAAGTTGAGGTGAAGCTCATTGAGATTGACAAGAAAACCGGCAAATATCGCCTGTCAATGCGCGCACTCATGCCCAAACCCGAAGGTTACGTAGAGCGTGAACGCGCTCCTCGCGGCGACCGTCAGCCCCGTGGCGACAGAGGCGAACGCCGTGAGCGCAACAACGACCGTGGACCCCGCCGTGATCGCGGACCCCGTCGTGAAAACAAAGAATAATCCATTGCGGATAAAATAAATTGAAGGCCGGAGCCACTGATGGTTCCGGCCTTCTTGCCTTTTGGACTGGCGTCAATATCTTATTGTGCTGCTTCAAGAAGTTCTTTCCCGCTGATGGTTATGGTCCGGGTCTTATCGCCTAATTGCATCTCAATGGCGAGTTTTGTGTTGAATGAATCAAGGAGTGTTCCAAACATGGTGCATGACTCATTACCCATGCTTTCGACTAACTGATTAATCAACAAGGGCTTGGCTGTAGAGAGGTCAATATCGGAGAATATTTCCGCTTCTTCGTCGGTGAAAAAGGATTTGGGGAATTTCAAGGTTATGCAGTCATTTGTGGGGTCGTATGATGCCGATAAGCCACTTTCAGAAGCTGATTCGTTGAGCACCTTGGCGAAATCGGCCATCTCCTTATGATAAGTGGCCCGGGCTGTTGGGGCGAATGAGAATGCGCCGACCAGCAGCATGATTGTGAATAAGAATTTTTTCATTGATGTATGGTTTTAGAGTTGGATTATTCTATATCGAATGAGGGCGCGAGCGAACCGAAGTCGTTGCCTTCTATGGTAGCGTGGCTAACGCGCTGAAATTTGAATGTGAATCGGTTGGCGTGGAATGGAGTGAAATCTGTGTTTGTCTTCACTTTGTTTCCTTTGAAAATCAGCCCGTCGGTAGATTTTGCGTAAAGTATAGGGGCATCAAAAGTTTCAAAGTAGTTGTCCTCAATTTTTATTCCTGAGTGGAAATATTGACGCTGTGCGGCGAGGTTATGAATTTCGGGATAGATGGAAATTACTGCCTGACAGAACTGAAACATGTTGGTCAGCGAATTGACGAACCGGTTGCCGGTTATGGTCACGTCATGGCATGCTCCGGTCTCAAACCAACCCATGCAGTCGCCACATAGCAGGATTGCTGCACCGGCGGTGTGATCGAAGAAGTTGTTTTTTACCACCGTGTGGCGTGGTGTGCTGAACAGGGTGCCGCGGGCGCGGTTGTTGCGAATTGTGTTGTCGGCAAAATATACTTCCGGACACCACGTCAGATTCTCAAGTCCGTACGCTCCTTCTTCGCTCACCTCCGCGGGAATGTCTGCGGTAAATCGGATATTGAACTCCTTGCAGCCGGCCACTGTGGGCGCATCGGCCGGAGTGATGGATTCTATGATGTAGGTGCCGTCAATATTCTCCATCGTGATGGAGGAGATGATTCTCACCGAGTCGCCCTGCTCACCCCATTTGAATCCGTAGGTCTGGCTGTGCATGTAGCGGGCCCGGAGAGTGTTGTTGTCAATGCGGCCTGTTACCTTAAGATATGTGCCGTGGATATTGATGGCATCGTCCATCATCCCTTCATAAAGGCCACCGGTGGAGCTGATGAGGCCCTTGCAACCCGAGAAATGTGTGGCATCGGCCTGAGTTGTGAAGTAGCGAGGGTCGTCTTCGCCGCGCAGACACACTCCGAAGCCTTTGAGCGAAACGCTGTCGCACATCTGCGCCAGAAGGCCCATCCCCTCGGCGTAACGCACCTTGACATCGGTTATGCGTGTGTCAGTGTTATCGCTAAGGAATATTCCAGGAGCCAGGCGTCCCCATGTGCGGAGTGCAACGATTGTTCCGGCCGGTAGCCGGGCATCGCGCCATTTCGGAGCGCGGAATGTGTCCTTCTCTTTGCCGGCTATTACGCTGTCAAGCGGACACCACAGGTCGCTCGTGCGGTAAATCAGATGGCGGGTCGATGGGTTGAATGCTATTCCTGTGGATGGCGTAAGCTTCAAGTCTTCGCTTTCAGTTACGAAACGTCCTTGTTTGTTGACGTAGGCCTTAACCCACGGGGCGGTGCGGAAAGTTATTCCATCAGTGTCGCTGTTGGTAAGGATTTCCACTTGAGTTATGTGGGGCGGACAGGCAAAATCGATGCTGAAGCCCTCCATCCGGCAGGCCTTTGAACCGATGATCGATATGGGGAGCATGCTGCCGTGGAACATGAACTCCGCTCCGGAGCCGCTGATGGTGACGTTGTCCCAGTTTTCAATGGCTATGCCCACTGACTTGGGATTGTCCTGGTCATGATTTGATATGTAGTATTCGCGGATAGTGCTTCCTTTGGGATAGAAATTATAGGTGCCCGGAGCAAACAGAAGCGTTACGGCTTCGCCCTCGTGGCGGGTTTTGATGTCAGTGAGCGCGCGTGCCACTTTGGCTGACACGTTCTCCTTTCCGGGACGTATGCCATAGTCCGCGGACATGTCTATCACTATTTCTGCATCGGCGCATAGGGCGGCTGCATGACACAAGGCCGCTATTGCGAATATTTTCACTTTTCCCATCATGCAGGCAAAGATACGCAAAACTCCCCGTTATCACAAGAGTAACGGGGAGCTGATATTTACCAACGCGATGGGCCGTTGTGGTTTCCTTTGGCCGGTTTTACGTCAAAGCGATAGGAGAGAGTCAGCATGACGTAGCGAGGAAGAGTGTTGACCCAGCGTTCGATGATGGACTGCGCTGTAGCGGAGGTGGATATTGGCCGAGCTGATTTAAGAATGTCGTAGGCCGAGAGTCGTAATCCGAGGCTGCCCTTGAGGAATGATTTGCCTACTGACGCGTTCCATATCCACTGATCCACGTTCATGGCGTTGTCCGTGTTGCCGCGTGTGAGTTTTGCATCGAAGTTGGTGTTGAAGTCGAATCCGAGGGGGAGATTGAGCGTGGAGGAGAACCCGAATTGATGGTTGTGCGGACTCTGACTGCCCTGTCCCGGATATTTCATGCGGGTCACCCCATTGGTGGTGTTGACGCTTACGGAGCCGAGTTTGTTGATCTGATATGTTAACCGGAGCACATTGTGGATGTGGGCGGTGCGTATCACACTTGGGGTCGGTTCCACATCAAGGCCCAGATAATCCACATCATGATGGTATTCGCCGTAGACAACCGTGTAGAACTGCCACTGGTTGCGGGAGCCGAATGTTGGGACAATCTGCAGATATGAGTCTATGTTCCAGTTGCCTCTTACATTGTCGGGGTAGGATGTGCTGACGCCCGTCGAGGGATTGTAGGAGCGGGCCATGGCTATGGCGTTGGCGGTCTTGTTATAGTGGAAGTCCCAGTAGAGGTTGAACGGGTGTTTACCTCGGGTGAAACGTGAGAACCTAACCGTTGTGCGATGGGTTATGGAGTTGTGCAGTCCGGCAGGATTACCATAGGTTATGTTGAATGGGTCGGAATCATCAACGGTATTGACAAGATACATCAGTGAGGGAGCGGACATGTTTATGTCGTGCGACACCTCAAAGGTTATGAGCCTGAGCTTGTTGGATGATGAGAAGTTGAGCGTTATGCCTCCGGTGCCGAGAGTAGTGGGGCGGTGGACGGTCTCATTTAGAATGGTGGGCTTTTCGTAGCGCATACGGTCATTCTGCTCAGTGATGGACGCGTTGAGGAATACATAGTATGCAGCGTTGAAAGTGGAGTCGCCGGGCGATGTGGGGTCCGACATGAAGTTAAAGGCCATTTGTTGCATGAACCTGTTTGATTGGCTGCGGTCATAGTAGGTGTTTTCCCATACCGGTTCCATCTGTGGATTCAGAGTCATTGATGGCAGGACTGACATGTCGCCGGTCAGCGTTTGCATATAGTAATTGGTGGTATCGCGGCCTGCGGTGTGTTCGTATGTGGCTCCTACGCGTATGCGGTAGGTGGTTGAGCGCACATCGTTGAATTTTCGCCACTGATGTTCGTAGCCGGTTGATATGCTGGAGGCGGATTGTTTTTTAGCTGCCGGTGAATATCGGTTGCTGTTCTGCGGTGTGGCATTCTGATCACCCATCGGGCCTATTTCCTGAAGATAGAGTATGGCATCGCGGGCCGGGGTGTTGCTATAGTCACCGCTGGCTGCTAACATGAAAGTCCCTTTCCACGTGGCCGGTCGGATAGTGGTATATGCATAGAGTGAGGTGGCGAGTCCTCTGTTGTGATGGTTGTGCAGGGTCTGGAGAGCCGTCAGCATGTCGGTGCTGTAAATG
Organism: uncultured Bacteroides sp.; assembly: GCA_964487725.1. Classification (GTDB taxonomy): domain Bacteria; phylum Bacteroidota; class Bacteroidia; order Bacteroidales; family Muribaculaceae; genus Paramuribaculum. The sequence continues at coordinate 34,950 of CAZASF010000009.1, read as the reverse complement.
CCCTCAAAACGTTTGGCAAAGAGGGTTTCCACAGCTTCGCCCCTGTAGCTTTCCTGCGGGTTTGCGGTAAAATTGGCCTGACGCAGGTTCTGATTGTAGTTCACCATGTTCCATTTAAGAGATGGTGATACACTGAGGTAGACATGGTCACCGCTGTAGCGGAAACTGTGTGTGGTTGAGAGTTCGCTTTGCCGTTGGTTCTTCAGGTTTATGGAGCGGCTGTAGGTGTTTCCAGTCGGGTACAGCCATGTGGTTGACATTATTTCGTTGAGGCTCTGGTCAGAGTGGTTAGCGGTGAGATTGCCTGTCACACGGATGCGCTTGGAGTCATCGTAAGTGTAGTCAATGCCCCCTTTCTGTCGGTTGGTGAGTCCTGTGCTGCTGCCAGCCTGACGCCAGCGTCCGTCGCTGGATGCCGTTTCGGTGTCGTTCACGTTATTTGCGTTGCCAAACACCGATATGCGCAACTTGTCGGTATAACCCATGGCGAACAGGCGACCGCGGTAACGGCTCTCGGTGCCGTATCCGCCTTCGGCATTGCCCATCCATCCGGCATTGAATTCCTTTTTCAGCATCACGTCAATCACCATGTTCTCCTCGTTCTCGTTGCGTGACATTCTCGCGTTGCTTTGTGTCAGGTATGCGTCTTCGGCGGCCTTGTCATAGACTTTGACCGAGCTTACGGCGTAGGAGGGAAGATTCTGGAGTGCTACTTTGGGGTCGCCCTTGAAGAAGTCCTTGCCGTTGATGAGGAGTTCGTTCATTTTGCGGCCGTTGACGGTTATCACCCCGTCCTCGTCAATAGAGGCTCCCGGCAGCTGACGGATAAGGGCATCGAGCATTGATCCTTCAGGCAAGTTAAAGGCGGCAGCGTCATAAACTATCGTATCGCCTTTCATCACCATTTTGAGTCGGGTGGAGGTTACGGTCACCTCCCCGAGGTTGCGGTGTAGCTCCTTGGCCATTATAACCAGTTCAAGATACATAAGGTCCTGCCCCACAGAAGCTACTTTGAATTCCTTCATTGTTGGGGTGTATCCTTCCTTGGTGGCATACAGGGTGTAGGAACCGAGTCCCGATTCCACGAGTAGTCGCATGTCGCTCTTGGTGACGTCGGGGGCGCAGCCTTTGATTGTTGACAGAACTTTAAACGGCACCTTTATGGAATCATCCTTCAGAAGGTTGATTTCCACGCTGTCGATCTGTTTGTAGTCAGCATCAACTACGTAGGCCCTGACATAGAACTTTTCAAGATCTTTGGCATTTAGTCCGGCGGTTATTGCCAGAATTGCGATGAGTGATAATAACAGTCTATTCATAGGGAATGGATTTGGCCGTAAAAATACCTATTTTTTTTTTTTTTTATTTGCGAATTTTGTCGGTTATTTTAGATGAATTTAACAGCGGTTAACCCCGGTAACTGACTTAATTTACCGGAGTGAGCTCAAAGTCAGAGGCGGAGAGCCATGTGCCGTCCCAGGCGGATGTCGGGCTGCAGTTGGTTACACCGTATGTCAGAATGCTGTCGGGCCCCACGGTGATTCCGGTTACTTCCACACGGGTCCATCCGAAGCCTTTGCCGTTGTTGGCCTTTGCGAGGCGGTTCATTTGGCTGTATTTTGCGGAGGTCTTGACGGTGTCGGCCTTGATGTATTCGCTTGCATCAAGCCATATCCCGCCGCCCTCGCCGCCGTAGGCCGGAATTTCAGCCGCGCTTCTCTGTCCGCTACCGTTGATGGCGAAGATTTCCGCACCGTTTCCGTCAGTGCGGCCGGCCGCTGTCAGTGTGTAGTGGCCGGGAGCCGTCTTTATCTTTCGCACAACTTCATAGTCCATGTCGCCGGAGGAATTGTAGGCGTCAAGATAGTGGCGTCCTTTGATACCGCGGAAGTCTTTGCCGCTGGATGTGTAGTAGGTCAGATTGCGCTCCTTGTTTATTGTCCAGCCATCGGCTTCAAGCTGATTGCGGGAGTCGGTTGTTGCCTGCCGGTCGCGTTGCTGACGGATTTCACGCACCTGTCTGTTGAAGTTTGATGATTCATCGGAGGCATTGCCGGCCAGGATTCCAAAGCACGCGGCTGAGATGAACAGCGCCACGAACCATGCTATGACCGTGGTCCCGAGTCCCCAACGGGGCAGTGGGCCTGTCTTTCCGGCCATGCGCATCATGGCATAGATTATCAGGTAGATTGTCAGGACTATACACACCATGCCGCAGATGAACAGACCCCATGTGGGGACTACGGGCAATATGGTGTGGAGGCTGATTGTGACATCGCGACCTACACCTAAAATGTTAGTCATGGATGATGCGGGATTTATAGAGGCCCATCCCATCATGACCACCATCCATACTCCTAATCCAATCAGGAATATGATGGCTCCGGCGCCGAACAGAATGAGGAGTGATTTAAGCAGGACACACATCAGGTGGAGCACTCCGTTGACAAATGAGCTATTATTTGCCACACGGGGGTTGGAGCTGTTGTTGATAATTTCATCGCCGAGGCTCTCCATGTTGATCGGCTCGCCCTTCATCTGCAGGCGTTGGGCCGGGGTGACAGCCGGCGGAATGAGAATCCATAGCATGATGTAGACCGGAATGGTCATTCCGTAGAAGAAAGTTAGAACCACTGTTAGAATCCTGAGCCATAGAGGGTCAATTCCAAAATATTGACCTAATCCGGCCAGTACGCCTCCGAGCATCTTGTTGTTCACATCACGATACAGTTTTTTATCCCCGGCTGTGGTTGCCGTATTGTCTGACTGCTGTGGAGGAAACGGAGGCGGAGTCACAGGCGCATCCTCTTCGGAATCAGTTCCGGATGCGGGCTCCTGTTCGGCGTCCATCTCCTCGGGAGTTCCTATCCGCTGAATTATGGCCTGGACATCCTCTATGGTGACAATGCGGGAGTCCGATGTGGCCATTTCGCTCATCAGCTCCGATGCGCGTGACTCTATGTCGTCAGCAATCTCCTTCCCTCCTGGCTGGCGGGAGAAAAATGCGCGCATGTCGTCAAGATACTTGCTGAGCAATGTGTAGGCGTCCTCGTCAATATTGTAGAGCGAGCCGCTCAGATTTGCGGTAATATTGCGTTTCATTTTTATTATCGTGGGGCGTTAAAGGTTAGTTCTTAATCATGTTCACAGTACTCGACAGGTCATTCCACGCCGAGTCAAGTTGGTCAAGGAAGGCTTCGCCATCCTCTGTCAGGGAATAATATTTTCGGGGGGGGCCCTGCGATGATTCCTGCCAGCGATAGCATAGCAGCCCATCGTTCTTCAGTCGGGTAAGCAGTGGATACAGAGTTCCTTCCACCACAATCAGGCGGGCTTCCTTAAGTTGCGATATAATGTCAGAGGCATAGCATGCTTCCCTGCGCAGAAGAAGCATCACGCAGTACTCCAGCATTCCTTTTCGCATTTGACTTTTGGCATTATCTACGTTCATGCAGCAAAGGTATGTATAATAATTGAACCTTGCAATACATAGTAGTATATTTTTTATCCCTCGATTGTAAAAAATATGGATTTCGGAATAAATTCGTATCTTTGCAATAAACAAATGTCATGGCAAAGAAAGTTGTAGAAACCCCGTTGATGAAGCAGTACTTCGAGATGAAGAAGAAGCATCCCGATGCCGTGATGCTGTTTCGTGTGGGCGATTTCTACGAAACATTTTGCGATGATGCCATAACGGCATCGGAAATTCTGGGCATCACACTGACCCGTCGAGCCAATGGAGCTGCCCAGTCGGTGGAATTGGCCGGATTCCCGCATCACGCCCTTGACACTTACCTGCCGAAACTTGTGAGGGCCGGAAAGCGGGTGGCCATCTGCGAACAGCTCGAAGATCCAAAATTGGCCAAGAAGTTGGTTAAGCGAGGTATAACCGAGCTGGTAACCCCCGGAGTGGCGGTCAGCGACAATATTCTTGAAAACCGCGAGAACAACTTTCTTGCGGCTGTTCACATTACCCGAAGCCTCTGGGGAGTGGCTTTCCTTGACATATCAACCGGTGAGTTTATTGCCACAGAGGGTGCGCCTGACTACGTTGAGAAGTTGCTGACCAAGTTTGCACCCAAAGAGGTGCTGGTGGAGCGCGGACGTAAGGACGACTTTACGCGCGCCATACCCACCCGCTATCTTGTGTTTGAACTTGATGACTGGATGTTTACCGAGTCATCGGCTCGTGAAAGGCTGATGAAGCATTTCGAGGCCGGTTCGCTTAAAGGATTCGGACTTGATGACAAGCCGGGGGCCATCACGGCTGCAGGTGCAGTGATTCATTATCTTGACCTGACCAATCACACGAAGATTTCCCACATATCAACCCTGTCGCGCATAGAAGAGGATCTGTACGTAAGGCTTGATGATTTCACAATAAGGAATCTGGAGCTGACCGAAACAATGTCGCGCGACGGGAAGAGTCTTCTCAACGTTATTGACCGCAGCGTAAGCCCTATGGGGGCTCGTCTGATGCGCCGATGGTTGCTGTTTCCTCTCAAGGATCCAGCCAAAATCAATGCGCGCCTTGATGTTGTGGAGTATTTCTTCCGCAATCCGGAGCAGCGTGAGTGCGTTAAGAGTGCGCTGGAGCAGACTGGCGACATGGAGCGGTTGATTTCCAAGGTTGCCGTTGGGCGAGTGTCGCCGCGTGAATTGGTGCAACTGCGCCGTTCGTTGCAATCCGTGGTCCCCATCAAGGAGATTTGCGAGTCGGCCGATGATCCGTCGCTTCGTGCAATAGGCGAGCAGCTGAATCCCTGTGCCGGCATACGCGACCGCATAGCCCGCGAGATTGTTGATGATGCCCCGGTTGCTCTAAACCGTGGCACGGTGTTTCGTGAAGGAGTCGATGCCGAACTTGATGAGTTGCGCCACATAGCATTCTCCGGTAAGGACTACCTTATGAAGCTGCAGGCCCGCGAAAGTGCCGCCACCGGCATACCGAGCCTGAAAATCGGATTCAACAACGTGTTTGGATACTATATAGAGGTGACAAACACCCATAAGAATAAGGTGCCTCCGCAGTGGATTCGAAAGCAGACCCTTGTCAACGCTGAACGATACATAACCCAGGAACTCAAGGATTACGAAGAGAAAATTCTCGGTGCTCAGGAAAAGATTGCCATAATTGAGACCCGGCTCTACAATGACCTCGTGGCTGCCGTAACGCAATACTCTCAGGCAATCTTGTTGGATTCCTCGTTGCTTGCGCGTCTTGACTGTCTGCTCGCTTTTACCAGAGTTTCTCTTGAAAACAAATACAACCGTCCGGTAGTAGATGATTCTCTTGAAATAGAAATCTCCGAAGGACGCCACCCGGTTATAGAACGGGAGTTGCCGCCGGGCGAGCCGTATATATCCAACAGTGTCCGCCTTTCCAACAATGGTCAGCAGATTCTGATGATAACCGGTCCCAACATGTCGGGTAAGTCGGCACTGTTGCGTCAGACGGCCATCAACGTGATATTGGCACAGATAGGATGTTTCGTGGCAGCTGATAGTGCCCGTATTGGAGTGGTTGACAAGATATTTACCCGAGTAGGGGCGAGTGACAACATATCCCACGGCGAATCCACTTTCATGGTGGAGATGAGCGAGGCGGCATCCATCCTGAATAATATGAGCCCCCGCTCACTTATCCTTTTTGATGAGCTTGGTCGCGGTACATCGACCTACGATGGCATATCCATAGCGTGGGCCATTGTGGAGCATATCCACAATTATCGCGACATTCGCCCCAAGACTCTCTTCGCCACCCATTACCATGAACTTAACGACATGGAGGCCTCATTTGATCGTGTGGTCAATTATAATGTTTCGGTGAAGGAGGTTGACGGAAAGGTGGTGTTCCTGCGTAAGCTTGCCCGCGGAGGCTCGGAACATTCGTTCGGTATCCATGTGGCCAAGCTTGCCGGCATGCCGTCGTCAATAGTGCGCCGTGCTTCTGACGTGCTCGCTGACCTGGAGAAAATCCGCTCGGCAGGTGGCGATGGAGCGCAACAAGGGCCGCGTGTAACTCCGGCAAAAGTAGAGTCTGGCGGGGTGCAGATGTCGTTTTTCCAGCTCGATGATCCTGTGCTCACGCAGATCCGCGATGAGATAATAGGGATTGACATAAACAATCTCACTCCCGTGGCTGCCCTTAACAAACTGAATCAGATACGGTCAATACTGACCGGTAAAACCGAATAGGAAAATAACCAAAACAGATATATACTAAAAGTTATGCTTCAAATCTCACAACGCATCAACTCACTTGCCGTGTCGGCAACATTGGCCATGTCGCAGCGAAGCAGCGAACTGCGCGCATCGGGCGTGGACGTAATCAATCTTTCTGTTGGCGAACCTGACTTCAACACCCCTGATTTCATCAAGGAGGCAGGAAAGAAAGCAATTGACGATAATTTCTCATTCTATTCGCCCGTGCCCGGATTCATGAGTCTCCGGAAAGCTATCGCGGCTAATATCAACGCGCTCGAAGGAGTGAACTTCGCTCCTGAGCAAATAGTAGTGTCAGGCGGTGCAAAGCAGGCCCTGTGCAACGTGATTCTCTCCACAATCAACCCCGGCGATGAGGTGGTGATACCTACTCCGGCATGGGTCAGCTATGTGGAGATGGTGAAGCTTGCCGAAGGTGTTAGTGTTGAAGTCCCTGCTGCAATCGAACAGGATTTCAAGATTACTCCCGCGCAGCTGCGTGCAGCGATAACCCCGCGCACCCGCATGGTGCTCCTTTGCTCTCCCTCCAATCCTACCGGCTCGGTTTATTCGCGTGAGGAGCTTCAGCAGCTCGTGGATGTACTGAAGGATTATCCTGATATTCTCGTGCTTTCCGATGAGATTTACCGTCATATCAACTTCACGGGCAGCTACACGTCAATGGCATGCTTCCCCGAAATAGCTGACCGCGTGGTAGTAATCAATGGTGTATCCAAGGCTTACGCCATGACTGGTTGGCGAATAGGATTCTGCGCAGCTCCGCTCCCCATAGCCAAGGCATGCACCAAATTGCAGGGACAGTACACCTCCGGAGCGTCATCAATTGCTCAGAAGGCTGCCGAGGCCGCATATACCGGTCCTCAGGACTGCGTAGAAGAGATGCGCAAGGCTTTTGAACGCCGGCGTGATTTGGTAGTGGAACTGGCAAGTCAGATACCCGGAATGAGGGTCAACAAGCCGCAGGGAGCATTCTATCTATTCCCCGAAGTGTCATCGTTTATTGGCAAAAGTGCCGGCGACCGGGTGATTGGCAGCAGTGGCGATCTCGCCATGTATCTTCTTGAGGTGGCCCATGTTGCAACGGTTGACGGAGCTGCTTTCTGTCTGCCGGGTTATATCCGACTCAGCTACGCTACTTCCGATGAGCTTATCCGTGAGGCCATGCGCCGTATCCGCGAGGCTCTCGCAGCGCTGAAATAAAAAGAGCCTGCTCTTGATTGGCAGGCTCTGAGATTATGGCTTATTGGCCGCGTCGACGATAGAAGCTGACGCGGTCAATTTTCATTTCTACCGGGAGCTGATCCACGTTGACTTTGCCAACCCATGAACCGCCGAGCTGCATGTCAATCAGCAGGTAGAACGGCCGGTCAAACGGGTATTGTCCGGGCAAAGATGTGTCAATGCGCGGATAAGTGAACGTGTGGACATCATTGATGAAAAAGCTGAGGCTGTCAGGTGTCAGTTCAACAGCATATACATTATAATCATCCGGGCGAATCTTGCCGGTTGCTCCGTGGGGAGGATTGTTCTCCATCCCGAGGTCTACGGTGTAGGCGGAGTGGACGGTCTGATAGGCGATGTCATCGAAGTTCAGACGTTCCATAATGTCAATTTCGCCCCCATAGGGCCAAGGTATCTCCTTGCCGTCAATTGGCGCGGGAAGCATCCATATTGCAGGCCATTCGCCTTGTGCGCCCTGAAGTTTGGCGCGGACCTCCAGTCGTCCGAAACCAAAGTCTTTCTTGCCTTTTGTGTAGACTCCTCCCGTTACGTATGGAACCGAGTCGTTGAGCGCAGGGTAGGAGCGCATGCCTCTCAGTATGAGGTTGCCGTCCTTAATGGCATAGAGAGTGTCGGCCGATGACATAACATCGTTCCAGTTGACTCTTCCCCGAGGTATTTTTGACCATACATTCCAGTCGATTTCCGGTCCGTTGAAATCTTCCTGCCAGGAAAGCACCCATTCGCCTGATTCATCGCCTCGGCTAAGAGGTGTGTTGAGCCGCTCGAACCATCCGGGATAGCAAAGAGTGGCTGAGGCATCGGTGTCATTGTAGGTATATGTTATGTCGGGCTTACCGGCCGATGGAATGTAGACGGAGCCTTCCGGACGCAGTTCCCAGCGCCCGGGGGTGGTGAACGTTGCCCAATGCTTCGGGCCGGCGGAAATCACTGAATCGGCAAGGATGTCACCTATACAGTTGACGCCCTGATGGTTGAAGTGGATTTTGCCGTTAAAAGCCTCTTCATATTGCATGGGGCATGACGAAGTGTTGATCAGGGTGACTCCTTTCAGTTCTTTGGCAACTTCAATCTGGGCGTTTCTGACGGCATCGCTGTAGCCTACAGAGCCGTCCGGGGTGACCGTTCCCTCATTTGGCGCGGGTATCATGCCAATATAGATTGGAGCCTGCGGGAAGCCGAGCTGCGTGCGCAACCGGTTGATGAGCAGTTTTAGTGATTCGGCGTATTTTTCGGTTGTGGAGCCACTGTCGGCACAACCTTGCATCCACCATATTCCGGCAAGACGCGGGCGTTTTCCTTCGGCAAGGAGTGTGGTTATTGCAGGACGATATATGCTGTCAATGAAGAATTTCCAGTTGTTGTCATCCTTCGGGTTGGCCCATGTGTCAATTCCGGAGCCTGACGCTCCGAGTTTTATCATATAGAGTTCGTCATTGGGGTAGGCTTCGGCGAATTTACGGCCGAATTCGCCCTCCATTCCGCGACGCCCCTGTGCGTAGGCACTGTATGTGCCGGCGCCATGTATCATGTTCATGGCGGTTCGGCCGGCGTAGTTATCATTGCGATACCATAGTTTCATCCATTGCGGATCTTTGTCGGTGTACTTGCCGGGTATCACGTGACGTGCTATTTGACCGAGTGCGTTTTTTTCGTTGAGAATCTGCGTCGATGTGTACCATATATGCAGATTGTCGGCCGAGGGAGAGGTTGTGTACCACTCGTTAAGGATCTTGTCCTGCTCCGGGTCTGCGAAAGCCGACCCATCGGCATTGCTCTGTCCTATGGTTATGAATATGGCAACATCCTTGCTATTTTCGGCATAAGCTGTCAGCGAAAGGATTGCTAGAAGGACCGTGATGATTGAAAGTCTCATGATGTAGGTAGGTGGTGGATATTGGGTTGTGGTATAGTCTGTTCGGGATTAGTTACTGGAGGTCGCTCCATTTCCACACAACTGCTCCATAGCCCGGAACGGATGTCTCAAAGCAGGAGTCGGGCTTCAATGTGTGTGGCTCCACTTTGCCGGAGAGAAGTTCTGTGGCTATTTTTGTGCCTTCGGCCATGCGTAGGGTGTTGAATGCATGTGAGGGAATGTTGACTTTGACGGTGGCTTCTTCTTTGTCAAAATTAGCAACTACGAGGATTGTGTCGCTTCCGTGGTGACGCAGGAAAGCATATTGGCGTTCGGGGTTGAATCCATCGGTCCGCTGATTGTTGACATACATCACGTCGAAGAATGCCCCGTCCTTTATTGCCGGCTCAGTGGAGGCTATGTTGAGTATCCGGGAATAGGCATTTCGCAGTTTGCGCTCATCGGCGGTGAGGTTTTTCAGAGAGGGGCGTCCGCCGTTGAGCCATCGGCGCAGCGTGCCTACGCTCCAGTAGTCAAATATCGTTGTGCGTCCGTCGTGCCCGCTGTAGCCTTCAGCATCGTTGGCCGGTTCGCCAAGTTCCTGTCCGGCATAGACCATAACGGCGCCCGGTCCTAAAAGAGCGCTTACTGTCATGGGTGCCAATGCCTTGAACGGGTCGCCGGCAAATTCACTTGATGCAAAGCGCTGCTCGTCATGGTTCTCAAGGAAATAGAGCATGTTCTGCTGGTGACCGTCAACTTTCTGCCATGCGCGGGTAATGTCGGCTGCGGTGCGGCCCCATGTCACTATGTCGCGCAGAGTGTCGTAGAGTCCCACTTTGTCATACAGGTAGTCAAATCCGCCAATTTCTATGAACGGGCGGTAGAGATTGACATCATAGATTTCAGCTATGAAGATGATGCCCGGATGCTTTACCTTTACCTGCGGGATTGCCCACTGCCAGAATTCAAGGGGCACCATGTGGGCCATGTCGCAGCGGAACCCGTCAACTCCCTTGTCGCCCCAGTATTGGAGGATGTGGAGCATCTTTTTCCATGTGGAGGGAGTGGGCTGGAAATGGCGCCAGCCGTTGGCGGGGTCTATTCCGTAGTTGAGTTTAACAGTGTCGTACCAGTCATATTGTCCCGGCGAAGCGGTGAAGCAGTCATTGCCGGATGCCTTGGCCGGATATTCCTCGTAGGCGTCGGTGCCGCTGCCGAGGTCTATTGTCGGAGCAAATTTGCGCCCCGGAATGTAGTAGAAGTTATTGGTAGGAGCAAAGAACAAGCTGGTATAATCCTCTGCGCCGAAATCCTCGGGAGCGTCAGCCGGATGGCTGTCGGAATGATATTGTCGGGCCACGTGGTTCGGCACGAAGTCCATTATTACTTTGAGCCCAGCGTTGTGGATTCGGCGTATGGTGTCCTCATATTCCTTTATTCGGTTACGTGGGTTGACGGCCAAATCCGGGTCAACGTCATAATAGTCTCTGATTGCGTAGGGTGAGCCGGCTTTTCCCTTGATAACGTATGGGTTGTCCTTGGGAATGCCGATAGAGGAATAGTCAGTAGTGCAACCATGTTCTATTACGCCCGTTAACCATACATGGGTGAATCCCATATCGGATATTGAGCGCAGTATGGAGGGTGTAATCGTCTGCAGTTTTCCCGACCCGTTCTGTTCAAGTGTGCCTCCCGGCACGCAGGAATCATTATAGTTAGTGAAAAGGCGGGGTAAAAGTTGGTATATGATTGGTTTGCTGTTCATGGATGTTGGGTAGGTTAATCACGAATGCAAATTTACTCAAATCCCGCTGATGATGCAATATCTGTCTGTTACATATCGGTTAATAATTATGCCGCGCGCTTATTCATCCATAGAATAGTTGAGAAAGTCGCAGAATGGTTTTAGGATATGAAACAGGTCAGCAACTTTCTCAGGCCATGCGGGGTCAAGGAAAAATTTGCGGTCGCAGGGGTGGAATTTACCGTAGTTGGTCATGCGCAGGTAGGCGGCCTGCTGGTGGTCGCGGGGCCACCCTTTGGGGACTGTCTTCAGCGTGTCGCTGATCCATCCGGGAAATTCAGTTGTGACAGCAGGGGCATTAACAATCTCCTCCCATTCCTCTATGTTATCTACTATGGCGTGGCGCAGTTTGTTGAGCATCGGACGCTCAACACACCACAGCCCGCCATATAACCCTGGATGACGCTCGGCAAACGGGCTCATCTCAAGGTAGTAGCCGGCACGGTCCGACTTGCGTCCCTGTGGGCAGAATGCTGCGGAGAAGAAGGTTTTGTAGGGCGATTTATCCTGAGAGAAGCGGATGTCGCGGTTTATGCGGTAGGCTGCCGTTTTCCCTGTCTGGGTGGACATAGCCGGTTCCCACTCGGATATGTGCGATATAATCCGGTCAAGGTCGTGGAGCCAGAGGGCGCGCAGCTCATCGTATTCTGCTCTGTGGGCATGAAACCATGTGCGGTCATTGTTGGCAGCAAGCCGTTCCAGAAAGTCGTAAAGTTGGTTTATGTATGTCATCTTATTTGATTTCCTCCCATTCGGCATCGCTTACGCGTTCCTCAATGTGGACGCTTTCGGTGTGTGTGCTATAGCTTTTTGTTCCATCGGTCGTTGTCTCAGTCACTGAGATGTCCTCCCATTCAACGTATTCGCCCTCGCTGCGGTCAACAACTTTGGGCTTTTTACGCAGGGGTACCGTCCATCCGCCTCGGCGATTTCGTTCCTGCCGGGGTTGCTGACGGCCGCTCTGGGCACGCGCAGCCTCAAAAGCCTGACGATATTGGCGGCGTACTTTGTAGATGGTCCATGCCACGCGGGCTATGGGCACAACTATAAAGATTATGAAAAGTAATAAAAGAAATTCAAACATAGTAATAAGTTTAAGACGGTTATGCCACGGCGACTACGCGTCTTTGCGACCCACGGCCGACACAAGGATGTAGAACACTATGGTCCAGGCAAGGCCACTGATGCCATCGCTGATCACGAACAGCACGGCGGCAAAAATCAGCATGTAGCGACGGAAGTTTTCGCGGAAGTCAAAGTTCTTGAATTTCAGTGAGAACATTCTGACTCCGCTCACCATCATGAGCGACATCAGAACAACAATCAGCGCCACAATCCAGTTGTTGAAGGCCTCTGTCCGGTGAAGCCATGCCACAAGTCCAATCCAGAATATTGCTCCGGCGGGAATAGGTAGTCCTATGAAATTTGTTGTCTGGCGGGTGTCAATGTTGAACTTGGCGAGTCGCAAGCCTCCCACTACCGGGATAACCAGGGCCACGAAAGCCCATGGAGATAGGGTTGAGGCGTCGCCGGTGTTGAATAGGTTGATGGTGTTGAACACAATCATTGCCGGCGCAAGTCCGAAGCTGACGAGGTCCGACAGGGAGTCGAGTTCCTTGCCCATGTCGGAGTATGCGTGGAGCAGACGGGCTGCAGCTCCATCGCAGAAGTCAAACACTGCGGCTGCACCGATGAAAATAAAAGCCCACTGGTAGCCTTGCAGTCCGGCGAAAAGTTCGCTGTAATGGAAAGCAAAGATGCAGGCTATGGCGCCTGAAAGAAGGTTCAGGCAGGTGATTGTGTTAGGGATGTTTTTTGTTATGCGGTTGGGCATTGCAGTTATTTTTTTAGAGGGGCAAGGCGTGCCACTTCCGACACTCCGCCCACGGTTTTGTCGCCAATCTTGACAAACGTTTCGGTGTCAAGTGGCAGGAATATATCCACGCGTGATCCGAATTTGATGAAACCCAGATGGTCTTCTATATTGGCCTCCTCGCCCGGCTCGGCGTAGGTTACTATGCGCCGGGCAATGGCTCCGGCAATCTGCCTGACGAGAACCCTGCGGCCACACAGAGTGCGAATCAACACGGTGGAACGTTCGTTCTCCGTGCTTGATTTGGGAAGGTAGGCTGCCATGAATCGTCCGGCGTGGTGGCGCACTAACTCCACTGTCCCATCGACAGGAAACCAGTTGGCGTGGACATTGAACACCGTCATGAACACTGACAGCTGGATGGCCTCACACTTGAGAACCTCCGGCTCATAGACGCGTTCGAGAGCAACTACGGTGCCATCGACCGACGACACCACCACTCGTTCACGGTTGCCGGTAAAGTTGCGGCGCGGAGAACGGAAAAAGTTCAGAATCAGCAGGAACAATATGGCTGAAAGAGAAGTGAATACAATAGGTATAGCCTCGGGGCGGATGAATAGCCACGCCAAGGTGTTGATTACGGCCAACATCAGGAACAGAATTACCAGAATGTTGGTGCCTTCCCTATGTATCTTAACTTTCATGATATATGCCTTGCAAATTTAGCGGATTTTTCCCACATTGCCGCAATAACGGCGCATAAAACTTGTATAATTGGCCGCATTTTAGCGGCCAATATACAACAGTTTATTTCTTGCGGGCTTTTCCGGCAGTGGTTTTCTTGGCTGTTGGCTTCTTGCGCTCGCGAATGCGGCGTAGTACCATGGCCGTGCGCGGCGGCAGATATAGCTTCAGCCATTCCACGCCTAAGGGTGAGTAAAGTGGGTCACTGACTGTGAGGTGGGCAACGCTGTCGTCAATGTTGCCATATCCCCCGAATTCTTTGTCGTCGGTTGACAGGACAACTTCATATTTCCCGGGAGGCGTTAGAATGCCGTAATCGGAGAATGACTTGGATGGATTGAAATTGAACACGAACACCAAATCGCCGCGGCCGAACGCCAGTATCTGGTCAGAATCTTTTTCCCAGTATTTCTGCACGGGCAGTGCCTGGAAATTGTAGACTCCGGATATGGTGCTGATCATGGCGTTGTCAAATGCGTTGAGCATTTCGTATTTCAGCTCCTTGCGGTCAACGAGGTCCCATTGGCGACGGGCGTATTTGTAGCTCCAGCCGTTGCCTTCGCGCGGGAAGTCAATCCATTCGGGATGGCCGAACTCGTTGCCCATGAAATTGAGATAACCGCCGTTGATAGTGGATGCGGTGACAAGGCGTATCATCTTGTGGAGCGCTATGCCGCGCGCCACAGTCATGTCATCGTCGCCTTTCATCATGTGCCAATACATCTTGTCGTCAATCAGGCGGAATATCACTGTCTTGTCGCCTACGAGAGCCTGGTCGTGACTCTCCACGTAGGATATGGTCTTCTCATCGGCGCGGCGATTGGTCAGCTCCCAGAAAATGGAGGTGGGATGCCAGTCCTCGTCTTTCTTTTCCTTGAGGGTCTTGATCCAATAGTCGGGAATACCCATTGCCATGCGGTAGTCAAATCCAATGCCGCCATCCTTTACCGGAACGGCCAGACCCGGCATGCCGCTCATCTCTTCGGCAATGGTTATTGCATTGGGATTTACCTGATGGATAAGTAGATTGGCAAGAGAAAGATATGTTATGGCTGATGGGTCTTCATTGCCGTCATAATAGTCGTCATATCCCCCGAAAGCCTGTCCGAGGCCGTGGTTGTAATATAGCATCGAGGTTACGCCGTCAAATCTAAACCCGTCGAAGTGATACTCTTCAAGCCAATATTTGCAGTTTGACAGCAGGAAGTGAATCACCTCATTTTTGCCGTAGTCGAAGCATAGAGAGTCCCAGGCCGGATGCTCGCGGCGTCCATCGCCGTAGAAATACAAATCGTAGCTGCCGTCAAGTCGTCCAAGTCCTTCGGCTTCGTTCTTTACGGCGTGGGAGTGAACTATGTCCATAATCACCGCGATTCCAAGGCGATGGGCCTCGTCAATCAGATGTTTTAGCTCATCGGGTGTGCCGAAGCGCGATGACGCAGCGTAGAAATTTGATACGTGATAGCCGAATGAACCATAATAGGGATGCTCCTGTATGGCCATGATTTGAATGGCGTTATATCCATCGGCGGCTATGCGTGGCAGGATGTTGACGCGGAACTCATCGAAGGTGCCTACGCCTTCCCGTTCCTGTGCCATCCCAATGTGGCATTCATATATAAGTAGTGGTTTTACGTCGGGTTTGAAGTTGTTGACGGTCCATTCGTAAGGATGCTCCGGCTCCCATACTTGGGCAGAAAAAAGGTGTGTGTGTTCATCCTGAACCACGCGTGTGGCGTAGGCCGGAATTCGTTCACCTTCGCCGCCGGGCCACTTGACGAGCATCTTATAGTGGTCGCCGTGGTGTATGGCATCGGCCGGTACGGTAAGTTCCCATACTCCCGAATCGGGGAGTCGTTGAAGTTCGTATCGGACCATGGAGTGCCAATTGGAGAAGTCGCCTATCAGAGTGATAGCAGTGGCGTTCGGGGCCCATTCGCGGAACACCCACGAGCCATCGGCTGTTCGATGAAGGCCGAAGTAGTTGTGTGCGTTGGCAAACTCATCGAGCGAGCCGCTTCCGGCGGTCAGTTCTTTGATTTTGCGGTTGACATCTTCGTGCCGACCTTCTATTGCCGGAGCGTATGGTTCAAGCCAGGGGTCATTTTTTATCAAGGGGAGTTTCGAGGGAGATTTTTTTGTTTTGGCCATGATTCAGGGTTATGAGTGATCTAAATTTAAGTCAGAGATATTCCCGGCGGGGAATATAATATCCCACAAACTTACTAAAAAACTTCCGTCTCTCCAACCTGTGTAAGTCAAAAAAGTAAAAAAAGCGCGTCGTAATCGCCCGTAATCGCTGATGGGAGTTGCGAGAACCAAAAACATTCGCTAAATTTGCCGTCACAAAGAGGCCCGGATGGCGGAATCGGTAGACGCGCTGGTCTCAAACACCAGTGGGGCGACCCGTGCCGGTTCGACCCCGGCTCCGGGTACTTAAATGAGGATTCTCAACTGCGAGAGTCCTCTTTTTTTAACTTATTTTGTTTTGAGGTGTTATGTTATTGTATTACATTTGCGCTACTAAAGAATACAAATATGAATACAGTATCAGTAAGAAAACAAACATCATTCCGCCTTAACTCAGAGCTTCTTGCCCGTTTGCAAGATGAGGCCAAGCGCCGCAACCGCAGTCTCAATAATTTGGTTGAAAGCGTGCTTATAGCTTTTGTGTCCGAGCGCCCGAATAAAACCACATTGGCTGCTATGAAAGAAGCTGAGGAATCAGATAATCTTGAAACGCTCGATATGAAAGATTTCCGAAGCTTTGTAAATTCGCTATGAACATTCTAAAATTAACAAGTCAATTCAAAAAAGACTTAAAAAGATACAAACACAAAACCGAAACATTGGAACAATTGGAATATATCCTTAATCTTCTTGTTAAAGGAGAGGATATTCCCGATGAGTATCGTCCTCATATGCTTCATGGAAATTACAAGAATCATATGGAGTGTCATGTAGAAAACGATACTTTATTGATATGGTTTGACCGTGCTGCACCGGTTATCAAACTTGTGCGTTTTGGCACTCACTCGGAATTATTCTAAAAGACTTGCCGGGCTCTAAAAGAAGACTTTCAACAAAATGAAGGCCGGTTGCGTTAGATGGAAAATACTTTGTAGGAATGGTATCGGAGGGATACATAATAGGGTTGGCGTTGCCGTTCATTGGGACTTCTGCCGGTGCAGCGTGCGTGTTTTTCATGCGCCGGGAGATGGCTCTGCCTCTGCGCAAGGCTTTGCTCGGCTTTGCTGCCGGAGTAATGGTGGCAGCTTCAGTGTGGTCGTTGCTCATTCCGTCAATGGAGGCGGCGGAGGCCGATGGAATGGGTCGTGTGATACCGGCGGCGGTGGGCTTCATGGTCGGAATCCTGTTCCTGCTGTTCCTTGATAGGGTAGTGCCGCATCAGCATGTTGACTCGCTTCAAAGCGAGGGCCCGCACACGAAATGGTCGCGCACATCGAAACTCGTCCTTGCAATCACCATTCACAATGTGCCCGAGGGTATAGCTGTGGGCATTGCGTTGGCCGGCGTCATGGAGCAGACCGCATTTCTGACAATGAGTGGTGCGCTCGCTCTCTCAATGGGTATAGCCCTGCAGAATTTCCCGGAGGGAGCCATAGTGTCAATGCCGCTCCATGAGTTGGGCAACAGCAGAAGGCGTTCCTTTTGGATAGGGGTGATGAGTGGAGCAGTGGAGCCGGTTGCAGCCGTAATCACCATGGTTCTTGCCGGTATGATACTGCCGGTGTTTCCATATCTGTTGGCTTTTGGGGCAGGCGCCATGATTTATGTGGTTGTGGAGGAACTAATACCGGAAACGGCCGAAGGCCCTCACTCCAATCTCGGGACAATTGGATTTGCCGTGGGATTTGTGTTGATGATGGTGCTTGACGTGGTGCTTGGTTAAATCAGCTATTTTTTATATTTTTGTCAACGTAACTAAAATATTAGGAAAACTATGAAATTTTTTCAGATTCTACCTCTTGCAGCTCTGATGGCTCTTGCCGCATGCAATTCCAAGACAGAAAACGCTGCAACTGACGGCGCCGCAGAGGGTGCTGATTCGGTTGCAACCGAACAGACTGAAGCTGTAGCCGACAGCGTTAGTGCAGCCGATGTCGTTGTTGATGTTCAACCCGGCACAGACCCTGCAGCTGCTCCCGGCAAACCCGCAGTGATTGATTTCTCGGCTGTGTGGTGTGGCCCTTGCCAGCAGTTCAAGCCCATCTATCACAAAGTGGCCGGAGAATACGCATCGAAAGCCTCTTTCTATGCCGCTGACCTTGACGAATGCAAAGAACTCGGCGAAAAGTACAAAATTGAATCAATTCCCACAGTGGTGATTCTCAAAGAGGGAGCCGAACCCGTTATGCATGTCGGACTTATGAATGAGGACGAGTTCAAGGCACTTCTTGACAAAAATCTTTGAATCTTTTGATGATTATTCTCTATAGGATTTACCAGCTGGTGATAATGGCTCCGCTGCTACTTGTGGCAACCATTATCACCGCTGTTTTGACCATTATAGGTTGTCTGCTCGGCGGGGGCCGATGGTGGGGCTACTATCCGGCCCATCTGTGGGGAAGGCTGTTCTGCATCCTCACCCTTGTACGCGTAACTGTTCGTGGACGTGAGAATGTGGATCCTGCAACGAGCTATGTATTCGTGGCTAACCATCAGGGAGCCTACGATATTTTCAGTATCTATGGGTTTCTCAACCACCGGTTTCGTTGGATGATGAAAGCCTCGCTCCGGAAGATTCCCCTTGTGGGACAGGCATGCGAGAGCGCCCATCAGATTTTCGTTGACAAGTCCAGCCCGTCGGCCCTTAAAATGACAATGGAACGGGCAGAGGACGTTTTGCGTGGCGGCACTTCGCTTGTTGTGTTCCCCGAGGGTGCGCGCACGTTCGATGGGAAAATGCGCCCGTTCAAGCGCGGAGCCTTCCTTCTCGCCGAAGAATTTAAATTGCCGTTGGTGCCGGTCACAATCGATGGCTCGTTCAGTGTTATGCCGCGCACAAAAAAGATTCCCCGGTGGGGGCATATTACGCTGACAATCCACAAGCCCATCCCGGCTCCTGAGAACCATGAAGATATGCCTGTGGTGATCCGTCAGTGTTTCGATGAGGTTCAGTCCTCTCTTCTTGACCGGTAATAGTCAATAAAGGCTCTGCAAAGCATGCGGATGCCGCCCGGAGTCGGATAATCTCCTGAAAAATACCAGTCGCCGGGACACCCTTTCACGGCTTCATGCAGCCCGTCGAGGCTTTGGTAGATTAGCTCTACCTCTGACGTTATGTCGGGTGGTGTGAGCATTTCTGCAATTTTTGCTGACACTTCTTCGTCAGAGAACGGTTCGTATACTGCCTTGACCGGATTGAATAGTTCCTCGTCCGGTACATCAAGCATATCGAGGCATTCCTCGTAGACCTTGTCGAGGACATTGCTGCGTCCGGTTTCGCGTAGAAGTTCCACTGCGGCCCGGAAGGCACAAAATTCACTCATGCTGCTCATGTCAATGCCATAGTAGTCCGGATAGCGAACCTGCGGCGATGAACTTACAATCACAATTTTTTTGGGTTTCAGCCGTCCGAGCATCTCCAGAATGCTCTGTCGCAGAGTGGTTCCGCGAACAATGCTGTCGTCAATCACCACGAGATTGTCCACTCCCGGACGGATTATTCCGTAGGTGACATCATAGACGTGGGCGGCCAAATCATTGCGCATGTCGCCCTCGGAAATGAAGGTGCGGAGTTTTATATCCTTTATCGCCACCTTCTCCACACGCACTTTCCTGCGCATCAGCTCTTTCATTTCAGCGGCATCATACCGCCCGTCGGCCTGCATCTTCTCGAGTGTCTCAAGCCGCAGCCTGTCAAGGTTTCCTTCGAGACCCTGAACCATGCCAAGGAAAGCAACTTCGGCTGTGTTGGGGATGAAAGAAAAAACAGTGTGGTCATAGTCGTTCCCGATGCTGCGGAGCACTTTGTCAACGAGATTTCGTCCGAGTTGTTTGCGTTCGCGGTAGATGTCGGCATCGCTTCCTCGTGAAAAATATATGCGTTCAAAAGAGCATCGTTCGTTCGCTCCGGGCTTTAGTATTTCGGTGACATTTATATCGCCCGCTTTGTTAATCATGATTGCACTGCCCGGAGTAAGTTCCTTGACCTCATCAAAGGGTGCGGCAAACACGGTCTGGATTACCGGACGCTCTGAGGCCACAACTGCCACTTCATCGTCAATATAGTAGAATGCAGGACGTATGCCATGGGAGTCACGTATGACGAACATGTCGCCGGAACCGGTTGCTCCACACATGGCGAATCCGCCGTCCCATGATGGTGCGGTGGCTTTGAGCACACGGCTGAGATCTATGTTGTCCTCTATGGCTGTGGTGAGCGCAGGGTCTTCAAGCGAGTCGCGGAACTGGCGATAAAGTCGGTGATTCTCCTTGTCAAGAGTGTAACCAAGCTGCTCGAGAATGACTATGGTGTCACTGAAAAGTCGCGGATGCTGGCCCGTAGCAACGATTGACTTGAAGATGCTGTCAACGTTTGTCATGTTGAAATTGCCGCACATCAGCAGGTTGCGTGACCGCCAGTTGTTGCGCCGCAGGAAGGGATGAACGTAGCTTATGCCGCGTTTGCCGGTGGTGCTGTAGCGTAGGTGGCCCATGTATATTTCTCCTATGAACGGGGCCTTCAATTCGGCTTCTGCCGGTGTCATGCCCTCAACATGCTCTGATTCTATCAAGGGGAAAATTTTTCCGAAAACTTCGCTGATGGCTTGGGTGCCCATGGCTCGTTCACGAAACACGTACTCCTCTCCGGGTCGGGCATGGAGTTTCACCACTCCTACTCCGGCTCCTTCCTGCCCGCGGTTATGCTGTTTCTCCATCATAAGATAGAGCTTTTCCAATCCGTAGGCGTAGGTGCCGTACTTTTCTTTGTAATATTCAAGTGGGCGGCGCAGACGAATCATCACTATGCCGCATTCATGTTTCAGAGGTTCCATGTTGTATTATATAAAGGAGATTGCTTTTTAATAATGAGGACGTTAAAAAAAGAGACACCCCCTGACTTGACGGTCAGGAGGCGTGGTGGGATTATCATTGGCGGTCAATTTCATTTGGCCATTTCTTCAGCGCGGTCAACGTATTTTTCGAAGTCGATTCCTAACCTCTGTCCGTATTCAGGATATTTGGTGAGGATTGTCTGATAGGTCTCGGCCTCGGCCTTGTAGTTTTTCTGAGCGTTGTACACGTTGGCTTTCTTCATCAGAATGTAAGGCGTGAGCGAGGGGTTGTTGTCAGAAGTCTTCACGGCCTTGTCGTAGCAATTGAGAGCTTCATCGTATTTGTCAAGGTTCACGTAGCAGTCGCCCTCAAGTGTCTGGGCTGTTGCTCCGATCACATTCTCTTTGGTGTCATATTTCTTGAGGTAGTCAATAGCTTCCTGATATTTTTCTTGACGGTAGAGGATGATTGCTGCGTTAAGCGCTGCGCGGTTGCCAGCCTCGTAACCATATTGGTCAGCCACGTGCTGATACTGGGCGAGGGCTGTGGAATCGTTGCCTGACATCATTTCAAGGTCGGCCTGGCCTATGGCGCTGTTGGCGTTGGCTATGCCGGGACGGCGGATGGCGAAGATGTAGATGAGGATGATGGCGATTACTGCAGCGATAGCCACGCAAACCCACATGATGGTCTTCTGATTGTTTGCCACTTTCTGTTCTATGCTTGAAATGGGATCAGCTGCGTTTTCGGCGGCTTTCAAGTTGTCATTGACGTTGTTATTAGCCATGATATTTTGTTTCTTTGTTTTTTACGGATTGTTTTCGTTCTGTTGAAGTGCAAAATTAATGGTATTTTGCCGATTGTGAAAATTTTTCGCGTAGAAAATCAATTTTTATGGTGTGGGTGACCTTTCGGTCGGGAATATTTGTTAAATTTGTGAGTGAAACACAGAGTGTCGCGCAGATGCTTTGATAAAAGTCTAAATCAGTTTTATATGTCAGACAACCACCCCATAGTCATCACCATAGGGCGCCAGTTCGGTAGCGGCGGCCGTGAACTTGGCCGTAAACTTGCCGATCGCCTCGGCTATAAGTATTATGATAAGGAACTCCTTCGTGAGGCTGCCAGACATGCCGGCGTTGGGGAGGAGTTTTTTGAGCGCAACGATGAGCGTTTCCCATCGTTTCTCAACGGAATCTTCTCGTTTGCTTTCGGTCTGAATGCAGTCAATTGTTACAGCGGGAGCACTTCCATTTCCGATGACAGTCTTTACCGCGCCCAGAGCGATTTTATCCATTCATTGGCCGAGAAGGAACCGTGTATAATTGTGGGACGTACGTCGGACTATGTGCTTCGCGACCACGGGAAGTTGGTCAATATCTTTGTTCATGCTCCCATGGAATGCTGCGTCAGACGTATTATGGACCGTGGTGAGGACGATGGCCTGACAGAAGAAAAGGTGCGCTCAAAGGCTGCTAAAGTCAATCGCCTGAGAGCTAACTATTATAATTTCTACACAGACAAAACCTGGGGCGCATCTTCGAGCTACGATCTGTCAATTGACACCTCCCGTATGCCAATGGATGAACTGATTGAAGTCATAGTAGAGTATCTGAAAAGACGCTTCCCTGATGATGACTTCTCGCGTCCTGAGGACCTTGAATCATGGACAGGTCACGGCGAGGCACCACGCTAAGCTGACGGCCAACATCAATATGGCTGTTTTTCCGAGCAGCGGATTAAGCCGGTGTCCCTCCAGTTTTTTCATGCTGCCGGCGATTGAATATGCCAGTACAAGATATATGGCAGGTATCAGAATGGCAGCGATTATGTGGAGCAGGGACCACCAGGGAATCAGCAGAAGCATGGCCGCTGTGGAGTTGCCACGATAAATCCATCTCATGGTCCTCCGCCCGAGCATGACGGCCAAAGTGCGTTTTCCTACGGCCCGATCGTCCTCCACATCGCGATAGTTGTTGACAATTAGCACGTTGGCTCCCATTAATCCTATGGCGAGGCCGGCCATTGCAATCTGCATGTCGAGTTCTCCGCCCTGGAGGATATAGGTGCATATTACCGGAATAAGTCCGAAAAACGCAACGACGGCCACTTCGCCCAATCCGTGGTGAGATAGCGGATATGGCCCTGTGCTGTAGGCTATAACTCCTATAGCTACTAACAGCCCGGTGGGAATAAGCCACCACCCTCCGAATAAGAGCAGCGAAAGACCAACAGCACATGCGGTCCCGAGAGTCATATATGTGGCCGTGAGCATGGCGCGGGGCGTTATATCCCCTTCGGTCACTCCTCGTCGCGGACCTTCGCGTCCTTTCTTGTCAAGTCCGCCCTTGAAATCATAGTACTCATTGGCGAAATTAGATGAAATCTGCGCCAACACAGCGAATATCAGACATAGAGAGGCGGGCAGAAGTCGGAAAGTGCCGGTTGCAGCAGCACAGCCCACGGCCATGAACACACCGGCTACAGATACCGGCAGTGTGCGCAGGCGCATAGCTTCAATCCAGCATTTTATGCTTTTCTTCATTATTTTATAAGGTGGATTTAATCGTTGGCCGGTGACGGGAGGGTTCCATCGGGGCTGATGTTGAAGCAACGAAGAACGGCATTGCGGATTCTTGCCGCTCCCGGACTCTTGCTGCGTAGGATTTTCAATATTGTGTAGAGATAATCGTCCTTGTCGCGTAGCCCACACATACCTGCCACGTTACACCCCGGCAGCATGGCTTTCTGGTTGTAGACACGTAGCACCGACGCATAGTCTTTCTTGTTGAGATATGATTGGAATTCACGGCATAGATCGTTGTAAATTCCACGAGCATTGATTTCCGCCGGGAGTTCCGTCATGTGACGTTCAAGAACTTCGATGCTCTCAAATCTGCCGTCAATGCGGCATTCCATCAGTCGTTTCACTCTGTGTCGGGTGTGGAGCAGGGCCTGGCGGCGTAAATCATTACGGAACTCGGCAAAAATGCTTTTTTTGACGCGTCCGGTCACTGAATCTTCGTCCTTCCCGCAGAAGGAAGCCACGGCACGAACCACCTCCTCTATAAGCAGAATGTTTTCCACTTCTGCTACATCGGGTACCATGATTCGTTTCCTGCGCAGATATTCCACTTCTTTTACGTCACGGCGGTCGCGGTCAACTATCCCGAGTGAGTCCATGTGGTGGAGCGCGTTGAGGTCATTGAATGTGCGGGTGGCTTCTATCACCTTGTTGCAACTTCCAAGGGCTTGAATCGTGTAGTCGCTGAAAATGAGCGGATAGAGTTTGGCGTCAATTGACCGCCGACCGTCACCTTCGGTAAAAATCACCGGTTTGCGCGAGCCAATGATCGAGCGGTAAATCTCATCGGAAATGGCCGTCTGGGGAGGTAGCACCTCGTAGTCCCACGAAGTGTGTTGCGGATCATATTTGCGCACCCATATTGTTGACGAAGCCGAGCGCGATGCAGCAAAGTCAAGGTCGTGAGTCGTGTAAACAAAGCGGCAGTCGGAGCGCATGGCTTCTATGTGGTTCCATAGCGAACGAACCACGGTGGGGTGAAGCAGCATTTCCGGACTGTCAACGAACACCGTGGAACGTTTTGGCGCCAGCGTCATGGCACCTATATAATATAGCACGGCCTTTTCGCCGGCTGATAGCCGCGATGGAGAGTAACCTTCGTCCGATTCTGCGCTGTCGTTGGTGAAGAGCAACCGTCCGCTCTCAGTCAGGACCTTGCTTCCGGGAAACACCTCTTCCCATAGATCTATGACGGTGTCGAGCGCCGACATTGGTAGCTGTGCGTCAGAGGCATTCCTGCGGTGGAGCTTGAATTTCAGCAGGCTTAACATCTCGTTGTGCATCAGCAGGGCAAGTACTCTTTCAAACTGTGTGGTGCACGTGTCGTGGGGCATCCCTTGACGGGCAGCGTTGAAATAGGCATCGTCAATAACTTCGCACCCTGAACCGTCTGGCGTGCGCTCGAATATGGCCTGCAGGGCTGAGAGTTGAAATGGCTTGTCGGCTGATTCCTTTGCCACGTAGGCTGCGAATCGGCTCTTTCCTGCGCCGTTGGCTCCTACTATTATTATCTGGCGGGCCGAGTTGTCGACACTCAGTCGTTTTCCCGATGGCAGGGGTGGAAGAAGCAATGGTTTCATTTGTCAGAGCTTTATTTTATTCTTCAAAATCGCCGGCACCCTCACGCAGTATTTCAGGCGAGGAGCTGTCAGTCAGGTCTACAATGGTTGATGGAACGGTGCCACCCGTGCCCCCGTCAATCATCAGGGCAATAGCTCCTGAGTTCTCGTTGCGCATCATTATTTCATCCGGCATGCTTATCTCATCATCGGTCAGACCCGTGGTGGTGATTGACGTTGTCAGCAGCGGATGGCCAAGCTCTTCGGCCAGCGCACGGGCAATGCTGTTGTCGGGGATGCGCAACCCCACTTGTCGCCGGCCCTTGAATGCTTTCGGAAGTGTTGGCGATGATGGCAATATGAAAGTGAATGGTCCCGGACAGTTGTGGCGCAGTATGCTATAGGCCTTGTTGTCAATTCTGGCATATTCGCTGGCTTGTGAAATGTCGGCGCAGATTATTGACAGCGTGTTCTTCTGGGTATTTATGCCCTTGAAGCGACACAGCCTCTCTATCGCGCTCTGATTCATCGCATCGCACCCCACGGCGTAGAGCGTATCGGTGGGGTAAAGAATCAGAGAGCCTGCGCGAAGCTCATCGGCGGCTTCGCTGATGTATCGGTCATTGATGGAGCTTGGATAGATTCGTAATGTCTTCATGCTGTACAAGGGGCGGGATTTGTTTCTAACGTCAAAGTTAGTGAATTCCCCACATATTATAAAACAAAAAGAGATGTTTCACAACATCTCTTTCCCTTTAAACCTTTATCTTAATCTAATACTATGAAAAACACACGTGCAAATGTAGGCATATTCTGAATTACAAATAGCATATTTACTCGTGTTTAACATAATTTTAACAAATAAATCCAATCAATCGCTAAATTTAAACTTACTATTTATGATAGTAATCGCTATCTTTGCACAAAGATAATAATATCATTTCAAATATTCTTATGAAAATAAAATCAAGACTTTTATGGACCGCATCGCTGATTGGAGCTTTGGCTTTAGGCATGCCTGTCCTGGCCGGCGCGCAGGACGATGGATTCGACTTCAACAATCAGCGCGGTGAGGTCAAACACTACAACGCTGTTCCCGGTAAGAAACTTGACCATGGCGGCATAGTCATAAATCCTACTCCGCAGAGCGTTACCCGCCCCAACAACGGAGTTCTCAACATCAGCGGAGGATTCAAGGTGAAGGACAAGCAGAACGCTTTTGCCGATGATCTTGGTTTTCTCCGTCAGGGCCCGGGAGGAATCGAGCTGGTGATAGATTTCGGCGAGAAGGTGGCCAAGAAAGCCGATGTTAAGCCTGTGGATGGAGCTTATCTGCTTGAAATTGGCCCTAAAAAAGTCACAATAACGGGTTACAACGAGCGCGGCGCCTTTTATGGACTCCAGACTCTCCGTCAGATTCTCGCAAGTCCGGCTTGTGCGGGAGGTGATGACCTCCCTATGATGGTAATCAACGACTATCCATCGCTGAAATACCGTGGTGTCGTTGAAGGCTTCTACGGAACGCCGTGGAGCCATCAGGTGCGCATGTCGCTTATTGACTTCTACGGCCAAAATAAAATGAACGAATATCTCTACGGGCCAAAGGACGATCCCTATCACAGCTCTCCCTACTGGCGTCAGCCTTATCCGGAAGATCAGGCTCAGAACATTAAAGAACTCGTGGAGCGGGCCAAGAAAAACCGTGTGAATTTCATTTGGGCAATCCATCCCGGAAAGGATATCCGTTGGGATAAGGCCGATTATGATTCACTTGTCAACAAGTTCAACATGATGTATGACCTCGGTGTGAGATCTTTCGCAATTTTCTTCGATGATATAGAAGGCAAAGGAACCGACTCCCACATGCAGGCCAAGCTCCTCAATGACCTTACCACCGATTTTGTCAAAGCCAAGGGTGACGTCAACAACCTTATTATATGCCCCACGGACTATTCGCAGATGTGGGCAGGACCGGGCGAGAATGGTCAGTTGGCCATTTACGGACGCGAACTTAACCCGGATGTTGAGGTGTTTTGGACCGGCGCCGTGGTGTGCAGCGACCTTACGCCTGAAACCATGGAATTCATCAATAGCCGCATCAAGCGACCGGCACTTTATTGGTGGAACTTCCCTGTGACCGACTATGTGCGCCCCATACTCCTGCAGGGCCCTGTATATGGTCTTGACACGAGCCTTACTTCAAATGAAGTGGCCGGTCTCATCAGTAACCCTATGGAGCATGGTGAAGCTTCCAAACTCGCTCTCTACGGCGTGGCCGATTATTCTTGGAACACACCCGCCTACAATCCCCTTGACAACTGGGAGCGTGCTCTCGTGGAGATCATGCCTGAAGCTCATGAAGCCTACCGCACCTTCGCCATCCACAGTGCTGACACTGAGAACGGATATCGTCGCGACGAATCATGGGAAACGGTTACTTTCCCGTACAATCGCTTTACTCCCGAGCAATTTGACGCTCTGAAAGCTGAATTTGAGAAGATTGTTAAAGTGGAAGGTCAGATTCAGAAGGGTGCCACCAACCCCGGCCTGCTTAAGGAACTCCAGCCCTGGCTCACAGAATTTACTAAACTCGGTCAGCGCGGACTGGCAACTCTTGACCTTATAAAGACTTTCAAGGAGGGAAATGACTCTCTTTTCTGGTGCTCATACGTTGAAAATGTTATGAGTCCCGAGGATCAAAAAGCCTATAACGAGCACAAAATAGGCACCATGAAACTTCAGCCGTTCTACACCAATGCCATGGATGGAATGGTTAAGGAATTCTATCAGAAAGTGAGCGGCGAAGTCCCCACAATGTATCAGGGAGCCGGAACATTCTCCCACAAGACAGCCAAGGACATTGCCCCGATGCTTGACAGCGACACTACTACTTACTATCACTCGGCCGAGGGCCAGCGCGACGGTACTTGGTTCGGTATTGACCTCCTGACCGTGCGTCCCATTGATCAGGTTGATATTCTTCAGGGCCGCAACTCAGTCAATGATGGCGACTACTTTGACAACATGATTATAGAATATTCAGCCGATGGAAAGAATTGGAATCCTCTCAGCAACGAATTGAAGAACACTTACGAATTCCAGTGGAAAGGTGAGCCTGTGCAGGCACGCTACGTGCGCATGCGTCGATTGGATTCAAAACGCAACTCGTGGTCGTCCGTACGCACATTCCATGTAAATCCCCTTACGGCTGAACGCGTCGGGCTCAATCTCGAGGCTGCGAATGTTGACGCCATGCTTAATGCTTTTGACAACAACCCCACCACATGGGCTAATCTTTCGGGGAAAGTGTCATTTGACCGCGTAAAGGATGCCAACTCTCTTATTCTTCTGATGGACAAAGTCCTCGGTCCGGTAACAATTACCCAGTATGATGAGAAGGGCCGTCAGGTTGCATTTACCGAAGAAAAAACGCCCTACGCAACTGTGGCTCTTGCATCCGCTGCCACCCGCATAACTATAAATGGTCATGCTCTCCTCTTCGAGGCCATTCAGCGCTAAGCAATCGCATAATCCAAATTCCTAACATATCGCAGGGCCGGCATCCACCGGCCCTGTTTCTTTTATTCGATGAAAAAAAGAAGGCCGCGGAAATGAATCCGTGGCCTTCATGCAAGCTGATATTAAGTGAAGGGATTTTACTTATCAAGGTGCTCGTAGCGGAGAGTGGCGGTGCACTGGTCGCAAACCTCAGCCGGGCCAAAGTACTGGATGGGGCCGGGGTAAACGTACTCAGTGTTGCGGGCCCACTGGTCGCGCTTGGCGGCGAAACGCTGGAAAGGCTTGCCATCAAGGCGAACGAGTGCTTTCTGAATTACGGGCTTGAGTTTGCCGTGGCGACGTTCCATGTTGAACATCATTGAGATAGGCACACCGCCTGCGAGCCACTGTACTGAGGGCTTGGTAAGGTTGCGGAGCGATGAGATGTAGCCCGTTACGCCGGCGTTGATAAGGTTGGCGGCATTGTAGCCGAGTGCGTAGCAATAGTCGGCATCGAAGTTGGACGGAGCAGCGCAACGGCCTTCATAGCCGAAGAAGTGATGGAGCGGAGCGAACTTGCCGTTGTATTTGCCTTCGGCAGCCATCTCTTTCAGGCGGTTGGCCACCATCTCTGAAAGCAGCTTCTCGGTTTCGATGAGCGATACCTGTACATTGCCGTGGGGGTCGCGGTCAAGGCTGAGCTGGCGTGCAACGCCGTCAGGAAGTGAAGCGTAAACCTTGGCATTCTTATCGCAGAGATGGTCAAGGACAAACTGCTTCTGAGCGGCCCACTCTTTCTGTGCGAAATCGGGGTTCTTGGCCAGAAGGTCGTTAAGCTCGGCAATGAGGTTCTTCATTGCGGGAATGAACTCTATGAGGCCTTCGGGTATAAGAACTGTTCCGTAGTTGTCGCCGTTGGCGGCGCGGGCGGCTACGATGTCGGCGATATAGTTGACAACGTCCTGAAGAGTCTGGTTCTTGTCCTCAACTTCTTCAGAGATGATGCATGCGTTGGGCTGAGTCTGGAGGGCGCATTCAAGGGCGATGTGTGAAGCCGAGCGGCCCATCAGTTTGATGAAGTGCCAATATTTTTTGGCTGATTTGCAGTCACGCTGAATGTTGCCGATAAGCTCGGAATAAACCTTGGTTGCGGTGTCAAAGCCGAACGATGCCTCAACTACCTCATTCTTGAGGTCACCGTCAATGGTCTTGGGAGCACCAATAACCTGAACGCCTGCGCCGATTTCCTTGTAGTATTCGGCGAGAACTGCGGCGTTGGTGTTGGAGTCGTCGCCGCCGATTATCACGAGAGCCGTGATGCCAAGCTGGCGAAGGATTTCAAGACCCTTGTCAAACTGCTCTTTTGTTTCGAGTTTGGTACGGCCTGAGCCGATGATGTCGAAACCGCCGGTGTTGCGATATTCGTCAATTATGTCAGAAGTGAGTTCCACATACTTGTGGTCAACAAGTCCGCCGGGACCCATCAGGAAGCCGTAGAGCTTGCTGTCCTTGTTTATTTTCTTGATACCGTCAAAAAGGCCGCTGATCACATTGTGACCGCCGGGAGCCTGACCGCCGGAAAGAATCACGCCGACGTTGATAGGCTTGCCTACTACGGTTTTATTGGATGTTTTCTCAAAGATGATTTCGGGCAGACCGTAAGTGTTGGGGAAGAGTTTCTTGATTTCATCCTGGTCTGCTACTGACTGAGTGGCCTTGCCTTCTACGGCCGTTACGGCGCCGGTGAGATTCACAGGCAGCTTGGGCTGGTAGGCGGCACGGGCAATTTGAAGTGGACTTTTCTTCATGCTATGTGGAGTTTAAAGTTTTTATGTTAAGTCTGTTAGAAGGGAGCGAAGCGTTGAAAGCGGCGCATTCCCGTGCAAATTTCGCAATTATTTTTTGTTTAAGCAATTACAACCGCATATTTTTCCACATTTATTTCGCATAAAATGGCGCATAAAATGGCGTGATTGGTGACACTTTATGAATCTGAATGAAAAAGACCCGCTTGTGGGCGGGCCTTTCGCTGTTATTACGTGTGATGTTTTTCAACCTGAGCTATTTTTTCTTGGGAAGTACGGTGAAACGGTACTGTACGTGGAAGAGTGCATAACGGGGCAGAACGTTGTTCCAGGTTTCGGTACGTCCCTGAGCGTTTACGTTGTAGGTGATGTTGCTGAGCTGATGGAGAAGGTCAAATCCGTCGAGCATGAATATCCAGCGTCCGCCCTTGGTGGTGTAGCTCAGACGGGCGTTCCACACCACGTCGGTAGTGTTCATCTCCGAGTAGGCATAGCCGCGGCGTGTATAGATGTTCAAGTCCGTGGAGATGCCGAAGTTGTAGGGGAGCTGGAACTGGCCGTTGACGCCATACTGTGAGGTGGTGGCGGAGAATGACTGGAAGTAGTCGTTGGCACTGCGGGTGTCGCGCCAGTCAACGCGTCCGTTGACTCCGATTTTCTGTTTGCCTATGCGCCAGTTGAATCCGAGGGCCTGGGCCAGAGAGAAGTTTTTAACATAGCTTTCGGTCATGGCGGCTCCGTTGACTGACGACATGTCGGCCGAGCGGGAGTAGTTCATGTTGGTGTTGGCGGTGACGTCAAACTGGTCTTTGGTGCCGAATGTCTTGGAGAAGTTGTTGAACACTTGTCCCGACCAGTTGCCGGAGGTGTTGAACATCTGGTAGGTGCGCACACCGGTTGTTTCATCGAAGGAGTAACCGTTGACAAGCGTGTTTTCGAATAAGTGGAAACGCAGGTGGAAATAATCGAACCAGTAATGGCGTCCGCGCACGGTGTGGTCCATGCTGAGTGTAAGCACGTTGTCGGCAGCATTTTTCAAGGACTTGGCCCCGGTGTAGATGTTAAGCGGGTTACGCGTGTCGGTTATGTTTACGAGGCGGTTGAGCTGAACGGGTGTTATAGTGCGTTCGTAAAGAGCCTTGAAGAAGTTGTTGCCGTGGTAAAAACCGAAGTATGTGTTTTTGAAACTCAGGTCAACACTGTGATGGTTCACCTGCTGGCTGAAGTCAATCTGGTTGTAGTCAAGGCGACGCCATTTGTAGGAAACATCCGCGATTACCTGGAATGACCATTTCCAACTATTCATTCCATGAATGTTGAGGGTGAGTCCGGTATTGTTCGAGTTCTCTGTGCTGAAGTAGGTCTGCCCATCGTCAAGGGAGCTTTCGTAACCTGTAGGGAGAACGCCGAATGCTCCGGAGTCGCTGAGGCGGTCAAGGCGGTAGTAGTAGGAATCCTTTGTGGCTCCGGTATGTTCCCAATAGGGGGTGATGGTCATGCTCACCACTGAGCTGGGGCTGTATGTGTAGTTGGGGGCTACGCGCAGGTTCCAGCTGTGATCGGGCGAACCTTTGGTGTAGGATGAGGTTGTGGAGTGGGTTCCGAGCTGATTGTAGTTTATGTCATAGAGGTCAAACGTACGGTAGTGGCTCAATTTGTATCCACCCGTTACGGTGCCACCTATGAGGTCAGGAGTGTGGGGCACTTTTGAAGAAAACGACAGCGAGCCGTTAGCGTCAAGTGTGTGCCCTCTCAGCAGTTGCTGCCAGAGCGAGGTGTTGATTATGACGTCGTCAAACGATGTGGCTTCGCCGGAATATGCCTTTTCGAGCAGGGCGCGGTTGATGTCGGATACTTCGCTATTGAAAGATCCTGACAATTCGGTTGACATACGGTCATTTTTGTGGTAATTCAGGCTCTGTGAAATAGAGATATATTTGTTTTGCGGACGCAGGTTCAGAGTATTCTTAGTGGCTATGTTCAACTCGTGTGAAAGAGCGTCGGCAAATCGGTTTTCGTAGGTGTTGCCGGCCGACAGGAAGTTGGTCTGGTTTGTGGATGATATGTTGAGGTTGCGGGTATGGCTCACGGAGGTGTTTCCTATGAAATCCCAGTTCTTGTTTTCGTTGGAAACGTTGTAGTCCAGCCCTACCATCTTGGTGCGGAAGTCGCCTGGTGCGGCTGTAGCATTGTAGGTGTCGTTCTGACCCGGTTTGCGGCTGTCATTGAGGTTGTTGATGTTGCCCACAAGGGTGATGCGGGAGCGGGAGGTGTACCACATGCCGAACATTCGCGCCAGATAGCGGGAACTCGTGCCGCCACCGGCCTCGAAATTGCCGATGTAGCCCGACATGTATTCGCGTTTGAGTTTCACGTCCATCACGTACTGGCTGTCGCCTAAGTTGCGCCCGGCCAATTGGCTCATTTCGCCCAGTTTGTCGTAAACCTCAATGTTTTTTACTGTGTATGCGCCCAAGTTGTTGAGCATCACATTGTTGTCACCCTGGAAGAAATCCTTGCCGTTGAGAAGGAGGCTTTCAACCAGTTTGCCGTTGACGTAGATCTGTCCGCCCTCTTTCAGTTCCACTCCGGGAAGCTGCTTTATGAGGCCGTCGAGCATAGAGCCTTCGGCTAATTGAAATGCGTCGGCATTGTAGACAACAGTGTCGCCTTTATAGTAGAATTTCACCTTTGAAGCCGTAACTGTCACTTCGCCCAATTGCTTGGACTTTGGGAAGAAATTGAGGTCAGCAATGGAGGTCTCAAATTCGCGGCTGCCAACCTTGTCAATAACTACTGTGCGCTCAATCGGGTTATAGCCCGGAGCTTCGGCGCCCAATATATATGTTGCCGGTTTATGAGGAACGGTGAAATCAACGAGAGTTGCAGGAGTGGCGCGTCCGTTGGCATCAATAAAGTGAACATTTTTCAGTTGCGCGAAAATAGTGTCATTTCCTTCTGATGGGAGCAGCCATGCCTTGACATCATTAATCTGTTCGCCGGTAAGACCGTTTTTTGATTTTGTGTGAATGATGTAATCGGCGGCCATCATAATGGTTGGCAATGTGACCATCATGCAAAGACACGCCAGTCGGCGGAGGGTGGTTCTGATGTTCATAGGTATATAATGTCTATGTTGGCAAATAGTGATACTTCTCTCTCAAATGAGTCAGTGACTCACATAATATGACAGCAAAACTATAAAAATTGTTACGCGAA
The DNA here is from genome assembly GCA_964487725.1 of uncultured Bacteroides sp. Lineage (GTDB taxonomy): Bacteria > Bacteroidota > Bacteroidia > Bacteroidales > Muribaculaceae > Paramuribaculum. Next base: position 1,573 of record CAZASF010000009.1, on the reverse strand, counting down.
GTCAATAGTTTTTTACAAAAAAATTGGGGGGGTGAAAACCGCCTGATAATTAGCAGTATAGTATTCAAAAAAAATATTTGTTCCAAAGTCCCGTCCGAATTCCGTCAGCCTGATTTCTGTCCGAATTCGGACACTCCACGACTGATTTCGGTATAAAATCCGAGTAAAATTCATTTCCGATTTGATATGTTTTTATAGCAAATCGGAAATAAGAGCAAGGGATTCGGCAAAAAGATTCCGGATGCAGTCAGTGCACCCGGAATCCATTAAATTAGTTTGTGTGGTCAGTCTCTAATATTCACTATGTAATGGAAGTGGTAAAATGAACCACAATGACTCAATTTGACCCGCATTGAGCCAATCCCGGAGCAAAATAAACTAAATGAATTTGATTGGATTCAGGGTGGATTTGTGGGATTTAAGAAAAAGTTGTAACTTAGCGACTGAACATCAAACACACTCTGATGAAAACAACAGATGCCCATAGATATTGCGTTATAATGTGTGGCGGCATAGGTAGCCGGTTCTGGCCTTATAGCCGCACGGACAAGCCGAAGCAATTCCTTGACCTTTTCGGCACAGGCCGGTCGTTGCTGCAAATGACCTACGACCGCATTCTGCCGGTGGTTGCCAAGGAAAATATCCTTGTGGTTACTAATCACAGGTATGTTGAAATGGTAAGACAGCAGCTTCCCGACATTCCGCAAGAGAGAATCCTGCTTGAGCCTGACCGCCGCAACACGGCCCCCTGTATAGCGTGGGCTGCCTACCACATAGCAGCTATTGATCCGGAGGCATCAATGATTGTCACTCCGAGCGACCACCTGATTACGCGCGACAATGTGTTTGAACAGTGCGTGAGGCGAGGATTCGACTTCGTGGAGCAACATGATGCGCTCCTTACACTCGGCATCAACCCCACTCGTCCGGAGACCGGCTATGGCTACATTCAGGCCGGTGATGAGGTGGAGCCGGGACTGATGAAGGTGAAGACATTCACCGAGAAGCCAAACAAGGAGTTGGCGCAGGTGTTCATCGAAACCGGTGAGTTCTATTGGAACGCGGGCATATTCATCTGGGCGGCAGCTTCCATAAAAGAGGCTATCCGCAAGTATGCGCCTGATTTGGCCAGCGTGTTTGACTCCGGTCTTGAGACTTTCGGCACCGTTGAGGAAAGAGCGTTCATTGACGAAAATTTTTCGGGATGTCCCTCGATATCGATTGATTTCGCGGTGATGGAGAAGGCTGATAATGTCTATGTGGAGTGCGTCAGTTTCGGATGGAGCGACCTCGGAACATGGTGTTCGCTCTACGAAAACTCCCACAAGGATGTCAATAACAACGTAACGGATAATGCCAACGTTATGGCCTACAATTCATCGGGCAACATATTCCTTGCCCCGGAGGGTAAACTTGTTGTTGTCAATGGGATTCATGACTGCATTGTGGCCGACACCGGAGATGTGCTTCTCATCTGTCCCAAGAGCGATGAACAGCAAATCAAGGTGATGCTTACTGACGTTCAGATTCATAATGATAACAAGTATCTCTGATAAACGTATGATAAATTAAA
>CAZASF010000008.1:0-66459 GCA_964487725.1 uncultured Bacteroides sp. | reverse complement strand
CTGTAACCTTCTGATCCGTAGTCAGATGCTCTATTCAGTTGAGCTAAGGAGCCAAACAGCAACGTTATTTTGCGTTTGCGGTTGCAAAGTTACTGTTTATTTTTATAACAGCAAATTTTTTTGACAAATATTTTTTGTCACCATTTCAAGATCTATGTCGTAAAATTTGCTAAATTTAGCCGATGGGTTTGAACTCGTGGATAATAATTACTAACTTCGTGGTGTAAAAAATTGATATTAAACTGATCATTATATGCGATTAAATAGCTTTAAATTATTTGCAGCCTCTCTCGCTCTTACTTTTTTATATTCAGCATCGGTTAATGCAGATAAACTTGTCATTCTGCACACAAATGACACTCACAGCCAGATTGAGCCTGCCGATAACGGACTTGGTGGCATAGCACGTAGAAAGACACTGATTGACAGTGTTAGAAGCGTACATAAGAACGTTATGCTCGTTGATGCCGGCGATATGGTACAGGGAACTCTTTATTTCACTCTATATGGCGGCGAAGTGGAAGCCAAACTCATGAATCTGCTTGGTTACGACATCCAGATTCTTGGCAATCACGAATTTGACAATGGCGTAGAGTCAATCAATAAAGTTTTCGGGTCACTCAATGCTACCAGTCTATCAACCAACTATGATTTTACTACCACACCTCTTGCCAATATCTTCAAACCGTACCTTATAAAGGAAATTGATGGAAGGAAGATAGGTTTTATCGCAATCAATCTCGATCCAAAGGGACTGATTTCCGACAGTCAGTCGGAGGGAGTCAGATATCTGGATGGAGTCAAAGCTGCCAATGCTATCTCATGGTATTTGAAAAACATAGAGAAGGTTGACATGGTAATTGCTCTGTCACATATCGGATATTATTCCGACAAATTAATAAGTGACACCCGGCTTACCAAGCAGACTGAGGATGTTGATATAATAATAGGTGGGCATAGCCACACGACCATTAATCCGGCAGATAGCAAATCGCCTGCATATCGTATAGAAAATCTGGTTGGTCGTCCTGTTCTTGTGGCACAGGCTGGTGGCCGCGGATACAACGTGGGAGAAATTGAGATAGATCTTGACTCTTTTGACGCCGTTTCTCGTTTGCTCCCTGTCGACAGCCGGTATGATAAAGTAAAGCAACTTGCCGTTGATTCTGTTCTTGAACCATATCGTAATGGAGTAGATGAATTCCGTAACTTCAAGATTGGTAAGACGAATGGCTTGAAAAAATCCGATTGGACGCTTGTCAACTGGATGGCTGATTTCGTCCTTGAGGATGCGGCTTCGCTAACTCCTGATAAGATTGACCTTGCTATTGTCAATAAAGGCGGTATTAGGGCTGATATGCCAAAAGGAAATGTGACGAAAGGAACCATAATGCAAATTTTCCCGTTTGAAAACAAAATCGAAGTTCTGAAGATTTCCGGAAAGAACCTCAAGGATGCATTTGATGTGATGGCCTCAAGGGGTGGTGATGGTGTTAGCCGTGGGGTGAATATAACGTTTGACACTAAAACCGGTAAATGTAAAACCGTCACAGTCAATGGCGAGGCTATTGATCCGGACCGGTTCTATTACGTGGCAACTCTGGATTACCTTGCTAATGGTGGCGACTACATGTCACCTTTGATGGAAAGTGATAAGGTTGGGAGCAGTGATGATGTGCTTTACAAGGATATTATTGAGGCCCTTATTGAGAAAAGGTTTCCCCTTAAGGCTGACAATACAATCAGAATGAGACCTGAATGAAGAAACGAAACACACACATAAGATATATTGTTGCCGGGGTGCTTGGCATAGTTGCCATTGGAGCACTTGCAACTGGCTTGACCCGTTGTTTTTCACTTTTGGGGAGTGTTACGGTAGGTCAATTAGTTAACACTGATAATAGCCGTCAGGATAGTATAAAACCGATAACTGCCGACGCGTGGGCTGATTCAATTATGCGGCAAATGTCGCCTCGTGAAAAAATCGCTCAACTCTTTTTCCCAAGATGGGAGGTGTCAGGCTCGGCTGCAACTCCGTCGTCTACTACAAAATTGCAAGTTGTCAAGGAGGGAGTTGGCGGGTTTCTTCTCGGAAAAGGTTCTTCTGCGGAATACGCTTCGGTTATAAACAGAGTGCAATCAGAGGCGAAGATACCTCTTTTGGTGACCCTCGACGGAGAGTGGGGGCCTAACATGAGAGTTACAGATGCGCCTCGATTCCCGAAAAACATTGCGCTCGGAGCAATACAAAATCCGGAACTGATTGAGCGATACGGGCGAGAGGTGGCGCGTGAATGCCGCGAACTTGGCATACAGGTTGATTTCGCACCGGTCCTTGATGTCAATTCCAATCCGAACAATCCCGTAATCGGGTATCGTTCGTTTGGTGAGGACCCACAACGTGTTGCTGTGCTTGGAGCTGCTTTCTGTAAAGGAATGGAATCAGGTGGCGTAATGTCTGTAGGAAAACATTTTCCTGGTCATGGCGACACATCTGTTGATTCCCATAAGGCGTTGCCTACGGTCAATCATGATGTGAAAACTCTTGAGGCGGTTGATTATGTCCCGTTTATCGCGGCTAAAGAAGCCGGAATGTCAGGTATAATGGTTGGACATCTCAATGTTCCGGCTCTTGACAAGAGTGGTACACCCGCATCGCTTTCAGAAAAAATAACAACCGGCATACTCCGCAACAAGCTTGGATTCAATGGACTGATATTTACAGATGCTCTTGCAATGAAGGGCGCAGATCTTGGCTCAGAAAATAATGCTGTAAGTGCTTTTATCGCCGGAGCCGATGTGTTGCTCCAGCCGCGTTCGCTAAGCAAAGATATTGATGCGATGATGAAGGCGGTGGAATCCGGACGTATCTCTCAAGATGAAGTAGACAGACGTTGCAGAAAATTATTGATTTACAAGTATAATCTTGGTCTATCCGGAAGTGTTAAAGTAAACGCGGCAGGTTTGGCCGGTCGCCTAAACTCACACGAAGCCAAGTCCCTTTTGGATGAGCTTGCCAAGGCTTCAATAACGGTAGTTGAAAATAAGAATGATATATTACCTTTAGCGGATATCGAAAATAAAACTATAGCCGTGGTCAGTATAGGGGCCAAGGCTCGCAATGAGTTTTCTTCTACATGTTCGGAGTATTGTCCTACCCGAAATGTTTCTGTGATTACTGCGGCTGATACCCGCTATGCGGTGGCTGAAGCCAGTAAAGTAGATGAGGTAATTATAGCGGTGTATAAAAACGACGCTATGGCTCGTGAAGCATACTCCGAACTCCTTAAGACCAACCCAAATGCAGTAGGCGTGTTTTTCGTTAACCCATTTAAATTGTCAACATTTACTCAGATAAAGTCCACTCCGGCTGTGGTGATGGCGTATGAAGACACTAAGGAGTTGCAGAGTGCGGCTGCGCAGGCTGTGTTCGGTGGCATTGATGTAACGGGTCGATTCCCGGTCAATATAAATGGTGTCGCAGAACTTGGCGCGGGCGTAAATCTTAAAAAAAAAAGATTAGCTTACGCTGAGCCGGGAGAAGCCGGTCTCAGTGGAATTATGACGGACAACGTTTCGTCTGTTTTAACAGGTGCTGTTAAGGGCGGTGCTGTTCCCGGATGTCAGGTGCTCGTTGCTAAAGATGGAATGATTGTTTACAACAAATCTTTCGGCACATTCAATTCAGGAGGGAAAGGTGGAAAAGTTGATGAGCATGCCATATACGACCTCGCTTCCATGTCAAAGGTTTGCGGAACATTAGCTGCTCTGATGAAGTCATACGATATGGGGCTATGGAGTCTTGATGACGAAATTGGAAAATTTATTCCCGAAATTGAAGATCGTGAGTTAGGAAGTGTGACAATGAGGCAGTTACTCTATCATCAGTCCGGACTACCGGCAACGTTGAATATTTACAGAGCTGTTCTTGATACTGCAACATACAACAACACACCACTTAAATATAAGTATGGCGAGCCATACACCATAAAAGTACAGGATGGTGTATATGGTGATAAGAATGCCCGCCTCCGTAAGGATATATATTCAACTGAAAAAAATGATAAGTTTCATATCCCTGTAGCCGATGGCATCTTTGCAACTGATAGTGCGAGGACTATGATTATGAACCTTATTTATGAAATGGAACCGCAGGAAAACAAACGTTTTGTGTATAGCGATCTGAACTTCTGCCTTCTGATGCAAATTAATGAAAATATAACCGGAGTGCCTCAGGATCAGTTTCTTGAAGAACATGTTTATGATCTGCTTGGTATGTGGAACACGGGATATAGGCCTCTCGAGTTTCATGACATAGAGAAGATTGCACCTACAGAAGTTGACACCTATCTTAGAAAACAGCATCTTCGCGGTTATGTCCATGATGAGATAGCCGCTTTTTCAGGTGGCTTGCAAGGCAATGCCGGATTGTTCTCTAACGTTAACGATCTTGTCAAACTGTTTCAGACGTGGCTTAATGGGGGCGAATACGGGGGAGTACGTGTATTTGAACCAGAGACTGTGGCTCTCTTTACGGGTATGAAGAGCCCGACGTGCGACCGTCTGCTCGGATTCGACATGCTGACCACAAAAACGGATTGGGGTGTGTCGCCACGTACTTATGGACATACCGGTTTCACCGGAACGTGTTTTTGGATTGATCCGGACAGCCAACTTATTTATATATTCCTGTCCAATCGTGTCAACCCATCCAGATCCAACGGCGCGTTCACTCGTTTAAATCCGCGTTATAATGCACTTAAAGCCGTCTATGACGCTCTTTAGCCGGCGACTGATGTCAGATACTCGATTGCGAAATCCAGAATAGTGTCGTGTCCGGATGCCGCATCTTGTTGATTCATGTCAACGGCGCATCCGGCTGTTGGCTCAACGCCGAATTCAGTCGATTTTTTGTCTGCGTCAAGAATAGAGCATGCCGAGAAACGGATGCTCCATCCGTTAGGCAATTCTGAATTGAAGGGCATACCGCTACCACCACCGGTGGTAGCTCCTACTATTGTTACATTGGGCAGCCCTTTCATTATTGACACGAAATTATTGGCCGCGCTGAATGTACTTCTGTTCGTCAGGACAACTACCGGTTTTTTCCATGCGAGGTGGCCGCCCCCTACAGGATCAATATAGTATGCGTACGGTTCATCAAAATCATTTCGTCCCGGTCCGTTTTTGTGAACTATGTATCCCGCAAGGATTCTGCTGTCAATAAACCTGTTGACAAAGTCCTCGACATTTGTTAGATTCCCTCCTCCGTTGTCGCGTACATCAAATATAAGGCCGGCGGCGTTGCTGAAATAATTTAGGATAAGGTCAATGTTTCCGGAGCCTAATCCGGATTCAAATGAGGAGTAGTGGACATAGCCTATGTTCTGCGGTAGAAGTCCGTAGTCCACAGTGCCGATGGAGTAATAGTTGAAGTTGAAATAATATTGCTGGATTATTCTTTCATCATAATTCTGAGGATAGTCGCTCCACCATTTTCTATAATATGAAGACGCAAAAGGTGAGGAAAGATTGACATGTCCATCCTTGAGCTCGTCAAGCATTTCAGACAGCAGTTCAAATAAATCCCTGTCGCTGATGTTGGAGCTAAGTTTGGCGGCATAAATTTGATGAATCTCATCCCAGTCAATGTCTTTGTCAAGAAGAAAGCAATAATGGTCATTGATTGTTTGCCACAATGATTCGAAATTACCTTCAGGAGTGTTGGTGTATTCCTCAACTTCGTGGCAAGATGAGAACATTGCGATCGCCAGAATGCCTATAATGATTTTTTTCATAGATGTCATTTGATTCAGTTCAATAAGTCGCCGAGATGATTTTAGCTTCTTTGCTCAGTTTTTTTCGGGGATTTAGTGAAATCCATTCTCCTGAGATTCCTAAAACTGCGGCATGTCGGCTCATGTTTGTAACCGTATGGTTGATGTCGGTGCTGTATATTGCGCCGCTGTACCCGATTCGGAGAGACGTGGAGCCAAAATGCAAGTCTGCTGATAAAGTGTGGTCAAATGTGAAATAGTTTCCCCACCAGCCGAAGTGAGCCAACCCTGAGTGATTACCGAGATATATCTCATAGTAGAGTTCTCCATAGTCCGGTGCAAAAAATGCTCCGGCAAGCGGTATTGTAGGCTGGTAACGCAGGGTTAAAGGCAATCCGGCAATTTTCCCGTTCCAAGCAACATATCCGGTGGCATTTATCATAACAGATGCCTTTGCCGATGCCGGATTATTTCCGCCCCGGTCAAGATAAATGCAGCCGGCTTTCAATCCTGCCGATGGGCCAATGCCCACACTGAATCCTTTGTAGGGGAGTTGCCAGCGGCGCATCATGCCCCAACTGAACTGTAGCTCGCCATACCATAAGTCGCGGTTTCTCACTATGTTTTGGTCATGGTCGGCAAATAGAGAAAATTTCATTTGCATTACCCATTTCTCCGGAGAGAATTTCATGGCCTGATTCCGCTCGTAGTTAAGGCCTACATGCCAGCCGGAATACTTGATGGGTGACAGGTAAGTGTCAGTAATATGGGAGGCCCCGGCTTCCAATGTGTAGATGGAATTTACCGGACGCAGAACTGTTGTCGAATCGTTGGCATTTGATGGCTCTTCCGCTTTGGAGAAAAGCGGAAAAAGCAATGCCGTCAGAAGTATTATTGTAATTGAAGTTCTCATCAGAAAATTCTTTTTTGGCCAATAATCTCATCGCGGACTTCCTCTTCGGATTTTCCCTCGTCCTCATCTACTACGGTATTGTCAAATTCCGTATCAACAGGGGTGATCTCTTCATCAGGTTCGTCAATTTCAGCAGGCTCAAGTTCACGAATGGAATCAATTGCGAATGTGGTGAGTCGCTTACCTTTGGCTCTAAGAGATTTAACGGCTATGAAGTCCGGTGAGAGAATCTCCAGCGGGCCGCGGAATGTGTCAGGTTCGGCAAAACTAATTTCGAATTGAGCCCCGAAGTTGTCGGTCAGCCATAGTAGTTGCGACTTTTTGTTTTCTCCTATGAAGCTTTGTTTCTTGCCGGTGGGCTCGAATGTAAATCGTTTGAGATAGGGATAATTCTGTTGGTCGGCATCCTTGACTATCGCGGTCCATACGTGTTTGGGCCTGAATTTCTCGATTTTGAGAATATTGTCGTCATAGTGGTTGGCGGCATCAAATGATGATGTGTAGTACTCGCCGTTGTTAAGCACTACAAGTACTTGATCGTCAGGGCCAAATTCTCCGAGATAGTCTCCGCGGCCATCATAATTCAGGCGTAGTATGTCCGGATCAAACCAAACTTTCCGCCCACCGAGTGTGGAGCGCCCTTTCTCTTTAAGCGAGAAACGGTGGACCTCATTGCGGGTCACGAGATTTCCTCGTGCGGTACGACCCTTTATGGCAAGTTCGCTGAAGTCAACATCGAGAAACAGTTTTTTCAGCCTTGGCAATGGCTTGAGTGTGACTTTGACCACTTCAGCTTCTCCATTAGGATTGGCGGAGAACCATACAATCTTCGAGCCTTTCGTGCCTTGCGTTATGTTGTAGTCTCGGTCACGCGTGATGCCCGTTATGTTGAATCGCTTCATGTAGTACGGACCGCCTTTGCCGTCCTGATATATCACGTTGTAGATTGTACGCGCATCTTTTTTGAACACATTGACATACAATACGTTTTTGCCAACTGACATTTTCTCCTGTACTTTAGTCACCTTGTAGGTGCCATCCTTGTAGATGATAATAATGTCATCAATGGATGAGCATGTGCACAGATATTCGTCTTTCTTCAGCGATGTGCCTATGAATCCCTCTTCGCGGTTAATGTAAAGCTTCTCGTTGGCTTCGGCAACAGTGGCCGCTGCAATGTTTTCAAAGTTTCGAATTACGGTTTTTCTGTCATGGTCAGCACCATACTTCGTCTTTAATGTCTCATACCAGCGTATTGTATAATCCACGATATGATTCAGCTCGGATTCAAGGTGCTGGATTTTTTCATTGCATGCGGCTATGTTCTCTTCCGCTTGATTGGCATTGAACTTAAGAATCCTACCCATCTTGATTTCAAACAGGCGCTCAATGTCCTCACGTGTCACTTCACGTATGAGTTTGGGCTTCCACGGCTCAAGTCTGCGATCAATGTGGTTTATTGCCTCGTCTTTCGTGCGGCTCTGTTCAAATTTCTTGTCCTTATATATACGTTCTTCAATAAAAATGCGCTCAAGCGAGGCGAAGTGAAGAGTTTCCTTGACTTCGGAAAGCTGAATCTCAAGTTCGGCCTGAAGTATACCCTGTGTGGTATCAACACTCCTGCGGAGCACATCGCTAATTGATATGAAGTGCGGCTTATTGTCATAAATCACGCAGCAGTTAGGCGATATAGGCAATTCGCAATCGGTAAATGCATAGAGCGCATCGATGGTTTTGTCGCTCGATGTGCCCGGTTGCAGATGAACCAGAATATTGGCGGTTGCTGCGGTATTGTCATCTACCTTGCGAATCTTTATTTTACCTTTCTCCGCTGCCTTGATGATTGAATCAATTAGCGATTCCGTAGTGGTGGAGAAGGGTATTTCGGTAATAGCGAGTGTCTTGTTGTCAAGTTTCTCAATCTTTGCCCTTACGCGCACTTTCCCTCCTCGAGCACCATCGTTGTAGCGGCTGATGTCAATAAATCCTCCAGTCGGGAAATCGGGGAATAAAGTGAAATTCTCTCCACGCAGATATGCAGTAGCGGCATCAAGTATTTCGTTGAAATTGTGGGGGAGAATAAGAGAAGAAAGGCCGGCTGCAATACCTCCTACACCATGATATAATAGCAAAGGGAACTTAGCGGGCAACGTGACGGGTTCTTTCTTGCGGCCGTCATAACTCATTGTCCAGTTTGTGACTTTAGGGTTGTACAGAACATCGAGAGCGAATTGTGACAAACGCGCCTCTATATATCGTCCTGCTGCCGCCGGTGCACCCGTCAGTGTATTTCCCCAATTACCCTGAGTCTCCACGAGAAGCTCTTTTTGACCGAGCTGTACGAGCGCACCATAAATTGATGCATCGCCGTGGGGATGATATTGCATGGTGTTACCGACAATGTTTGCCACTTTGTTGAAGCGCCCATCGTCAAGGGTCTTCATAGAGTGGAGTATGCGGCGTTGCACGGGTTTCAGACCGTCATCAACATGGGGGATGGCGCGGTCAAGGATTGTGTATGACGCATAATCCAGATACCAGCTTTGAAACATGCCGCGCAGATGTTGGCGCACCATGTCATCATTAAGATCAACGAACATTGATGAGAATCCTCCGGAACCGGCTTCGGAGTCGTCAATCAGTTCTTCATCGTCAGTGTAGTTTTCTTCGCTCATGATTGGTTTATAATGTGCAAATATACAAAAAATCTCACTTCATTAAAAATAGTATAATAAAGAAGCGGTGCCCCAATATGAGTCACCGCTATATTCTGGCTATTGTGTTTGGTCAATTATTCGCGGATTTCGTAAGCCGGAACTGCTTTGAGGCCGATGTTGAACTTCAAAGCGGAGAACGGAGCTATGGAACCACTGCCGCTATATCCATAACCCTGAGCGTAAGGTACCACGATTTCTACGGAGTCGCCAACATGCATCTGTGTCAATGCAATCTGCCACCCTGCAATAACGCTTGTCAACTGGAAAGTGCGAACGCTGTCACTTCCTGTGGAAGTGGAGTCAAAGCATTCATCGTTGTAAAGACGGCCGTGATATTTCACCGATACGGTGCTGGTGAGTAACGGTTGTAGGTTGCCTGCGGTCAAAGCCGGATCATTGAAATAGTGGATAAGTACACCGGATTGTGGATACCATGACGGTTGCAGAAGAGTATAATACTTGCTGCCATCGGTATTTGTGAGCAGAAGCTGCTCGTTGTACCAGTCATCGTTCAGCTCGCGCCATTCCTTATATGTTTCCCATACTCCGGTCTCCGTACAGGATGAGAATCCGGCTGAGATTGCGGCTATCATTGCCGCGCAAATTATGAGTTTTCTCATGTTGTTTTCAGTCAAAATTTACTACCGGCGCTGTGGACGCTCCTTCTTCAGCCTTAAATTGTGGCTTCGAGGTGAATCCGAACATCCCGGCAAAGATATTGGCAGGGAAGCGACGAATTGAGATATTGTATTGTTTAACCTGTTCAGTGTAGCGAGTACGTGCAGTGGCGATGCGGTTTTCTGTCCCTTCAAGCTGCACCTGGAGATCTTCAAAGTTCTTGCTTGCCTTTAGGTCAGGATAATTTTCCGATACGGCTAACAGTGATTTCAATGCTGACGACAGATCGTTTTGAGCCTGCTGATATTTTGCAAGATTTTCCTCTGTCAAGTCGTCAACATTAAGGGTTATGGAGGTGGCTTTAGCGCGAGCCTCGGTTACTTTTTCAAATGTTTCCGACTCATGGGTGGCATAACCCTTGACGGTGTTTACCAGATTGGGAATCAGGTCAGCGCGACGCTGGTATTGGGTTTCCACCTCACTCCAACTTTGGTCAACGCCTTCTTCAAGGCTTACCATCTTGTTGTAGGTGTTGCATCCGCCCACACAGCAAAGCAACAGAATGCCTACTATGCAGACTATGGTGATTAATGTTCCTTTTGATTTCATTATCTATTAATTATTTAAGCGAGTTTGCGAAGGAGAGAATTAAGGCTCACGTTGTCATGTATGAGTTTGTGAAGGTCGGCAATCGCCACGCGGGTCTGCTGCATTGAATCACGCTCGCGCAGAGTCACGGTGTTGTCCTCAAGGGTCTGATGGTCCACGGTGATGCAATAGGGAGTTCCGACAGCATCCTGGCGGCGGTAGCGTTTGCCAATAGAGTCTTTCTCATCGTAATAAGTGGCGAAGTCAAATTTAAGGTCATTGACAATTTCGCGAGCTTTTTCAGGGAGCCCATCTTTACGCACAAGAGGCATCACGGCGCATTTCACGGGTGCAAGTGCGGCCGGAAGATGAAGAACCACGCGTTTTTCTCCGCCTTCAAGCTGCTGCTCCTCGTATGAAGAACAGAGAACAGACAAGAACATGCGGTCAACGCCAATGGATGTTTCAATGACGTAGGGCACATAGCTTTCGTTCAACTCTGGGTCAAAGTACTTGATGTTCTTGCCTGAGAATTTCTCGTGCTGCGATAGGTCGAAATTTGTACGTGAGTGGATGCCTTCTACTTCCTTGAAGCCGAATGGCATCATGAATTCAATATCTGTGGCTGCATTAGCATAGTGAGCGAGCTTTTCGTGGTCATGGTAGCGATATTTTTCATCGCCAAGGCCAAGGGCCTTATGCCAACGCAAGCGCCATTCTTTCCACGTCTTGAACCACTTGAGCTCTTCACCCGGGCGAACAAAGAACTGCATCTCCATCTGCTCGAATTCGCGCATGCGGAAGATGAATTGGCGGGCTACAATTTCGTTGCGGAAAGCTTTTCCTATCTGGGCAATGCCGAAAGGAATGCGCATACGGCCCGTTTTCTGAACGTTAAGATAATTGACAAAAATACCTTGGGCTGTCTCCGGACGGAGATATACGGTCATAGCTCCATCGGCTGTGCTTCCCATCTCTGTCTTGAACATGAGATTGAACTGACGTACTTCAGTCCAGTTTCTTGTTCCGGAAATTGGACATACAATTTCCTCGTCAAGAATAATCTGTCGAAGTTCATTGAGATCATTGGCATTCATGGCATCGGAGAAGCGCTGGTGAAGTGCATCGCGCTTCTGTTTGTGCTCTGCCACGCGGGGATTTGTTTCGCGGAAAAGGGCTTCATCGAAGCTTTCGCCAAAACGTTTGCGAGCTTTTGCCACTTCCTTTTCAATCTTGTCATCTATTTTTGCAATGGCCTCTTCGATCAGGACGTCGGCTCTGTAGCGTTTCTTTGAGTCGCGGTTGTCAATCAGGGGGTCATTGAATGCGTCAACATGACCTGAAGCCTTCCATATTGTAGGGTGCATGAAGATGGCGGAATCAATACCCACTATGTTCTCATGGAGAAGAGTCATTGAGTCCCACCAGTATTTCTTTATATTGTTTTTGAGCTCAACGCCATTTTGTCCGTAGTCATAGACTGCCGACAGACCGTCATATATTTCGCTTGAAGGAAAAACAAAGCCGTATTCTTTGGCGTGAGATACTATTTTCTTAAATACTTCGTCCTGTTGAGCCATTTTAAAGAGTATGTTTGTCAGAAAATTAATTTGGCTGCAAATTTAATCAAAAATTTCAATATTACATTCAATGCCTTGTTTGATAACTATAATATTAACATTTGTTGCATACTTGTTGGGAAAATCATAACTTTGTCCCCGTTTATAATCCAGTAGACGTCCATTGTTATGAAGTTCGTTAAAACATCTGCTCTCTTGATGCTGTCGTTTCTTGCTCATCCGGCGAAAGCAGCTGACAGCAACACTGATTTTGCTGATTCAACCCGCTGGCTTGGCGAAATTACGGTGACTGCGATAAAGCAAAATCAAGATCTCAGCCTGCAGCCCCTGGCATCCACGGTTATAGACCGTAGGCAGATTGAACGATGGAATGTCAACTCCCTCAGAGGTGTAGGGGAAGTTGCCCCCAATTTCTATATGCCGGATTATGGGAGCCGTACTACTTCGAGTATATATGTACGCGGACTCGGTTCGAGAATGGATCAGCCTGCCGTAGGTATGACAGTGGATAATGTTCCACTCCTGAATAAGAACGCCTACGATTTCATGCTCGTCGACATTGATCGCATAGAGGTTTTGCGCGGTCCTCAAAGCACATTATATGGGCGTAACACTATGGGTGGACAGATTAACATATATACTCTGAAACCTATGAATTATCAGGGAAGCAGAGTGTCGGCCACTATGGGGAATGGACCGGAAGTTAATATGTCGGTAGCTCATTATCAAAAGTTTAATCCATCGGTAGCTATGGCTTTTTCAGGAAATATTGTGTTTTCTGACGGGTTTTATAAAAATGCATATAATGCCAGAAAAGTCGGGACCGAAAAAGGCGGCGGCCTCCGGTGGACAACCCAATGGCAGATTTCTCCTGTCGTTTCGGCAGATAATACCGCAGCTTTCAATTTTTCGCAGAACGGAGGATATGAGTATCAATACTTTGGTAGTGGTATAATAAATTACAACGATACATGTTTCTATCGTCGCAACACGGTTCGCGATGCGCTGACGGTTAAGTGGAACGCCCGTCATTTTACACTGTCAAGTATCACGAGCTTTCAGCATATCACGGATAATCTCACTCTTGATCAGGATTTCCTTCCTCTCAGCTACTTCACGTTGACTCAGGCCATTCATGAGTCAAGTCTAACTCAGGATGTTGTTGCCCGGGGCTCGGTGGGCAAATATTCATGGCTTGCCGGTTTATTCGGATTCTATAAGAACACTATTATGCGTGCGCCCGTAATGTTGAAGGACGACGGCATTGCCGCATTGATTACTGATCGAATCAACCGCAATGATAACATCCCCGTATCAATTTCATTCGATGAACCAAACATAGATCTACAGAGTAATTTCAGGATGCCTACATGGGGTATCGCAGCTTATCATCAGAGTTCTCTGGATTTAGGGCGATTCAATTTTGCGCTTGGAATGCGACTTGACTATGAGTCGTCGAAACTTGATTATGGCAGTGTGTGCAATACGGCATATTCCGTCTATATGAAGGCTCGCCCACAAGTGGCCATAATGCAAGGTGATGTCAATATTGACGAAAACGGCAATCTTAACCGCCACTATCTTGAATTTGTGCCTAAGTTGACAATGTCTTACAGTCTCCCTTTTGAAAGCGGCTCAAGTTTATATGCTTCGGTTGGAAAGGGCTACAAATCAGGAGGCTATAACACTCAAATGTTCAGCGAAATCCTTCAGCAACGCATGATGACAGAAATGATGTCGGCAATGCCGGGCATGACAGCGGATAATACTGATTCGGATGTCAGCGATATCATTACATACGCCCCGGAGAAGAGCTGGAACTACGAAATTGGTGCACACATTGGTTGTGCGCAGGGTAGGGTGATGACTGATATAGCGCTGTTTTACATAGATCTCACCGATCAGCAGCTGACTGCTTTTCCGGATGAGTCAACAACCGGACGCATTACCACCAATGCTGGTAAATCCAGAAGTTTCGGCGCTGAATTCCAAACGAGGTTTTCTCCTATTGAGAAATGGATGTTCAATCTGTCATACGGATACACCAATGCTAAGTTCCGTCAATACGTTGATGGAGCTGACAACTATAAAGGAAAATATGTTCCATACGCACCGATGCACACGTTGTTCGCATCAGGCACATACAGCCATAGTGTAGGTAGGGAGTGGAATTTGTCTTATACAATGTCGGTTCGTGGCGTAGGACGTATTTATTGGAATGAGGCTAACGAGTTGTCTCAACCATTTTATGCCCAGATGGGGGCATCGGTCAATGCGAAGCGTGATTGGATTGAACTGGAGGCATGGATGGAGAATGTGACAGGTACAAAATTCGATACGTTTTATTTTGAGTCTGTGGGGAATAAGTTCGTTCAGCGCGGTAAGCCTCGTCGCTTTGGCCTGACGGTTCGTATCAATTTCGAATAATCGGGAACTTTTCGGCTTGCTGCGGGGTTGTGATAATATACAACTCTACAGCTATGAAGACCGTCAGACTATTTATAATGTTTTTGTCCATTGTATCCTTGTGGGGGTGTGGAAGTGATGAGCCTTTTAAAAAGGTGGTCTTTGCTGATAGTCCCTTGATGTTTAACTTCATTACCCCGGCGGGGCAACAGTCCTCGTACGTAGCTGAGGATGTTTCGTACAACATAGTTTTTGATGACGAAAAGAAAACTGCAACGCTGACCATAAATAATCTTAAGTGGACTCAGGCAGATGCGGGCATGATAGCTACGTTTAGTAATATTGACTGGACTTACGTGACCGGATCGCATGAGAAGCAGCGTGCTATAATCGCGCCGGTACTAACCTCGGATAACCCGGGGATAGATGTTGCTCTGACAGATGTTGTGATAATATATGGCGAGTCAAATGAATTGAATAATGCCCCCGCGGCAGGCTTTTATGCATCCTACACGGTTAATGGTGCATATTGCGTTCTTTCGTATCCCTATCAGGTGTATGCTGACGGGACAACAACCGTGATGAATGACAGCGATATAATGCCGCAGTTGGTTGATTATGATCCGGTTTATATACTTAATCTGCATCCTTCAGGCATGACCATAGATGTTGACGTTCAGGGAGTTGAAATTGCCGGGACGAGACTGGATTTCAATGTGACCGGGCTGACTATGAAACTAACCGATGTTGGATATGATTTCGGTATATCTCGCCCCGTTGCGGTTACAACTACCGGTGGGACTGCAATTACAATTAATAAATTGTCAGCTTCGGCAAACATGCGGGATGAACTTGATATCACTATGGAAGTGGCCTTGGATGGAGAGTCGTATATTATCGAGTCATATCTGGCACCTGACTACAATAAGCTTCGTGATGCAGTGGCTGATTAGATGCTAATTTTGGCCCGCTGTAAGAAATATGTTTGAAATATATCACATATAAAAGTTGATTTTTGATTTAATTTTGCTATATTTGCAGCGTAAAACATAAATACCAGGGGAAACACGCATTCTTTAGCCTTGGTTATTTTTTGTGACATGGCTTTTGGATGGCTGTTTTCAATGGTGCTTACTGTTGGAAAAGTAACAATTGCTTTAGTATGATATCACTTACAATCCTATCATCAACGCTCGCCATAACGGCAGCCATTACGGGTATTGGACTCGTTGGGCTTGCGCTTTGGCTTGCAGGTCTTTTGTCGCCTCGTTCTTACAATGTGCAGAAAGGTGAGGCGTATGAATGCGGTATTCCCACCCGTGGCGAAAGTATGGCCCAGTTTAAGGTCGGATATTACCTGTTCGCTATTTTATTCCTTATGTTCGATGTTGAATGTGTATTCCTGTTCCCCTGGGCAACTATTGTCAAGAGTCTTGGAACTGCGGGTCTTCTCAGCATCGCGGTGTTTTTTGTAATTTTGGTACTTGGCCTTGTTTATGCTTGGCGGAAAGGAGCACTTGAATGGAAGTAACAACCAAAAGCATGCCCTATGATGCATGGAAGGACAACGAGTATATAGAAAACCTCGTTAAAGAACTGCAGGAAAACGGCACTAACGTTATTGTCGGCAGCTTTGACAAATTGATTAACTGGGGCCGTTCGAATTCTATATGGCCTCTCACGTTTGCTACAAGTTGCTGCGGAATAGAATTCGTGTCGCTTGGCGCGGCTCGTTATGACATGGCACGCTTCGGATGGGAAGTTGCCCGTTCATCGCCTCGTCAGGCCGACTTTATGATGGTGGCAGGAACAATCGTGAAACGAATGGCACCTGTTATGCGTCGCCTTTACGACCAGCTTGCAGAGCCTAAATATGTTATAGCATGCGGTGCATGTGCTGTTTCGGGTGGCCCATTCAAGAAGTCATACCATGTTGTGATGGGTATTGACAAGATTGTCCCCGTTGATGTGTTCCTTCCCGGATGTCCTCCTCGTCCCGAGGCAATGATATATGCTATAATGCAGCTTTCACGGAAAATGAAAGTTGAGAAATTCTTCGGCGGAGTAAACCGTAAGGAGAATCAGAAAGAATTTTTGAAAAACCATCCCATAGAAGGTGTGGAGGATTAATATTAATTTCGTAGAGAAAAAACGGAAAGAACATGGCAGAGCTTAAGGAACAAATAGCCAAATTATTCCCCGATGCCACTTTTGAAGATGGCGATACATTATTGATTAACATTGCTGATGAAAAATGGCACGAATGTGCGTCAGCATTACGTGATAAACTGGGCTTTGATTTTCTGGTCACTATTGTAGGTGTTGACTGGAAGGAGAAGCTCGGATGCGTTTATTATCTGACCAATACGGCGTCAAATGCACATCTGTCGGTCAAGGTGACCACGGACAATGTGGAGAATCCGATGCTTCATAGCGTAGCTGACCTTTGGTCTATTGCCGGGATATTCGAACGCGAGGTCTATGACTTCTTCGGAATCATCTTTATCAACAATCCTGACATGCGCCGTCTGTTCCTCAGCATTGATTGGAAGGGATACCCTCTCCGTAAGAATTACGACGAGAGTGAAGAGGCCAATCCTGTAACTGTTGAGAACGAGCGTCAGACAGATTTTACTGAAACATACGTGGAACTTCCTGACGGCAGCGTGGAAAAACGTGAGGTACGTGTATTCCAGCCCGATGAATTCGTTGTCAATATTGGTCCGCAGCACCCTGCCACCCACGGTGTGCTTCGCTTCCGTACTGCCGTTGATGGCGAAACCGTGAAGAAGATTGACGTCTATATGGGTTATATCCATCGCGGTATTGAGAAGATCTGTGAGAAGTTGACCTATCCCCAGACGCTTCATTTCATGGACCGTATGGATTACTTCTCCGGACACCCGTATCATCACTGTCTATGTATGACCATAGAGCAGGCTGCCGGAATTGAAATTTCACGCCGCGCTCAGGTTATACGTGTTCTGATGGACGAACTTTCGCGTATTGCTTCCCACTGCTTGTTTATCGGCACATACTGTATGGATCTTGGTGCAACCACCATGCTGTTCTACACGCTTCGTGTCCGTGAACAGATTCTGGATATTATGGAGAAAACTTGTGGCGCACGCATGACATTCAACTATGAATGTATAGGCGGTGTCATGCAGGATCTCGCACCTGATTTTGTGCAGGATGTCAAGGCCCTCCTTGAAGTTCTTCCCGCTAATATTAAAGAATATAACAAGCTGTTCACCGGTAATGTCATTACCCAGAATCGTTTGGTAGGAGTTGGTTGTCTTTCCAAGGAAGATGCTATTTCCTGGTCTGTGACGGGTCCCTCCGGCCGTGCTTCAGGATGGGCATGCGATGTCCGCAAGACTGATCCATATAGTATATATGGTGAACTTGATTTTGAACAGGTTGTCAAAACAGAAGGCGATTCAATGGCTCGCTTCAAAGTCCGTATGGAAGAAATGGAGCAGAGCGCCAAGATTATCGCTCAGCTTATTGACAATATCCCCGAAGGCGAATATTGTGTGAAGGTTCCGAAAGTTATCAAACTCCCTGTCGGGCATTGGTTCCGCACTGTGGAAGGTTGTCGTGGCACGTTCGGCGTATATCTTGAAAGTGACGGCACTACTTCACCTTACCGTCTCAAACTTGTTCCCCCGAGTCTCACCGCCGCAGCTGTTGTTGACCACATCACCCGTGGCAGCAAAATTGCTGACCTTATTACTATCGGAGGTTCTCTTGACTACATTGTGCCCGATATGGACAGATAAATAAAGCTATCACATTTCTTAAGAATAAACAGTTATTATGTTTGACTTTTCACTTTTGACCAGCTGGATTGACAACTTCTTTGAGCAGACATGCGGTATGCCCGGATGGTTGGCCACAACAGTTGAATGTGTACTCATAGGGCTTCTCCTCCTGACAGTTTACTCGGTTTTGGCCCTTTTCTACATTTATTATGAGCGTAAGATTTGCGCCGCGTTCCAGTGCCGCCTCGGTCCCGACCGCGTTGGTCCTTTCGGCCTTTTGCAGAGCTTTGCCGATATGTTCAAAATGCTTATTAAGGAGCTTATCTCATTAAATCACACTGATAAATTCCTTTTCGCTCTTGCTCCATATCTTGTAATATTGGCTTCCATGTTGGCATTTGCTGTGCTTCCTTGGGGTAATGGATTGCAGATTATAAACTTCAATATAGGTATTTTCTTCCTTATAGCTGTTTCATCTATCGGTGTACTTGGAATTCTGCTTGCCGGATGGTCAAGTAATAACAAGTTTACGCTTATCGGCGCGTTGCGTTCAGGTGCACAGATGGTAAGCTATGAGCTTTCAATCGGCCTTTCCGTGCTTACCATAGTGGCATTTGCAGGCACAATGAACGTTGTGGAAATCGTTGAGGGACAGCAGAATCTCTGGTTCATTTTCTCCGGACATATCCCGGCAATAATAGCTTTCATAATATATATGATTGCCGGTACGGCAGAAACAAACCGTGGCCCGTTTGACCTCCCTGAAGCTGAGAGTGAGCTTACTGCCGGATATCACACAGAATACTCTGGAATTCATTTCGGTTTCTTCTATCTTGCTGAATATCTGAATCTTTTCATTGTATCAGGCGTTGCTACCCTCCTATTCTTTGGCGGATGGATGCCTCTGCATATCCCCGGATGGGAAGGTTTCAATGAGATAATGGACTATATTCCTTCTGTTATATGGTTCATAGGTAAAGCTATTGTCCTTTCATTCATAATTATATGGTTCAAATGGTCATTCCCCCGTCTGCGTATTGACCAGATGCTTGCTCTTGAATGGAAGTATCTTCTCCCCATCAACCTATTCAACCTCGTGCTGATGGTCCTTATCATCGTCTACAATTTCCATTTTTAAGATTAAATTTATCACCAAAATAATTTCCTAACTTATCATGAGCGACAAATTCGGAAAAATAGTTCAGGTAATCGGTCCTGTTGTCGACGTGGCGTTTGAAGGCGAAGGCATGGTTCTTCCCCCTATTTATACGGCATTGAAAATTGACCGTCCTGACGGTTCAATGCTCATACTTGAAGTAGAGCAGCACATCGGAGAAAACACTGTAAGATGTGTGGCTATGGAGAGTACTGACGGTCTGCAGCGTGGCACTGCAGTGACTAATCTTGACCGTCCGATTGCGGTGCCTACAGGCGATCAGGTTAAAGGTCGTCTGCTGAACGTTATCGGCGAGGCTATTGACCGACTGCCTGCTCTGAAACGCGAGGATCTCCGCGCCATTCATCAGCCTGCTCCTGAGTTTGACGATTTGACTATTGGAACCGAAATCCTCTACACTGGTATTAAGGTTATAGACCTTCTTGAACCTTACAGTAAGGGTGGTAAGATTGGTCTTTTCGGAGGCGCCGGTGTGGGTAAGACGGTGCTCATCATGGAACTTATCAACAATATTGCCAAAGGACACAATGGTTTTTCAGTTTTCACCGGTGTTGGTGAACGTACCCGCGAGGGTAACGACCTGCTCCGAGAGATGATTGAGAGCGGTGTTATGAAGTATGGTGAGAAGTTCCGTGAAGGAATGGAACGCGGCGAATGGAACTTGCAGGATGTTGATATGAATCAAGTTGCTGATTCTCAGGCAACACTTGTGTTTGGTCAGATGAACGAGCCCCCGGGCGCACGTCTGCGTGTGGCTCTTTCCGGACTTACTGTTGCCGAGCAGTTCCGTGATCAAGACGGTGGTGGTAAGGAGATTCTGCTATTTATTGATAATATTTTCCGTTTCACCCAGGCCGGTAGTGAGGTTTCGGCCCTCCTCGGGCGTATGCCGTCAGCCGTTGGTTATCAGCCTACTCTTGCTTCTGAAATGGGTGCTCTTCAGGAGCGTATCACTTCAACGAAAAATGGATCTATCACATCGGTTCAGGCAATCTATGTCCCCGCCGATGACTTGACTGACCCTGCTCCAGCAACAACATTCAGCTTCCTTGATGCTACAACTGTATTGAGCCGAAAGATTGCGGAGCTTGGTATATATCCTGCTGTTGACCCGTTGGAATCAACATCCCGTATTCTTGACCCCAATATCATCGGCGAGGAACATTATAATACGGCACAGGCCGTGAAGCAGCTTCTGCAGAAATACAATGAGCTACAGGATATCATTGCTATTCTTGGTGTTGACGAACTGTCGGATGAGGATAAGCTTGTGGTAAGCCGCGCTCGTCGTGCACAGCGATTCCTTTCTCAGCCGTTCTTTGTCGCAGAGCAGTTTACCGGACTACCCGGTGTGATGGTTCCCCTGTCCGAGACAATCCGTGGCTTTAAGATGATTCTTAGCGGTGAAATGGACCAATACCCCGAACAGGCGTTCCTCAATGTAGGTACAATTGACGAGGCTATTGAGAAGGGCAAGAAGTTACTTGCAGAAGTAAAAGCTTGATAAACATTTAATAAGCATTCAATCATGATACTTAAGATTATTTCATCGGAAGATGTCCTATTTCAAGGAGAGGTTACAATGGTAAACCTTCCGGGAGCCAACGGAAGTTTTGCTGTTCTCAAGAACCATGCCTCGCTTGTATCAACATTGGTCCCGGGAAATATCGTATATGACACTGTTGATGGAGAGAATGCTGTTATCCCTGTTAAGGGAGGCTTGGTAGATGTAGATAATAACGTGGTATCGGTCTGCTTATACTGATTGGTCAATGAAGAAGAAGATTCAAATATTGGTTTTATTGCTCGTTGCGATACTTGTTTCGCCTACCGTGGTGCATGCTGATGACGAGTCGTCTGAAAAAGGATTCAGCCCTAAGGAAATCATATTCGAACACCTTGGCGATGGCTATGGTTGGGAGGTTCCTTTTGACCATCATCACCGTATCCCTCTCCCCGTTATTCTTATTGGAAAGGACGGCGTCAGTTGCTTCATGTCATCAAAGGTAACCGGTGGCGAGAAGTATGTTGATGGTGATAAGACTTTCTTCATCCCTAAAGAAGGCGAATATAAAGGCAAGGTTGTTCAACTTATGAGCGACGGAACCCAATATCGTCCTTGGGACATTTCTATAACAAAGAATGTATGTGAGCTATTTATTGCGTGCATACTTGTGATGCTTAGTGTGTTCTATGTAGCCCGTTGGCATCGTAAGCAGATGTATAAGGCGCCTCGTAAAATGCGTGGTGCGCTTGAGTCATTGATAGCTTTTGTGTACGATGGAGTGATTAAACCCACTTTAGGTGATCGTTCAGCTAAGTTTGGACCGTTTCTCCTTACCGTTTTCTTCTTCATTCTCTATCTGAACCTTCTTGGACTTGTGGTTATTTTCCCCGGTGGTGCTAACTTGACGGGTAATATAGCCGTGACTCTCGTCCTTTCAATATTCACTTTCCTTGCAACAAACCTTTTTGGAACGAAACATTATTGGAAAGATATATTTTGGCCTGATGTCCCGTTGTGGCTTAAATTCCCTATCCCAATAATGCCCATCATAGAGCTTTTTGGAGTATTCACCAAGCCGGCAGCATTGACAGTCCGTCTGTTTGCAAACATGATGGGTGGACACATGATTGTAATCGTGCTTACTTTGCTCATTTTCATCTTTGCTGCCCTCGGTCCTGTTGTGACCGGCGCAACCACGATTGTATCAGTCCTATTCTCTATCTTCATGCTTCTTATAGATGTTCTGGTAAGTTTCATTCAGGCTTACGTCTTCACAATGTTATCCACTCTGTTTATTTCCTTTGGAACAGACAAGGGGCCTCATGAACATCACGAAGAGAAGAAAGAGGAGTCCAAGCTCAATGATGAACCGGAAAAACAAGCTCTTATAGCATAAACGAATATAATAACAAAACAATATTTCAAACTCTAAAATTAAAAGAATTATGTTAGCAACAATTTTAGCAGCAGTTGAAGCCCTCCTTGGTCTGGGCGCATGTATCGGTGCAGGTATCGCAGCTATCGGTGCTGGTCTTGGTATCGGTAAAATCGGTTCTTCAGCAATGGAAGCGATCGCTCGTCAGCCTGAATCGGCTGGTGACATCCGCAGTAACATGATTGTTATTGCCGCTCTTGTGGAAGGTGTGGCTCTTTTCGCTGTTATAGTTTGCGTTCTCGCAATGTTCGTTTAATTTCTTCCTTTCTGAATCATGGAATTGTTCACGCCTGATTTCGGCTTGGTATTCTGGATGTTTGTGTCCTTTGCCGTGCTCCTGTTTGTATTGTATAAATGGGGATGGCCGGTCATAATCAAAGGAGTAGAAAGTCGTGCTGACCTTATTGACAAGGGAGTTGAGTATGCCCAGCAGGCTAAGGAGCAACTCCTTCATGCCAAAGAAGAGTCAGAAAAGTACGTTGCCGAGGCACGTAGGCAGCAGGCTGACATGTTGCGTGAGGCTGACCGTATGAAGTCACAGATTATTGACGAGGCCCGCGTGGCAGCGCAGGGCGAAGCCAAGAAAGTGATGGATGCGGCTAAACTTGCAATCGCTCAGGAGCGTAAAGAAGCGGAACTGCAGTTCAGAAACGAAGTCAGTTCGTTTGCAATTGATATCGCTGCGAAAGTGGTGCGCAACCAGTTGGCCGATGAGAAGGCCCAGTCCAAACTTGTGGACACGCTTCTCGACGAAATGGAAAAACAAAATTAATCAACTGACGCCATGAACGAAGGTCTTATCCCGCGTAGATATGCTAAGGCACTCCTTATTGTCTCGAAAGAGAAAGGGGAGGAGAAGGCTATCTATGGCCTGATGAAAAATCTAACCGATAGCTTTCTCTCGTTACCGGAGTTGAACGAAACCTTGAATAATCCGTATGTGCCCGTGGCCGATAAGGTTGCTCTTATCCGTACAGCTTCCGGCAGCGGAAGCGCTACCGATGGCCTTCTCAATGATTTCATCAAACTTCTTGTGGAGAATAAGCGTATCGGCATGACTCGACTGATAGCATGGTCCTTTGTAGACCTGTATCGACAGGAAAACAAGATCTATAAAGTTGACGTTGAATCCGCTTCTCCGCTTGATGAGAAGGAAACGAAACGACTAAAAGACCTGATTGCAGGACATCTTCATGGCGGAATCATGGAATATGACATGACGGTGAATCCTTCTCTTATAGGAGGTTTCACGGTGCGTGTCGGAAATGAAAAAGTCGATGCTTCCGTAAGCAACGAATTAAAACAATTGCGATTAAATCTTATAAGCAAATAATACGAACTAATGATTAATCCCAGCGAGATATCTGAAATATTAAAGCAGCAGCTTGAAACCGTCAATTCCAAGGTGTCTTTTGAAGAAATAGGCACGGTACTTGATGTCGGTGATGGTGTTGCCCATGTCTACGGACTCGATAACGTGTGTGCCAATGAGCTCGTCGAGTTCGAGAATGGTGTAAAAGGTGTGGCCCTTAACCTTGAGGAGAGTAACGTAGGTGTTATTCTTTTGAACAATGTGGATAAGGTTACGGAAAACATGTCTGTTCGACGTACCGGCGAGATTGCATCTATTCCCGTAGGTGAGGGATTGCTGGGACGTGTAATAAATGTGCTCGGAGAGCCGATCGATGGAGCCGGCCCTATTTCCGGTGACCTCATGCGTCTGCCTCTTGAACGTAAAGCCCCGGGCGTAATCTATCGTCAGCCGGTTAAACAGCCGCTTCAGACCGGTCTTAAGGCCATTGACTCGATGGTGCCCATCGGCCGTGGTCAGCGTGAGCTCATTATTGGAGACCGTCAGATTGGTAAGACTGCTATAGCCGTTGACACGATTATCAATCAGCGTAAGAATTTTGAAGAGGGCAAGCCTGTATATTGTATCTATGTGGCCATAGGTCAGAAGGCGTCTACTGTTGCCGCTCTCGTTGATACTCTCCGCCAGAATGGTGCATTGGACTATACGGTGGTTGTTGCTGCAACAGCAGCTGATTCAGCATCAATGCGTTATTACGCTCCTTTTGCCGGTGTGGCTATTGGCGAATATTTCCGTGACACCGGTCGCGATGCTCTTATCGTGTATGATGACTTGTCAAAACAGGCCGTGGCCTACCGCGAAATTTCATTGATTCTAAAACGTCCGTCGGGTCGTGAGGCATATCCTGGTGATATATTCTATCTCCATTCTCGTCTTCTTGAACGTGCTGCAAAAATTATCGACAATCAGGAAGTAGCATCCCAGATGAACGATCTTCCTGAACCGCTTAAGCCAATTGTTAAAGGTGGAGGGTCGCTAACAGCCCTTCCTATTATCGAGACTCAAGCAGGTGACGTTTCGGCATATATTCCTACGAACGTAATCTCTATCACCGATGGTCAGATTTTCCTTGAAACAGCCTTGTTCAATCAAGGTATCCGTCCGGCCATCAATGTAGGTATATCGGTTTCGCGTGTGGGTGGTAATGCACAGATTAAGTCAATGAAGAAAGTGGCTGGTACGCTTAAAATAGATCAGGCTCAGTTCCGCGAACTTGAATCATTCACCAAATTCGGTGGTGATATAGATCCCGTAACAGCAAGGGTTATTGACAAGGGCCGTAAGAACGAACGACTTCTTATCCAACCTCAATATCATCCGATGGCTGTGGAAGACGAAGTGGCTGTTATTTTTGCCGGGACCAAGGGCCTTCTTGAAAATGTGCCGCTTGATAAAGTTTCGGAGTTCGAGAAGCTCTATCTGCAGTTGCTCCACGCTAAGTATGCTGATGACGTATTGACACCGCTTAAGAATGGACAGCTGACTGACGATGTGGCTGCTAAACTTACTGAGGCTGCAAATGATATTGCTGGTCGATACAATTAAAAATTCGATGCTAATAAATATTTGACTGACAGATGGCAACTTTAAGAGAACTGAAAGGACGCATTGGCTCTGTGGCTTCTTCCGAAAAGATCACAGGGGCCATGAAAATGATTTCTTCTGCGAAGATGCACAAGGCCGAACAGGCATTGCGTAAGCTTCAGCCATTCCGTGGTCAGATTGAAACTATAATTGGCAATCTGCTCTCTGCTGATGCTGAATTCTCATCGCCATTGATTGAGCTACGTCCTGTAAGCAATATAGGAGTGGTTGTCTTTGGTTCTGACGATGGCTTATGCGGTGCATACAACGTCAACATATTCAAAGTCTTGATGGCACAGATTAATGCCTACAGACATCAATTTGGTGACGATGTGTCAATAAATGTCTATCCTATTGGGGCCAAGATGGTAAAGGCTGTCAGTCGAATCTCGGATGCGCATATAACTGTTACTCGTATTGACGGTGTTGACTCCAAAACTACCGGCGATGGCGTCAAAGACTTCGTTGAGCGCCTTCAGACTGACTTTCTTTCAGGTTTGATGGACAAGATTGACGTTCTGTACATGAACTTCAAGAGCGTAAGCCGACAGCGTCCTGCATGTGAGCAGCTGTTACCGGTTGTTAGTGAAACTTTTAAGGCTAATGACATCAAGGAGCAGTGTCGCCCCTATATATTCGAGCCGGATGCAGAGTCTATATTCCGGACGGTTCTTCCTATGTTCTTGATGTCGGTAATGCAGGATGTTTTCACAGAAAACCGTGCATCAGAACAGGCCGCAAGGGTAATGGCAATGCAAAGCGCGAATGATAATGCCAAAAAGCTCCTCGAACAGCTCCGACTGGAATACAATAAGTTGCGTCAGCAGAGTATCACGACCGAACTCCTTGATATTTTGGGCGGACAAGTCAGGTAAAACATTGAATGAAAACTATAATAAAGTTATAAAGACAATAAACAAGAACAATAATTTATGGGTAGTGTAAAAGATTATTTTTCATCATTAGGGTCTGGTATTGCAAGCCTTCTCAAGGGTATGCAGGTTACCGGAAAAGAATTTATCACCCCTAAGATTACTGAAAAATATCCTGAGGACCGTGAGAAAGTTCATGTTCCTGACCGATTCCGTGCCGTTCTTCAGCTTAAATATGATGCCGATGGCAATCACAAATGTATAGCATGCGGTATCTGTCAGAGAAACTGTCCGAACGGAACTATTTCGGTGGTGACAAAGATGGTTCCCACTTTTGATGGAAAACAGAAGAGAAAACTTGATAAGTATATCTACGATCTCGGCAGTTGTACGTTCTGTCAGCTATGTGTGACAACTTGTCCGCAGGACGCCTTGGAATTCACCAACGATTTTGAACAGGCTGTGTTTACCCGCGACAAACTTGTCAAAAAGCTTAACTTCTTGCCTGAAAAGGAGGAGCCGGCTCCCACACCTGAACAGATAGCGAAGATGCAGGCTGAGAAGGAAGCAAAGATTGCCGCGGCCAAAGCAGCGGCGGCGGCAAAAAAAGCTGCAGCTGCAGCCGCAGCCGCCAATAGTGAAAAACCTTCTGAAGATGCTTCTCAGAAAGCTTAGTCGAAAAAAATAAATCAATCAAATCATATATGGAATCAGTAGGAAGTATCATCATGTATGTG
The DNA here is from genome assembly GCA_964487725.1 of uncultured Bacteroides sp. Lineage (GTDB taxonomy): Bacteria > Bacteroidota > Bacteroidia > Bacteroidales > Muribaculaceae > Paramuribaculum. Next base: position 39,409 of record CAZASF010000008.1, on the reverse strand, counting down.
ATAATCGCACTGTCGATTATCCTATTTTCTGTACTGACTGTTACAACACGAAAGATCCTGCGTTCCGCCACATTTCTTCTATTCACCCTGTTTGCCACTGCGGCCCTTTATTTCAAACTTGATTACGAGTTTCTTGGCGCAGTTCAGATTGCGGTATATGCCGGCGGTATTGTTGTGCTTTTCGTGTTCTCCATTTTCCTTACATCGCACCCGGGTGAAAACAGTGCTGTGCTAATCTCGAGAAAACGAATTCTCGGTGTGTTCGCAGCTCTTGTAACATTTGCCGTTGCAGCCTTTGCGCTCCTTTATCGTTGTGGAATGGCAATGACCAAACTTCCGGCAATGGAAAATCCCAAGATGCATGAAATCGGTAAGGCTTTGATGGGGACAGGCGAGTACCAGTATCTTTTGCCTTTCGAGGCAATCAGTGTTTTGTTATTGGCATGTATAATTGGCGGCGTTGTCGTTGCCCGCAAAAGATAATTGACATCATGGATATTACAATAATATACTATCTCATCCCGTCGCTTATCATGTTTTGCTGTGGAGTCTATGGCTTTATAACGCGCCGAAACATGATTGCAATGCTTATTTCACTTGAGTTGATGCTGAATGCGGTTGACATAAACTTTGTTCTTTTCAACCGTTATCTATATCCTGAAAACATGGAGGGTATGTTCTTCACCCTTTTCGCCATTGCTATTGCTGCTGCTGAAACAGCTCTTGCGATTGCAATCATAATCAATGTTTTCCGGTCAGTGAAAAATATCTCTGCTTCTGACTTATCACAAATGAAACATTAAGGCATTATGGAAGCTACTATTCCCGTTTTAATACTCGCGATACCTCTCTTCATGTTTTTGCTCATAGGTTTGCTCGGCAAATTTATGAGTCATAAACTTGCAGGTATCCTTGGCACGGCAGGTATGGGCGTAACTCTCATCCTTGCATATTACACTGCATATCTTTATTTCTTCTCGGGTGCTCCCGAATTTGTCGATGCGGCCGGAAATCGTCTGCAGTTCCTTGTTTTCAATCAGGACTGGCTTCAGTTCTATGACAAACTTGTGATTCGTCTCGGTTTCCTCCTTGACCCGATTTCGGCATTGTTGCTCGTTGTCATAACCACCATTTCATTTATGGTGCATCTTTATAGCAACGGTTACATGCGTGATCATCATGGCGTTTATGAGCATGGATTCCAGCGCTTCTATGCGTTCCTGGCTCTTTTCAGCTTCTCAATGCTTGGATTGGTCGTTGCAACCAACATTTTCCAGATGTATATCTTCTGGGAGCTCGTGGGCGCATCATCCTATCTGCTCATCGGATTCTATTATGTGAAACCAAGTGCAGTATCGGCATCTAAGAAGGCATTTATTGTTACACGTTTTGCCGACCTTGGCTTCTTGATCGGTATACTTATTCTTTCATTCTACACCGGAACGTTCAATTTCACAGATTTCACCTCGACCGGTGTGGCTGACAATACGTATGCTGTAAGCCTTTCCACCGCTGAAAACATCAAGAACATTTTTGCCACAAGTGCTGCACCTGTATTCTTGGGCGGCTCAGTACTGACATGGGCTCTTGTTCTAATCTTCATGGGTGGTATGGGTAAATCGGCAATGTTACCTCTTCATATATGGCTACCTGACGCAATGGAAGGCCCCACTCCGGTATCGGCTCTTATCCATGCCGCTACTATGGTGGTTGCAGGTGTCTATCTTGTAGCTCGTCTCTTCCCGTTGTATCTCATGGAAGGAGTTGCGCTCCAGATTGTTACTGTTGTCGGTGCTCTGACGGCCTTATATGCTGCTATGGTTGCATGTACTCAACTTGATATCAAGCGAGTGTTGGCGTTCTCAACCATTTCGCAGATTGCTTTCATGATGGTTTCGCTTGGTGTTGCCCGTCCAGAGTTCCATGAGGGACTTGGATACATGGCCTCCATGTTCCATCTGTTTACCCATGCAATGTTCAAGGCTCTCTTGTTCCTCGGTGCAGGTGCAATTATCCATGCCGTTGGCTCCAACGATTACACATCAATGCATGGTCTTCGCAAGTACATGCCCATAACAAACATCACGTTCCTCATCGGATGTCTTGCCATTGCAGGTATCATTCCGTTCTCCGGATTCTTCTCTAAAGATGAAATTTTGAGTTCTTGCCTTGGATACAACTGGGTTGCTTACGTGTGGATGTCGCTCGTTGCAGGTTTGACCGCGTTCTATATGTTCCGCCTTTACTTCCTCATCTTCTGGTGGAAAGAGCACAAAGTTCCTCAAGGACATCATAAACCTCAGGATCAGCCCTGGACCATGACAGTTCCTCTTGTTATCCTTGCTGCGATTTCGGTTGTTGCCGGTTTCATTCCATTTGGCAACTTTGTTACATGGGACGGTGTTCCGTATGACTTCATGGCCCATTTTGATTGGAGCGTTGCAACTGTCAGCTTGATTATTGCAGTTGTCGGAATTCTTGTTGCAATGAGGATGTACAAGAGCGAGAATTCTCTTCCCGAAAAGATGCGCAAGGCACTTCCCGCTCTTTGGACATGGTGCTATCACCGTTTCTATTGGGACGAATTGTACATGTTCATCACACACAAGATTATTTTCGGAAAAGTCTGCCGTCCTATAGCTTGGTTTGACCGTCATATCATTGATGGAACAATGGATGGACTCGCTTACGTAACCAACAAAGCGTCAGTTGCAATCCGTGGCCTCCAGAGCGGCAAGGTTCAATCCTACGTGTGGATTTATCTCATCGGTGCTCTTATGCTTGGACTTATTACCGCCCTGTGCGTACTGTAAGCAGGCTTATGATAATCGAATTTTGGAAAAAGTAAATAATAAAAGTTATGTTTTCTAATATATTGATTTATTTCGTGGTAATTCCGGTGCTGATGCTTGCCGGGCTTGCCCTCTGCCGAAATATCAAGCAGATCAGAGCCGTAGCCGTGACAGGCGCCCTTGCATTGACTGCTCTGTCAATATACCTGCTCGTTGAGTATCTTGGCCTTCGTGCGGCTAATCCTGATGCCCAGATGTTGTTTACCGGTGCATGGGATTGGTTCAAGCCATTGCATATCCAGCTTGCTGTAGGTGTTGACGGTATTTCCGTTGCTATGTTGATTCTTTCATCAATAATCCTTTTGACCGGAAGTTTTGCTTCATGGAAAATAGACCCGCTCCCCAAGGAATTCTTCCTATGGTTGATTCTCCTATCCACGGGTGTGTTCGGTTTCTTCATTTCCATTGACCTCTTCACCATGTTCATGTTCTATGAGGTCGCTCTTATCCCGATGTATCTCCTTATCGGAGTTTGGGGTAGTGGAAACAAGAACTACTCAGCTATGAAGCTTACCCTTATGCTCATGGGTGGATCTGCATTCCTTATGCTCGGTCTTATAGGTATATATTATCATTCATCGGCTGACCCATCTCAGCTCACATGGAATCTTCTTGAGATTTCCAAAAACGGTGCAATCTCCACCGGATGGCAATATTTCCTATTCCCGATGACATTTGTTGGGTTCGGTGTTCTTGGAGCAATGTTCCCGTTCCACACATGGAGCCCCGATGGTCATGCCTCTGCTCCTACTGCGGTGTCCATGCTCCATGCCGGTGTGCTTATGAAGCTTGGAGGTTACGGATGCTTCCGTGTGGCAATCTATCTTATGCCACAGGCTGCCAATGAGCTCGCTTGGATATTCCTTATCCTTACGGGTATCTCGGTAGTATATGGAGCATTTAGCGCATGTGTCCAGACTGACCTTAAGTATATTAATGCATACTCTTCAGTTAGCCACTGCGGTCTGGTGTTGTTTGCCATACTTATGCTTAACACCACTGCCATGACCGGTGCAATCATGCAGATGCTTTCTCACGGTCTTATGACAGCATTGTTCTTTGCTCTCATTGGTATGATTTACGGTCGTACTCACACGCGTGACATCACCAAGATGGGCGGACTCATGAAGATAATGCCGTTCCTTGCAGTATGTTATGTTATCGCCGGTATGGCATCTCTCGGTTTGCCAGGCCTTAGCGGATTCGTTGCCGAGATGACCATATTCGTAGGTTCATTTGAACATGCCGATATGTTCCATCGCGTATTCACCATCGTGGCATGCTGCTCCATCGTGATAACTGCAGTCTATATTCTGCGAGTTGTCGGGAAGTTGCTTCTTGGCCCGGTTCAGGATGAACATCATCTCAAGTTGACCGATGCCGAATGGTGGGAGCGCACGGCGACTGTCACCCTGATTGTCAGCGTGGCTGCAATCGGTTGCTTCCCCGAATTCTTTGCTGATTTGATCCGCTGGACATTCAATTCGAATATCTTCAGTGTAATTGGAATGAACTAATAAGATTTAAAAGAAATGGATTACTCACAATTTTTAGCTATGAAGCAAGAAATAGGCTTGTTAGTTCTATTCCTTTTTGTCTTCCTTTATGATACTTTCATGCCGAAACGTGCTTTGGCATGCATAGGTAAGGTAACATGTGTCCTTTTCGGATTATTCACGCTGATGGGATTCTGTCCGTGTGTCATTGGATGTGGTGGTGTCACTGATGCATTCTCCGGAATGTATGAGACATCTCCGGCCATTGTAGCGATAAAGAATATTTTGAACGTAGGTGTACTGATTGTACTTATCCAGTCGCTGAAATGGACATCAAGTGAGCAGCAGATTGTGCGCCGAGGTGAGTTCTATGAACTTTTGCTTATAACACTCTTCGGCATGTATCTGATGATGTCCGGACGTCACTTCCTCGTGTTCATCATCGGACTTGAAAGTGCATCTCTGCCTCTTGCCGCAATGGTAGCTTTCAACAAACACAGATATGAAAGTCACGAGGCTGCTGCCAAATACATTTTGACCGCAGTATTCTCTTCAGCTGTCCTCCTTATGGGTCTTTCGTTTGTCTATGGGCTCACCGGTTCACTATATTTTGGCCATATTGCATCGGCAATGACTGCTGCAACCACCATGAATGTTGTCCTTCTTGTAGTTGCATTAGCGTTTGTCATGTCAGGAGTCGGATTCAAACTTTCGCTTGTTCCGTTCCATCTGTGGACTGCTGATGTTTATCAAGGAGCCCCGACATCCGTTACCTCATATCTTTCCGTAATTTCAAAGGGTTCAGCAGCGTTCGCGTTCCTCGTTATCCTTTGGCAAGTGTTCGGTCAGGTATATTCAATGGCTTGGGAGTGGATGCTTTACGCGTTGATTATATTGACCATCACCGTAGGTAACCTTTTCGCCATCCGTCAGAAGAATCTAAAGAGATTTCTCGCATTCTCGTCAATTTCTCAGGCCGGTTATATCATGCTTGGTATTATTGGTGACAGTGCAATGGGTGAGGCTGCTCTGATGTTCTACGTCCTTGTTTACATCTTCTCCAATTTGGCAGCATTTGGCGTTATCGGCGCTATTGAGAATAATTGTGGAAAAGTTTCAATGGATGATTACAATGGCCTCTACAAGACAAATCCGAGACTTGCTTTCACAATGATGTTGGCAATGTTCTCTCTGGCCGGTATTCCTCCATTTGCAGGATTCTTCAGCAAGTTCTTCATCTTCACATCTGCAATAAATCAAGGTTCAGTGGCAATATATGTCCTTGTACTCATTGCATTGATCAATACCATCATCTCCCTTTACTACTATCTGTTGGTTGTCAAAGCAATGTTTATCAAACCTGAGGATGAATTCACTGTGGCATCTTTCAAGAGTGCATTCTCAGAACGTCTCGGCATGTGGATTTGCGTTGCCGGTATTCTTGCCCTTGGCCTTGTAAGTTGGTTCTACGACTCACTTCTCTGCGTTGCAGGAGTCTGATGAATCCAAACATTAGATAATATTACTTGAAGTCTCAGGAAACCTTAGCGGGTTTCTTGAGATTTCTTTCTTTTTACCTTAATTGCTATTATAATGAAAAAGACAAGATTTATTATTATACTTATGTGCCTGTGTATGATGGCTGTATATGTTAGTGCACAGCAGGTTCAAGGTTTTGTCCATCAGCATTCTGACAGTAAGTCATATCAATGGCCGACAGATCCAAAGGTCCTTGAAAAATTGGATCAATGGCAAGACCTTAAATTCGGTGTCCTATTTCATTTCGGACTTTATTCAGTGCCGGGGATTGTGGAGTCTTGGTCCATTTGTTCGGAAGATGTTGACTGGATATCACGCCGAAAAGATTTGTCGTATGATGATTACAAAAAATGGTATTTCAGTCTGAAGGATTCTCTGAATCCTGTTCAGTTCAACCCCGATGAATGGGCATCAATTATGAAGTCTGCGGGAATGAAATACATGATTTTTACCACAAAACATCATGACGGTTTTTGCAACTTTCCGTCAAAATATACAGATTTTACCATAGCTAATGGCCCATTTGCCTCCAATCCTCGGTCTAACATTGCGGCTGAAGTTTTCAAGTCGTTCCGTGACAAGGATTTTATGATCGGAGCGTATTTTTCCAAGCCTGACTGGCATTGCGAATGGTTCTGGAATCCAGAGTACTCTACACCCAATCGCCATATCAACTACAAAAAGGACCGTCATCCTGACTGGTGGAAGAACTATCAGGACTTTACGGCCGGACAGATGGGAGAGTTACTTGGAGGTGATTATGGCAAGTTTGACATCTTGTGGCTCGACGGTGGATGGATAAGAGGCGATGAAGTTGGACTTGACAGTATTCTCAATGTTGCCCGCACCTCTCTTCATCCGGGTCTTATTTCCGTTGATCGTACAATCAAGGGTCGCAATGAGAATTATCAAACTCCGGAGCGTGGTATTCCCGAAACAAAACTTGACAATCCTTGGGAAAGTTGCATCACACTTAGTAATGATTGGGGCTGGGTACCAAATGCCCCGTTCAAGTCGCCACAAAAAGTCCTGTCAATGCTTGTAGAGATTACGGCCAAGGGCGGATGTATGGTTCTCGGTGTGGGACCAACGCCACAGGGCACAATAGAACCGGAGGTTGAAAAACGGCTCGTTGACATTGGAAAATGGCTTTCTGAAAATGGGAAGGCAATATATTTAACGCGACCTGTTGATATATACAATGACGGCAATGTATGGTTCACGCAGACTAAAGACCATTCAAAGCGTTTTGCCATAATCGTACCCGAAGAAGGGAAGGCCGTGGGTAAGGTTGCTGCATGGCGTGGCAATGTTCCCAAGGGAAAGCTTACTCTAGTCAATAACGGCAGGTCGGTTAAGTATAAGGTTGTGGACAATGATAGTGTAATTGTTCAGTTGCCGAATGCTGACTCGGATTATCCGGTTGCTCTTGAATTTACTCCGGCTCCCGAAACTCCATTGTACAAAAATCCGGGAATTGACATTGAGAAGCGTGTTGCTGATTTGCTTTCAAGAATGACATTGGAAGAGAAGGCATCACAGTTGCAATGTCCAATGGGCTGGGAAATGTATGTCAAGGATGACAAAGGTAACATATCAGTTTCAGAACTGTTCCGGAGCCAGAATTCACAAGGAAAACCGTTAGGAGCCTATTGGGCTACACTAAGAGCTGATCCTTGGACACAGAAAACTCTTGAGACCGGACTGAATCCGGCAGAGGGAGCCGAGGCCCTTAACAAACTCCAGAAATATGTCATTGAGAATACCCGGTTGGGAATACCTATCATGTTCCACGAAGAATTACCTCATGGCCTCATGTCGCTTGATGCAACTGTATTCCCGACAGGTCTTGGAATGGCGAGCACTTGGAATCCTGAACTGATACAAAAAGCAGGGGAGGCAGCCGGAAAGGAAGCGCTTGCGCGTGGCGTAACCATAGGCTACGGGCCGGTTCTTGATGTTGCCCGCGATGCCCGCTGGTCCAGAATGGAGGAGACTATGGGCGAAGATCCGTGGCTTGGTGCCGGTATTGGAGTGGCATACATGAACGGTATGCAGAGTGCTGACATTGGTAATGGACGCAGGATTCGGTCAACCCTTAAGCATTTTGCCGGTTATGGTGTCCCTGAAAGAGGCTTGAATGGTGCCGAGGCATCGGTTGGGATGCGCAAGCTCGAAGGCGAGTTGTTGTTGCCGTTCCGTAAGGCTGTTGAAAATGGCGTAGGATCTGTCATGACATCTTATAATATCATTGACGGAGTTCCGGCAACCGGACATCGGTATCTCCTAACCGATGTGCTACGAGGCAAATGGAATTTCAACGGTTTTGTATTGTCAGATCTTTTCAGTATTGATGGTATGGTGACACAAACAGCCGAGAATAAGACCCAGGCCGGCTCACAGGCTTTACGTGCCGGTGTTGATATGGATCTCGGCGCTGCATGTTACGGACAGAAACTGGAGGATGCCGTTGCCGCGGGGCTTGTAACCATGGAAGAGGTGGATACTGCCGTTAGCCGTGTATTGAGGATGAAATTCCTTACCGGATTGTTTGACTCACCTTACGTTGATCCTTCAAAGGCAAAGGAGGTTTCACACACCGCTGCAAATCGTCAGATTGCAGCTGATGTTGCACGGCAGGGTACCGTCTTACTCAAGAACGATGGAATGCTTCCGTTGAATAAGAATATCCGCAAAATAGCTGTTATAGGACCAAATGCCGATATGCCATATAATCAGCTTGGCGATTATACCGCGCCTCAGGACCCGAATGACATCATAACGGTTCTCAAAGGTGTTCAGGCTGCAGTATCACCTGAAACAGAGGTAGTGTATGTAAAAGGATGTGCAATTCGCGACACAACTACGAGTAACATAGATGAGGCTGTAAAAGCTGCAGCGGAATCTGATGCAGTTGTTCTTGTTGTTGGTGGTTCAAGTGCACGCGATTTCAAGACTACATACGCTGCAACTGGGGCTGCCACTACCGATAACACGAGCGCGGTAATGGATATGGATTGTGGTGAAGGATTTGATCGTCTGACCCTTGATTTGCTCGGCGATCAGAACAAGTTGATGGAATCAATTATTGCTACCGGTAAGCCGGTCGCAGTAGTTTACATCCAGGGGCGTCCGCTTGACATGAATCTTGCAGCCGACAAGGCCTCGGCTCTTCTGTGCGCATGGTATCCCGGCGAAAGAGGAGGAGAGGCAATTGCCGATATTATTTTTGGTAATTACAACCCATCCGGACGTCTGCCAGTTTCCGTACCCCGCAATGTAGGACAGCTGCCGGTCTATTATTCGCAAGGACGCCAGCGTGATTATATGGATGGAACCAGCGCGCCATTGTATCCCTTCGGTTATGGCTTGAGCTATACAACTTTTAAATATTCTGACTTGAGCATCAGTCCTCTTGGAGATAATAAATTCGAAATATCGTGTGATGTTAATAACACCGGTCAACGTGACGGAGCTGAGGTTGTACAGCTGTATGTTACTGATCCTGCTGCATCCGTAGCCCGTCCGCCGCTTATGCTACGAGGATTCGAAAGAATCGAACTTGGCAAAGGCGAAACAAAAAAAGTTATATTTAAACTTGGTCCGGAAGAGCTATCTTATCTTGATTTGAACATGAAGGAAGTTCTTGAACCCGGTAGAATAGAAGTTAAGATTGGCCCGTCATCGGCCGATTTCCCGCTGAAAGGCAATATTGAAATTAAATGAAGAAGCGAAACCCTTGATTTTGGTTTTTCCGGAATCAAGGGTTTCGTATTTTGTATAGTGGTCAGTTTGCATGTGGATTGCGCGGGTGGTATCGCCAACCCTTGTAATCGTTGCCGAGCTGTCTGACATATCGATGCCAAAACGCATCCTCGCTACCAGTGAGAAGCGCGTTGTAGTCAGAGGATTCAGTTACTGCCCAAACTTTATTGCTTATTTCTTCATCAAGTTGCAATCGCGACCATCCGCTGTAGCCCACGAAAAACCGTGCATATCCTTCAATAGGGTATCCGTGGTTAATGTAATTGATCATTGCATCAAACTCGCCGCCCACATAAAGTCCAGAGGTAATCTGTCGTGCTCCGGGAATAATATCGCCAAGGGTATGGAGAAAAAATAGCCTGTCGTAAGCCATAGGGCCTCCGCAATATACCGGAATAGGAGTTTCGAGTGTCACACCGCTCATGAGACTCTGTAAAGTGTAGGCTGTCTGCCTATTTAGTACTATACCCATTGCTGTAGAGTCAGGGGCATAATCGGCAATACATATAACAGTGTGATGAAAATAATCCTCTTTCAGAAATGGTTCGGATACGAGTAACGAACCTACAGACGGTGATCCGCAGGGAATATCAATGTTGAAAATTTTTTTGTCGAAATCTATCATGAGGAGATTGTTGTTTTTTGAGGTTTGTAATAACCTTGTTATGCAAAGATAATCAATATAATTGGATAAAAAAAATTACTCGTCGTCACGACGAATAATCTTCTTACCTTAAATCTAATACCATGAAAAACTGTTGCAAAGGTAGAAATTAAATTTATAATAGCAAAATAATATCAAATAATATTCGCTTCTTTTGGATTATTTAACCTAATATGCAATTGGTCTGTAATGTAGATATCTGCTAATTACTTTGTTAATTCGCTGATTAATAAATGTTGTTGCGTAATTTAACTCTTTATTGTAATTTTGTAATAAAATTCAGTTATGGCAAAAGAATCAGAGTGGTGGACATCACCTCAGGAAAGTGAGACGGGCAGGACAATCCTTGTAACCGGACGAAAAGACGTTGAACGATTTATCACAAATAAAAAGTTCTCCATAAGGGTTGAAGTGACATGGAAATACAGTGATCGTGATGACGGTATGCCCGATTATGAAACATCGCTGCAGATGGAGGCGGTGACTGACCGGCTATTGGATGTGTTTGACAAGGATCCGGTTGCGGTAATGACAGGCATCTTTACGGGAGATGATGAAAGGGACTGGATTTTCTATACTCTTAGCACTAATATATTTGGCCGTAAACTCAACGAAGCTCTCGCTGATCTACCATTGCTCCCGCTTACTATAAGTTGTGAAAATGACCCGGATTGGGAGCAGTATAAAGAGATGTGTGATGCGGAAATACATTTGGACTGATTAATCAATTAGATGTAAAAAGGCCCACTGATATGTTCAGCAGGCCTTTTTTATGTAGTGAGATGGTCAGTTTAGGAAGGTTTTTCTTCATCCTGGATTTCAGCAGGAAGAGGTGGGGGAGTGGTTGTATCGGTGTTTTCGGGAAGTTTTTTCTGCGAATCATTGGCAGCAAGAATCTCTTCAGTACGAGATGACCAGGGGCGTTTTCCAAATATTTTCTCAACGTCTTCGGTGAATATCACCTCACGCGTTATCAGAACGTCGGCAAGTTCTCCATGCCCCTTTGCATGCTCTTTCAATATTGCTTTGGCGCGTTCATACTGCTCGTTGATGATTCTCGATACCTCTTCATCAATGAGTTTTGCACGGTCATCGCTATATGGCTTGGAGAATCCGTAATCCTGACCGGTAGAGTCATAGTAGCAAAGGTTAGGAAGTTTGTCACTCATACCGTAGTAAACAACCATTGCGTATGCTTGCTTAGTAACTCGTTCAAGGTCATTGGCTGCTCCTGTTGAAATTCTTCCGAGGAAGAGTTCCTCCGCAGCACGTCCCCCAAGAGTGGCGCACATTTCATCGAGTATAGCTTGTGTCGGAGTAATCTGGCGTTCTTCCGGCAGATACCATGCGGCACCGAGGGCCTTTCCTCGCGGCACGATAGTTACTTTTATGAGCGGATTTGCAAATCGCAGATGCCATGACACGGTAGCATGTCCGGCTTCATGTATGGCAATAGAGCGTTTTTCTTCGTCAGTGGTGATTTTGGATCTTTTTTCAAGACCACCGACAATTCGGTCAACGGCATCAACGAAATCCTGACGTGTAACAGTCTTGTGGTCGTGGCGTGCCGCTATAAGTGCAGCTTCGTTACATACATTGGCAATTTCGGCACCGGAGAATCCAGGAGTCTGTCGGGCAAGCAAATCAACGTCAACACTTTCATCTTTCTTGATTTTGCGCAAATGAACGTTGAAAATTGCCACACGGTCATTTAGGTCGGGCAGATCTACATATATCTGACGGTCAAAACGTCCAGCTCGCAGAAGAGCTTTGTCAAGTATGTCTGCCCGGTTCGTTGCCGCGAGTATGATAACTCCACTGTTTGTGCCGAAACCATCCATCTCGGTAAGGAGCTGATTAAGCGTGTTTTCGCGTTCATCGTTAGAACCCATGTTCGGATTGCGCCCGCGAGCGCGTCCCACGGCATCAATCTCGTCAATGAAAACAATACATGGGGCTTTTTCTTTAGCCTGACGGAATAAATCGCGCACTCGCGAAGCTCCCACACCGACAAACATCTCAACGAAGTCGCTACCGGACAGAGAGAAGAACGGCACGTTTGCCTCGCCGGCAACAGCCTTGGCAAGAAGGGTTTTACCTGTTCCCGGAGGGCCTACAAGAAGTGCTCCCTTGGGAATCTTTCCTCCAAGATCGGTGTATCGCTGTGGATTTTTTAGGAATTCCACTATTTCCTCAATCTCGGTTTTTGCCTCCGAAAGGCCGGCCACATCCTTAAAGGTTACTTTTTCAGCATTGTCCTTATCGAAAATCTTTGCCTTTGATTTGCCTACGCTGAAAACTCCGTTAGGGCCTCCATCACCGCGCCCTGACATTCTTCTGAAAATCCATATCCAGAAGATAATCATTAATACTATTGGGCCGAATGCCCATATATGGGATGAGAAGTCGGAGCTGTTGTCGTATCTCACATTTCCATTGAAGATGCCCTCTGATTTCCATGCTTCAATGTTTTTTTCAACCTGTTCCTGAGAACCAATGGATACAAATACTCGGGCCGGCTGAGTCGTTTTCTTATATTGAGGAAACTGTTTTGCGGCTTCGGCTTCAGTAAGTATACCTTCAGCTGTGTGACGGTTGCCGTTGATTATAATTTCTTTAAAGCCTCCCTGCTTGGCAATTTGCTCAAATTGAGTGTAGTTTTCGAGCTCTTTTGAGTATGGGTCTTCTTCAAAATATAAGATGCCGGCAAGAAACACAAATATAATTATGTACATCCAGTACATATTAAATTTGAATGTGGGCTTTTTGGGCTTCGGGAGATTGCTCATTTGTGTGGGTGATTAGTTTTGTTAGTCCAAATCTGCTATTTCAGTGATACGTGCATCGCTCCATAGTTCCTCAAGATTATATCTTTCGCGTTCCTGAGGCAGGAATACGTGAACAAGTATATCGCCGTAGTCAATAACAATCCATTGTGAGTTGGCATATCCATCGTAATTATATGGCTTTATGTTGCCATGTTCAAGGAGATAGTCCCTGACACTGTCGGCAATTGCGGATACTTGCATGGTGCTGTTACCTTCGCAGATAACAAAATGTGAGACCCCCGCTGATTCAATTCCGGATAAATCAACGTGGCATATACTGTGGCCCTTGCGTTCCTGAATACCTTCTGTTATCAAGTTAAGTATTTCGGTGGAAGATTTGGTCAGATTTTCTGTCATTTATTATGGTGCTGTTGTGAATGAATTATAGGATATAATGTAAACAAATATCATGCCAAAAGGGTCATTAATCAATCGCGGTTACTCATATCTTATTGATTTGGCCGGAGACATGGAGGAGATTAAATATGATGGGAGAATCAGAATCATTATGGAAACAATGATGATTCCAATATTTAGCGTTACTATCGGAATCCATGAGAAGTGCATGGGTACGAAGTTGAGATAATAGGCATCGGCATCAAGAGGAAGCAGGTGAAAATGTTGTTGGGCAAGGATGATGCCTATACCAATAACGTTGCCGATAAGGAGTCCTCGCACCACAAGACGCTGAGCCATATAGATGAATATTCTGCGGATTTGTGCGTTGGTTGCGCCCAATGCCTTGAACAGCCCTATCATGTTGACTCTTTCAAGAATTATGATGAACAGGCTTGATATAAGCGTGAATGCGGCGACAAATGCCATGAGGACAATTATTACGGCAACATTGGTGTCAAGTAGATTAAGCCAATTGATATAAATAGAGCATTGAGTGTTCAGATTTTCAACGCGGTATATTGTTGCGTCGTTATTGTCAGAATCACCTGCCGTTTTTGCTGCAGAGCTTAGGAATGTCAGATACAGATTCTCCGCCAGCAGGTCTATTTCGTTATTGTCCACACCTCTGATTTCAATAGATGTGGCAGTCAGGGAATCAACATCGAAAATGTGCTGGAGCATAGAAATGTTGGTGAATGCCATTGATTTATCAAAATCAATGAAGTGGGAGTCGTAAATGCCGGTTATGGTCAGATTGCGGGTACGGAGGTTGTTCCCATCGAAAAAATGCGTAATTATTTTTTGCCCTGTATAGACATTCAGGGCATTGGCTGTAGCACGCGAAATCACAATCTCGTTTTCGTCCTGGTCCTGAGAGTCTATGCTTTTGCCGGAAACAATATTTTCCTTCACGAAATCCCATGCGCCGTTTTTGTTCATCCCATGAAGGATCACTCCTTGGAAAGCACTATCAGTTTTGAATATGGCCGGTTGATTGATTGTCAGCGAAATCTCAGCTTCCGGAATTGCACTGAAAATCTTTTGTTTAAGAGAATCGTTGAATGCGATAGGGCCGCTGATAGTCCCATCAGGAGATGTGGTAGGGGGAAGAACGGTTATCTGAGCATTGAATCCGGTCAGTTTATGAACAATCTCATCCTTAAATCCGATAACAATGGCCATAGCGAGACTCATTACTACAAATGACACCGCTATGCCCGTGACGGCAATCACGACTCCGGCAGAGGGGCGCCGGGAATCGCGTCTAAGGCTGAGACGTCCACCAACGAATGACGAGAGATTCATAATGAGAGTAGCGGGCGCAATCAGTTGTTTTTTCCCGGGTAAGCCTCAAGAGCCTTGGCAAGCGTCCTCAACGCTCTTGCTAAGTCATCCTTGTTCAATACGTATGCCATCCTGACTTCGTTTTTACCCATTCCCGGGGTGGTGTAGAATCCGGACGCCGGTGCCATGAAGACAGTGGCTCCCTCGAATTCAAATTCTTTCAAACACCATTCGCAGAACTTATCAGCATCATCAACCGGCAGGCTGACAACCGTATAGAATGCACCCATAGGAATAGGTGAATAGCATCCCGGAATCCTGTTGAGTCCATCGATAAGGAATTTTCTGCGCTCAACGTATTCGTTGTAGGTCATCAGCATGTATTCTGCCGAGGCATCAATCGAGGCTTCAGCCACAATCTGGCCAAGTAGTGGCGGGCTGAGGCGGGCCTGACAGAATTTCATCACGTTTTTCTTCAGTTCGGCATTTTTCGTTATGAGAGCTCCTATGCGTATTCCGCATTCACTGTAGCGTTTTGATACAGAATCGATAAGTACAACTTGCTCCTCTATTCCCGGTAGATGGAATGCCGATATATAGGGGGCGCCTGTATATGTAAATTCTCTGTACACTTCATCGGAGAACAAGAACAGGTCATATTTCTTAACAATATCCCTGATTTGGTTCATCTCTTTCTGTGTGTACAGATAGCCCGTGGGGTTGTTAGGGTTACATATAAGAATGCCCTTTGTACGTGGTGTTATAAGTTTTTCAAAATCAGCTACCGGAGGCAATGCGAAACCTTCGTCAATAGATGAGGGGACTGTGACAATCTTTGCGCCGGCAGAGATGGCAAACGCCATGTAGTTGGCGTAAGCCGGTTCCGGAACAATTATTTCATCACCCGGATCAAGACATGCCATGAATGCGAAAAGAACGGCCTCGCTACCACCCGTTGTGACTATTATGTCATCAGTAGTTACGTTGATTTTGAATCTATGATAGTAATCGGCCAGTTTTTCTCGGAGTGACAGCAGCCCTTCCGAAGGACTGTATTCAAGAACCTTGAGATCTATTTTCTTAAGAGCGTCAAGACCTTCCTGAGGAGTGGGGAGATCCGGTTGTCCTATATTCAGGCGAATAACCTCCACACCTCTTTTCTCGGCTTCGCGAGCGAGCGGTACGAGCTTCCTGATGGGCGACGCCGGCATTATCTGGCCGCGTTTTGATATTGTAGGCATTTAATTACTATGGACTGTAAACTGAAATTGTTCGATTCTTTAACTCAAGGCCGCTATGGCGTTGTTAAGATTACTGATCTTGGCTTCAGCGTCCTCAAGTTTCTTCCGTTCGGCTTCCACAACATTGGCGGGTGCGTTGTTGACGAACCGTTCATTGGAAAGTTTACGCAGTACGGAAGCCTTGAATCCCTCGTAATATGCAAGATCCTTGTTTAGTTTCTTTAGTTCGGCCTCTTTGTCAATGCTGTCGGCAAGCGGAACGTTGACTTCAGTAACGCCAACTATGAACGTGGCTGCTGTGGGGTCTTTCTCTGCATTGTGATTGATGGATTTAACGTTGGCAAGCTTGCATATCACGGAATCCTGCTCCTTATTCCATGTGCCGAGAATGTTGACCGTAAGTGGCTCTTTGTTAGGAATATTCTTAACGGCGCGGACATTACGTACACCGTTGACAACCTCCTGCGCATGCTGGATGAGATTGATAATGTCTGCATCTACGGGGCCGGCTTCAGGTGTGGGAGCATACATGATTGATTCTCCGGGCTGTCGCTGGGTAATGTGCTGCCAAAGCTCCTCCGTAATGAAAGGCATAAACGGATGAATCAGTCGTAGTAATGAGTCAAAATAACCGATCGTAGCCTCAAGTGTCTTGCTGTCAATCGGAGAGCCGTAGGCCGGCTTAACCATTTCAAGATACCATGCAGAGAAATCATCCCAGAATAGTCGATAAATCTCTTTTAATGCTTCCGAAAGGCGGAATTTTGCTATGAGGTCATTGATTTCCGCAACAGCAGCATTGAGTTTAGACTGCATCCATCTGATAGCCTGTTTTGCTGATTCCGGCTGCTCAACACTATCACTCACCTCCCACCCGTTGACAAGGCGGAATGCATTCCAGATTTTGTTAGAGAAATTTCGGCCGGTTTCGCATAGCTTTTTATCAAATAGAATGTCGTTCCCGGCTGGAGCGCACAGCATTATACCTACGCGCACCCCGTCAGCGCCATATTGGGATATCAATTCAAGCGGGTCAGGGGAGTTGCCGAGTTGTTTCGACATCTTGCGCCCGATTTCATCACGTACAATTCCGGTGAAATATACATTATTGAAAGGTTGTTTGCCCATGAATTCATATCCGGCCATAACCATGCGTGCAACCCAGAAGAAAATGATGTCCGGACCTGTTACAAGTGTCGTGGTTGGATAATAGTAGTTCAGTTCGGGGTTTTCTGGTTCAAGTATGCCGTTGAAAAGAGATATAGGCCAAAGCCATGAGGAGAACCATGTGTCAAGTCCATCCTCTTCCTGATGCAGGTCAGCTGCGGTAATTGCCGGATTCTTTTCCTTGGCGAGTTCAAGCGCTTCCTCCTCGTCCATTGCCACAACAAACGAGCCGTCAGGTAGATACCATGCCGGAATGCGGTGCCCCCACCAAAGTTGGCGAGATATACACCAGTCGCGGATGTCAGTCATCCAGTGACGGTAAGTGTTTTTGTACTTTTCAGGGATGAATTTGATTATGTCGTTTTCAACGGATTCAAGTGCCGGCTTGGCCATTGATTCCATTTTCATGAACCACTGGTCAGATAGGCGTGGTTCAACAACCGTATCGGCATTTCTTTCGGAATAACCAACCTTGTTTTCGTACTCTTCAACCTTCTCTATCAATCCGGCTTCGGCGAGATCTAAGGCAATCTGTTTGCGTACATCGAAACGATCCATGCCCACATACATACCGGCGGCCTCGCTTACGGTAGCATCATCATTGAATATGTCAATGGTGTCAAGATTATGCTTCTGCCCGAGCATGTAGTCATTCATGTCGTGGGCCGGGGTTACTTTAAGGCAACCGGTTCCGAATTCAATGTCAACATAGTCATCCTCTATGACCGGAATTTCGCGATTCACGAGAGGCACAATTACCTTTTTACCACGAAGATGTTGGTTTTTGGGGTCTGCCGGGTTGATACACATTGCGGTATCACCCATAATGGTTTCCGGGCGGGTGGTAGCAACGATTGCGTAACCTTCTTCGCCAACTATTTTGTAACGAAGGTAATACAGTTTGCTGTGTTCCTCTTTATAAATGACTTCTATGTCACTAAGGGCAGTTCTCGCTTTAGGGTCCCAGTTGACCATTCGTTTGCCTCTATAAATAAGGCCTTTACGGAAAAGCTCTACGAATACTTTTATTACACTTTTCGAGCGTATGGGATCCATAGTAAAGGCTGTACGCTCCCAATCGCATGAAGCTCCCAGTCTCTTTAGCTGGTCCAGAATTATGCCTCCGTACTTGTGGGTCCAGTCCCAAGCGTGTTTAAGGAATTCTTCGCGGGTGAGGTCCGATTTCTTTATCCCTTTTTCAGCAAGTTTAGCCACAACTTTTGCCTCTGTTGCTATCGAAGCGTGATCCGTTCCCGGTACCCATAGCGCATTTTTGCCGTCCATACGGGCACGGCGTACGAGAATGTCCTGAATCGTGTTGTTGAGCATGTGGCCCATGTGGAGCACTCCCGTTACGTTTGGCGGAGGAATTACGATGCAATACGGTTGACGTGAGTCCGGAGTGCTGTGAAACAGTCCATGCTCCATCCAGTAGGCATACCATTTGTCCTCTACCTGACTGGGGTCATATTTTGTGGCTAATTCGTTCATTGTTTTTCTGATGGTTGAAAATGTTATGTACGGAACTGACTCAACCTCTTGTTTATCAACTTGTCGCTTTTTCCAATCGAAGTTTGAGCGGATGTAAGCGAAATGTTATTTTACTATAGAGATAAAAACAGTTCTGTATCAGTGATTGATTTCCGGTTGCAAATTTACAAAATTTTGACGGTCAATCAAATATTTTGTCCCAGTCTTTCCACACCGGTTCGTATCCGAGTGCCTTTATTTCATCGGTCACAGCCTTGGGCGATCGGGAATCGGAAACTTCAAATTGCTCAAGGGATTCAGGTGCTGATGCGTAGCCTCCCGGGTCGGTTTTGCTTCCGGCGCTCATTGAGGTCACACCGAGTTTCATCATGTTGGCACGGAATTTGGGCTCTTCGCGTGTGGAGTATGATATATCCACATCATGATCAAATATTCTGAATGCAAATGTAAGTTGCGCCAACTCACGGTCAGTCATGACAACGTTAGGCTGGAATCCGCCTTCGGCCGGACACATTCGTGGAAAGTTGATGCTATAGCGAGTCCGCCAGTAGTTTTTCCTGAGGTATTGAAGGTGCCTGGCCATCATTGTCACATCAGTGCGCCAATCCTCTAGCCCAATCAGTACTCCCATACCAATCTTGTGTACTCCGGCCATTCCCATGCGGTCAAATCCGTTGACTCTCCATTGAAATATTGATTTCATTCCGCGGGGATGATAGGTTTTGTAGGCATCTTCGTGATATGTCTCTTGAAAACAGACCACTCCGTTCAGACCGCTCTGTGTCAACCGATAATAATCACGCTCTTTCATGGGCATGACCTCTATGGTCAGATTGTTGAAATATGGACGTGCCACATGAAGGACTTTTTCAAGATACTCCACTCCGTTCTGTGAAGGAAATTCACCTGACACTATCAACAGATTTTCAAAAGGTCCCAACTTACGGATAGCTTCACATTCGGCCTTTACCTGATCAAGAGTCAGGGTTATGCGCTCGAATGGATTGGCATGATTGAACCCGCAGTACACACATGCGTTAGTGCATGCGTTTGAAACGTACATGGGTATGTACATTGATATGGTTTTTCCGAATCTTTCAAGTGTGTATCGGTGGGATAGCCTGGCCATCGGCTCAAGATAAGATGCCGCTGCCGGAGATATAAGTGCCATGAAGTCGGAAATGTCAAGATGCTCTTTTGAAAGAGCAATCTCGACATCGCGTGCAGTTTTGGAAGCAATCTCCCGTGTCGTGTCATCCCAGGAGATGTGTTGTAGTTCATCGTAAAACATTGTTTCGCTTCTAATTGGTTACTTCGCAATCTTCAACCAACTTCCGGGTAATTCGCATAGCACAAAAATTTGGCCCGCACATGGTGCAGAAATGGTCATCGGATTTGTGACTTTCAACATAGTACTGGCGAGCTCTGGCCGGGTCAAGTGATAGGTTGAACTGGTCCTTCCAACGGAATTCAAAGCGGGCCTTGCTCAATGCATCATCCCGGACCTGAGCACCCGGGTGTCCCTTGGCGAGATCTGCGGCATGAGCTGCTATCTTGTAGGTAATCACGCCGTTGCGCACGTCTTCAAGGTTAGGAAGCGCAAGATGTTCCTTGGGCGTTACGTAGCAAATCATTGCTGTGCCCATCCATGCAATCTGGGCCGCGCCAATAGCGGATGTTATGTGGTCGTAGCCGGGAGCTATGTCGGTGGTCAACGGGCCAAGGGTATAGAATGGGGCTTCATGACATTTATCCAGCTCGCGATCCATGTTTTCACGGATTTTCTGCATGGGAACGTGTCCGGGGCCTTCAATAAGAACCTGTACATTGTGACGCCATGCAATTTCGGTCAATTCGCCAAGCACGTCCAATTCAAGGAATTGAGAGCGGTCATTCGCGTCGTGGATTGAGCCTGGACGTAGGCCGTCGCCAAGTGACACAGCCACGTCATATTGCGCGAGAATCTCGCATATTTCGTCAAAGTGAGTATAGAGGAAGTTTTCTTGATTGTGCATCACGGCCCAGCTTGTCATGATTGAGCCGCCTCGTGAAACTATTCCGGTAAGTCGTTCGCCAACCATTCCTGCGTGAGCTTTCAGCGCTCCAGCGTGAATGGTAAAGTAGTCAACACCCTGTTCGGCCTGCTCTATAAGTGTGTCGCGATATATTTCCCATGTCAAATCTTCTATCTTTCCGTTGACTTTTTCAAGAGCCTGATAGACGGGAACAGTTCCAACGGGAACCGGGCAGTTGCGGATTATCCATTCGCGGGTCTCATGTATGTTGTCGCCGGTAGATAGATCCATTAGTGTGTCGCCACCCCAGTAGCAGCTCCACACGGCCTTGCTTACCTCCTCTTCAATACCGGAGGATAGGGCTGAATTGCCGATATTGGTATTAAGTTTTACTAAGAAATTACGTCCGATAATCATAGGCTCGGCTTCAGGATGGTTGATATTCGCCGGCAGTACAGCGCGTCCTGCTGCTATTTCCTGGCGGACGAATTCCGGAGTAATGTGGCTTTCTATCCCTAAGACCTCATTATTGTTGTTCTCGCGTATGGCCACGTACTCCATCTCCGGAGTTATGACACCTTGCCGAGCAAGAGCCATCTGCGTAATCGCTTTGCCTTTCTTGGCTCTGCGAGGCGCGTATCGGTGTGCAAACCGAATCGCATCAAGAGACTTATTGGCCTCACGCATTCTGCCATATTCGGATGTGATAGACGGGAGCTGCTCAAGATCATCACGGTTGGCTATCCACTGTTCGCGTGTACGCGGTAAACCCTTGTTTATGTCAATGGTAACGTCAGGATCAGTGTACACACCGCTTGTGTCATAAACAGTTACCGGCGCGTTCTCTTTAGTTATCTTTTCGTTGTTGACAACGGTTACAGTAGGCGTGAGGTTGATCCGCCTCATAGCTACTTTAATGGGATGTAGTTTCCCCTCAACATAAATTTTTTCAGATGAGGGATAGCTATTGACATTTATGTTTTCTATTTCCATTGCGTTCTGTTTTAGTCAAGAAATGAAGTTAGCGGACTGGTTGCCTGAGCAAAGTTGCTGACGGCTCCGAGTCCGGCAAGATATCCTTTTCGGCCGGCTTCTACTGCAAGTTTGAATGCCACAGCCATCTCAACCGGATTGTTGGCTACGGCGATAGCAGTGTTGACAAGCACGGCATCGGCACCCATCTCCATTGCATCGGCTGCATGTGAAGGAGCACCTAGTCCGGCGTCAATCACCACCGGCACACGGCTCTCGGCGATGATTATTTCAAGAAGGTCACGGGTTTTAAGGCCTTTATTTGTTCCAATAGGTGCACCTAAGGGCATCACGGCTGCAGTGCCCACTTCCTCAAGTCGTTTGCATAGGACGGGGTCGGCCTGGATGTAGGGGAGTACGTGGAAACCATCCTTTGCGAGTTGTTCAGTAGCAGCCAACGTCTCTATGGGGTCGGGTAGCAGATATTTGGGATCGGGGTGTATTTCAAGTTTGATGAAATCTGTTCCGAAGCAGTCGCGGGCAAGTCGGGCTGCCATCACGGCTTCTTTTGCATTGCGTACGCCCGATGTGTTAGGAAGGAACTGTACATGTTCGCGGTTGATATGGTGAAGCATGTCGTCCTCCTCTTCATTTTGCATGTCAATGCGTTTCATGGCCACGGTTATCATCTCAGATCCGGATGCAAGAATAGATTCCAGCATAAGTTTATTGGATGAGAATTTGCCTGTGCCCACAAAGAGGCGCGACGTGAAGTCACGCCCTCCTATAGTCAGTATATCTTTCATTTTTAATTTGTGATTGGTTCATGTAAGCGTTTTCGACGATAGCGGGATTCAGCTGTCCGCTTCTTTTACTTCCTGAGGTGTGATTCCAAGGAGTTTTTCCATAATTTTGGATGTGTAGAGCATTGGGTCGGGAGCATTGATTATAGCACCGGAAACTGCAATACCGTTGACTCCCGTTTTCATCAGTGGCTCTACATCCTCGAGGGTGATTCCTCCGATTGCGACTATAGGGAGATCTACTCCGGCATCGCGAACCTGTTTAACTATTTGTTCATAGCCTTCAACACCCAAAACAGGCGAAAGCTTTTCTTTCGTTGTGGTGTATCGAAACGGGCCAAGGCCTACGTAGTCAACATCTTTGCCTTTGTATGCGATTATATCCTCTGCAGTATTGGCTGTGACTCCTATTATGGCATTTGGCCCTAACAGTTCACGAGCCTCCATTGGATTCATGTCGTCTTTGCCGAGGTGAACACCGGATACTTTCAAATCATTGACCACATTGACACGGTCATCTATTATCAGAAATGCATCATGTTCGCGACACATATCCATAAGTTCCAGAGCTGTTTCTTTAACTTCTTGATCAGTGGCGTTTTTCATTCGCAGCTGTATCCAGCGGCATCCGCCTTCAATGGCCATCTGAACTTCTTCGGCTATCGAATATTTGTCGGAATTATGAGTTATGAATTGTAACATAATTATAAGTTATTGATTGCATTGGTGAATTCATTCAACCTTGCGGTGAAGTCCTCAATATTATCAGCGGCTGTCAAGGAACCGAGAACGGCAAAACCGTCGAAATCCAGAGTGTTGAGCTCGCTGATTTTATCAGGGGTAACACCACCGAGGGCTATTACATTAATCTTAACACCTGAAGATCCCGTTTTGTCAATTCGTTCCAGAATTTTTTTGTCAAATGCGGCTTTGTAGCCGGTCTTGGAGATGCTGTCGAATATCGGAGAAAGGGTTACGTAGTCACAGTCTTCGCGATTCTTAAGTTCATCAAGATCG
The DNA here is from genome assembly GCA_964487725.1 of uncultured Bacteroides sp. GTDB lineage: Bacteria > Bacteroidota > Bacteroidia > Bacteroidales > Muribaculaceae > Paramuribaculum. The sequence continues at coordinate 15,876 of CAZASF010000008.1, read as the reverse complement.
TGGCATGAACGGCTGTGTGGGCCGTTATAGTAGGTCGGGACCGATGGACATCTGCGGTTCAAATGGATTCCGCCAAGATTGAAACTGTTAAGCAGTTCGAAGTGGCCGTGGAGCCTTAATTTTCGATGATAATGTTGAGGAATAGCCTCAATTAGATTGCGCATGTCGCGGAATGTGGCATCGGGATGACGCAAGTGGACCATGTCCCATCCGGCATCAATAATGTCGCATATCATGCGCGGCTCAAAATCCTTTATTTCCTCCGGCGTTATGGCAATCTTTATCAACTGTTTATCCACCGTAGAATGCCTTTATGATGATTATATCATCGCCTGGATTTATGACAAGGTTGCCATATTCGGTTTTGGGAACAACCGCTCCGTTTACGGCTACAGCAATACCTTTGGGCTCGATGTTATTGACTTTAAGGACTTCAATGAGGTTTGCGCCGTCTGTTACTTCTACGGCTTTGGAGTTAACTTTTATTTCCATTTTGATTTGGTTATGATGTATTTCATGTGGCGGGGAGCGAAGAGATGATTCACGGGGCCATGTCCATGACCTGTAACAACTTTTGCTCCTGCATTTATCGCATGGGTTATGTAAATTTTCCCTCTGGTGACGGCTTCCTCAACGTCAAATCCAAGCGCAAGGTATGATGCTATGGCGGACGAGAGTGTGCATCCGGTTCCGTGGGTATTAGGGGTGTTTACCGCATCGGCACGTAGGGTTATTAAATCCTCTTCTCCGTAAAGAGCAAGTAAGTCAATCTTTACATCGCTACGTGCACTGTCACCCCCCTTAAGAAGTATGTTTTGGCATCCCATTTCGCGGAATCTGCGAATCTGCAATTTCGCATCGGTTTCTCCGGTAAGCTCACGGGCCTCCATTACGTTCGGAGTGATCAGAGTGGAAATAGGGAACAACTTATCCCTTACGGCGTCAATAGCATCGCGCTCAAGTAATAACGATCCGGAAGTTGAAACCATCACCGGATCAACGACAACATTGGAAGCCGATCGCGCCTGAAGTTCTGACGCTATGGTTTCAACTATTTCCTTGTTGAAAAGCATCCCGGTCTTGACTGCGAGCGGTGGAATGTCATTCCATATCATTTCAATCTGGGCTTTCACCATCCTCGGGCTGATGCCTTCAATCATGCTTACGCCGGTTGTGTTCTGTGCAGTCAGCGAGGTTATCGCGGTCATGGCATAGCAGCCGATAGCCGATATGGTTTTAATGTCAGCCTGAATGCCTGCTCCCCCTGAAGAGTCTGACCCGGCAATAGATAAAACTGGTACGTAGCGTTTCATGTCGCGTTCGTTTATGATCAAATAGGCAGCGACATGTAGGGGAAGGATACTTTGAAATCTCTTGTTGGAGAGTACGATGATTACAAACAATCCCTGCGCCGGAATTAACCGTTTCAGGTTCCAAGGGTATAGTCTCAGCCTGAGATTAAGTCTCGATTGGCACCCCTTTGTCGTGCTACGGCAAATGTAGCAATAATAATTCTAATAGCCAAATTTTGGAGATATTCGGTTACCTACTCGATTATTCAGCCGGTGCAGGTGTCTGTGCTGAGGCGTTTGAACCTCCCTCTTTGGTGTTTTTATTGCGACGGCGGCGATATGGTTTACGCCCGGGTTTGTCTGTTTTTGACGGAGTTTGGGTAGTAGACTGCACTGAACGTTTTTTGCTTTGTGGTTTTCTTCTGCCCCTGCCACGTACGTGGGATTTGTTTTCCGAGGCAGATTGTCGTTTTTCCTGTGACCCTCCATCGGATTGTTCCGTTCCCAAATCAAGGCGTTCTATGCGTTTGCCAAGAAATCGTTCTATGCCTGCCCAGCGGCGACGGTCACGATCACTGACAAAAGTAAGAGCTTCGCCGTCAGCATCCGCACGTGCTGTACGGCCGATACGATGTACGTAGTCCTCAGCATCATGTGGCACATCGTAGTTCACAACCATTGAAATGTCGTCAATGTCTATCCCTCTGGCCACTATGTCTGTAGCTACGAGAATATCTATGGTGCCGTTTTTGAAGTCATGCATCACAGCATCGCGCTTCGACTGTTCAAGATCGGAGTGCATTTCGCCTATTTTAAGGCCCGATTTCCGAAGGTCGCGTGACAAATCTTTCACTTTTAGCTTCGATGAGGCGAATACAATAACTCTTTTGGCCGCTGTTTCTTTGAGGATTTTTTTGAGAGTTTCCGTTTTGGCTGGTTCATAGCAGAACGCCACGCGTTGATGTATTTTATCGGCAGGCTTAGATACGGCAATCTTGATTTCCACCGGTTTATGGAGAATTGTTTTTGCGAGTTGCTGAATTTTCGGGGGCATTGTTGCGGAAAACATCAGAGTCTGCCTATCCTCCGGCAGATTCTTGACAATCTGCATTATGTCATCATAGAAGCCCATGTCGAGCATGCGGTCGGCCTCATCCAGAATAAAAAATGATACTCGTGAAAGGTCAACGTAGCCCATCTGAAGGTGAGCTAAGAGTCGTCCCGGAGTGGCGATTACCACATCCGCACCCATTTTCAATCCCTTCTGCTGTCGGGCAAATGTGGCGCCATCCGTTCCTCCGTAAATCGGCAATGAACTGACTGATACAAAGTATCCGAAACCTTCAAGCTGATTGTCAATCTGCATGGCAAGCTCACGGGTAGGGGCCATAACAATGCAATTTATTGCATCCGCCGGATAGTGCCCATCAGCGAGTTCGCTAAGTACCGGTAAAAGATATGCAGCGGTTTTCCCAGTTCCGGTCTGTGCCACTGCTATAAGGTCATTTCCTTCAAGTGCTGCGGGAATGGCTTTCTCCTGTATAGGCGTGCACTCTTCAAAGTGCATTGCGTCAAGTGCGTCAAGGACGTCGTAGTTAAAATCAAATTCGTCGAACCTCATTAATAGAGTAATCTAAATACGCACAAAGGTACTTCAATTTCACGAAATAAAAAAATCCCGGAATCCATGTGTGTCTGATTCCGGGATTTAGTGATAATTATTGTGGATTATTCAAGGCGGATGAGAGTGTCGAGTAGTTTCTGTCCAAGGCCGATGGTATAGCCTGAGAGCTCGAATACAACGCGGTTGAATGTGTCACCGATTATGATTACAGGCATATCGTTTGAGTCGGCTATTTCATGGAGCGCTTTCCCTATTTCGCCGGTGGAATCATATCCAAGTATTGCAGTGGAGGGAAGAGCGTCTATAATATCTTTATCTTCCTTTGCGAGCGATCCTTCGTCCTCAGTCAGGATTACTATTGGAGTACCATTGTCTTCCAGCTTATCCTTGAGAGCTCCTATATCGCGAAGGGCATGGTTGGATGGTTCATGACCCGGTTTGACGAGGGCAACCACGAAGTAACCGCGACCTGTAGCTGCAAGAATTGACTTTTCAGTATTGCTTCCGGCCGGGGTGAATTTGTTTTCGGCGTTGAATGAGCCGATAATCTGAATCTGGGTGTTGTCAGAGCGAACGGTTAGAGTATCGTGTTGGTCGCCATTTGTGAGGTCAATGAAGTCAACGTGTGCGAGTACGCCTCCATTAGCGAGACGCTGTCCGGATGTTAGCATATACAGACCCGGTTCAAGCTCTTCTCCATTTTTGAATGACTTGCTCCAGGGCTGGAATTCCGGGAATTCCAATAGTTTGGGCTCTCCGTCAACAATCTTTGAGATTGTGAAGTGAGAATAGTACTGCGGATCTTCTACTGTTTTGCTGGGAGTGTAATCAAGAGTCAGCTTATAGCGTTCGTTGACTTGTCCTTGTCCTGGAGCTTGTTTGTAGAATGGAGTGTCTTGCCATTTACCATATTTGTTGGCCCACTGAGGATTGCCGGTGACGGGATCAATGCGCGCAGGGATGCCCATTGAGCGGGCCGCAGCAACGAAGAATAAGTCGCGTGATATTGCTGATGTGCTGCGGTTGCTCCATACTTCAACGGGATTCATGTTGAGTACTTCCGGATACCAAACCACACTTCCGTCAATGTTTTCGTTAACCCAATCAGCCCATTTAGCGGGATTCTCGCGATAGGTTTTCTGGTCTTTGGACGGAATTGTCTTCGTGAAAAAGCTACGGAATGGAGTAAGCTGTTCCGAAGCCATACGCGGAGACATGACATAGCGGGCATAAAGTTTGCTGTCGATGTCCATGTCCGGAGTTGCGAAGTGGTCATCGAGAACATCCATTGTCACGTCTGTGAGGTCTTTGTTGGTCAGCGATTTGAGCAAGGCTATTGCTTTTGGACTGTTATTATTCTTCGCGAGGAATTTGCTTATAGTCTCGTGATTTCCTCTGGATTTAGCAAGAATTTCAGAAATTTCATCACCGGGGACCGCCTTAACGAATGTTGCCATGTATGCGTTGCGTATTGAATCCTCAATAGCAAATCTGCGGTCGTTTTCAGCACGCATCTCAGGTGTCACTTGAACCGCTATTTCGCCGGCGACAGGGGGTATCACATCAAGATCAATACGTCGCAGGGATTTTTGTTTTGCCGGGTCAAGTGTAAGGGTGACGTTTCGGTCACGTCCTACATGGAATTTGTCGAATGTAAATGTTTTACCATCAGTAACCCATACAAGAAGATCACCGAGTCCGGCCACAACAGATGTGTTGCCTTGGCTGTCAGTCTTTTTTGTGGCAATGGGGTAGAACTCCGAGTAGTTATATACACGGAAGCTAACATCGGCATCCTTCACGGGCTGTCCCTTGGCATCAATAACTTTTACGCGAATGGTGTCGACCGGTGCATAATGATCCGTGACATTAATATCCGTTATACCATCGGCTGTTGAAAGAATCTCTTCATCGCCTTTGTATGGGCCGAAAACCCGAGCGTGCATGAGCATGCCTCGCGATGCCGGGCCATTGAACCATCCAAGGTTAAGGACGGGTTCGGGTTCACATGCTCCGAGGAAATACCATTCTCCATCGGCCCATGCCTCAACCCATGCATGATTATCGTCAGTGTGAGCCCATCGGGGGGTATATACCTGACGGGCCGGAATACCCATGGTTCGGAGCGCAGCCACGCCAAAGGTTGATTCCTCGCCGCAACGGCCTATGGCTGAACTGACAGATGCCAGCGGGGAATGTGTACGGCTGTCAGACGGCTGGTAGGTTACTTTTTCATGGCACCAATGGTTGATTTCCATGATGGCTTCTTTCATTGACATGCCTTTCACGCGATCTTTCAGCTCGTTATAGAAAACATCGCGGTGTTCGTCAAGGTATTCATTGTTTATTCTCAGAGGAACAACAAAGTGAAGAAATTCTTTTTCAGGAACGGTTTTGCCCCAAGGCATCTCTTCACGGGCTTTGAGCGACATATCAACATTGTGGCTGAAATATTCGCGTGAATAATTTGCAGAATCAGCTTTGGGCATGTACTTGTACAACATGTCCATGCTTTTCTGCTTCAGGTCCTGAGCCGACATGCTGCTGACGGCTAATAGGGAAACCAGGATTGATAGGATTCGTATTTTCATTATTGATGGTTTAGAGTATGTTTGCTAACTGTCTGACAATTGCTTGGTTGGTTGTCTTACGTGAATATTCATCGCTGTCGGGAGAACCCATTGACACTCCTTCGTTGCGATATTCCATTTTGCTGGGACAGGTGCTGCGGGCTGATGCGTGAAGCTCCCGGACTCCGCTTTTTTCAAGTATTTCGCTGGCATTGGAGGGATTAACACCACTCCCTGCAAGTAGAATAATTTGTCCATTAGCCAATTTGTTAAGGTGTGCGAGTGTCTCCACCCCTTTAGCCGCGGTTGGCGCTTGTCCGGATGTCAGAATCCGGTTACACCCAAGGCTGATTATATCTTCAAGTGCTTTTTCGGCATTGCAACAAAGGTCAAATGCACGGTGGAAAGTTATATTCATGCCAATAGCGTGTTCTATCATCCGGCGGCATGCCTGCATGTCAATTGATCCATCAGGGAGTAACGCTCCAATCACAACGCCATCGGCTCCGGCTTGACGGGCTGCATCAATATCATCAATCATTATGTCAACCTCCTCATCGGTATAAAGGAAATCGCCTTCTCGTGGCCTTATGAGGACATGAACAAGCATTTTGGAATCTTTTTTCATTGCTACTGCAGCCCGGATAAGGCCAATTGAAGGAGTCAATCCTCCGGCTTCCAGTCCGCTACATAATTCAACGCGGTCCGCACCTCCATCAAGGGCTGCACGCACGCTCTCAATGTCGCCGCAGCATATCTCAAGTTTCTTCTTCATTTCTATTTTGTTTCAAGTTCAATCACGTGGTCAATTACATCAGGAATTTCTCCGAGATGCAGCGTCACTCCGCCCTGTTTGTACTGTATTTTACCGGAGTTTTGTCAATGAATAATTTGGCACTTTTCACCTTGCAGTTTAACGAGAGTTCTATTTCACTGTTTTCAGCGTTGAAAACGTGGACAAACAGTTTATTCCCCTTACGGGTTGTGGTTCCCCATTGCTGTGCGGGTATGTCGCCCGCTTCGGTGGCGTAGAATGTTTCGCCATAAGTGCGCATCCATTCTCCGATTTCTTTAAATCGTGCAAGAGCTGTGGCCGGAAGTTCGCCGTTGGGTTGTGGCCCGACGTTCATCAATAGGTTGGCACCCATACCGGCGGCTTTCACCAGAAGGTGTATCAATGTGCGGGTATCCTTGTAGTTCTGGTCAGCAACCTTGTATCCCCACATCCCGTTCATTGTCTCACATGTTTCAAGAGGGAGCTTTGAAATCTCCTGTCCTGAAAGGCCGGCCTTGTTCTCTCCGGGAAGATCGCGCTCGAAAATCTGTATGTCCTCGCCGGGAAATGGTGTCAGATGGTGGTTGTTTCCTATCAGACATGCCGGCTGAAGTTCATGAATCATGGCATACTGGTTGTCAAGTTGCCATTCAAAAGGTATGCTGTCCGAGTCGTGGTCCCATAAGCCATCAAACCATATAGCTCCTATTTCACCGTAGTTTGTCAGCAATTCCTTGAGTTGGGCGTTCATGAAATCGTAATATTGCGGCCAGTTTTCCTTATCGCGTGCCACTCCGGTTTTAAGTCCGGTGCGTCCCTTGGGATAATCTTCGCGCCCCCAGTCAATGTGGGAGTAGTAGAAGTGAAGTTTTATTCCGTGTTTGTGACAAGCATCAGCAAGTTCCTTGATTATGTCACGTTTGAAAGGCGTGGCATCCACAATGTTATAGTCAGATTGTGACGTGGCCCACATTGAAAATCCATCGTGATGGCGAGATGTGAAGCAGATGTATTTTGCTCCTGCATCTTTGATGACGCTAGCCCATTCATCGGCGTTGAAATTGGCCGGATAGAATGCTGAAGCCGCTTTCTTGTACTCATTTTGTGAAATTCCACTCTGCAGATACCATTCGCCTTGAGCGAACATACTGTATATGCCCCAGTGGATGAATACGCCGAACCCATTGTCGGCAAATTCTTTACGGGCCTGAAGGTTCTCAGGAGTTGGTGTATAGGCCGCGGCATTGCCCATTATTGAGAGGACTAAAAGTAGTGCGGTAATGGATTTTTTCATGGGGTTGATTTAACTGTGTTTAGTTGGTGTATTGAAACAAAGAATGCTCTATTGAGCCTGGGCTGATGAATAGAGCAATCCTGTTGGTATGACGGTTGTTTTTCAGAAGGGGAGATCCTCGTCGCCACCTCCTGCTGACTGTAGCGGATCAAAAGCAGGAGCCGGAGGCATATCGGGCATGTTCTGATATGTCTGAGTCGGATTCTGTGCGGTAGCCTTTTCAGCTTTCCATCCACGTATGCTGGTGAACCAGCGTCCGTTATATTCCCGGCTCTCTATGTCAAAGCTTAGGGTAATTTCATCTCCTACAGAGAGTGGATATTGGTCGGCGCGATCTCCGAAGAAGTCAAAATGCACTTTGCGGGGATAGGTCTCTTGAGTTTCAAGAACGTATTCTCTTTTTTTCCAATTGTTTCCGCTCTTGGAGACTCCTGACATCTCCGGAAGGGCAACTATGATTTTTCCTTTTATTTCCATATTTGTAGATGTGATATTTTCCACAAAGATAATTAATGATTTGCAATTAAGCAAATTTTGCTCACGCGGTTAAAGCTTTTTCCCTTGGCGGTTATAGGTTGTCACTTCGTCTTTTTTATTGACTGTGATTGTTTCTCTCGAAAGATCTTCAATAGGATCATATTTTATGGGAATGATTGTTCGTCCGGTCACGTCAATAGCCCCCCAGCGGTCTTTTTTGCATACGGCTCCGAGTCCGCTGACGAAGGGTAGTGCATTGTCATATTTGAGTTTAATCACAATTTTGCCCGCTGGGTCTATATAACCGTATTTCCCATCAAGTCCAACCGCATATAGGCCATCTCTGTACGGCCCCATGTAATCGTAGGTGGATACCACTGACTCATGTCCTGATTTATCAACAAGCCCGCGTTTTCCATTCTTTAGGGTTCGAGCGTAGCCTGACTCTTCGAAATCCGAAATACTGTCGTAAGTTGTATGGACTTTTTCCTGCCCATCGTGGCCTATGTAGCCGAACAGATGCGATTTTTCAACGAGCGACAGTCCGTCGACGAACGGTTCCATTATCTGATAGACCGGCGATGCGAGATATTCACCGCTTTCGGCAATAAGGCCCCAGTTTTCTCCGAGCCTTACTCGTGCTGATCCGTTTTCAAAGTCATGGACTTCATTGTAGACAGGTTTCACTACCTCATATCCATCAGTATCTATAAAGCCGTAGTTACCTGAACGCAGTACTATGGCACGATTATTGACAAACGGGTATATTTTATCGTATAACAGGTCATTAATCGGCACACCGCCGGTGGATATTATGGCCAGTTTACTATTGCGTTTGATGATACCAATATCACCGGTGAAATCAACATCCTGTATGTTTCCTTGCCGGTCAATTACTCCGGATTTATTCCCTCGAGACACAAGAGCATAGTCGCCGAAGAAATCCTTGGCATCCTTAAGCGGCTCGGAAAGTAGTTCAGTACCATCCGGCGTTATATAATTAAAACCGTCATTGCTTTGCGTTCGAGCCAAGCCATCGCAAAAAGAAAATATGCGAGTGTATTTTATCGGGGTCACTTCCTTATAGAGTCTGTTGATTAGCCCGTATTTATTGTTTAGTCTTACAAGAGCTAAATCCGGTTGACCAAGTTCTCCATATTGGCCTATGTTATCATATATTTCCGAGAAGTCAATGTTCAGATGTTCGTCAATTGATGTGCGCCGCCCGTGCAGAGTAACGGAAACCGGCACACCTATGGAATCCACGGAAATGTTATCGAATACAACAGGAATAATTTCATTGCCTGCTCGGTCAATAGCCCCGACATGGTTTCCGATTTTCACTATTCCGATGCCTGAAACAAATGGGGTGGCATCATCATATTTGAATTCAGTGAGTTTTTGTCCATGACGGTCAATGTATCCCCATCCTTCAGAGGTTTTTGCGGCGTAAAAATTTTCAGCCGGGCCTAAAAGGTCAATATATTTTATAGGAATAACGGGTATGCCTTCTGCGTTAATTCTGCCATAGCAATCGTTAAGCATCACTGTCGCCTCGCCGTTATAGAAATCCGAAACGTATTGATATATTGTAGGAATAACCTCATTGCCTGTTGCATCGGTAAAGCCATATTGGCCATTTAACGCTACAGGAATTCTTCCTTCCGATACCATCCCATGCCAGTCATATCTGGAGTTGAGATCTACGCTAACATTATCAGCCGGCTGTCCAAGGGTTTTGGTTGTTACCTCGGGCAGCCGATGCTGAGATGTGGCGGCAATAGGCATGGTGGCCGTCAGGATGACGGTGATAATTGCCGATAATATTTTGTTGAAGTTGACCATAGACGATTGCAAAGATACAACAAAGCAATCATCCGTCAAAATTCTGGCGATTCTTTGAATTTTGAGGCGGTCAGAATGAGAATTGAACAAGAGCGCCTATGCGTTTTGCCCAGCGGCTTTCTCCGCTGAAATCTTTTCGCTTGCCCAAATCGAATTCGGCTGCACATTGAATGCGTTCAGTCAAATTCCAGAAAATGTTCACATCGGCAAACAGTCCGTAGCGATATTCTGAGGGTGACACGGTTTGGGATGGCAGGTACCTTGTCTGGCTGAAAGAGCCGCTCACGAACAGATTCGGCTTAAAATTATATTGAAGAGCGATGTTCCATCCGTAGGATGCGGGTGCATACATGTCGCCCGGTTTGTTCGGATTGCCTACAAGGTCGTAGTTGCCTGCAAGTAGGTCGCCTCCCATTCCGGCATACCCGTGTCCGTAATTGGCAGTTCCGTAGACTGTAACCGGCAAAAAAGGATGGAACACAGTGCTGAGCTGCATACCCCAGCCGGTAAGATAATGATTCTTCGCTTCTGTCATGTCGCGATAGGATAGAGAGCGGACAATTCCGGCCAGACGGACATGAGATGTACGTCCCCATTCATATTGAACGAATGCTGCGCCATCGGGTATCCATTCGTCCACCTTTTCTGTATCAGTGTTATCTGCTGCGATATAGGTTGAAGGTGTTTCGGCGGACACTGCAAATACCCAGTTAGTCTTTACACGGGGCATCCATCGGACAAGTACGGAAGTTCTTGCGAGCTTATCAGTCGGCCCCTGAGAGTCAACTGTTGGTGGCACGGCTGCCGGATCGCTGAATGTAGAACTGGCATATCCGATTGTAAAGTCGTTGATTGTTGCGTAGGCTTTTTTCAGGTGGAAGTCACGGGAATTGTATCCGTTGAAGTTTGCCTCAATGTAGAGAGAGTAGTCACCGAGCGTTTTGTTTCGGCCGATAACTCTGAAAAACAGACATGTACCGGCCGGTGTAGTTGCGAAATCGCGCTTCTGGGTCGGATTTGTAGTCATCGGAATCAGGTATGGGGTAAATGCCGGTGACGGAATGGCTCCTCCCCAATCAAAATATCCTCGCATTCTTACTGAACCGCCAATACCCATGGCCAGATTTGAGTCCCTGCTTAGAAACAAGAAATAAGGTGCTTCCGGATCAGAGAAGTGACGGAACTGGTCATAATAGAATTTATCTATGACTTTTCTTATGGAGTCATTATATTGCTGACCATAACCGGCTTCTTTGTTATTGTCAATCAAGATAATCTTGTGAGAGTTAAGGATAGAGTCGTGCATCTGGTCGACGAGGCTCTTCGTTTCCCCTTCGGGAAATTGTGCTAACGATGTCAGACTTATTGCTGACACGGCTGTAAGGGTAAATATTAAGCGTTTCATAAGGCTTGATGAATTTAAAATTCAACTGATACCTTAGTGAAACGCTTGCTATGCGGGTTTTGTTCTAAATTAGTTTTCTAATCCTTAAATTGTTTTAAATGTCAGGATTTGCCATTTGTCTGTTAGTCAAATATATGGCGTAAACGGCTGAATATGCTTTTTTTAGTTGACTCGGATGGTGTCATGTTTGGTTTGCCCTGCAGTTGTTCAATTGTTTTCTTCTCTTCATCGGTCAGCGATTCGGGAACATATACCATGACATTGACAAGTTCGTCACCGGTGCCGTATCCATCGTAGGAGGGGAGTCCCTTACCTCGCAGTCGGAGGATTTTGCCCGGTTGCGTTCCGGGAGCAATCTTAAGTCGTGCACGTCCGGATATAGTGGGCACTTCGGCCGAACCACCGAGCGCGGCTGTTGCGAAGTCGAGCATCAGATTATATACAACATCATTGCCGTCACGAATCAGTTCGGGATGAGGAATCTCCTCAATTACCACAAGCAAATCACCATTAATGCCGCCATGCATAGGGGCATTGCCTTTGCCCTTAACGGTGAGGACCATTCCGTCAGTAACACCGGCAGGAATGTCAAATGAAACAACCTGATCTTTGTGTTCAACTCCGGTGCCGTTGCAATATTGACATTTCTCACTGATTATCTTGCCTTCGCCGTTACACTGAGGGCAGACGGAGGCTGCGCGCTGCGGGCCAAACATGGTTTGCTGAACACGCTCCACAACACCGGTTCCGTTACATGTGGGGCATGTTGTGAATGATGAACCGTTCTTAGCTCCGGTTCCGTTGCAATGCTCATCCTTGCAGTAGGATTTGAGTTTTAGAGTTTTATGCACACCTTTCGCAATGTCCTCAAGCGAGAGTTTTAGCGTTACTCTCAGGTCATCACCTCTGCGCTGTCGCTGGCGAGGACGCCGTCCTCCGGTAGCTGATCCAAAGTTTCCGAAGTCCGAGAACCCGGAATGTCCGCCGAAAATGTCGCCGAAAGCCGAGAATATATCCTCCATGCTCATGCCACCGGCCGAGAACCCAAATCCGCCACCATCAGCTCCCGGGAATCCTTGCGGACCCATCGAGTGACCGAATTGATCGTATTTCTGACGTTTTTCCGGATTCGACAGTACATCGTATGCCTCTGCCGCCTCCTTGAATTTCTCCTCAGCTTCCTTATCGCCGGGATTTTTGTCAGGGTGGTATTTTATTGCCAGTTTGCGGTAGGCTTTCTTCAGTTCGTCAGGTGTGGCTGTCTTGCTGACACCAAGCACCTCATAATAGTCTCGTTTCTTGTCCATAAGTCTATGTGATTACTGACCTACAGCCACCTTGGCGTAGCGGAGGACCTTATCATTTATTGTATAGCCTTTAGTGGGTGTGTCTATTACTTTGCCTTTCATGGCTTCGTCTTCAACAGGAACCATGGCGATTGCTTCGTGGAGCTCAGGGTCAAAGTCCTTACCGTTGCTTTCAATGGACTTTACCTGATTTTGTTCAAGGAACTTGACCAGCTTATTGTAAATCAGCGTCATGCCTTCTTTCACAGCCTCGGCATCCTCGCTTTCCTTTATCGCTGCTAATCCGCGTTCGAAATCATCAACAATGGGTAGGAGGCCCTTGAGCACATTTTCTGAGGCGTTCTTTATTATCTCGCCTTTCTCCTTGATGCTACGTTTGCGGAAATTGTCAAACTCAGCCATAAGGAACATATACTCTTTTTTTTCTTTTTCAAGTTTCGTGTTTGCCTCAGCCAACTGCTTAGTGAGAGAGTCAATTTCATTCATCTCATCCTGCTCAATCTGTTCGGAAGATTCTTCCTCGTCAGCCGCTGCACCTATGTCATCAATTATATTGCCTTCGGGGTTTTCAATGTTTATTTCCTGATTGACTTTATCTTCGTCCGGTCTATTTTTCTTTGACATATTGAAATCGATAATTAGTTACACATATTTACATAACAAAAATTTTGCCAAACTTTTTCAGGCATCCTTTTTTGTCTATATTCATAACAAATTTCGGTCTATAACGTTCATTCACTGAAGGACACCGCTCCATATCACAGAGCCTTCAAGCGCGGGCGCGTTGCAGTCTGCCAAAATGGCACCTTCATACAAGCCGTAGACTGCTGAGCCGGAGCCGGACATGGATGCATATACAGCCCCTGTAGAGTAGAAATATTCCTTTATGGCCCTTATATGCGGGTGTGCGGGAAAAACGGATTCTTCAAAACTGTTGAAAAAATTATCCTTCCATTTTCTAATTGGCAACTGCGCCATATCGGCAAAGTCCAACTCTCGTTGCGTAGGATTTGCTCCGAAGTAAGCTTCGGCTGTGGAAACGCTTTCCTGTGGTTTCGCTATGATAATTCCAAGGCCTCTCAGGGCAGGAATTTCAATTTGTTCCATCTCAGTACCGATTCCTTGGGCAACCATTGGACACCTATATATAAAGAATGGACAGTCTGCGCCGATCTTCGCACAGATTTCAGACATAACCTTTCTTGTAAGGCCAAGATTGAACATATTGTTAAGTGTTTCCACCATTGCAGCTGCATCGGCAGAACCGCCCCCAAGCCCTGCGCCATCGGGAACTGTCTTGTGCAGGTAGATATCGACCGGGGGTAGTTTTTCGCAAAAGTTTTCAACAGCCCTGAGGGCTTTCATTACAAGGTTTTTCTCCGTAGGACAATTGCATGAATTACCTGTCAGATGCAGTGTGGTTTCGGCTCCTGATGCCGGAACTACTTCAAGAACATCACTCCAGCCTACAGGGATAAATATTGTTTGCAGATCATGGTATCCGTCGGTTCTACGTCTTACAATGTTTAAACCAAGATTAATTTTTGACAGTGGAAATGTGACCATGTAGATAATTTTGATGCGAAGTTACGGAATTTTATAATTAAATTTGCAAAAGCAACAAAGAAGTTAATAAAACAAGTAAGTTCAATATAATAATGGAGCGAACAAATACCCCGGGCCGACAGTCGGGTCGGCAGTCCGGACAATTATATGACTACGGTGGTCGTCAGCTTCCGCGTGACACAGAGCTTGAGGAAGCTGTTCTTGGAGCCTTGATGCTTGAGAAAGATGCCTATACATCGGTATGTGACATCTTAAAAGCCGAAAGTTTCTACGAGCCTGCCAATCGTAAAATTTACGAGGCTATTCAGACCCTCGGAGCATCGCAGCAACCCATCGATATGCTCACCGTCACGGAGCAATTGCGTCTTAATGGTACGCTTGACGAGGTGGGAGGGCCGGTTTTTGTATCTGAGCTCACATCTCGTGTGGCATCGGGAGCACATGCGGAGTATCACGCACGTATCGTTGCCCAGAAATATCTTGCCAGGGAGTTGATAACTTTTGCTGCGGACATAGAACGCAAGGCTTTTGATGAAAGCAACGATGTTGACGATCTTATGCAGGAAGCCGAGGGCCGTCTGTTTGAAATATCACAGCGCAATGTGAAGAAGGATGTAACGCAGATTGACCCTATAATAGGGCAAGCCATAGAACAGATTCAGTCGGCTGCAAACCGCACATCGGGCCTAAGCGGCCTTGAAACCGGATTCCATGCTCTTGATAAACTCACCTCCGGATGGCAGAACTCTGACCTTATTATCATAGCAGCCCGTCCAGCAATGGGTAAAACTGCGTTTGTGCTTTCAATGGCTAAAAACATGGCTGTAAACTATAGCACTCCAGTGGCTGTGTTCTCACTTGAAATGTCGAATCTGCAGCTGGTTAACCGTTTGATTAGCAATGTGTGTGAATTGCCTGGTGAGAAGATTAAAAGCGGTCAACTCTCTCCGGTTGAGTGGGATCAGCTCATGGCCCGCATAAAGAATCTGTCCGGTGCGCCGCTATTTATTGATGATACTCCATCGCTGTCAATTTTCGAGCTACGTACAAAGGCTCGCCGTCTTGTACGTGAGCATGATGTTAAAATTATTATTATTGACTACCTGCAGCTGATGAATGCTTCCGGTATGAAATTCGGAAGCCGTGAGCAGGAGGTCAGCATGATTTCACGCTCTCTCAAACAACTCGCCAAGGAACTGAATATTCCCATCATAGCGCTGTCGCAGCTTAACCGTAGCGTTGAGTCGCGAGGGGAGGGTAAGGAAGGAAAGCGGCCTCAGCTTTCCGACCTTCGTGAAAGTGGTGCCATTGAGCAGGATGCCGACATTGTTTGTTTTATCCACAGGCCCGAATATTATCTCCGTTCAGGTCGCGATGCAATGGATCGCGATATACGAGGACTTGCTGAATTCATTGTTGCCAAGCATCGTAGCGGTGCGGTTGATGATGTTGAGATGCGTTTCCGAGCCGAGTTTGCCCGATTCGAGAATTGGAGTGAACAGCCGGGAGGGGAGATGGCTATGGGCTCAGCTGCCTCAAGAATGAATTCGGCCGGAGCTGACACTCCATTCGCCGCCACAGGACTCTCAGGAGGAACAGCTGACTTTATGGCCGACGCACCTCAGGACAGCCCCTTTTAGGCATTGTTCAGCAAATAGTTGCGATGTAATTAAATAAATTTAAATAAATTTTGGCTGACTGCAAAAACCTTTTTGCGGCCA
>CAZASF010000007.1:0-70242 GCA_964487725.1 uncultured Bacteroides sp. | reverse complement strand
CTGAATTATGCAGAAAAGCGATGAGTGCTTTCGGCACTTACAATTACGGTGTGTTTAAATCTGACGAGGAGTTTGAACTGGCTCTCGCATGCTTGTCTGAGGAAAGTTCATGCCCCGGGAAGAAATTCCATGATAGACAGATTGCTGAGTATGCCGCCTATCATCGTGGTTTCTATTATCACAAAAAGAAATTCCGAGTATGGAAACAGGAAGTGCTTGAACCAATGGTGAAATCATTGGCTGATTATGCGCTAAATTCGCCACATTACTATGCAAGTTTCCTTCTTGAACTTGAGATGAGGAAAATGCAGTGCATGGACGCGTATTTCTCTCACTCTGTAACGGCTGATGAAAATGGGAATTACCCCGGTGGCCGTTGGCTAAGGTTGTGTATCAAATTGCTTCAATACTTGACTGATGAGCACAGCATCCCCGACGAAAAGATTCTTGCCATCAATATCCGTAATATCGGTTATCCGGTCAGCCAGTGGGATCTCGACCATTTTGTGACACCAAATGAGGATGATAACAAACTTCACTATGGCCGTAACATTTACTGGCACAAAGCTCATCGCCTTTACTGCCACATTCGCCAGCACGCCCTCCATACCTGGTGGGACTGATTGCTAAACCGTAATTTATTCAAATGATATGAGAGAGATTGATCCAGCGAAAATACGAGAATATAGAAGAATATATAACGAGATTAGAGAGGCAAATCTTGTAAACTTGCGTAAACGTCATGCCGGTTTCACTGACTTAGTTAAGGGATATAGTTCGTTTGACGAGTTCATGCGAGATTGGTATGAAAAGATGACTTTGTTTGGTGCCGAAGTGGATCAACGTTCGGATTGCATTTCCATCTATATCCAACTGGATTTTACAGACTATGAGCAATATTATGTAATCATGGGCAAAGATGGACATCTGGCTATGAGTTCTGTAGTCAGGTGGGAAGATATGTGCGCCAACACCCTCACCAATGTCTTCACCGGAGAAGATGTCGATGAGGAAGATATAGTAAAAGGTTGAAACACTTCATGCTGAATTTATATGACTCGGCGGGAGGTGTTTTTGCAGGCTGACCCACAAGCCATTCACGATATGATTGGCTTTGTGGAGGTTGATTTGGGCCGGAGCGTGGAGCGTTTCCGTTCGGAGCGTCCATTCTATATATGCAAGGGTCTGAAATGGTTTGCCGAAGGCATAAAGTATGATGTGCCTAAAGAGACGGTTCTTTCGCAGATTGCCGAAACCAACTGCAAATTCAAGTTTACCGAATTGCAACTGAATTCTGTTTATCAAGGACGTCAAGCAACGCTGTGTTCGGCAATTGAAGCATTAGGGCTTTCCAATGAGCTTATGGTAGACGAGCGTATCAATCAATGGCTCGACCAAACCGTCATGAGCAAAGACGGTGAAGATGTTAACGCCGTCGCATCAAACATTATCTCTGACCTTATCAAAAAAATGTCATGAATTGCGATATTCATTCGGTATGTATCAGCTTTTGATACACACCGTTTGTAATTTCGCGACAAAACAATATAGCGGCAATTATGAAAACTATAGAAGGATATGACGTGAAGATTTTCACGGACAACATTGAGGAGAATGCGTTGGAGCAAATAAAGACTCTGCTTTCGATTGACGTATTTGCCGATAAGAAGATACGCATCATGCCCGACGTTCATGCCGGGGCCGGATGCGTGATTGGGTTCACCGGAAATCTTGGCGACAAGGTTATCCCTAACATTGTGGGTGTTGATATTGGTTGTGGTATGCGCATCCTTAATCTCGGCAAGATTGAGGATATTGACTTTCACGCCTTCCATGAACACATCAGAGGGAATGTGCCTTCAGGAATGATTGTCCGTGAGGACAGGTTTGGTTTCAAGCCCCTCGTGAATGATGAGATGGAGATATATCGTGAAGCGAAGAAGCTTGTCACCGAACTGCGCTGCTACCGCGAGTTGAAAGATTCCGGTCGTATCAACAAAGCCATCGGGTCGCTCGGTGGCGGTAATCACTTCATTGAACTTGATAAAGATGATGAGGGTAACGTTTATCTGGTTATCCATACCGGATCACGAAACCTCGGTAAACAAGTGGCTGAAATCTTTCAGAATCGCGCCATAAAACACATGACAGAGGGTGCTGATGAGTTTGAGGAAACCATCAAGCGAACGATTGAGGAATACAAAGCTACCGGTCGTCGCTCAGAACTCCAAAGCGTCATCAAGCAGATGCGCAAATCGCAGCAGGCAGCAGAGCCGACGCTGCCTCGCGACCTATGTTATGTGGAAAATGAGGCTCGCGTGGACTATCTCCACGATATGCGCATCTGCCAACGGTGGGCCGTGCTCAATCGAAAACTTATTTCGTTGTTGTTGCTTAAATTCTTCCCTGATGTAGAAGTCGTAGAAGAATTCGAGTCAGTCCATAATTATATAAGCGATGACAATATTATCCGCAAAGGCTCAATTTCAGCCGCTGCTGGAGAACGTTGCATCATCCCTCTGAATATGCGTGACGGCTCTTTGCTTTGCACCGGCAAGGGAAATCCGGACTGGAACTGTTCTGCTCCACACGGAGCGGGTCGTGTTCTCAGTCGCACACAGGCATATCAGCAGATTACGATGGAGGATTTTGTGGCATCAATGTCCGGCATCTATTCCGAGAGCGTCAACGACTTCACCCGAGATGAGTCACCCATGGTGTATAAACCTGCCGACGAGATTATAGCCAACATAGGCGATACCGTCAGCATAGACACAATAATTCGCCCCATCTTTAACTTCAAAGCATCAAAATAACTCTATATAATATGTTAGGAGCAATAATAGGCGATATTGCCGGGTCGGATTATGAAAACAACAATACGTCTGACTATAATTTCCCATTGTTTAATGCCGACTGTTTCTTTACTGACGATACCATCTGCACCGTTGCCGTAGCCTATGCCATTTGCAAAGGGTTGGACTATCAAAGCGCGATGCGCCGGTGGTGTCGCAAGTATCCCCATCCAAAAGGTGAATATGGCAGTTATTTCTTTAATTGGGTAATGCGTCCCGACCCATATCCCTACAATAGTTTTGGCAACGGCTCGGCAATGCGCGTTAGTCCTATAGCGTGGTTGTTTGACTCTGAGAGTGAAGTGAGAGAAGAAGCAGAACGCTCGGCTGAAATAACGCATAATCACCCGGAAGGCATAAAGGGAGCAAAGGCCATTGCTGTAGCCATATTCAGAATGAGGACTGCAAAAGTTAAATCCGGTCAAATATTTGAGGATGTTGCTAAAGAATTTTATGGCGAAAATGCGTTCATCGCACTCCCGGCAAAGGGCTTCTTTGACGTTACATGTCAAGGATGCGTTCCGTTATCTCTCTACATAGCATCATTAGCTACATCGTTTGAAGATGCGATTCGACTGGCTGTTTCCTATGGAGGAGACAGCGATACTATAGGAGCAATTGTTGGGTCTCTCGCCGAAGCTCAATTCGGAATACCCAGAGAGATTAAAGAGTGTGCATTGTCTTATCTGCCGGTTGAAATGCTTGATGTTATTTCTGAATTTGAGAAAAGAAAGTAGAAATAGATTATGACAGTACAAGAATTATTCAATCACGTTGGCTTTGAAGCCGTAATGTCGGCACTTCAAAACACTCATCGCAACGAAAAGTCCATCAAAGGCACTGCATATTACAAGCAAGCATTTGATAAACTCTTGATGACAGAGCCTTCCGGAAGAGGCGGAGAAGTAACTTTTGATGTAACGCCTCGTGAAAAGTGGTTTGATCCGGGGTTTCTACCGATGCTTGCCAATGCTGTGGAGGGAGACCTTTGGGAAGATATCATAGGGAAAGAAGTTATTAAGCCTGAAGATAATCCCTTTTCAGACGCTGAACTCGCCGGCGCTATCCTATGGGGTGCTACTTTCTACGGTTTCACTGACCATAACCGATGGACTCCGTTCAACGACATTCACACGCGTTATGGGAAGTTGGCGCAAGACCTTGAGCGAAAATTATACGATCCCTATATTCGCGACGTAAAGACCTTAAATCGGCTTAAAACCGATTCTCTGCTCTTTGGAATTGCTTTTCCTCGCGAGGTATGGAAAGAGATTCATTTCCATCAGAAGCATCAAAACCGGCAAAAGCGCAAACGTTTTTATCGCATGAAAAAACGCATCCGGGAGCTGGAGCGTCTTGACAAACGAGCACACGCCATAGCCAAAATTGAGGCTAAAACCGGAAAATCGCTCGGTTCTCTCGCCGACAAAATCATCCATGCCGGCTCAATCTGCGAAGAGTGGCGCGATTGTCATACTTACCCCAACGATAATAGAGTTGACTATGCAATTGATTTGATGTCAAACTATTTCCCCACTGCGTCGGACATTCTAAGCGTCGGCGAAGAAATTATCATAGTATTTTATACTTCTCCCGAGAATCCCTTAAAAGCAGAGGAATCCGCACGTCTGCAAGAATACTTCAATACGCAGGCCGACACGTCAGCGCTTCATTTCTTTGATGGCACCGATCCAGACACAGCCTCCGCCCTCGACATCCAATTCATCCGCATCAGCGACACAGTCATACCCGATGAAGATGAAGACTGACTTGTAGACCGATTTGGTTAGTTTCCTGATAATTATTACCTTCGTGGCCACAAAATAACATAATATGATTACGAAACTGCTTAAATCATTAGCAAAATACTACAAGGAGGAAAACGACCTTTCAAATGTAGTGTGTATCCTTTGTAATATTGACACTGAATTTAAAGAAACATTCATTCACTATTTCTTTGAGGATATTGACATTAACACCATCGGAGAAATCAAGCGCGAAGTATATGCTCCTAACAGAAATGATAGCCGAGTTGACTTATATTTTGAGAGCAATGGGCTTATTTATATAATTGAAGTGAAAATTGGTGATAAAAATCATCATTTTAGTCAATATAACGAAGCGTTTAATGTACCCATGGAAAGATTTGGTTATATTACCAACTATTATTGCCCGGAGGGAAGCAATGTAAAAGAATGGGAAGATCTTTATTGGAAATTTGTTAAAGCAAACAAAACAAAGCAAAGCAAGGTAATAGAAGGATTTCTTGCATATTTGAAGGATGTTTGTGGTATTATCACCGAACCTATTTATGGTCATAGAGATGAAAACTTCATTAGGACTGTTCGAAATGGCATTATAAATCATCCAAACTTGTTGACCGCTACAGGAAGTCCTTATAAAGTTAAAATCAAAACTATACAAGAAACGGGATTCTATGCACAATATCCACCTTATGATTCAGACAAAAATACAATAAGCTGTACTGCAAAATACAAATATGTTGAGAGCGTCAATAGAATTGTATTGTCTGTAGAATTAAAGGGCGAACGCAAACAAAATCAAGAAAAACTCATGAAGGTTATTTCTACACAATGTGACACTCCAATAAAAGAAGGTGACAATGTCATTTTCATCATGAAGCAATCAATTCAAGAGGAGTTTGAAAGTAGTGACTATTTAAGGCAGCGACAAATTTTGAGAAGGTTCATTGACAGCACCCTTCAATCATTCAAAGATGTTCTTTCAGGAACTGAGTAATCTTATGTTGAAATCAGTATAATTTAGCGTCATAGACTATTAACAAATTTTTTCTTGCCGGTGTGTCGCAAAATGATACATCGGTATTTTAATTTTGCGGGAAAATAGAGATACAATGGATAACAAAAATCGAATATCATCACCGGATGGTGTATCGGCTTTGATGCGAGAATTGTGGGAACGCCACAATCGCGGCGAAAAAGTGACGGCCAACAATGTATATTTCGTGGACCTGCCTGAACCAACCGCTGAGGAGCGCGAAGAGATGCGTCGCAACCGTGCTGAGCATCCCAACCCCGATGCCATTATTAATATGGAGGCCATCAAAAACGCCGTTGAAAAGCTCCGCGGTTGGTAGGCATATCATAGAATGTTTATGAAAGCCATTATTTCTATAGAATTTGGAGAATATAATACTTTTTTGGGGGGTATTGTGAGATTATTTGTGCGGATTGTGTTATATTTGTCATAGAAAGTAGATGAGTTGGATACTCTACGCCCTTTTTGTTGACCTCGTAAATTATTTATAACCAAATTAGGGACAATAATTGCTCTAAAAACTTGCATATTTATGAGTTTCGCATTATATTTGCGTGTAAAAATCAAGTCCCTATAACCAACAATTCCCACAGATGAACAAACGGCAGGCCAGACTGGCATTAATTGTAAAAATCCTTCTGAATAACTCCATAGGCAGTCAGGAGGAACTCATGGACGCTCTGGAAAGCAACGGATGCAACGTGACCCAGGCCACTCTTTCACGTGACCTCAAATCACTACGCACATCAAAAGTGGCCACCGAACTTGGCGGCTACCGGTACGTGATTGCAGCCAATGGCACCGCCGCTGATGAAGTGGCCACCCACGCCATGAACACGGTGCGTCAGGCTGCGATATTGTCAATAACCGCCAACGACAGCATGGTGGTGATAAAGACGCGCAACGGATATGCCGGCGGTGTGGCTTACGATATTGACGAGATTTCATCGCCCTACATTTTAGGAACAATAGCCGGCGCCGACACTGTGTTCGTAGCCATTAGCCGCGATGCATCTCTACACAAGATTTTCGAGATGCTGAAGGATCTTGTTCCTCAGACTGTTCTTGAGAAAGGGCAACAATATTTCATCTGATTCTCACTTACACCTCTCAAATAATAAATATCAACACACCTAAATCATGATACGAGCAGGCATAACCGGCGGAACGACTCTCGAAGCCGGAGAAATCATAAAGCTTCTCATCAACCACCCCGATGTAGAAATCCTATGGGTCATTGACCCTGACACAGAGGGCGGTCTCATATCCGACTTTCATCGCGGACTTCGCGGCGAAACATATCTGCGTTTCACTTCCACCCCGACGGACGAAGTTGACGTTGTGTTCTTATGCTCCGACGAGCCGGGCGAATCCGTAGCTTTCTGCAAATCTGATGCCATCACGTCCACGACAAAGATTGTTGATCTTTCAGGTGACTTCCTTCCTGTCAGCACCTTTGCCGATGGCGATGAATGGGTGTACGGCCTGCCGGAGCTATGTCGCAAACCTTTGGTGAGGGGTGCCACGAAAGCATCAATACCGGCGCCGCTCTCTTCTGCCGTATTGCTCGCGCTGACCCCGCTTGCCAAGGGACACAAGCTCACCGGCGACATCAACATTACGGCCGTTGTGGCTGAAGAAAACGCCGGGCCCGGCGAAGTTCTCGCTCTTATTGACCTCGAACAGGCCGACGACATTGCCCGCGCAGTACGTTCGCTCCAACCTGACTTCGCAGCCGGTCAGATGAAATTCATGGTCATCAACGGCGGATGGCGTCATGGTATATCCTTGACCGCTAACTTCAACACTGATCTTTCCGAGCAGGAGGCCATAGACATGTTCAACAGCTACTATGACGACCATAACTTCACGTTCCTCTCCGATCAGATGCCGAATCTTGATGAGGTGGCGGGCACCAACAAATGCGCCATCAACGTGCAGAAGGTCGAGGACCGGTTGGTGGTTTCGCTTGTCATTGACGATATGGTCAAGGGTCTCTCGGCCATGGCCGTCCATGACATGAACCTCCTCTTCGGGCTTCAGGAACGCGTTGGGTTGATGCTCAAATCGCAGGCCTGAATCAGCAAAACAGCACATTTAACATACGAGCTTCACATCTTTTAATCACTTTTAGCCAAAGGAGAGCCTACTAACCTACGGATGGTTTGTTTTTACAAATGAACCGAAGAAAGTAGCCAAAACAGACCCGTAAGGCGAAGATTTGTTACATCTCTCTCTTGCTACGTGTTTGGATAGTGATTATTAGGACACGAGGCTCTCATAAATAAATAGTTGAAACGGCAAGGAAGGACGCATCTCTGCGGAGTTGACGTCCTTCCTTTGTGTTATAATCGTCCGGTCGTGATAAATTTGCGAAAAATCCGCCTCGTATCCGTCAACTTTTGCCGGGAATTTTGTTATATATTGGAAAATATACCTTATATTTGCATCTGGAATCCCATCAGGGAATGCAATCACTTACTACTTAACTGTTTTATCAACATTACATACATATTACTTTTTTATCACTAACTTAACTTAAACTCCAATGGGCCGAGAGGCCCCGAGGGCAAATCAAAAATTTTAAGGTACTCAAAAACACCTCCCCTTTCATTAAGTATCGATCATGGAACAGAACGAGAAGAAAAACAAACGACCGCGCATAGGACAAATCCGTACCGTGGCACCTGAGAGAGAAGCTAACCGTGAAGGCAATCCGGAATCAACCGGCGAATACCAGCAGCGTCCTTACCGCCAGGACTATCAGGGCGGCTACCAGCAGCGTAACAATTACGGCCAACGCCCCTACGGCCAGCGCCCATACAATCAGGGTGGCTATCAGCAGCGTCCGCGCTTCAATGCTCCAGACCCTGCCAATCAGGCCGACGCTTCTGCTGAAACAAAGCCGACCGAAACCACAGCTGAAACAGAGAACCAGAACGGATACCGTCAGCAGGGATATACCCCCAACTACCGTCGCAACCAAGGCTACAACCAGAGCTACGATCGCCAAGGCGGCTACAATAACAACCATCAGGGTGGATACAACAATCATCAGGGCGGTTATAACAACAACCGTCAAGGTGGTTACAACAATGGCAACCGTCAGGGCGGTTATAACAACAACCGTCAAGGTGGTTACAACAATAATAACAACCGTCAGGGTGGCTACAATAATGGCAACCGCCAGGGCGGATACAACAATAATAACCGCCAAGGTGGATACAACAATGGCAACCGTCAGGGTGGATACAACAACAATAACCGCCAGGGCGGATATAACAACAACCGTCAGGGTGGCCAGAACCGCAAGAACGGCTACAATAATCGTCAGGGCGCACTCCGTCAGAACCAGTACGGAATGCCTCAGGGCGGCAAGAGCTTCGTCCCAAGGCCTAAACGTATCGAATACGAGCAGTCCATTCCTTCACCCGATGAGCAGATTCGCCTCAACAAATTCCTGGCCAATGCCGGCATCTGTTCGCGACGCGAAGCCGATGAATACATCCAGCAGGGACTCGTCAAGGTCAACGGCCAGGTTGTTACCGAACTCGGAACCAAAATCACTCATTCCGACACCGTTGAATACAATGGCAAAGCCGTGGCACTTGAAAGCAAATGCTACATTCTTCTCAACAAGCCGAAAGATTGCGTGACCACATCCGATGATCCCAACGGACGCACAACCGTAATGGACATCATAAAGGGTGCGTGTGAGGAGCGCGTATATCCGGTTGGTCGTCTTGACCGCAACACCACAGGCGTGCTTCTTCTTACCAACGACGGCGACCTCGCTTCCAAACTGACTCATCCCAAGTATGTGAAGAAGAAAATTTACCACGTGTGGACCGACAAGGACATTTCCGAGGACGACATGCAGCGCATAGCCGATGGCATTGAACTTGACGATGGCCCCATCCACGCCGATGCTATCAGCTACGCCACTGACACCGACCGCAACCAGGCCGGTATTGAAATACACTCCGGACGCAACCGAATCGTGCGCCGAATCTTCGAGAGCCTCGGATACCACGTGACCAAACTTGACCGTGTGTATTTCGCCGGCCTAACAAAGAAAAACCTTCCCCGCGGACGTTGGCGCTACCTCACTCAGGAAGAAGTCAACTTCCTCAAAATGGGCTCATTTGAATAAAGAAGAAACGACAAGATGAAAAGAACCAAGATAACCGACATTTTTGCACCCGAACTCATCGGCACAGAAGTGAGCGTGATGGGCTGGGTAAGGACCCGTCGAGGCAACAAACACGTTCAGTTCGTTGCGCTCAACGATGGCTCCACCATCAAAAACATCCAGATTGTATTTGACCTGGCCAAGTTCTCCGACGATGAACTCCGCAACATCACAACCGGCTCCAGCCTTCACGTAACCGGTCAGCTTGTGGAGTCAATGGGCAAAGGCCAGTCTGTTGAGATTCAGGCCGACAGTTTTGAAGTGTTCGGAATCGCCGACCCGGAGAAATATCCGCTCCAGAAAAAAGGGCACACACTTGAGTTTCTCCGCGAGATAGCGCATCTCCGTCCCAGAACCAACACATTCGGCGCTGTGCTCCGCGTGCGTTCCAACCTTGCATTTGCCATACACAAATTTTTCAACGAGCGCGGATTTTTCTACCTCAACACGCCTCTCATCACCGCCAGCGATTGCGAAGGTGCCGGCGCAATGTTTCAGGTAACTACCCTTGACCTCAATAACCTCCCCAAGACAGAGGACGGCAAAGTTGACTTCTCGGCCGACTTTTTCGGAAAACCCACTGCCCTCACCGTCAGCGGACAACTTGAAGGAGAACTCGGAGCAACGGCTCTCGGTGCCATCTACACATTCGGCCCCACATTCCGCGCTGAAAACTCCAACACACCGCGCCATCTGTCGGAATTCTGGATGATTGAGCCGGAAATGGCTTTCTATGACATTACCGACAACATGGACCTTGCCGAGGACTTCATAAAATACTGCGTGAACTACGCCCTTGACAACTGCATGGACGACCTTGAGTTCCTTGCCAAGATGTATGATCCGGAACTTATTGACCGCCTGCGCCACGTGGTTGAAGAGAAGTTCGTTCGCCTCACCTACACTGAAGGAGTCAAGATTCTTGAGGAATCAGGCCGCAAATTCGAGTTCCCCGTCTACTGGGGCGCCGATCTCCAGAGCGAGCATGAACGCTTCCTTGTTGAAGAACATTTCAAGCGTCCGGTGATTCTTACTGACTATCCCAAGGAAATCAAAGCCTTCTACATGAAACAGAATCCTGACGGCAAAACCGTGCGCGCAATGGACGTTCTGTTCCCGAAAATCGGTGAGATTATAGGAGGCTCCGAACGAGAAGCGGACTATGACAAGCTCAACAAGCGCATTGAAGAGTGTAGAATCCCGATGAAGGATATGTGGTGGTATCTTGACACACGCCGATTTGGCTCAGTACCTCATTCCGGATTCGGACTTGGCTTTGAACGCCTCGTGCTGTTCGTCACCGGCATGACAAACATACGCGACGTGATTCCTTTCCCCCGCACCCCCAACAACGCTGAATTCTAAGACATTCCACATACAGGCGGCCGCTCCTTACCGAGGAAGCGGCCGCTTTTTTATGCATTAATTATCTTTTTTTCACTTGTGTTGTAAAAAATTTGCATCATAAGAAATTAATTAATAATTTTGCACAAACTCGCCGGCCCAGAGGGGCTTAAGCGGGTGGACATATTATTACAGAAGACGTTTACTCGACGTTCACTTCCTGTCTTGAACTTCGCAACTTCAAAATCTATCGGAAGAAACGGCAACCGGAAACGTCCACAGGAGATGCTATATATTCATGTAACAACAGACATATATATCATCCTTGACGTGGGCTGGCTGAGTTGCTTATCCTGATAGATGGGCAATGCGAAGGCCTCAAGACAAGGATGAGCTAAAGTACAGAATCCCACGTCTTTCAGTTTATCCAACACCGGCCAAGGGGATACAGCCGCGTCACATTTCAACACCAATGAAAAATCATCTCTTTATTGCACTCTCCATTGCAGCGGCCGGGATTATCATTCTTGATTCATGCAAGGGGGCAAAAGAAGTGCCCACTTTCGCGCAGGAAGAATCGGGCCTCAACATCACAAAAATCACCGACGAGACCAAAGGGAGCATTCTGGGAGCCGACCTTCAGTCAGGAGGCTACACCCTTCAGGGCAAAAGTAAAAAAACCGGACTGGCCTGGAGCCTTCTGAAAGCACTGTCCGTTTCGCCTGACGGTGCCGACATTGCCTATCTCGCCCGCATGAATAACCAGCAGAACATCATGGTGCGCAAGGCCGGAGCTGGAGCAAGCGGAGCAGCCACCCAGCGCACGTTCCGCAACGTGGGCGACTTCACGTGGGGCAGCGACGATAAACTCTACTTCATTGATATGAGCAACAATCAGAACAAGGTGTGCACTACAAGCTCGCGCAAAGGCTCGCTCATGAACCAGCTAACGTCAAACAACATGGACTTCGAGCCGGTGCTGTCGTCTGACGGAAGTAAACTCTTCTTCACCCGACACGAGGGCCGCAACGACTTCTCCATCTGGAGTCTCGAACTTAAAACCGGCGAACTTACCAACTGCGCCCGCGGCTTCCAGCCTGAACCCATCCCCGGCAACAACGATGAGTTTTTCTGTGTGCGCAACTCCACCGACGGCAACAGCGAGATCTGGCGCGTCAACTTTGTCAATGGTCAGGAAACTCTTGTTTTGAGCGACAAATCGCGCGGCTACACCCATCCAACCGTGTCGCCCGACGGCAAATGGCTTCTCGTGGTCGGCGACACACAGTCATCGGTTTACAACAAGAAAAACCTCGACATATTCGCCCTCCGCACCGACGGGTCTAATCTCATCCAGTTGACCTATCACCCCGGACATGACACATGCCCCCAGTGGAGCGCCGACGGACAGAGCGTCTACTTCCTCTCCAACCGCGCTAACAAAGACAACGCCTACAACGTCTGGCGCCTCAACTTCCGCTAATGGAATTATCACTGCATAATGAATTTTAACCGCATATTCTTTTCAATATTGATGGCCGCCGGGGCTCTGGCGGCCATCAATGCTAACGCAGCTCCCATCAATCCCTCTGACGAGGAAACGCAATCCGTGGCGGAAATCAAGTCGCTCATCACGGGCGAATGGAAAACGGACACAATTCAGACGTTTCTCGGAGCTGTGGCCTACGAATACATTTTCTACAACAACGGTACGGGTACAAGCAAAACATTTCAAATCATTATGGACGAGCCGGAAACCACCACTTCCAGTATTAAATGGGAGATAGTGGACCCGACAAGAATTAAGATTGCCGCTGACAACGCCACCGGAATAGTCAAAACACTTTCAGTGATTGATAATTCCACAATAAAATTGGGCGGCGACGTCTACCGGCTCGTGCGTAAATCGGCAGGAACTCCCCGCTCAAACACGAGCGGCAAAACCGGTACGACGGTCAAGAATCAGACCGTGAAGAAGCCCTCCGTCAAAGGAAAATCCAAGCGTAAGAATTAGAGCAGGTGGTTTTGCTGTTTGAGGAATTGTAAGTATCTTTGCGTCAAATTATACTTATTCTACAAACGGCTCCATGAAAAAGTTTTTAACCACCAGTGTTGCTTTGGTCCTGCTCATGTTCGTGGCAGGCGTTCCGGCAATCCACGCCCAGAACATAGCCAAGAAAGTGCGTAATGCCAAGGCTATTGAGGTCACTTATCAGACATCGTACAAGGGTCACGTTGGCCCGGGTAGAACCCTCATGACAGTGAGCGGCGATGAAGTGCTGATTGAAAGCGCTCGTCCCCGCGAGGCACAGAATGGGGAAATCAAACATCCCGTAACACGCACCTTCATAAACTACGCCGACATGAAGGAATACCGTCAGGCACTCCTGCCGGGCGGAAAAGCCATCTATGCCGAAAATCCTTTCACATTCGGCAAGAACATGACGGAACTGAGAAAAGAAAAGTATCTTGGATTGGAGTGCACGGTTATGCGCACCTCTATCAATTCCAACACCATAGAGATCTGGTACACAACGGAAATACCGTTCCGCGGCACGCCCCAACCCGGAGTGGGAGTGCCTGACGGGCTTGTGCTACGCGTGGTGCGCAACGGCGACCAGATTCAGGAGGCTACTGACATCACCCCGCTGAAACAGACCGCAGCATTGTTTCCCGAGAATCTCGGCGAAAAAATGGATGCCGCCAACTACCAGTACACCATCAACCAGAGCGGTGTCATAACCGTTCCGGTATTTGATCAGGCCCGCATCAACTTTGACGGCGCCAAGATTCCAGAATCACTTGTTGGTGGCGAAATCTACAATGTTGCCGGCGGAACAGTGATTCTGAAAAAAGTGAAGTTGCCCGATTCGATATCTGACCGCAACGTGTTCGTTGAAGTAGTACAGTACTCTGACGGTGATGCGTACGACCGTACGGGTTCGATTTTCGTGATACCGACCGACAAAAAACAGTCGTTCATTGACGCCATCCGCGATCTCAAATCCGTTCCGGCATTCCACTCCGGCGACACCGATTACCACGGACTTGTGTCAACGCCGGAATATGACGTTCCCCTGGAACTTATGCGCTTCTTCACCGGATTCGGCGTGCGCGCCTACAACCACACTAAAGTTCCCGGACAGGAATGGGTTGACTCCGTACTCTACAAAACTGAAGTTACCAACGTGGCTGACCGCCTTGTAAATGAGGCATGGATCGGTGCCTACATAGGCAACTGGGATTCCAAGGGCCATCGCCTGTCGCTCAAACTTAAGTATTATCCCGGCGGCAATGACCGTCAGTACAAGACAATGCCGCTGTTCAACACCGTAAACTATCTTGAACAGGCCGGACAGCCCTACCCCATCTTCATGCTCAACGACTCCCTTAAAGTGGAATTCGACCTCAAGGAGCCGGTGAAGAACGCAATCCTCTACTACACCACAACCGGACATGGCGGCTGGGGCAACGGCGATGAGTTCAACCAAAAGCCTAACACCATTTATCTTGACGGCAAGAAAGTGATTACTTTCATACCTTGGCGCGACGACTGCGGAACATACCGCAACTGGAACCCCTGCTCAGGCAACTTCTCCAACGGTCTGAGCTCAAGCGACCTCAGCCGCTCCAACTGGTGTCCGGCCACGGTTACAAACCCCGAATACATTTTCCTCGGCGACCTTGACGCAGGCCACCACACAATGGAAGTGAAAATACCTCAGGGTGCCCCGGAAGGTGGCAGCAACAGCTACTGGTGCATATCCGGAACCCTAATCTACTAATAACGAAAAGAAAAAAGCTAACTATGGCTAAAGCATTGGTCAACACTGACTACAATTTTCCCGGCCAGACCGGAGTGTATCATGGTAAAGTGCGCGATGTCTATTCAATAGGCACCGACACGCTCGTGATGATTGCAACAGACCGCATATCCGCATTTGATGTTGTCCTCCCCGAAGGAATCCCTTACAAAGGACAGGTCCTCAATCAGATAGCCACTTACTTCCTTGATGCCACAAGGGACATTGTCCCCAACTGGAAACTTGCCACTCCTGATCCGATGGTGTCCGTCGGACTCCGTTGCGAGGGTTTCCGCGTGGAAATGATTATCCGCGGATATCTGACCGGAAGCGCGTGGCGCGAATACAAGAACGGCTGCCGTGAGCTGTGTGGCGTTCCCCTCCCCGAAGGGATGCGCGAAAATCAGGCATTTCCCGAACCTATAATCACACCCACCACCAAAGCCGATGCCGGACACGATGAGAACATATCCAAGGAGGAAATCATAGCCCAAGGAATAGTTTCAGCCGAGGACTACGCACAGATGGAGGACTACACCCGCCGACTTTTTGCCCGCGGACAGAAAATGGCTGCTGAAAAGGGTCTTATCCTTGTGGACACCAAGTACGAATTTGGCAAACATGACGGCAAGGTGTACCTGATTGACGAAATCCACACGCCCGACTCATCACGCTACTTCTACGCCGAAGGCTACGAGGAACGCTTTGAGAAAGGCGAGCCGCAGCGTCAGCTGAGCAAGGAGTTCGTGCGTCAATGGCTGATGGACAACGGATTCATGGGTCAGGCCGGACAGAAAGTTCCCGAAATGACACCTGAGATTGTCAAAAACATTTCCGACCGCTACATAGAGCTCTACGAGCAGGTAACCGGCCAGCCATTCGCGAAAGCCGATGAATCGAACCTCAAGGACCGCATAGCCGTGAATGTCCTTGACTGCCTGCAGCAGCTTTCTCGCTAAAATCCGCGATAATCTCACCATTCCAGGATGGACTGCGAGAAGATAACCCCCTACGGCGACAATGCACGCCCGAAATCAGAGCAAGTCGAAGCGATGTTTGATAACATCGCTCCGGCTTACGATTTCATGAATAGGGCCATGTCATTCGGGCTTCACCGCCTATGGCTGCGCAACTGCCTCAATCGCATACGCAAAGCAGCTCCATCTCAGCCCTGGCTTGACGTGGCCACAGGCACGGCCGATGTGGCTATAAGCCTCGCACGCATTAATCCTGAAGCCCGCATCACGGGCATCGATCTGTCGGAGGGGATGCTCCGCAAAGGCCGCGAAAAAGTTGAAGATGCCGGGCTGTCCGACAGGATAACCCTGAGCAAAGCCGACTGCCTTGAGCTCCCGATGGAGGACTCTTCCATTGGACTTGTGACTGTGGCCTACGGCGTACGCAATTTCCAACAGCTGGAAAAGGGGCTACGGGAAATGGCCCGTGTGCTCAAGCCGGGAGGCATGCTCGCCGTAATCGAGCTGTCAACTCCCACTTCGCCACTTGTGAAGCCACTTTACCGCCTCTACACGGGGCATATAATCCCGCTTATGGGACGGCTCGCATCCAAAGATTTACGCGCCTACAGCTATCTGCCTGAATCTATAGCTGCCGTGCCACAGGGACGTCAGATGACCGAGCTGATAGAGAGCGCCGGCCTGACCAAAGCCCGCTTTCATCCAATGACCTTCGGCACATGCACCCTCTACACCGCATTCAAAGAAACTTAACGTAACCATACTAACGTAATGAAATCAACAAAAATCATTCTTGCCATGGCTTTAAGCCTCTCCGCTTCAGCCGCTTCGGCTCAGGAGCATCTGAAAAGTCTGGACAAGCAGCAGATTGACAATTCAATCCCTGCCGGCACCGACTTCTACCGTCATGTCAACGCCAAGTGGCAGAAAGCAAATCCGCTCACGCCCGAACACTCACGCTACGGCAAATTCAACGTTCTGTCCGACACCTCCGAGCAGCGCGTAAAGGACATAGTGCTCAACCTCGGAAACCAGAACCCGAAGCCCGGCACAGTAGCCTTCAAGGTATCAACCATCTACAATCAGGCAATGGACTCCACACGCCGCAACGCCGAAGGAGCTAAACCAATTTTGGCCGATCTCAAGAAAATCGAGGATACTCCCCATGAAGGCATGGAGGATCTTTTCCTCTGGATGCACACCAACTATGCCAGCCCGTTCATTTCAGCCGGCCCGCAGGAAGACCTTGCCAACTCCAACGTCTACGCCATGTACGTAAGCGGACCCGGACTCGGACTCGGTGACCGCGACTACTACCTGAAGGACGACAAGCGCAACAAGGAAGTTCGTGCTGCCTACGAGAAACTTATCGTTACCCAGATGATGAACGCCGGCTACAAGAAAAAGGACGCCCAGCGCATCATGAAGAACGTGATGAAAATAGAGACTTCGATTGCCGACTCAACTTGGACCCGCGAGGAAAGCCGCAACATCCCCGCGATGTACAATCCCCGCACATTCGCTCAACTTAAAGAGATGTATCCCGCTTTCAACTGGGACCGCTTCTTCATTGAGACAATGGGAATCCCGTCGCCTGAAAGCGTGATTGTAACCACCATCAACACCGCAAAGAAGGGTAATGACCTATTCGCATCGCTGACTGACCGCGAAATAAAGGACTACTACCTGTGGAAATATGTAAACCAGGCATCCGGACGTCTGTCGGACGACTTCACCAATGCTTCTTTTGAGTTCAGCAAGGTGCTCAGCGGAGTCCAGCAGCAGCGTCCGCGTTGGAAACGCGCTCTCAGCGCAACGGAAGGCGCAATGGGCGAAGCCGTGGGCCAGCTCTACGTTGAGAAATATTTCCCCCAGTCATCGAAGGACTATATGATAGGCCTCGTGGAGAACCTCCGCACGGCTCTGGGCAAACACATCATCAACCTTGAATGGATGAGCGACGACACCAAGCTCAACGCCATCAAGAAACTCAACGCATTCACCGTCAAGATTGGCTATCCCGACAAATGGAAAGACTATTCAACTCTTGAGATAGACCCGAACCTCTCATATTACGAGAACATGCACAACGTCAGCATGTGGCACCAGAAAGAGTACTATGACAAATGGGGCAAACCGGTTGACCGTACCGAATGGGGCATGACTCCTCAGACAGTCAATGCCTACTACAACCCTCTGGCCAACGAAATCGTGTTCCCGGCAGCCATCCTGCAGGCTCCATTCTTCGATCCCGAAAGCTCGGATGCCGAGAACTATGGTGGTATCGGTGTGGTTATCGGCCACGAGATGACTCACGGATTCGATGATCAGGGCCGCAACTTCGATGCTCAGGGCAACATGGTTGACTGGTGGACTCCTGAGGACACCGAAGCTTTCAACGCCCGCGCAAAGAAACTTGGCGAGCAGTTTGACGCCGTTGAAGTCCTCCCGGGTCTCCATGCCAACGGTACCTACACCATGGGCGAGAACATAGCTGACCAGGGTGGTCTGCGCGTTGCAATGACCGCATTCCTTGACTCACAGAAGAAGAAAGGCGTTGATGTTGAGACAGCTACTATTGAAGGACTCAACCCCTATCAGGTATTCTACCTCAACTATGCCAACCTTTGGGGCCAGAATATCCGCGATGAGGAGATTCGCTCACTGACAACCGGCGATGTTCACTCTCTCGGCGAGAACCGTGTCAATGTAACCCTCCGCAACCTTGCTCCCTTCTTCAAGGCATTCAACATAACAGAAGGCCAGCCCATGTTCCGCCCCGAGGCTGAACGTGTCGTAATCTGGTAAATATCCACCTGCTACAAGACAATCAGGGGAGGCATCGCTTTTGCAGTGCCTCCCTTTTTTTAGAATGCATATTCTTTATTTGAACCACAAATACACTCAAAAAAACAGCAATCACATTACACTTATAATAAAATAAGCCAATTTTTATGATAATTATCATATATTCTATGAAACAATGTGAGTAATTTTGCATCCGATTTAGTAGATAAATCTTCATTTTAAGAGAGATATAACCATAAATGACTCTGCCATATACCGAAGCACATTGGTAATGCGTGGCAAGTCATCAATAAGAGTAACAATAAGGTAAAACATTGATAACAGACAAAAAAATGAATCGAAACATTCTGAAAACCGCGTCGGCACTTGCGTTCGGCGCAGCCATGACATTGTCAGTCAGCTCATGCGGCTCCAGCCAGGAGCAGCAGCAGGCACCCGATCCTCAGATTGCAGTTTTGCAGCTTAGCCCCACCAGCGCATATAACGCCACTGAGTATCCCGCACTCATAAAAGGTAAGACAGATATTGAAATACGTCCACAGATATCAGGATTCATAACCAAAGTACACGTTGATGAAGGTCAGCACGTGACAAAAGGCCAGGTTCTCTTCACCATTGATCAGGTGCAGTACGAAGCAGCAGTCCGTCAGGCCGAGAGCCAGGTTGCAAACGCACAGGCAGCCGTCAACGCAGCCAAGACCAATGTTGCCACTGCAAAAATGACCGCCGACACAAAGCGCAACCTTCTTGACAAAAACATCATCAGCCAGTTTGAATATCAGGTTGCCGACAATGACCTCCAGAACGCACGCGCTTCTCTCGCCCAGGCCGAAGCCGCTCTCGCCCAGGCCAACAGTCAGGTTACCATAGCCAAGAAAAACCTTGCGTTCACAGTTGTCACAGCTCCCAGCGATGGCTACGTAGGTTCGATTCCCAGCCGCGAAGGCTCTCTTGCGTCTCCCTCATCGGCCCAGCCCCTGACCACAATCTCTGACAATAACGAAATCTACGCATATTTCTCACTCACCGAGAAAGATCTTCTTGACATGACCAACGGCGGACAGCGTTCACTCGCACAGGCCATCGAAGCAATGCCTGAAGTTTCGCTATACCTCGCCAACGGCTCCGAATATCCCATCAAGGGCAAAGTAGCCACTGTCAATGGCCTCATTGACACATCGACAGGTGCAGCCAGCGTTCGCGCCCTTTTCCCCAACCCCAGCGGAATGCTCCGCAGCGGTTCAACAGGCACAATCAAGATTCCTGTAACCCAGTCTGATGCTCTCGTAATCCCCCAGAAGTCAACCTTCGAACTTCAGGACAAGAGATTTGTCTACACCGTTAATGACAGCAACAAACTTGTCACCACTCCCATCACTGTTCAGGAAATTTCCGATGGTCAGACCTTTGTTGTTACCTCCGGTCTGAAGGCAGGTGACCGAGTGGCCATAGAAGGCGTCGGTTCCAAACTTAAGGAAGGCATGAAGATTGTGCCAATTGATGCCGCATCACAGCCCCAGCGCGCAGCTGCAGCACCCGAACAGGCCGCTAAATAAAGAAAGCATCTCCACACATCACACATTCTCCTCGCCCTTTCATCATAAAAGAAATTAAGTGATTCAAAATGAAACTTGACACGTTTATTAACCGACCGGTGCTCTCAACGGTGATTTCTATTTTCATCGTCCTGCTCGGTCTTATCGGGCTTGTGTCGCTCCCAATCACACAATACCCCAACCTTGCACCGCCAACAATCTCGGTGTCAACCACATATACGGGAGCAAACGCTCAGGCCGTGCTCAACTCCGTCATAGCACCTCTTGAAGAGGCTATCAACGGTGCCGAGGGCATGACCTACATGGAATCAACCGCAACCAACACCGGTTCGGCAAACATCACCGTCTACTTCAAACAGGGCTTCGACCCGGATATGGCCGCCGTCGACGTGCAGAACCGCGTTGCAAAAGCTCAGAGCCTTCTTCCCGCCGAGGTTACCAAAGTGGGTGTGCTGACGCAGAAACGCCAGTCGTCAATGCTTGTCGGCGTAACAATATATGACCCCACAGGAAAATATTCAGAGGAGTTCGTAGAGAACTACATGAAAATCAACGTCGTTCCCCAGATTCAGCGTATCAACGGTGTGGGTGACGTAATGGTGATGGGCGCCGACTATTCAATGCGTATATGGCTTAAGCCCGACGTAATGGCCCAGTATCACCTTGAGCCGTCGGACGTTTCAACGGCTCTTGCCGAGCAAAACATAGAGGCAGCTCCCGGTGCATTCGGTGAGCAGGGCAACCAGACATTCCAGTACATCATGCGCTACAGAGGACGTCTGGTAACTCCGGAGGAATTCGGCGACATTGTGATCCGCGCCAGCGACAACGGTGAGGTTCTTCGCCTCAAGGATATAGCCACTATTGAGCTTGGACGTATGACCTACGGATTCCACGGTAAATTCAACGGCTATGTCGGTGTGTCAGCTATGGTGTTCCAGACAGCTGGTTCAAACGCCACCCAGATTATCAACGATGTGCTTTCGTTCGTTGATGACATGAAGAAGGATCTTCCCCAGGGACTTGATGTTGCAATCCCGATGAACAACAACGACTTCCTCTACGCATCAATCAACCATGTGGTGCAGACTCTTGTTGAGGCATTCGTGCTGGTGTTCATCGTGGTGTTCCTCTTCCTTCAGGACATCCGCTCCACAATCATCCCCGCTATTGCGATTCCCGTTGCCTTGATTGGTACATTCTTCGGAATGAGCATCATTGGATTCTCAATCAACCTTATCACTCTTTCAGCTCTCGTTCTTGCAATCGCCATTGTGGTGGACGACGCCATTGTGGTGGTTGAGGCGGTCCATGCCAAACTTGATGTGGGCTACAAAAATGCCCGCAAGGCCTCTATCGATGCAATGAACGAAATAGGCAGCGCCATCGTCTCGATCACACTCGTCATGATGCTCGTGTTCATCCCCGTGTCATTCATGTCAGGTACAGCAGGTGTGTTCTACCGTCAGTTCGGTCTTACAATGGCAATAGCCATCGGTATTTCGGCGCTCAACGCCTTGACACTGTCACCGGCACTCTGCGCTGTGTTCCTCAAGCCCCATGACACAGAAACAACCCTTAAAGAACGCCTTGGTGAGGCTTATTCAGCCGCCGGCGAGGCCTACAAAAAGCGTTTCAGTTTCTCATTCCCGCCGTTTGTCACATTCATCCTCCTGGTTGCAACAATCATCTTCATGGTGCTCGGTTGGTTTGACTTTGACAACGTGCTCCTCAGCCTCGGATGTTCAGTTGTGGCAATCTTTGCCCTCATAGGCATCTTCTCGAAACGCTTCCATAAAGCATTTGAAAGTGCCTACAACGGCCTGCTCGGCCGCTACCGCAAAGGCATGGAGTTCTTTATCCGTCACAAAGTATCGTCATTCATCGTTGTGGCAATTGCAATTGCTGTCCTTGTGTTCCTGATGGGCCACACTCCAACTGCCCTCGTGCCTAATGAGGATACGGGCGTAGTGTTCTGTATGGTCGACATGCCTCCGGGCACTTCACAAGAGCGCACCGGCGAAGTGCTCAATCAGGTTGACTCCATCATGGCTAAGATACCCGCTATCCAGTCACGTACAATGATCAACGGTTATTCATTCATAGCCGGTCAGGGTGCCACCTACGGAACGTTCATTGTCAAGCTCAAGAACTGGAGCGAGCGTACGAGCGCTGAAAGCGCCGATGCCGTCATAGGGCAACTATACGCCATGACAGGACAGCTCATCAAGGATGGTCGCGTCGTTGTGTTTGCGCCTCCTATGATTTCAGGTTACTCCGTGACCAACGGTTTTGAGCTCAAGATGCAGGACAAAACGGGTGGTGACATAAACGAATTCTTCACCATTGTGCAGACATTCCTTGCCGCCCTCAACCAGCAGCCTGAGATTCAGATGGCCTACACTACGTTCAACCCCACGTTCCCCCAGTATCTCGTGGACGTAGACGCCGCCAAGTGTAAGCAGGCCGGCATCTCACCGCAATCGGTACTCACCACTCTTCAGGGTTACTACGGTGGTATGTACGTTTCGAACTTCAACCGTTTCGGAAAGCTCTACCGCGTAATGATGCAGGCATCGCCCGAGTCACGAGTATCGCCCGAGACTCTCAACAGCATCAAGATACGCAACGGCTCCGAAATGGCTTCCATATCCAACTTCGTCAAGCTGACCCGCATCTACGGTCCTGACCTTTTGAACCGATTCAACATGTTCCAGTCAATCGCCGTCAGCGGTACTCCTAACCCCGGCTATTCTTCAGGTGATGCACTGGCAGCCATCTCGCGCGTAGCCGATGAGGTACTTCCTCAGGGATACGGATATGAATATGCAGGTATGACCCGTGAAGAGGCCAGCTCATCAAGCAACGCCACGGCCATCATCTTCGGACTCTGCCTCCTCTTCGTCTACCTCCTGCTCTCAGCCCAGTATGAAAGCTACATCCTGCCGCTCGCCGTTATCCTTTCGATTCCGTTCGGTCTGATGGGTACGTTCATATTCGCTGACATAGCGGGAATCTCCAACAACATATATCTGCAGATTGCCCTTATCATGCTAATCGGTCTTCTTGCCAAGAACGCCATCCTCATTGTGGAGTTTGCGCTTGAGCGCCGGCGCACCGGCATGTCGGTTGTCAAGGCTGCCATTGACGGCGCCGTAGCCCGTCTGCGACCGATTCTCATGACGTCACTTGCTCTTATCATCGGTCTTCTGCCGCTGATGTTCGCCCACGGTGTAGGTGCCAACGGTAACCGCGCCCTCGGAACCGGTTCGGTAGGCGGTATGTTGATAGGTATGATTTTCCAGATTTTCATCGTGCCTGCACTGTTCGTTGCCTTCCAGCTCATCCAGGAGAAAGTTACACCTCTCAAGTGGGAAGACACCGACAATGAAGGTATCGAGAGTGAGCTTGAGCAGTATTCCCACTAATCTAACCCCTTTCAATTAGCATTAGCAATGAAAATAAACAAGATAGCCATTGCCGCTGCAGCCCTTGCCATTTCAATGGCAGGGCTCAGCAGCTGCAACATATACAAAAAATACCAGACCCCTGATTCCACGCCCCTCACGGCTGAATATAAAAAGGCCGTAGAATCAGGCACTGACGACGCATCATTCGGAAACATGCGCTGGCAGGACGTGTTCACTGATCCCACTCTGGCATCACTCATCGAGCAGGCCCTTCAGAACAACACTAATCTGCGCAATGCAAAGCTGAACGTTGACATTGCCCACGCACAGCTCAAAGGTGCCAAACTCGCATACTTCCCCTCGGTTGCACTCGCTCCCACCGGACAGGGCTCCAAGTTCTTCATCCATCCATCGCAGGACATGTCATGGAGCTACAACATTCCCATGAGTGTAAGCTGGGAAATAGATGTATTCGCTAAGCTGCTCAACAGCAAACGTAGCGCTCAGATGTCATACGAAATGTCGAAGGACTACGAACAGGCCACCCGCTCACAGATTATCTCAGCTGTTGCCACAACATACTACGCCATAGCTATGCTTCAGTCGCAACTTGAGGTGAGCCGCACCACTGCCGGTCTGTGGTCAGAAAGCGTCCAGACAATGAAGGATCTTAAGGAAGCCGGTCGCCTCAACGAAGTGGCTGTGGTTCAGAGCGAAGCCCAGTACTACGGCATTCTCGCCTCCATAACAGACATTGAAGTATCACTCCGTGAGATGAACAACACCATGTCGCTCCTGCTCAACGTAATGCCCCAGACATGGAGCATCCCGGCGTCAGCTACGCTCAACCGTCCGGATATAGTGCGCGATGCTATTCCAATGCGTGAACTTGCCGCTCGCCCCGATGTGGCAGCAGCCGAGCGCAATCTTGCCGTGGCATATTACTCCACAAACAGTGCACGCGCCGCATTCTATCCCGGACTCAGCATCACAGCTAACGGCGGTTTCACCAACCTTCTTGGTTCAATAATTATGAACCCCGGCAAATTCTTTATCAACCTTGCCGGAACACTGACAATTCCTCTCTTCTCACGCGGAACAAACATTGCCCGGTTGGAAGCAGCAAAAGCACAGCAGCAACAGGCCATGAACAACTTCGAATACTCACTTCTGAGTGCCAGCGCCGAAGTTTCGGATGCAATGACACTCTATGAAAAGAGTTTTGAGAAGAGCCAGGCCCTTGACGTGCAGGTAGCGAAGCTCACCAATGCCGTTGACTACACTCAGGAGCTCCTTAAGCTCGGCACTCAGGGCACAACCTATCTTGACGTGCTCACCGCACAGCAGGGACTCCTCCAGGCTCAGATTTCAGAAATCACCGCCATAAACGCACAGAACCGCGCGCTCATCAACCTTTATCAGGCACTTGGCGGCGGACGTTAACTTAAATATAATCAACCATGATCAGCCCATTAGCCCACGTTGACCCCTCTGCCAAATTAGGCAAGAACGTCACAATCCATCCTTTCGCCTACATTGACGCCAACGTTGAAATCGGTGACGACTGTGAGATAATGCCCTACGCAAGCATTATCAACGGAACTCGCTTAGGCAAGAACAACAAAATCTACCAGTACTCCATAATCGGAGCGGACCCGCAGGATTTCCGTTGGAAAAACCAGCCCTCGTTCTGCAGTATCGGTGACAACAACGTGATTCGCGAAAACGTCATCATAAACCGTGGATTCAACTCCGAGAAAGGCACCACCATTGGCAATGACTGCTTTATAATGGCAGCTGTCCACATTGGCCATGACTCCATAATCGAAGGCCGCACGGTTCTCGGCAATGGCGTTGTAATTGCCGGTGATGCCCGCGTAGGCAAGTGCTGCATTCTGTCATCAAGCGTTATCCTCCACGAGAACTCTCGTGTAGGAGACTGGGTGCTCATCAAAGGTGGATGCCGCATTGCAGGTAATGTACCGCCCTACGTAATCATGGCTCACAATCCCGCATCTTACTTCGGAGTCAACGCTTTCGTGCTCCGCAAACACGGCTACACCGAAGAGCAGGTTGATGATATTGCCAAGGCTTACCGTCATGTATATCAGACAGGTACATCGGTGTTCAACGCCATGAAGCGTATTGAAGCCGATGTTGAGCCCAGCGATACACGCAAAAAAATCCTTGACTTTATCGTAGAGAGCAAGTTGAAGCTCGTGGCTATCCCCCGCGACCTTGAATCTTAAGCGGAAAGTGAATCATTTTATTCCCATCATATTACCGGCCCGCAAACGCAGGCCGGTAATTTTTATGTAGAATAT
The DNA here is from genome assembly GCA_964487725.1 of uncultured Bacteroides sp. Lineage (GTDB taxonomy): Bacteria > Bacteroidota > Bacteroidia > Bacteroidales > Muribaculaceae > Paramuribaculum. The sequence continues at coordinate 44,174 of CAZASF010000007.1, read as the reverse complement.
TCTTCCGGGTGTCAGAGAAAATTAGTAATTTTGCATCCGAAAACAAACCGAGTGGACAAATTTGTGCTGCTTGCAACCACTTCAAAAAAAATGCTAAAACCGCACACCGACCTTTCACCGCAGTGGAAGGTTCCGACCGGTTAAGGCATTGCAGGCTGCAACGCCTTATTTTGTATCTCCTCGCATTGAAATTGACACAGCATGACAAAGAATTATCTCTTCACATCAGAATCAGTCTCCGAGGGGCATCCTGACAAAGTTGCCGACCAGATTTCCGATGCAATCCTTGATGAGTTTCTGGCCTACGACCCGCAATCAAAAGTAGCCTGTGAAACCCTTGTCACTACAGGACACGTCACCGTGGCCGGAGAAGTAAAGAGCGAGGCCTACGTTGACCTCATGGAAACCACCCGCGAAGTGATCAAATCAATAGGCTACGATCGCAGCGAATTGAAATTCGAGGCAGAATCATGCGGAGTACTTTCAGCTCTCCACGAACAGAGCCCTGACATAAACCGCGGAGTGGAACGCACGGAAGAAGGAGATCAGGGAGCCGGCGACCAGGGCATGATGTTCGGCTACGCATGTAATGAAACAGCCACCTACATGCCTCTCCCCCTGTATCTGAGCCACACTCTGCTCCGGGAACTGTCTCAGATCCGGCGCGAAGGCAAGGAGATGGTCTACACCGACGCCAACGGACAGACACGCTCATACCTGCGTCCTGACTCGAAAAGCCAGGTAACAGTTGAGTACAACTCGGACAACCGCCCTGTCAGGGTGCACACTATTGTGGTCTCAACCCAGCATGATGAATTCATAAAGCCCGACGAAAACACCACTCAGGAAGAAGCGGACCGCAAGATGGTGGAGAAAATCACGGAGGACGTTCGCAATATTCTCATACCCCGCGTTAAGGCACGTCTTACGGCGGAAGAGGCTGCATTGATAGACGATGATTTCATTCTCCACGTCAACCCTACGGGTAAATTCGTTATCGGCGGTCCTCACGGCGACACCGGACTTACCGGCCGCAAAATAATAGTTGACACCTACGGCGGACGTGGTGCCCACGGCGGCGGAGCATTTTCGGGCAAAGACCCATCGAAAGTTGACCGCTCGGCAGCCTACGCAGCGCGCCACATAGCCAAAAACCTCGTAGCCGCCGGAGTGGCTGACCAGGCTCTCGTCCAGGTTGCCTACGCCATAGGAGTGGCCCAACCTGTCAGTCTGTATGTCAACACCTACGGAACATCTCACCTTGACATTTCTGACGCAGAATTATCCCGCCACGTGGCCGACATGGTTGACATGCGACCTAACGCCATTGAAAAGCGGCTGAAACTACGTATGCCAATCTACCGTGAGACAGCCACTTACGGGCACATGGGACGCGAACCGCAAACCATCACAAAGCATTTTCACTCCAAGTATGAGGGAGACCGCGACATAGAAGTAGAGCTCTTCACATGGGAAAAGCTTGACCACGTGGACGCTTTCCGTAAAGAATTCAACCTTTGAAGTTGAAAAAAAACAAAAAAAATTGTACCTTTGTGCGCTATATATCGAAAATAAACATTCTACATAACATTAATTAATGGCAACCTTAGAGAAAATCAGAAGCAAATCAGTGCTTTTGCTCATTATCATCGGTGCAGCCCTTTTGGCATTCATCATCGGTGACTTCTTCACATCGGGCCGTACGCTTTTCGGCACCGGAACTACCGTCGCCAAAGTTGACGGAAAATCAATTGACATACAAGATTTCCAGAATCAGGTTCAGGCCGCCAGCCAGATGGCACAGAACCAAGGACAGAAAGTCGATCAGGCGCTGCTCCAGCAGCAGGTGCTCAACCAGATGATAGCCCAGACTCTTTTCAATCAGGAAATAGAGGCACTAGGACTGACGGTTACTGACGAAGAACTGTCTGACGCAATGGTCGGCACACACTCACAGGGCTTCAACGCCATGGTGATGCAGATGACTCAGGGTCAGATGAGCGCACAGCAGTTCCACGACATGATTCAGAATCCCCAGAAATATCAGCTTCAGCCCGATCAGGTGGCTCAGCTCCGCGCACAGTGGCTCCAGCTTGAGAACGACATGGAGCAGCGCATACTTCAGGGCAAATTCAACATGCTTTTCGAAGGAACAGTTGTTGCTAACAAACTCGACGCCAAGGCTATCTACGATGAGGCCGCCAACACTCAGAAAATGATTTACGCCCTCAAGCCTTTCTCAGCAATACCTGATAATGACCCCAAAGTGGCCGTTACTGACGAGGAAATCAAAGCAGAGTGGGAAAAGAATAAGGAACTCTACGCTATTGACGAGGAAGTTCGCGACATAAACTACATGACCGTTTCAATCCAGCCCTCAAGCGCCGACATCACCAAGTCCGAGACCCGTGTAGCAGACTTGATTTCTTCGCTCAACGAAAAGCCCGGCACTGAAGGCCTTGAAGGATTTGATGAATTCGTTGTCAACCGCTTCACCGTCCCCACAACCCGCATCACCGAGCAGAAGACCCGTCAGTTTGCTGACTCAGCAACCGTGGGAACAGCCAAAATCATAAACCGAGATGGCAACAGCTTCCAGATAGCCAAACTCCTCAGCCGCGAATCGCAGATTGACTCCGTTAACATCAATGTGGTGGCTGTTCAGGGAACAAAAGCTCAGGTTGACTCCATTATCAATGCGCTTAATCAGGGTTCGTCAGTCAATGACGTCACAAAGACATTTGCATCCAATGTTACCGGCAGCCAGGACAGCATCTGGGTATCACTGGTTGACCCCAACTTCGCACAGATTAAAGATGTGTTGAGTTCAGCAACCGCAGGAAAATACGTACTTCCTGACACAGCATTTGCTGACGGTCAGTCCACCAGCCTGCTCCGCGTCAACTCTCGTCGCGCCGCAGTTCCCGTGGTTGAAGTAGCGGCCATTGAATACACCATTGATCCTTCCACCTCTACCGTCAATAACCTGCAGTCCAAACTCCAGACATATCTTAACGAGAATCCGACAGCAGCTGACTTCGTGGCCAACGCAGTCAAAAACGGTTATCAGGTGTTTCCCGCCCAGATTTCAGTTTCAACTCCTCAGATTGACCGCATAGAGAACTCACGAAGCGCCATTTCATGGGCCATGTCGGCCAAGAAAGGTCAGGTATCACCAATCTTTGGCGATGAGAACGATGGCCAATTCATAGTTGTAGCCGTAAACGACATATACAAAGACTACGTCCCTGCCACTGACCAGCAGGTTAAGAAAGCTCTTACTGCAAAGGTTCGTGACAACAAGAAGGCCGAAGCCCTCATTGCTCAGTACAATGGCAAGGCAAAGGATGTCAACGGATATGCAGCCGCTATGGGCGTAAAAGTTGACACCACAACAGTCAACTTCTCCCAGTACGCACTCGTTTATCCCGACTATGCCGGTCCGGAAGTGGCCGCAAAAGCCTACACCGCCAAGAAAGGTCAGATGTTTGGCCCGGTAAAAGCCACCAACGGAGTAGTTGTAATGCAAGTGACCGACATTGAAACAAATGGACGTCCCTACAATTATGAAGAGAACGCATCAATCTTCTCTCGCACACGCGGAGCCAACGCTCTTAACCAGATGCTCCCCTACATACTGATGGGCAACAAGAAGATTAAGAACAACATGCTCGAATTCTTCCACGACTAAAGTTTCACAACAAGCCATAACATAACTGACACCCGGTTCTACAATGAATCGGGTGTCATTGTTTTAAGACCTATCCGAAAATATGCCTGACACTCTTTTTTCAAAAATTATCAGCCGGTGACATGAAATGATAATTATTTTGATTAAATTTGCAAGGTTTTCACGAGTCAAATCATGCGAAACCGCTGAATAACTAAACTCAATTCAACTATCTATCGCATGCACAAACACTTAACGGCTGTGCTGGAACTTGAGGACGGCACGCGATTCGAAGGCAAGTCCTTCGGCTACGAGGGGTCAACCTCCGGTGAGGTTGTTTTCAATACGGCAATGACCGGCTACCCCGAGAGCCTCACTGACCCCTCTTATGAGGGGCAAATTTTAGTCACCACTTATCCGCTTTTAGGCAACTACGGCGTACCTCCGCAAAGGGAAAAGGACGATGTCAGCGAATTCTACGAAAGTTCGCGCATTCATTGCCGCGCCATAGTGGCACAGGATTATTCCTGGGACCACTCCCACTGGCAGGCCGAGCGTTCACTTGACGAGTGGCTGAAACAGGAAAAAGTTCCGGGTATATACGGCATTGACACTCGCGCACTGACAAAACATCTGCGCGAACGCGGGTCCATGTTGGGACGAATCACTGTGGAAGGCACCGCTCCAGTTGATTTCTACGATCCTAACCGCGAAAATCTCGTCAAGAAAGTCAGCACTAATGAAGTTGAAATTCACGGAAGCGGTGACAAGACCGTGGTACTCGTGGATTGCGGAGTGAAACACAATATTATCCGGTGCCTCACGCGCCGAGGTGTCAAGGTTGTGCTCGTTCCCTGGGATTATGATTTCAGCCGGATACCCTACGATGGACTGTTCATTTCCAATGGTCCGGGAAATCCGGATATGGTCGATGTGACAGTTGACAACATCCGAAAGGCTCTTGAGGCAGACAAACCGGTCTGCGGAATATGCATGGGCAACCAACTGCTCGCAAAAGCAGCCGGAGCCAAGACATATAAACTCAAATACGGCCACCGCAGTCACAATCAGCCAGTGCGTAAGGTTGGGACGGACAAATGCTTTGTCACCTCACAGAATCACGGTTTTGCCGTTGACACAGACACACTGCCATCCGATTGGGAGCCTTTGTTTATCAACATGAACGATGGGACCAACGAAGGTATACGCCACAAATCCAAACCATTCTTCTCGGCCCAGTTCCACCCCGAGGCGAGCAGCGGCCCTAAAGACACAGAATTTTTGTTTGACGACTTCATCGCACTCCTATGACCAACGACAAGACCATAAAAAAAGCTCTCCTGTTGGGGAGCGGAGCTCTCAAGATAGGCGAGGCCGGCGAATTTGACTACAGCGGCTCGCAGGCACTCAAGGCCATGAACGAGGAAGGCATCGAGACCATCCTTATAAACCCGAACATAGCCACCGTCCAGACATCGGAAGGCATAGCCGACAAAATATACTTCCTCCCCGTCACCCCACAATTTGTTGAGAGAGTGATAGAGCGGGAACGCCCTGACGGGATACTCCTCGCATTCGGTGGCCAAACCGCCCTTAACTGCGGAGTGGAACTCTATCGTACAGGGGTGTTGGAACGCTACGGGGTTAAAGTGCTCGGCACCCCCGTTCAGGCTATCATGGACACCGAGGACCGCGAACTGTTCGTTGAAAAACTTGACCAGATTGATGTAAAAACAATAAAGAGCCAAGCCGTTGAGTCAGTTGAAGAGGCCCTTAAGTCAGCCGAAGCACTTGGTTACCCGGTAATAGTTCGCGCAGCCTATGCTCTCGGAGGACTCGGAAGCGGCTTCTGCGACAACGAGACTGAACTTAGGGAACTTGTAGAGAAGGCTCTTTCATTTTCGCCACAAGTGCTGATTGAGAAATCGCTCAAGGGGTGGAAAGAAGTAGAGTATGAGGTTGTCCGTGACCGTTTTGACAATTGCATCACGGTGTGTAATATGGAGAATTTCGACCCGCTCGGCATCCACACCGGGGAGTCAATCGTAGTGGCACCGTCACAGACACTCTCCAACGAGGACTACCACTATCTACGCAAACTCGCCATAAAAATAATCCGCCACATAGGCATTGTGGGCGAATGCAACGTGCAATATGCCTTTGACCCGGATTCTATGGACTACCGCGTTATAGAGGTCAACGCCCGCCTGAGCCGCTCATCGGCACTTGCCTCCAAGGCCACAGGCTATCCGTTGGCATTCGTGGCCGCAAAGCTCGGTCTCGGATACGGACTTTTTGATTTGAAAAATGCCGTGACGAAAGTGACCTCGGCCTTCTTTGAGCCGGCTCTTGACTACGTAGTCTGCAAAATCCCCCGTTGGGACCTCGGTAAATTCCACGGTGTGCACCGCGAAATCGGGTCATCAATGAAATCAGTGGGCGAGGTAATGTCGATAGGACGCACTTTCGAAGAAGCCATTCAGAAGGGATTGCGCATGATCGGACAAGGCATGCATGGCTTTGTTGCAAATCATGAGATGACGGTGGAAAACATAGAGGAATCTCTTGCCAATCCAACTGACAAACGCATTTTCGTAATAGCCCAGGCTATGCTCAACGGCATGGATGTTGAGAAAATCCACAGCCTTACAAAGATTGACCGTTGGTTCCTGTGCCGGCTGCGTAACATTGTGGAGACATATCATGACCTGCAAAAGTGCAACGGTGTGTCCGGTATTGCGCCTGAGCTTCTCCGGGAAGCAAAGCAGGAGGGCTTCTCCGATTTCCAGATAGCGCGCAGCGTTGGTAGTCACAAAGATGCCCTTGCCGTACGCGCCCGGCGCAAACAGCTCGGCATACTGCCGGTGGTTAAGCAGATTGACACCCTCGCGGCTGAATATCCGGCCATGACCAACTACCTTTACCTGACATATAACGGCACCGAGAACGACATACACTATGAACACGATGGCCGCTCGGTGGTTGTGCTCGGCTCCGGAGCTTACCGCATCGGTAGTTCCGTTGAGTTTGACTGGTGTTCGGTCAATGCTCTTCTAACCGTGAAACAGGAAGGTTGGCGTTCGGTGATGATCAACTACAATCCGGAAACGGTTTCAACGGACTATGACATGTGTGACCGTCTGTATTTCGACGAGCTGACCTACGAACGCGTCATGGACATCCTTGACTTCGAGCAGCCTCACGGCGTCATTCTGTCAGTAGGCGGCCAGATACCAAACAATCTTGCCACGCGTCTTGACGAAGCACGCATAAACATCCTCGGTACATCGGCAAAGAGCATTGACAATGCGGAGGACCGCAATAAATTCTCGGCTATGCTTGACCGTCTCGGCATTGATCAGCCCCGGTGGCGCGAACTGACCAGCTTCGAGGATATTGACAACTTCATTGAAGAAGTTGGCTATCCGGTCCTTGTTCGTCCGAGCTACGTACTCTCCGGCGCTGCCATGAACGTATGTTCCAACTCCGAGGAACTGCACCGCTTCCTCCAACTGGCGGCCAACGTGTCGAAAGAACACCCGGTAGTTGTCACTGAATTCATTCAGGAAGCAAAGGAAATAGAGATGGATGCCGTGGCACAGAACGGAGAAATCGTGGTCTATGCCATTTCAGAACACATAGAATATGCCGGAGTCCATTCCGGAGATGCCACAATCCAATTCCCGCCGCAGAAACTCTACGTTGAGACCATGCGACGCATTAAAAAGGTGAGCTCCAGCATTGCTAAGGCGCTCAATATTTCCGGCCCGTTCAACATCCAGTTCCTTGCCAAGAACAATGACATCAAGGTGATAGAATGCAACCTGCGTGCATCCCGCTCATTCCCGTTCGTGTCAAAAGTTCTGAAAATCAACTTTATTGACCTCGCCACCAAAATAATGCTCGGAATCCACGTTGACAAACCGGCCAAGAATCTTTTTGACCTGGACTACGTAGGGATAAAAGCATCGCAGTTCAGTTTCTCCCGTCTGCAGGGTGCCGACCCCGTGCTTGGAGTGGACATGTCATCAACCGGAGAAGTTGGTTGCATCGGAGCCGACACATCCGAAGCGATACTAAAATCAATGCTTTCCGTGGGGCTTCGCGTCCCGCAGAAAGACAAGGGTGTGTTACTGTCAACCGGTACCGCCCGACAGAAAGCCGCCATGCTGGATGCAGCCCGCGAACTTCATGGAGAGGGCTACAAGATTTATGCAACCGGCGGAACGTATCGTTTCTTGACTGACAACGGAGTGCCTGCCGTACGCGTCTACTGGCCATCGGAACCTGACTGTCAGCCGCAGGCAATGCAACTGCTTCACGATAAGGAGATTGACTTGGTGGTTAATGTTCCTAAGGACTTGACTCCTACAGAACTCGGAAACGGCCACAAAATCCGCCGCGCAGCGATTGACCTGAACATACCACTACTCACCAATGCCCGACTCGCTTCCGCGTTCATTCATGCGTTTACTACCATCCCGGTGGACAAACTCGAAATTCTTTCCTGGAACGAATATTAAAAGTTTGAACAACAATGACTCTCCGGCAACTTTGCGACTCTACGATAGAAAAACTATCCACCCACTATCCAGCGGGAGAATCCCGCTGGATGGTGCGTATCATCATGGAGCAACTCAAGGGATACACACCTGTTGACTTGGCAATAAAAGCCAATGATGAAGTGAGCGATTTTATTGCCGGAAAAGTTGACGGTATTGTTGACAGACTCCTTGCTGATGAGCCGATACAGTACATCTTCTCACAGGCTCAATTCTATGGCATGAAACTGAAGGTGACACCCACAGTACTCATTCCGCGCCCCGAGACCGAGGAACTCGTTGACATGATTGTCAAACACTGGAACAACCGTTCTGACCTCCATGTACTTGACGCATGCACCGGCTCGGGATGCATAGCCATAGCTCTGGCGCGAAATTTACCGTTCAGTCATGTAGATGCCTTTGACATAAGCCCCGAGGCGTTGGCCGTGGCAGATGAGAACGGGAAAAGTCTAAGAACAAAAATAGACTTCTATCAAGCCGATGCACTGAACCTATCGCTCGCTGACAGTCAGATGTATGACATAATCGTGAGCAATCCGCCCTACATAGCCGACCACGAGCGCAACGCGATGGAGGCCAATGTGCTTGACCATGAGCCGCATATAGCACTGTTTGTCTCTGACTCCGACCCTCTTGAATTTTACCACGCCATCAGCACATACGCTCTGAAAGCGCTCAAACCCGGAGGCATGATATATTTCGAAGTCAATCCGCTGTATGTATCGCGCCTCGTTCAGGACATGAAAGATGCCGGATGGGAGGAAGTAACAACGGCTATCGACATGCAAAAAAACGTACGATTCCTTTCAGCGCAATGCCCGGAAACTTGAAGAGAAAACCAATGAAGCCGGAAGCGGCTCTTGTCAGGTTGGAAGAACTTTGCGCACGCTCTGAGCAATGTTCCAATGACATTCGCAACAAACTGTTCAGATGGAACGTTGAGCCTCCTTACGAGCCTGTAATAGACAGTCTTGTGGACCGCGGATATGTCAGCGATGAACGGTTTGCCCGTGCTTTCACACGCGACAAATATCGCTTTGATCGCTGGGGCAGGATAAAGATAGCCCGTGCCCTCGCTGCAAAACGCATAGGCCGCGATCTTATTAACTCTGCGCTCGAGGAGATTGACGTAAAAGAATATGCCCGCAATTGCCATAGCCTGCTCCAGGCCAAAATAAAAACACTACCGGGAGATAGCGATCCATACATACGTCGACAGAAACTACTGCGATTCGCCGCCGGTCGAGGCTACGAACCGTCACTGATTCTCCGACTACTTGATTCCGATAGGATATGGGACTGATGGACTCTGTTAAAATATGGGGTACGGATCTGCTAAGCATGCTGTATCCGGACTGTTGCGAAGTGTGTGGCACACGACTCGTGCGTGGCGAGGAGGTTATCTGCACTAAATGTGACATGGATATGCCGAGATGCGGAATCCACAACAATAGCTTCAACACCATACATCAACGCCTCGCCGGACACACGCCTATCGAACGTGCCGCCGGATATTTCTACTATTATCGGGACACTCCATTTACACGTCCTATTCTGGCTGCGAAGTACAATGGCCGTCCTAAAATCGGACGAATTCTTACTGAGAGATTCGCTCGCGAAATAATGGCAGATGGCTTCTTCAACGGTATTGATATCATTATTCCGGTGCCAATACACCGGACGAAACGACTGCAACGAGGATATAACCAGACAGAATACATTGCTCAAGGAATCAGCGATGCCACCGGAATTGCGATTGGCAATAATCTTGTGGCAGTCAAGGCTCACTCCACTCAGACACGCATGAACGCATTCGAGCGTTGGAAAAATTCACTTAACACATATTCAGTAAGAAATCCGCAGGAGCTTGATGGAAAACATGTCCTCATTGTTGATGATGTAATAACCACCGGCTCAACCATGCTGGCCTGCTGCGATTCAATAGCCGGGATAGCCCGGCCGGCAGCAATCAGCGTACTGTCACTCGGCGTAACTAATCTGCAGTAGCAGCCACATCGGCCGGTATGTCACGCGCCGCATTGAGCACCGGCTCCATCAGAGAGTCAAGATTATAAATCGGAAGCGGATAGTTGGACAAGAACGTATGAGATGTTCGCAGCGAAATCATCCCTCGCATGGCCCCTATGGCAACGCCAAGCATCATTTTTACAAGGTCAACCGACACAACCAGCTCCTCGGCATCGGCCTCCGCTTCAGGGCCAAGAAGTTCAAAATCAGCAGCAACGGTGTAGTCCATCAGCCTGTGACACATCATGTCGCGCATAGTGGTGTAATGTGCACCGAGAGTCAGACGCACCACTTGATGTGAAGCCCGATAAGAGAATTGCGATGTCAGGTTGACATCAACCGGAGTGGCACTGTAGCGCACCATTTCCCAACGATAGAAATGAGTCCGTGACTTGTCCTCCTCGATTCGCAGAAGTTTGATATTTAATTCGGCACCTTTCATACTACGGAAACAACCGGCACCGAATTTTGTTTAGGCAACCGCTTAGCGCTTACGGTTTCTGACGCTGCGGGTTGCTGCGCCCGACGTGCCGCTCGACTTTGTCGTGCTTCCGCGTTTAGTCTTGATTTTAAGGCTTTTCTGCTTCTTTACAGGGCGTTTGGCAACGGTCTGCTTGGTAGAATCAGACGGCTGGCCTGAACGAGCCTGCAGTTCCTCAAGCGATGGCACCCACAAGCCACTGCCAAAACTGTCGAGTGACCGCTGGATGCTGTCCTGAGCATGTTTCAGCGCATCCTTATCCGGATATAGCTCTGCAAGCGATTTGTTAAGAGCATTGCGGGTCTTCACTATTTCACCATCGTAAAGCCCGAGAAGGAAATAGTCATCATACGAACACGAAGGTATGTTGTTTTCGTCAGACACAAAGACATTTCCTGCTGTGAGATAAGGGCGCAAATCATTGAATCGCACCCAGAACATAGGGTATTTCAGCGCATCGATTCCCCAATCGTCAGTGCGGTGAAGCACAGGACACAATGCATCGACAATAACACGCATCCGAGTGTTTTTCCTGTCAAATTCATAGCGCTCTATTATGTAATAGGACATAACTTCGTCCGATGGCACATCAGCATCCTCTACGGCAATTGTTGACTGTCCGCCGCGCTTAATCTCCTTGTATGGTATGCGAAAACGGTCAACGATATCCTTTACCTCCACCTCATGTCCATCTCCAAGAATCTCCCGCCCGTCAAGATACTCGAACGCTTTGACTTTGCCGGTTGTGACAAGATTGAACATTGTCCGAAACAGATTTTGCTGTCCATCAACAGGTGGTTCGGGATAATACAACGGCGCGTTTTTAGGGTTTGTAAGGTCAAGACTGCGATATATCACCCTCATCCATCCGAGTTCGGAGTCCGTGGCCGAAGGCATGGCCGTACGTTGCTGCTGCCGGTTACTAACGGCCGATTCCTTCTGTGTTTCAGTCGTGCCGGTTCCGCGGCGAAGAGTTGCTGTGCTGGTATTGGTCTGGGCGTTTGCACTGATCGCAGCAATTCCCACAGCCAGAACTGTCATTAATATTTTGCGGATATATTTCATCAGTTTACTATGATTTCCATTGGTGAGAGATTTCTTTCTATGCCGTCAGGGCCAACAGCTCTTACACGTGAAATGAAGAATCGCTTACCTCGTCCGAGTCGCTTTATCGCCTCCTTCTGGCGTGCTGAGAACGAAGCTCCGTCCGACACTTCGGGTATAGCGTTACCCATCGAGTCGAATACTATCATCTCAAATCCGAGTACACGGAACTGTATGTCCAACATGCCGTCGTCAATAGCCGCTTTTATGCCTCCGGCGCCAAGAACGGACTGTCGTCCAATCGGTCTGCCCCCCTTAAAACGGTCATTCCCTATGGCTAAATAGGGCGTTGGATCCGGAAGTTTCCTGACGCGGAAAGTATGCGTTGCCACAGTGCGCCGCTGTCCGTTGACATCCGCACTAACGGTAATAACGGCATCCTTTCCAACAGTTGACGGACGCGCCACCCACGTGTTTCCCTTTCTGACAATGGATCCGTTTGTCATTGAGGCCTGGACCGAACTTTGCGGCATACCCGGCACGGATATGCTGACGGGATTGTCTATACCGGCATATAGGACATTCATCATAGTGGCCGATACGGTGGCAAACGGTTCTATAACCGTGTAGTGTTCCGTGAAATCGTGTCGGGTGAACGTTCCGTCAGGATGAGGCACCTGAACATAGCCGGAGTAGCTGAAATCACCGGCAGATGTGGGCGAAAACTCGTATCTTGTTCCATTCAACTGATGTCCTCCGACAAACACTGACGGACGGGCAAGTGTGTCAACAGCAGCAAGGAGAATATCCGCACTGTAACGACCACCGAGCATAACCATTTTCGATTGTGGAACCACAAACGCATCAAAGCGGTTGGCCACCATGTCGGCACCGGTGACCTCAGCGATTGACTTTCCTTGACTCAGCGCAGCTATTGAAAGAAGCGCCTCCCCTTCGGCATATCGGGTATCGTTCTGAAGCTTTGTGAGCTGCGTTATGGCTGCTACAACGGGTTGATTGTCAAATTTGGATTCTTCCCACGTCAGCGATTTGGAAATTCCATCGGGATTGAATGGTTCGGTTGAAAGAGCTGCCTCAACACTGCCACGACGCTGCGAATCGAAAACGATATCGCCAACAAGTCGTCGGAAATCCTCCACTCGGGCCCGTAGTTCACGGCCCTTGCCATTGGCAGGATTCAACATCACTATTGAAGCTGCGTCAAGGTCTTCGCGGTTATCTATATCCTCAATGCTTCCATTCGGGCCGTCAGCCTCACGGACAATGGCCCGTTTTAGCGAATCAATGTACATGAACAGAGATGCCGACTCGCGCCTTACCGAATCGGCTTTATCCATCCATCGTCCCATCTTGTCGGGATTGGCCGCCGCAAGTTGGTTTAGTTCCGCGTATATGGCCGCATTTCGACGTTCAACAGTGGCATTTGTCCGTGACAACCCTTTCTCCACCTGAGTGAAGCCGTCAAGCACATCGCTCGACACATTGAGCGCGAGCATGGCCGTGAGGACGATATACATTAAGTTTATCATCTTCTGGCGTGGTGAAAGGCGTGTGTTGGAGTAAGCCATTGTTCTATTCTTCTGTTTCTGTCATTTGGGAGGCAGCCGGACGCTGTCCATTATTCATATTGACCGACATTGCCCTAAGCATATTATCATAAATCCTGTTGAGTTGCTGCATGTTGCGGGCCATCTTCTCACTTTCTTCACAATAGCGCGTGCTTTGGGAAAGGGTATTTTCGTAAATAGCGTTAAGATTGCTCAGATTGCGGTTGAGAGTCTGCATCTGCTCCCGATAACCCTCGGAGTTCTCCGAAAGATTCTTTTTGAGGGTTTCAATCTCACCGGCAAGGGCATCGGCATCCGGGACTTCAGTAACAGTACTGTTAACCGGGACTTCAACATTCTGTTCCGGTTCGGGATTACGCGGTGCCACCGGTTTGCCATCGGCAAGTTCAGGAAAAGCCTTCTCCCAGTCATACTCCCGCGGCGGGCGATCAAAAGCCGTCAGAATAAACATCAGCACCTCTGTGCCCATACCTATAGCAAGAAGAACATCTCCTCCACGTATGTGGAGAATCTTGTAAAGCGCGCCCCATATTACAATAGCCGCGCCGATGCTATACGCGAAATTAAAAAAGCGCTGTCCTTTTTCACTTGAAACAAAACGCTCCAACGCGTTCTTATATTTTCCGGCTCTGTTCATTTTTTCAACTTGTTTCCTTTAGCAAAACCTACCTGAGTCCTCACACAGCGGAAGCCTATGTAGGACCGCTGCTCATTCTGATACTCCCACATCCTCTGGTCAGAGCGGATGTTACGCGCCACGTCCTTCCAAGAGCCTCCACGCACTATCTTACGTTTCAGCCTATAGGGATCCTCCTGAGCTGCATCATAGCGATACTCGGGATTCATATCTGACGTGAGCCGGCTCACCGCCTCTGTGTAGGCGGTTGATGTCCATTCGCTGACATTACCGGCCATGTCATAGAGCCCGTTTTCGTTCGGAGCGTATGTGCCGACGCGCGATGTTATAAGATGTCCATCCTGAACGTAGTTGCCGTCCTGCGGTTTGAAATTGGCGTAATAGCATCCACGATCCTCCGACAACGGGAGATCTCCGTCCCAGGGAAATTTATTTTCCATGATTCCTGCTCGTGCGGCAATTTCCCATTCAGCCTCCGTGGGGAGCCGGTATGGTTCTATATAGATACCGTCCTTTCCGAGCGAACGCCGCAAGAAATCGGTGCGCCAGTTGCAGAATGCCGTAGCCTGCTCCCAACTTACTCCCACCACGGGATAGTCATTATATCCCGAACTGGCGAAATACGTCCGGACATACGGTTCGTTGTAGGCGTTCTCGAAATCGTTGATCCATGTCGTAGTGTCAGGGTACACGTTAACAATGTAGGTGTTGACGAAATCATAGTCGCTTGAAAGGCCACGGGTTATAGTGCGCCTCACGATATCGCCGTTGTCGTCCACGTATGCCGTGTCCTTCGAAATCAGCGGAACGTCTGTAGGCACCGGCTTATCGGTGTTATATTCTCTGCGGGCAGGATTAAAACGATGTTTGCGTTTGGCCGCCTCAGTGAAGTTATATGTCTCGTAGCGATAGTTGAGTTGTTCAGGGTCAAGTTCTTTCACTCCTGTGATAGGATTTGTACGGTACATACTCTCAATGGCACGCGCCTCATCCTCGTTTGCGTTCCTCCAGGGGATAGCCTTATTCCAGTTTATGCGCGGGGTAATGGGGTTACCCTCGCGGTCCTCATCAATTATGAACTCATCGTTGCCGCCGTAGGCCGGGTCGGCAAGGCGTTCACGGATAATAGAATCGCGTACCCAATAGACAAACTGCTTGTACTCGCCATTTGTCACCTCCGTCTCATCCATCCAGAATGCATCAACCGACACTCCACGCGATTCATCGCGCATGTTCCACAGCGAATCGGCCTCCGGTCCCACTTTCAGAGAGCCTCGGTTGACGAGAACCATGCCGTAAGGCGTAGGTTCGGTCCATCGGGTACTGCCAAGACCCACCACCTCTCCGCCAATGCTGTTGCGGATTCCCGATGAGCAGGACCAGCATCCGAGCAGCATAAGCGCGGCTATTATATATTGACTTGTCTTCTTCATATTCTACATTATGCGTATACTCTTGTACTTCTTCTTTTGCGTTGGCGTCAGATCAAGTTTAAAACTATAACCGGCCACAATTTCATGACTTCCATTGGCTTGACGCGACCACGAATCAATCGGGTAGTCAAACGAATAGCCCACGAAAAAACCTTTATAGTCTACGGCGAGTGTCGCTGTCACGGCATCTTTCAACCTATAGCCAACACCGCACGTCAACAGTTTCTTGTAACGGACTCGGGCAGTTAGCTCGCCGCGAACACGGTCAAAATCACTTTTTACAATTACTGACGGCATCATTTCTAATAACGTGGAACCAAGCGGAATATTGCCTCCGGACATCAAATAGGCCGTGCGGCGATATTTCACTCTGATTTCATCCATCGAGCCATCCTGATATTCGCTGCTGTAATCGGCATGCTCTCCGAGAACCACATCGGGAGCATTGATATGCATTACTGAAACTCCGGCCCAGAAACGGGGACGCACATAGAATAGTCCGGCCCCAATATCCAATCGATTGCCTTTAAGCTTACGGGTGGTCAAACTCGCAGTCGATTCATCATTATCTTCATCGGTGGTGTAATCACCGGTGTATGTTTCATGTCCATATCCGAGATTGATGGCGGCCGAAAGAGAACCGCCTGAAACAGCGAATCTGTAACCGGCCTGCAAATTGGCGGAAACAGATCTGAACGGGCCTTCGGAGACTCTTGAGGCACTGACTCCCAATCCAATTGTTTTTCCGGCAACGCGAAGAGGCATATCGGCAACGCCTGAAAAAATCCTGGGGTTATCATCCATTCCCACCCATTGTAACCTACCGGCCATACGCAGTCTGACAGCATCAGCACTTCCTGCAGCAGCCGGATTGTAAATCGATGGCGTTTCGTAGTATTGCGTCAGCAATGGGTCAACGGCAGCACGGCTTTTGCCACATATCATTGATGCAGCGGTAATGATTATCAACGAAAGGCTCCGGCAGTAATTCATCCTACTCATGGTCATTCGAAGTAAAATGTCAGCACAAACATGTTGGAACGTGCCTTTTTAAGCGATTGGGTAACTTGATAGGTCAGCGGATCATCATACAGGTCCGTCCGCTTATGGTCAAGGATATCGGTCAACCCGAAGCAAAATTTAATCTCAGGATTCAACTTGAAATACGGCATATAGAAGTCGAAACCTAATCCGACTGTCAGATAACAGTCAGCGGCATTGAACCGGAGATAATCACCACGTTTGCGGGTCAGATCAAAGGCTCCCATGACTCCCCCCGTAATATATGGCCGGCTGTTACGGTAGCGCTGTCCCGAAAATTTCAAATCAATGGGAGCGACTAGATATGTTGACTTGATGTTCTGACGCATACTGACAGGTTGTGAGTCCCCCGCTGTGTTGACATCGAGAATGGTTATGTCGCGGCTTCCGAACCATAGTCCGGGCGATACCCGGAGATTCAAATAAGAATTCAACCGGAAATCAACAAGCCCACTTACACTGAATCCGGGCGCAAACGAAGGTTGCTCCATGAACCAGCTGTGGCCATCGTCGGTGATTAGACCATTGTGAGTGAACGAGATATCCTGAGTGTGCATACCAACGGCAAAACCAAGATGCCACGGACGCATGTCGGCATACGGGCGGTTCTGAATCTTGTCATTCAACCGCTGCGCACCGGCGTTCAGCGGAATCATGCCCGCCGAAATGCTCAATACAAAAATAATAATGAATTGTATGGAGGTCATTGAATTATTAACGGTAAAGACATGCTTTTATTGCCTCCGGAAAAACGCTCTTTGCGGAACATTACGGCCCACACGTATGTTCTATGTGCAGATTTCACATTATGTCATCGTTCGTAACAAAGCACAAACAGCTGATTTATAACGTGCTCAACGCCGTAATAATCGTTCTGTCCGCAGGGTTGATACTATATCTGTCAATTCTGGGGTTGAAAGGCATAGAGTTTTTTTCGGATCGAGGCTACATGACATTTCAACTTTGGGTTTGCTACGTTTTCATTGCTGACTTCTTCATCCAACTGTATCTGTCGGAGAACAAGCCACGATATTTCCGTCGAAGAGCACTTTTCCTTCTGCTCTCCATCCCCTGGCTGAACATTGTGGCCGGTCTTGACATTCCCCTCACCTACGAGTCTCTCTATTTCCTGCGGTTCATCCCTCTGGCCCGCGGAGCGCTGGCGCTGTCAATCGTGGTTGGCTATCTGTCACGCAACAGAATCAACAACATATTCGCATCCTACACCGTCATTCTATTGGCATTCATCTACTTTGGAAGCCTGATATTTTTCGAACTCGAGCACGGACGCAATCCGGCAGTCACAACATATTGGGAAGCACTATGGTGGGCCTTCTCTGTGGCCACAACCGCCGGATGCGATGTCTATCCGGTGACATGGGCCGGTAAAATTGTCAACGCCGTACTTCCTACAATGGGCACCGTGATGTTCCCGCTCTTCACTGTTGTGGTGACCAGTGCCGTACATAATCGGCTGAACAGAAAAACAAAAAAAGCCGGTGCACAAAACGCACCGGCCGGCAATTCTTAATATGTTTTTTTATTCCTCGTCGCCTTCGGCTTCCTTCATGTTGTGGAAAACGTTCTGGACATCCTCGTCCTCTTCGAATTTGTCAAGAAGCTTCTCTACAGCAGCACGCTGCTCATCGTTGAGTTCCTTGACATCATTAGGAATGCGGACGAATTCCGAGCTGATAATCTCGTAGCCGTTGCTCTCAAGGAAGTGCTGGATATTGGCATAGTCCTCAAATGCACCGTAAAGAACAATCTCTTCCTCATCGGGTTCCACTTCGTCAACTCCGCAGTCAATCAATTCAAGTTCGAGCTCCTCAAGATCCATGCCCTCGGTGGGTTTGATTTTGAAAACGCTCTTATGGTCGAAAAGGAACGAGAGTGAACCCTGAGTTCCGAGGTTGCCGCCGTGTTTGTTGAAATATGAACGCACGTTGGCCACAGTGCGGGTATTGTTGTCAGTAGCAGCTTCTACCACTATGGCAATGCCGTGAGGACCGTATCCTTCGTAGATAATTTCTTTGTAATCGCCTGAATCCTTATCGGTTGCCTTTTTAATGGCGCGTTCAACGGTATCCTTGGGCATGTTGGCTGCCTTTGCGTTCTGCAGGAGAGCGCGGAGACGCGGGTTGGTAGATGCATCGGGGCCTCCGGCCTTGGCTGCAATAGTTATTTCCTTTCCTATGCGCGTGAATGTGCGCGACATGTTGCCCCAGCGTTTGAGCTTGCGGGCTTTACGATATTCAAATGCTCTTCCCATATAATGTTCTTATTATTATTTTTTCTTTGTCTGTCAGTTATCTGAGCTCTGCGCCGGTCTTTTTGGTGACATTATTGATTATCTTGTTCATCACCGTCTCTATCTGCTTATCGGTAAGCGTCTTTTCATCGTCCTGCAGCGTCATTGTGATAGCGTAGGATTTCTTACCTTCCGGTAGGTTCTTACCTTCGTAGACGTCAAACAAGCTTACGTCGCGGAGTAACTTACGCTCGCTTTCGCGGACAGCCTGCTCAATCTGTGCCATGGTGACGGAGGTATCAACCAGCAATGCAAGGTCACGCTTCACCGGCATTGTACGCGAAAGAGCCGTGTATGTAACCTTGTGACGTGCCGACATCTTTACCAGTTCTCCCCATGCTAACTCAGCATATATTACCGGCTGCTTAAGGTCAAACATTTTCAAAACTGACTTGGAAATCAGTCCCATCGTGGCAATGTGCTTACCGGAGCGCGTATCAATGCTCATACATGCGCTGAATGACGGTTCCTGCGCCACAGTGTACTTCAGCTCACGCTCATTGATGCCGAGCCGGCGGAGAATGTTGTCAACGTAGGCACGCATATCGTATAATGTGGCCTCTTCAGCCTGACGCAACCAGCCTCCCTGACGGAGCTGCCCTGTCAGCCATAGCCCGAGACGGCTCTCCTCACTATATGGGGCGAGCGGAGCTTCAGCTGTTGACTCGGCCTTCGGATTGCAGAAATAAACATTGCCGAACTCATACATCATCAGCGATTCCATCTTGCGGTTCACATTGTGGGCTACTGATTCAAGTCCACCAAAAAGCAAAGTCTGGCGCATCACTCCCAAATCCTGACTCAGCGGATTCAGCAATTCAACGCATCGGTCAAGAGGGAATTGCTCCGATTCCGCATAATAGCTGCGGGCCGTGAGCGAATTGTTCATAATTTCGTTGAAGCCGCATGCAGTGAGCTGCTCCGACACGAGGACGCGCAATTCATTATCGGCATCAGTAGCCGATTTGAACGAAAGCGAGGAATGGACCGTGGTACCGGGCTCAACATCGTTGTAACCATAAATGCGGAGCACATCCTCAACCACGTCACACGGACGCTGGACATCAACACGGTATGTCGGGACGAGCAGCTCCGCTTTAACTTCGTCGCCACTCACTTTTTCAATCTCAAGAGAGCGAAGAATTGAATCGACAGTCTCATTGGGAATATCTTTTCCAACCAGGCTACGCAGATAGTCATATTCAAGGGTGACTTCAAACGGTTTCACCGGCTGAGGATATATGTCAACAGGCTCACCACAGATTTCTCCGCCGGCCAATTCCTTGACCATCATAGCGGCCAGTTTGGCTGCATAAAGGGCTATGTTGGGGTCAGTGCCACGTTCGTAGCGGAACGATGCGTCGGTCTGCAATCCCTGTCGACGGGCAGTCTTGCGGATGGATGTGGGATTGAAGTAGGCACTTTCGATGAACACATCGACAGTCTCCTCGGTCACTCCCGAATCCTTACCGCCGAACACTCCGGCAATGCACATTGGACGTTCCACGGAGCAAATCATCAGGTCAGCAGCGGAAAGAGTGTGTTCAACATCATCAAGAGTAACAAACTTAGTCCCTTCGGCACACTTCTTTACAATCACCTTTCCTCCTTCTATCTTGTTCAGGTCAAAACAGTGGAGGGGCTGACCGATGGAATGCAGTATGAAATTAGTTATATCTACAATCGAATTTATTGGACGTAGGCCAATGGTTACCAAGCGTTGTTGCAACCATTCAGGACTTTCGCCAACTTTAACGCCACGGATGGTGATTCCCGTGTAACGCGGGCATGCCTCATAATCATCGACCTCCACGGGTATTGCACCGTCAGGGCGGTCAACCTTAAACCCGTCAACCGAGGGGAGCATAAGTTCCATGGGAGTGGAGTGGCGCTCAGCCCATGCGCAGAGGTCGCGGGCCACACCATAGTGAGAGGCCGCATCTATGCGGTTGGGGGTCAGATCAACCTCCAGGACATAATCGGACGTCAATCCGTAAAATTCGGCGGCCGGAGTTCCAGGTTTAACATCGGTATCGATAACTATGATACCGTCGTGACTCGTTCCCACGCCTATCTCATCTTCAGCGCAAATCATTCCGAATGACTCTACGCCGCGTATTTTCGATTTCTTTATTTTGAATTCCTTGTCCCCGTCATAGAGCGTTGTGCCCACGGTTGCAACAACCACTGTCTGTCCGGCGGCAACATTGGGGGCACCACACACAATCTGCGTGGCCTGACCATCACCGAGGTCAACTGTCGTTACATGGAGGTGGTCGCTGTCAGGATGCTCCACACAAGTCAGCACCTTGCCTATCACCAACCCGCGCAAACCGCCCTTTATGCTTTCAACCTCCTCAACCGAGCCTGTTTCAAGGCCAATTGAAGTAAGAGCTGCAGCAAGTTCTTCAGGAGAAAGTTTTATATCGGCATAATCCTTAAGCCAATTATATGATATATTCATTTTGATTGATGTTGATTTCAGCTTGCAAAGTTACAAAATTGAATCCATAAATCACAATCTGACAGCCACAAAAAAGCAGGTCGCCACCCGATTGAGGCAGCGACCCGCATTGTAAGTCAGTCTATGATTTTCAATCACCCCATTCGCAGCTCACGAGCTCGAAAGTAGCAGGAGCTGTCACACGATAGATGACTGTTGAGTTAGTACCCTTGAGGGTTGTTCCGTAGTATGCGCCGAAATAGATTGTTACAGTCACATCAACTCCGTCGACCGGTTTGAGGTTAGGATGGAGAATTGCGAGAGCGGCAGGCATTACTTCTTTCTCAAAGCGCTCTTTTTCAAGAGCAACAATTTCATCGTCGGTCATGCTGTCGTAGCCGGAATACTGTGTTCTTGCGGCAGAGGGACGAAGGTCAACGTTGCCTTGATAAGCCGAAGTTCCGCAGTAGTACTCATTGTTTCCGTAGCTGGTCACGTAAGCGGCTCCGTTGGTAACGTTATCCATAATCCAGTCAACGCAAGTCTGGAAGTAGAGGGTTGCCAAAGGCTGGCTACGGCCCGGGGTAAGGGTGATAACAACCGATGGGTCATAGTTCCACTTGCCATTGCTGCGGACAAACTGTGCGGTTTCGGTTATCACGCCGTTGTTGAGTATCCAGTCAGTACCGTTGTACATGTATTGGTCACACTTGGTAACGGTGGCAGAGCCATCGTAATAATAGTAGACAACGAACATTGTATCGTCGGTAGCAGCGTAAGGATATTTGTTCTTCAACAAGATGGGCAGATAATCGGCGGGCACGGTTCCTGACAGGTTGTCGTAGCTCTGGCCCATTGCCTGATAGTCAGAGTGCGACAGCACGTAGGTGCTTTCAGCGACAGCCCATTTGGATCCATCGTACTTGTAGACGGCATTCTCGTTGGTTGACGAAACAGTTACACCGGCACGCGATGTTGCTGCCGTTGCTACACTCTGAGTTGTAATCTGGGTATCGTCAATCTCGGTAACAACAACGTTGAAGCACTTTCCTCCGTTAGTTATACCTGTAACATATCCATTAAACGAAACTGTAGCTCCATCGGTCAGCTTTGCCTTCACTGCGCTGGTTGCTCCGTAGGCGCTTACCTGAATCGAGCTTCCGTCAATGTTGATATTGGTGTATGATCCGGAAATAGTAACCGTACCTGTAAAGGTAGAATAAACCGGAGTCAGAGGCGTTGCGCCCGAAGCTTTGGCATCAGTTACATATTGTTCCATCTCCTCACCGGTCCAGGTCTTGGGTGTGGGATAAGTTACAGTCTGAGTGCCTTCAACCACAGCTGTGGAACCTTTTGTAATCTGCCAAGCGTAGGCGTAAGTGCCAAGAGTACCGTCAACGCTCACCTGATCACCGACTTTAAGGTCACTGTTATTAGTGGGTGAATACACAAAAATGGAACCTGTTGCGTCAGTTACCACAGGCCCCTGAACTGAGACTGCAGCCACATATCCACTGAATGAGATGTCATCGCCTGACGACATGCTGCTGAGTGAACCGAGAACACTTGAGGGAGTGAACGTAGTCTCAGAAGATGATCCAAAGTTAGGATCCTGAGTAGCAGTGTTGTAGTTAACAATAACATAGTCGCCCTCTTCGGCATCGGGAAGAGCAGTCTTCAGGATAGAGGGAAGCGAACGGGCTGCAGTGTGGGAGGGTGCGAAAGCGTTGGTATAGTCAGTTTCGCTGCCCCATACTGTCTGATAATCAGCCTCTGTAACGGTATACTTCGTGGCATTAGCCATTTCAGTCACCTCTTCGGGCAGAGAAGTGGTGATGTTGTAAGTAATATTCAGAGCCGATCCATTAGAAAGCGCGAAATACGGGAATTTCGGGTCATTCAGAAGGGCGGGGATATACTCCTGAGGGGTGATTATGTCAGTGAAATAGCACTGAGTACCCACAGCGGTAAGTGCACTTGTATTATCACCGGCAAGAGCCTTGTTGGTTGAATTGGCGGCCAATGTCTTGTAGTCATTGGCTGTCAATGTATAATCAAGAGTCTGCACATCCGTTGGAGCGCCAGGCTCCTCGAAGCCTTCAAGCTTGTCGTTCCACGAGTTGTCGTCGCAGGAAGAGAGTGCAAGCACACAACCTCCAAGGAGCAGAACTTTGTTGATATAATTTTTCATAATTCTGTTGATAAGCTTTATTAGAAGTTGATTTTAAGCTTCAGGCTGTAGGTGCGACCGAAGGAGTAGAACAGACGGTCAGCATTTTTCCAAGTACCAACGGCACCGACGGGAGTCTGAGCCTGTGTAACGTAGTTGTAGTCGCAGAGGTTGTTGACGTTACCGTAGAGGATTGCGTCAAAATCACCGAGTTTGAAGCGATAGCTTGCGCTGAGGTCAAGTTGGTTACCCCAAGGAATTCTCCAGGGTGTTCCGGCTTCCACCACAGAGCCTCCGTCGAGGTTGCTCGATGTGATGTAAAGGTCAGAGTAGTTGCGGAATGATGCACTCCAGTCAGCACCGAAACGGAATCCCTTGAATGGCTTGAGTGTGATACCAATTGATGATGTAGTCTGAGCTGAACCGTTAACCTTAACGCCCTTCTGGTTAAGAGTGGCTTTCAGGTGATCTTCAGCGAGGATACCTGATGCGAGTCCACCGTTGAGGTTCTTGATAGGATAACCGTCCTGATTGTAGAAATAACCTGTAGCATCGGAATCCCAGATCCAGTCACCGAGTGAGAACATTGCATCGAATTCAACCCAACGGGCAGGTTTCACCTTGGCGGCAAACTCAATACCGGTGTGACGAGCGTCAACGCCGCTCATGGCGAAGTTCCATGCTGTAGAACCGTCCTGAGCCGTAGAGGGGTCAATCTGGTCACCCTTTGACATTGTCTTATCAAGCCACTTGGTATAGTATGCGTTGATGTCAACAGCGAGCCACTGAGAGTGATAACCGTAACCGATTTCAAATGAGTAGGTCTTTTCATTCAGAGGATCGGGGTTGGTAACGTTTGAAGTCTTTGTCTGGAGGAACACACCGTAGCTGAAGAACGGAGCACGGCTGATGAAGCCTGCATTGAAGAACACGTTGTTGTGACGGTCAAGGTTATAGTTGGCACCACCCTTGATTGTTCCGCCCATGAAGTTCTTTGTTTCCGAGCGTGCATGTTCAGCATCGTAATAGTAGAAGTCCTTACGCCAGTAAGTGTTGTTGTTCAGCGCACCGGCCAACACAATGTTGAGGCGGTTGTCAAGGAGAGTGTATTCGCCCTGAGCGTAGGCACCTTCCTGTGCTGTGTAACCGTTGTAATCCTGACCGATAACGTCACCTACATGGAGCTTGGCGTAAACCCATTCTGTATCATTGCGGTTATGGACTGCATTGTTGGTAGCATATACCTTGTTACGGTTATAGTTGTCAATGTAGTAATCACCGCCGAAAAGGTCAATCAGTTCAGTCTTGTGGTGACCGATATAGTAACGCATGTCAATACCGGCGATGAATTTGATCTTGTCGCCGTTGCGGAACTTGAAGTCACGTTTGTAAGATGAGAGAAGACCGTAGGTTTCGTGAGAGTTGAGGTTGTTGATAAGCACCATGTTTGAACCGGATTTCGATGCGGCATTCATCTGCATGATGCCATCGTAATCGAAGTATCCTTCCGGCGTACGCCAATAGGTGTTGAGCTTACCGTCTGTGGCACCATACCACTGACCTGAGTAGCTGGTTGAGTTACCTTCCTCATCATAGACCGTACGACCTGTACCGTTGCGGCCACCGCCCGAGGTTATCGAAGCATAGATTGAAGTTGAGAGTGATGATTTCTCGTTAATCTGCCAGATGTGGTTAAGGGCGAGCTGAGGTTTGTGGTAGAAATTCTTGATGTAGTTGAATTCCTGTCCGTTGTAGTAACCGAATGTGGGGTTATAGCGATAGGGAGACTCACCGTCCATATAGTCGCGGACATTCTGCCATCCTTCAATTGACAGACCATTGTTGTAGTTACGGTTCCAGTGCCACTGGGGAGCGCCGAATCCGGTGAAACCAATCTGGTGTTTGTCATTGATACGCTTGGTAATGTTCACAAACCAGTTGTAGGCATTATAGTTGGTACCCTGGATATAACCATCGGCCCACTTGCGTGAACCGAGCACAGTCACAGCCCATCCGTTGGACATAAGGCCTGTAGAGACTTTGAAACCTATCTGGTTAAGGGCATCGTTACCCATACCGTACCACACTGAACCACCTTTTTCCACGTCGATTGTGCGGGTGGTGATGTTGATTGTACCACCGATTGAGGGAGTTGAAAGCATGGTGGCACCAAGACCGCGCTGAGTCTGGATGCTGGATGCCACTTCTGAAAGGCCGGCCCAGTTACTCATGTAGACGCCGCCCCATTCCTGGTCATTGACGGGAATACCATTGATAAGCATAGCCACGTTCTCGCTCTGGAAACCGCGGACACGGGTTTTGGCATCACCCCAGCCTCCACCTTCAGAACGGGTGTAGATACCGGGGGTTGTTTTCAAGATTTCGAGGAGTTCCTGATTACCGAGCTTGAATTCGATATCCTCAGCAGGAATCGTTGACATTGCCACAGGTGTCTCTCGGGTACGACCCACAGACTGGGTGACAACAACGTCAGCAAGCATAGCTGTGGAAGGTTCCAACTTGATGGTTCCCATGTCAGCTGAAGCTGCAACAGTGCAGGGCTTGTAGCCCACGTAGCTAATTTGCAACTGCTTGGTGCCCTGAGGCACTGACAGTTTGAAACGGCCGTCGACATCAGTGGTTGTACCGATGCTCACCTTGCCGACAACAGATACCGAAGCACCAATCAGGGGCTCGTCCTGCTCATCGACCACCGTTCCTGTACACACCAGATTGGCCGCCATCGCAACGCAGGCCATCATCACAGTGCAGGTTAACAGAAGAAGTCTCTTCATAAAGATTGATTGTTAGTGAATTGATAATGATTATGATAATTCAATAATAAAATTTTACGAACATACTCGAAAGATTGGCTGCAAGTACCACGGCACAAAATTACAAAAAATAACTAAAACTTCTTCCTTAATGTGAAGAATCGTTTAAATTTTAACATTCCTGAAATCCGGCATTCACATCAAAAATGAGAACTATTCTACAAAACCTACGGAAACACACCGATGTTATTCATTATATCAACCTATAATAAATGGCATTATGAGTGACAGGAAGCTTATCGAACGGCTGAACGGGTTTCTGTTCGGTGACCAGATAATGAGTACAGATCTATGGAGGGAGATATACGCGCGCGATGCTTCGTATTTCAATATCATGCCGGAATGCGTGGTCCGGCCGAAGGACATTGACGAAATCAGGAAGGTGCTTCAGGTGGCGAAAGAGTCAGGGCTTGGTGTCACATTCCGGACTGGAGGCACATCTCTTTCAGGGCAAAGCGTGGGTAGCGGCATCATCTGCGAACTGCGTACCCAATGGAATCACTGCGAGGTTCGCGACGGAGGTCATCAGGTGTGGTTCGAACCGGGGCTGACTGCTAACCAGGTTAACGCATATCTGCGACCTCATCACACTCACATAGGTCCCGATCCGGCATCCTCGTCAGCTGCAATGATGGGCGGGATTCTAGCCAATAACAGCAGCGGCATGCAGGCCGGAGTGAAAAACAACTCCTATCATACTCTGTGTTCTATCGAATTCATGATGGCCGACGGCAACAGATATGACAGCTCCGTAGAAGCCGACCGGAAAAGATTTGAACGCGAGCAACGTGAACTCTGCAAAGGGCTGATGGACATGAGAAACGAAATCATGGCCGATGCGGCCATGCACGACAAAATCTCACGCAAATACAGGATAAAAAACGTCACAGGCTATGCAATGAACTCATTCATAGACTTTGACAACCCAATGGATATTTTCAGCCATCTGCTCATAGGTAGCGAGGGAACACTTGCCTACATAATATCGGCCGTGCTTAACACTCTGCCACTCTACTCCACCTACAGTTCGGCAATGCTGTACTTCCCCGATGTGACTTCAGCGGCAGCCTCGGCGGCATGGCTCGGCGAAAGCGGTGCGCTGGCTGTAGAAATGATGGATTATGCATCTCTGCGGAGCTCGCAAGGTATGAAGAACGACATGTCAACGGGCACCACCGCCATGCTCATTGACTATGGAGCCGACTCTCCTGAACAGCTGCGCGACATTATAGCATCCATAGAGCCTAAAATAAAGAATATTGCCAAGTTGAGCGGCATGGACCCGTTCACACGCACTGTGGCTGAACGCGCGCGACTATGGAACATTCGCGACGGCGTTTTCCCATGTGTGGCCGGAGCAAGAGTCCCGGGTTCAACAGTAATACTGGAGGATATAGCTGCCCCGGTTGAGAAACTTGACAGTCTTGTGGAGGGAGTGCAACGGCTTTTCAAAGCCCACGGATATGACGGTGCCATTTTCGGACATGCACGTGACGGCAACATTCATCCTCTCGTAACAGCGAAGATGGACTCACAGAAAGCAATTGATAATTTCCGCAAGTTCATGGAGGGCTTCGTGGACCACACTCTCAGCCTCGATGGGTCTCTTAAAGGCGAACACGGGACCGGGCGCGCAATAGCACCATTTGTCGAGAAAGAATGGGGCGAGAGAATCTACTCGATGATGCGGCGGTTGAAACATCTTGCCGACCCTCACAACATATTGAATCCGGGCGTAATGATAAATCCGGATCCCGACTGCTTCATAAAATCCATAAAAAGCATGGACCTTTTCGGAGCCGATCTTGGCTACGAGACAGCCGATAAGTGCATAGAGTGTGGCTACTGCGAGCATGTGTGTCCATCGCGCAACGTAACGCTTACCCCTCGCCAACGCCTGCAGTCACAAAGAATAATGGCCCATACCGGCAACGAAAAATTACGGAAAGAATACCGATATGTAGGGGCGGACACATGTTGCACTGACGGCTCATGCCAACTTCCGTGCCCCATGGGTATAAACACGGCAACTGTAACCGATGCTATACGCCAACGTAGCAATCCGGCTGTGTTCAACAAAGCATTGTCAGCATCAGCCACTCATTATGGCGGAGCTGAGAAAGCGATCCGCAGTCTGCTCAAAACAGCCGTACTGACAGAGAAAGTCATATCGCCATATCCCCTAATATGGGCAACCGATTTTCTTCATTCCGTCTACAATCAGACTCCCCACTGGTCAAAACACTTCCCATTACCGACAAAAATCCATTACCGGGAGGTCCGGAATCCGGACTACATCTATTTCCCGGCCTGTGTAACAAGGATTTTCGGAGGCTCATCAATCGGGAAGGACGACATGATAACCGTCATAATGCGTCTGGCCGCAAAAGCAGGCCTCAACGTTGCTCTTCCAAAAGATGTGCATGGCTTGTGCTGCTCACAAATCTGGGAGCATAAAGGCGACCGCGAGGGCCAAGGCATTTCAGCCAACAAAACCGTAGAGGAATTCTACAGGATGACTGACGGCGGGAAAATCCCACTGATGTGCGACACCACTTCGTGTACCCATACTCTGCTCTCGCTCGCCAAAGCGAACGGCGTCCTGACGGAAGAAAACGCCCGGAAATACAATGAGTTGAAAATAATTGACATAACTCAATGGATTGCCGATGCCGTACTGCCACGGGTGAAAATCGTCAGGAAGAAAAAGAGCGTGGCCCTTCACCCAACGTGTGCATCGCGTATATTGGGCGTTGACACCATACTTTCACGCATTGCCGAGGCATGCGCCGAGAAAGTGACCGTACCCGATGATGCCTATTGCTGCGGAGCGGCAGGTGACCGTGGATTCATATTTCCGGAAGTGGCTCGCGGAGCCACACGCGATGAACGCCGGGAAATCGCCGGCGAGGAATTTGACGGTTACTATTCCCTTGCCCGCACATGCGAGATTTCGATGATGGATTCCATTGGGAAGCCCTACGAATCAATAGTATATCTGGTTGATGAAGTCACCGCAACGTGAAAAGCGGAGAAGGCTCGGTGCGAGGCAGAGCTGAGAGCTGAAGTTTCTTGTCGCGCGCTTCCATAGAGCCGCTTGCATCGCCAACGGAAGTGATGCCTGACTCGGCAAGAATGCGCTTGACAGTATCCAATGCCAGCGAAGGCCTGTTATTGTCGTGGCTGAGATGGCACAGAAATACATTGCGCAACTTATCACTGTAGATTTCGGCAAGGAAACGCCCGGTTACGGCATTGTCAAGATGTCCGGCTTCAGCTGCTATGCGCGCTTTAAGATGCATGGGATAAGGCCCTGTGCGCAGCATCTCCGCATCATAATTGCTTTCTATGACTATATGGTTGGCCTGACGCATGTAGAAGTCCACTCGCGGAGTGATACATCCTAAATCCGTGGCCACCGCCATGCGGTGTAATCCGGCTTCTATGAAATATCCCACGTTGTCTGTCCCATCGTGGCTCACGTCGAAAGGCGTGATGCGGAAAGGCCCGATATTAAAAGCAAATTCCTTATAGATAGGCCGGTGATAATCCTTTATCCGACGAGAAATGCTGTGACGGCGCAGCAGTCCGGTCAGAGTTTTCGGCGTACAGAAAATTGGCAGATCCGTACGCTTACGCACAAATGAATAGGCATATTTGACGTGATCACTATGGTCATGCGTAAGTATGATTCCTTTTACCGAACGAGGATTTATTCCGTGAGAACGCAGCCCCTCGCGGACAGAGTCGGCATCAACACCGGCATCAATCAGAATCCCTTCACCGGCCATGCCGATATACGAACAGTTTCCGCTGCTCCCACTCCCGAACGAGATGAATGTCAATACTTCAGGCTTCACCATTTCAGAAGTGTCAAGTTCATCTATCGGTGAATGGTTTTCAAATGCTTTCTCAATCTCTTTGCGCCGGGCTTTGACAACAAAATCCGCAATGGACGGGTGGATATCTTCCTCCAGCGGCATCTCGGTAGCGTCTTGCGACTCTGTTTCAAACAGATTGCCGGTCATATAGAAAGCATCGCGCTTCGAACGATTTTTGCGCGGAGAATACACTATCTTAGCCATGGAAAAGAAGGAATATGGCCGGAATCTTCGAGTAGTCGTAATCAGCCCGCGCCCATTGGCTTAACGGGCGGCGCACTATGCTTTGGGTTTGCCCGGTCAGGTCTGCACAAACGCACAATTCAATCCGTCCGGGAAGTGTGCGCGAAAGTTCGGCTATCAGTTTATTGTTCCTATAGGGAGTCTCGATAAAAATCTGGGTCTGGTCCTCTCGATCTATTCGGTTCACCATTTCGCGCAACCGGCGGGTGCGGGCTGTTGTATCGTGGGGTAAATAACCCTCAAAGGCGAATTTCTGGCCATTGAATCCAGATGACATCAGCGAAAGCAATATGCTCGAAGGCCCCACAAGAGGCATCACATCGAATCCTTCGCTCAGAGCACAGCTTACAGCAAGAGCTCCCGGATCGGCCACTGCCGGACATCCGGCCTCAGAGATAACGGCCATGTCACATCCCTGACGCATAGGCTCCAGCATTACTGAAACATCACGAGGGTCAGTGTGCTCATCGAGCACACTGAAAGTGAGCGATGATATATCAATTGATGAATCGCACCGTTTTAAAAAGCGACGTGCCGAGCGCACATTTTCCACGATGAAATACTTCACCGAGCGCGCTACGTCAATATTCTGTCCGGGCATCACCGCCGCAGGAGCTACATCGCTCAGCGGCACAGGAAGAAGATAAAGAACAGGGTGACGGTCCGGAATGACAGTTTTTTCGTTGTTCACAGATGCAAATATAACGAATCCGCCGGAGAAGTACTTTCTCCGGCGGTCATTTTTAGCATTCTTTTACTTTAAAGTCCCATGTAGGCTTTGACGCGGTCAAGAACAGCAGCCGGTGTGAATCCGAACTTCTCGTCAAGAACCTTATAAGGAGCCGATGCACCGAAACGTTCCAAACCGTAGATATATCCGTGGGAACCGACTACGCCTCGCAGCGTCGAAGGCAATCCGGCGGTCAGACCGAATGTGGGCATCATGTGGGGGATAACGCTTTCGCGGTATTCGGCATCCTGATCGAGGAACAGTCCGATAGAAGGAACCGATACTACACGGGCCTTTACGCCCTCGGCTTCAAGAAGCACGGCTACATCACACAGAAGGGCTACCTCGGAACCATTGCCCACGAGTGTTATCTGAGCCCCGGCGGCATCCATCACCACATAGCCTCCCCGTTCCGCACCGAGAGCTTCCTGATAACGGTCGCCGAGCGTTGATGGTAAATCGGGCACATCCTGGCGGGTGAATATCAGGCCAGTGGGAGTTGTGGTGTTCTCCATCGCCATTTTCCAGCAGACGGTTGCCTCAGCGGCATCAGCCGGACGGAGCACAAGCATTGACCTGCGTCCGGAGAAATTGCGTATCTCTTCAAGGAGACGCACCTGAGCCTCCTGCTCGATTGGCTGATGAGTGGGGCCATCCTCTCCAACACGGAAAGCATCGTGAGTCCACACATATTTCACAGGAAGTTCCTGAAGCGCCGCCATGCGGATGGCCGGTTTCATGTAATCAGAGAACACGAAGAACGTGCCGCAAGCTGCTATCATGCCTCCGTGAATGGCAATACCGTTCATGATTGAGGCCATGGTCAGCTCGGAAACACCGGCATGCAGGAACGCGCCGGAGAAATCGCCGTGTGTCAACGCATGGGTGTGGGCCATGAAAGCCTCCGTTTTGTCAGAGTTGGCAAGGTCGGCACTTGACACTATCATATTGCCCACCTTTTCTGACAGCACCTTCAGCACATCGGCCGATGCTGTAC
Organism: uncultured Bacteroides sp.; assembly: GCA_964487725.1. GTDB lineage: Bacteria > Bacteroidota > Bacteroidia > Bacteroidales > Muribaculaceae > Paramuribaculum. The sequence continues at coordinate 12,077 of CAZASF010000007.1, read as the reverse complement.
GGGTAGCGACATTAGCTTTATGAACTATGGCACTATAATCTATATCAGGCACTTTGCCTTCAAGATATCCCTTGAGCGTTTCAGCAGCCTCGGGATTAGCTGCTTCCCATACCTCAATGGCCTTTTTACGCTCAGCTACTATTGCAAGGAGTTCTTCACGGCGCGCAGCATAGAGAGCTTTAACCTCCTCGCGAATCACCCATGGGTTTTCAGGGTCTCCGCCAAGATTACGCACAGTTGCAGGATAATCGGCACCACTCTTGCTGAGAGGCTGTCCGTGAGTGTCGCACTGACCCTCATGGCTCTCTCCGGTTGCGGTCACGGCCCCACGACCCATAATTGTGTGACCTATTATTATGGTGGGACGTTCTGTCTCTGCCTTTGCCTCCTCTATAGCCTTGGCACATGCCAATGGATCGCAGCCATCAATTTCGATTGTTTTCCAATGCCATGCACGGTATTTGGCAGCAATGTCCTCCGTGTCAACCGCATCAACCATTGTTGACAACTGAACGGCATTACTGTCATAGAACATAATCAGATTGCTCAGGCCAAGGAATCCAGCTATTCGACCAGCGCCCTGCGATATCTCCTCCTGAATTCCTCCATCGGAAATAAATGCGTAGATCTTATGGGCAAAAACTTCGCTGAAACGGGTAGCAAGAAATCGTTCGGCAATAGCAGCTCCAACAGCCATGACATGACCCTGTCCAAGAGGGCCCGACGAATTGTCAACGCCTCTCGACGGATTAATTTCAGGGTGTCCGGGAGTCACGCTTCCCCACTGGCGGAACTGCTGCAGCTCCTCAATGGTGTACAGGCCACACAGAGCAAGTACGGAATAGAGCATCGGCGACATGTGACCCGGGTCAAGGAACATTCTGTCACGCCAGGGCCATGATGGATTGGCAGGGTCAGCTACTAAGAACTTAGAATAAAGCACATTGATAAAATCGGCTCCGCCCATAGCCCCACCGGGATGTCCGGACTTGGCTTTTTCAACCATTGCTGCCGAAAGGATGCGGATATTGTCGGCTGCCGAGTTTAAGATTTTGGTATCCATGTTTTATGTAATTTCTTTTTGTGCCCCATTGCCGGGTGCTCCAAAACTTTTTGCAAAGGTAATCACTTGGCGCCACTCTCGCAACATCAGCCTGAAGTTTTTTAGAGCCCAACCCGAATACCGGCCTTGACAATGCCCTGCACCCCATAGCCCACTTCGGCAAATATGCCGACATGCCGGGTTATGTCATATTCAGCCCCTATAGGTGAAACCTGGAATCCTATGTGTGTGCGGTTATACGTGTCCATCCACGATGGCGTGTAATACTCCACCAACGCGCCCACACCGACATGGCTATATAGCTTCAGAGCGTCATTATGAGCCCACTCATATCGGACATTGACCATGAGTCCGTGCCATGTCACTTTTCCGTAACGATTGTCGTAGGCATGCTCTGAATCAGCGGTTGAAAAAGTGTAGTTGAGTCCCATCCAAAGATTCTCCGCAAAGCGGTGGTCAATGGTGAAGTTGACCGTACCCCAACAGTGGCTCATCCCACTCCAATGGTCATGATATACAGCCATCTGACTCATAGCCGGAACAGCGCCGTAGCTGACGCTCACTTCTGTATCGCGAGCCGATGCGGCCAGCGTTGCCGCAACAGCCGCAAAGAGGATTGCAAAACGTTTCATATCAGTATTCTCGATTAAATTAGTAGTGTTTTTCTTATTTATATAACGCCATCGGCTTTCAATCTGTTTCGCGCTATTGTTTTATTGCAGGAAAAGCATTATTTTTGTAAAAACATTACAAATTAGATTTATTAGACTATGGAAGCCTGGATTATATGGACAACGATTGCGGCCATACTGATTGCCGTTGAAGTAATGACCCAGATGGTGTGGACAATTTGTCTCGCCATTGGCTGCGCGGCAAGTATAGTAGCCTACCTTTTTGGACTTGATATGGCCTGGCAAATCTCAATTGCAGGAATTGTTTCCGTGGTTGCGTATCTGGCTCTCCGCCCCTGGCTACAGAAGTGGCAGCAGAAAGCCGCGGACCGAAACAAGCAGGCAGCCCGCACCGGCATGGACGCTCTGTTGGGACGACGTGGAACTGTGACCGATGAAATAAAGCCCGGCCAGCCGGGGCGTGTACGCATCGACGGCGACAGCTGGCAGGCACTCGCCCCTGAGGCCGCCGGAGTCATACACCGCGGGCAGCAGGTTGTGGTTGACTCTTACGACAGCATCATACTCAGCGTGCAACCCCTCAACCAGTAATGAATCATATCCAAAACAGATAAGCAGATGACAACAAATTCAATTATCCTTGCCGCGGCGATAGTCCTACTCGCCATTATCATAATATCGGCCGGTATAGTAGTGGTACCCCAATCAGAAACCCGAGTCATTGAGCGCCTCGGGCGCTTCCACAGCGTGCTGCCTCCCGGGCTGAATTTCATCATCCCGTTCATTGACCGCGCCAAGTCAATATTTGCACGCAAGATTGTTCCAGGACCCGGCGGACATGCCATAATACGCATGACCTCAACCAAGGTGATAGACCTTCGCGAACAAGTCTACGATTTCCCCTCGCAGCAGGTAATCACTCGCGATAATGTGACAACCGAAATCAACGCTCTCCTTTATTTCCAGATAACGGATCCCAAGAAAGCGGTATACGAAATTGACAATCTACCTAACGCAATCGAAAAACTCACCCAGACATCGCTCCGTAACGTAATAGGCGAGCTGGAACTTGACGAGACACTGACCTCACGCGACACCATCAACTCAAAACTTCAGGTGATTCTTGACGAAGCCACCAATAAATGGGGAGTCAAGGTGAACCGCGTGGAGCTGCAGGACATTACTCCACCGGAAAGCGTCAGGGTTGCAATGGAGAAACAGATGCAGGCCGAACGTAACCGCCGAGCTGAAATCCTCAATGCCGAGGGCGAGAAGCAATCATTGATACTGCGCTCCGAGGGCGAGAAAACCTCTAAAATCAATCAGGCCGAAGCCACGAAGCAAACCGAAATCCTTCGCGCCGAAGGCGAAGCCAAAGCCATCATACTCAACGCCGAAGCTGAAGCTGAAGCCATTCGTCGCGTAGCTGAGGCAGTAGCTAAGACCCAGACTGATCCGGCAACTTACATGCTGGCAATGAAGTACATTGACACCCTGCGGGAAATGACATCGGGCCAGGACAACAAGACCGTCTACATTCCCTACGAGGCTTCATCCGTCATCTCTTCAATCGGCTCCATCAGCTCCCTTTTCCCGAAAAAGTAAAATTTTTTTGGCGGATTTTACCGCCGCTCATTCCATTTTTAAGGCGAAAAAGTTTTGCAGAATGGAAAAGTATGATTAATTTTGCCCCGCAAAAAACAATAAGACAATAAATAACATAAAAAATAATTTCATCAAGAAAAAATGATCATCGTACAAGTAAAAGAAGGCGAGAACATTGAGCGCGCTCTCAAAAAATTCAAGCGTAAATATGAAAAGACCGGTATTGTAAAGGAACTTCGCAGCCGTCAGGCTTTCCAGAAACCTTCTGTGGTTAACCGCAAGAAGATGATGAAGGCTATCTACGTGCAGAAGCTCCGCACAGTTGAGGAATAAACCTCAGCCGTGCCGGTAACCGCACTTTTTTTATTTGGCCAAATACAACAAAGGGAATCCTGACTGAGTCTGAAAAATAGACTGTCAACATGGATTCTCTTTTGTCATGCAATAACGCTCACGCTCATGACCGGATTTGAGATATTCATATTAGTACTCATCGCGGCCTCGCTTGCATGGGGCTACAAGAAAGGAATCATTGTTCAGATGGGGTCGCTGCTGTCATTTTTTGTGGCGCTGGCGGCCTGTCGTATTTTAGGAGGCGCAGCGTCAAAAGCGGTGCTCGCAATGATGGACGGAAGCGATCCGGCGCAAAATGCCGTGAATCAGCTCATGGCCTCATGCATCGGACACATAGCCGTGTTTGTGGCCGCATGGATAGCCGTTTGGCTATTGGCGCGGACGGTAAAGTTCTTCGCCAAGGCAATCCACATCGGATTACTTGACCGGATATGCGGTGCAATATTCATGGTCTTGAAAACCGGCATGGTCATAAGCATGATACTTTCCGCCATCAGAACCGTGGCTCCTGAGAGCGCGATGGCAACAAGTGATAGCCCCGTTATAAAAGGCGTGTCTGAGCTTGCCCCGTTCATTCTCGGATTTGTCCAACAATCCGCATCCTGAAATGTTTATAAACCATGGACATCAACAAAAAAGAGATTGAAAACCCAAATAGTCCTTCAGGTTCCGATGTCATTGATGAGGTTACCCGGAGCGACTACAAGTACGGATTTACAACAGATATTCCCACTGACATTCTGCCCAAAGGCCTCAACGAGGATACGGTCAGATTTATATCTCGCACCAAAGGTGAGCCGCAATGGCTGCTTGATTTCCGATTGAAGGCCTTCCGCTATTGGCTCACATTGAAGCCGCCGACATGGGCCCACCTTGACATACCGGAGATTGACTTCCAGTCAATAAGCTATTATGCTGCCCCCAAGAAAAAGGAAGGTCCGAAAAGCCTTGACGAGGTTGACCCTGAATTAATTGATACATTCAACAAACTTGGCATACCGCTTGAAGAGCAGAAAGCACTGTCAGGGATGGCGGTAGATGCCGTCATGGATTCTGTCAGCGTAAAGACCACCCACCGCGAAAAGCTTGCTGAACTTGGTGTAATTTTCTGCTCTATCTCCGAGGCCGTGAAAGATTACCCCGATTTGGTGCGCCGATACCTTGGAAAAGTTGTCAGCTACCGCGACAATTTCTATGCCGCGCTCAACTCCGCGGTGTTCTCCGATGGGTCATTCGTCTATATCCCCAAGGGGGTAAGATGCCCGATGGAGCTAAGCACTTACTTCCGAATCAACGCATCAGGCACCGGCCAATTTGAGCGCACGCTGATCGTGGCCGACGACGATGCCTACGTCAGCTACCTCGAAGGATGCACTGCTCCGATGCGCGATGAGAACCAGCTTCACGCCGCCATAGTTGAAATCATAGTCGAAGACCGCGCCGAAGTCAAATATTCCACGGTCCAGAACTGGTATGCCGGCGATGAGCAGGGACGCGGCGGAGTCTACAATTTCGTAACGAAACGTGGTCTGTGCAGAGGCGATTTCAGCAAACTGTCATGGACTCAAGTGGAAACCGGCTCGGCCATAACATGGAAATATCCGAGTTGCGTACTTGCCGGCGAAGGCTCCGTTGGCGAATTCTACTCCGTTGCCGTGACCCGCAACTACCAACAGGCCGATACCGGGACAAAAATGATTCATCTCGGACGCAATTCCCGCTCCACTATTGTGTCAAAAGGAATATCGGCCGGCCACAGCCAGAATTCCTATCGAGGCTTGGTAAAAGTGGCTCCTCAGGCCGACGGATGCCGCAATTACACGCAATGTGACTCCCTCCTGCTTAGTTCCCACTGCGGAGCGCACACCTTCCCCTACATTGAGGCGATGAATGACACTGCCGTACTTGAACATGAAGCCACTACTTCAAAAATATCCGAAGACCAGCTATTCTACTGCAACCAGCGCGGAATCCCCACTGAAGAGGCTGTAGGACTGATTGTCAACGGATATGCTAAAGAGGTGATGAACAAACTTCCTATGGAATTTGCCGTAGAGGCCCAGCGATTGCTCGCAATCACGCTGGAAGGCTCAGTTGGATAACACGAACAATACTCCCCCCTAAACTACCCTCAGCAAATATAATGAACGAACTGTTACTCAAAGTTGAAAACCTCCACGCCGGAATAGAAGGCAAGGAGATACTGAAAGGAATCAACCTCACTGTTAACCGCGGTGAAGTACACGCTATAATGGGCCCTAACGGGTCAGGAAAGAGTACCCTATCGGAAGTTCTCGCCGGCAACCCGGCCTTTAACGTAACCGAGGGTACGGTTGACTTCCACGGAGTGAAGCTACTTGAGCTCCTACCTGAGGATAGGAGCCACGAAGGTCTGTTCCTGTCATTCCAGTATCCGGTGGAGATTCCCGGAGTGTCAATGGTTAATTTCATGCGCGCCGCCATCAACGCAAAGCGCAAGTATTTCAATGAAGAGCCGCTCTCAGCCACCGAGTTTCTAAAACTTATGCGCCAGAAACGAGCCATAGTAGAACTCGACAACAAACTTGCCTCGCGCTCGGTCAACGAGGGCTTTTCCGGAGGAGAGAAAAAACGTAACGAGATTTTCCAGATGGCTGTTCTCGAGCCCCAGCTCTCTATTCTTGATGAAACTGACAGCGGTCTTGATATTGACGCGCTGCGCATAGTGGCCGGTGGCGTAAACAAGCTTAAAACCGAGCGTAATGCCACCATTGTCATAACCCACTATCAGCGACTACTTGACTATATAAAGCCCGACTTTGTCCATGTCCTCTACAAGGGCCGCATTGTCCGCACAGGCGGTCCTGAGCTTGCTCTCGAACTGGAGGAGCGTGGATATGACTGGATTAAAGAAGACGTTGACTCGAAATCATGAACAGCAAGCAGCAATATATCGACCTTTACCTCCGGCACCGCAATGAAATCGATGCAGGCAGCGCACCGGCACTCAACCGCATGCGGGAATCTGCCGCAAAGTCGCTTCAGGAGACTGATCTCCCGGTAAAAGGAGCCGAAGGCTATGAGAAAACGGATGTCAATGCGATGTTCGCGCCTGACTTTGGCGTGAACATAATGCGGTTGAATCTTCCTGCCGACATTGCGGCTGCATGGAAATGCGATGTTCCCAACATGTCAACCCTTCTCGGTGTTGTGGCCAACGATGCGTTCATTCCATCGGCTGGACTTGCCGAGCGACTTCCGGGTGGAGTCACGTTCATGTCACTGAGACAGGCCGCCGAAACGTATCCTGACATTGTTGAAAAAACCTATGGCAAGACAGCCGCAGCCGAAGACCCGGCAGTTGCCCTGAACACTATGCTCGCCCAGGACGGAGTATTCATCCATGTTAAGCGCGGTGTTCACCTCACCAAGCCATTGCAGCTCGTCAACATATTCTCGGCTCCGGCCTCAATGATGGCCGTGCGCCGTGCGCTCATCGTTATGGAAGAGGACTCCGAAGCTCAATTCCTTGTTTGTGACCACACTCAGGATTGCGATAAGGACTACCTGTCGAGCGAAGTGGTTGAAATCCGTCTCGGTCGCGGCGCGCGTCTTGACTATTATAATCTCGAAGAATCATCGCCCCGCACATCTCGCCACTCGCAACTGTTTGCCCATCAGGAAGAAAGCTCCTCGCTCCTGATCAACTCCTCGACACTTACATGCGGCAACACCCGCAATTCGTTCACCATCAACATCTGCGGTCAGCGATGTGAGACGCTCCTCGCAGGAATGGCTATTGCCTCAGGAGAGATGCACATCGACAACGCTGTCAATCTGCGCCATCTCGCCCCAAAGTGCTACAGCAACCAGCTATTCAAATACGTTGCCGACGACAGCGCCTCATGCGCATTCCAGGGGCTAATTCTGGTCAGCCCTGAGGCTCCGTTCACTGACGCATACCAGACATGCCGCAGCGTCCTCGCTTCTCCGGATGCACGCATGCACGCCAAACCCCAACTTGAGATTTACAACGATGAGGTCAAGTGTAGCCACGGCGCCACAACAGGCCAACTTGACGCGAAAGCCCTGTTCTATATGCGCACACGTGGCATACCTGAAATTCAGGCCCGCACAATGCTCATGCAAGCGTTCATGGCCGATGTTATTGACACGGTGAAGATGGACGGGCTGCACGACCGGCTGCGACACCTCGTTGAAAAAAGATTTGCCGGACAGGATGCACTTTGCGGCGACTGCCGTGCCAACTGCCGCGACACGAATCCTAACACATAAGACAGCAATCAGCATGTTCCCCGTTGAAAAATATCGCGAAGCCTACCCTATTCTGTCCCGCAAAATATACGGGAAACAACTCGTGTATCTCGACAACGCAGCATCCACACAGACTCCGGTTGAAGTTGTCAAGACAATAGAGGAAATGTATTACACCCACAAGGCCAACGTGCACCGTGGGGTCCATACACTTTCCCAGGAAGCCACCTCGCTCATGGAAGCCACCAGAGAGAAAGTCAGAGAATTCATAGGGGCATCATCCACCAGCGAAATCATCTTCACCCGAGGCACAACAGAGGCCATCAACCTTGTAGCCTCGAGCTACGGACAGTTCCTCAACGAAGGCGACGAAGTTATTCTCTCCACGATGGAACATCACGCCAACATCGTTCCGTGGCAACTTTTGCGTGACCGCAGAGGAATTACAATCAAAGTCATACCGCTAACGGCCGATGGCTCCCTTGACATGGAGGCATATAGCCGACTACTCTCACCACGGACAAAAATAGTGTCGATAGCCCACGTGTCAAACGTACTTGGCACCGTAAATCCCGTACGCGAAATCGTCCGCATGGCCCACGAGGCAGGAGCTGTGACTATGATTGACGGCGCACAGGCCGTAGCCCACATTCCGGTCAACGTAAAGGAGATTGGGGCCGACTTCTACGCATTCTCATCTCACAAATTATATGGCCCCACAGGAGTAGGCATACTCTACGGACGCCGGGAGCTTCTTGAAAAAATGCCTCCCTATCAGGGCGGGGGCGAAATGATTAGCCATGTAACATTTGAACATACCACGTATGCCGACCTGCCGTTTAAATTTGAAGCCGGAACTCCCGACTACGTTGGCATCGCAGCACTCCACACCGCTCTCAACTACGTTGAATCCATCGGCCTGACAGCCATCGCTGCTCATGAAGAGGAACTGCTCCACTACACCACCAACCGCATGAGTGAAATACCAGGCATACGGATATTTGGAACTGCTCCAGGAAAAAGCGCCATAATTTCATTCCTCATAGGCAATGCCCACCACTACGACACCGGAATGCTACTTGACAAACTTGGAATAGCCGTACGCACAGGCCATCATTGTGCCCAGCCACTTATGCACGCGCTCGGGATAGAAGGGACTGTCAGAGCCGCATTTGCCCTCTACAACACCCGTCAGGAATGCGACCAATTCATTGATGCCCTGTCACGAATCGCAATAATGCTTCAATAAACTCCACACACCATGTCACACATCTTATCACAGGAAGAAAACGCCCGCTACGCACGCCACCTGACCCTACCCGGATTCGGTCCCGAAGGACAGCAAAAACTTGCCGAATCATCAGTGCTGATTATCGGAGCCGGTGGGCTTGGCTCACCAATCGCCCTATACCTCGCAGCCGCAGGCATCGGACATATAACAATAGCCGATGGCGACAATCTTGACATATCCAACCTCCAACGCCAGGTAATCCACCGCACTGCCGACATCGGTCGCCCCAAAGCCATATCTGCCGCCGAAAAAATGCGAGCCTTGAATCCGGAGATAGAAGTCACTCCAATTGCCTCGTTTATAACCGATGGCGAGATTGACAGCATAATCTCACACCACGACTTCATAATTGATGCCACAGACTCACTCGACATGAAATTCGCCGTTGATCAGGCATGCTTGCGCACAAACAAGCCCTACAGCCACGGCGCAATCTTCCAATATGAAGGACAAACAATGACCGTGCTTCCAACCACAGCACGATTCTCCGACCTATTTCCCGACGGGCCCACCGCAATAGAACGCTCCGCCCCACGCGGGCCTCTCGGCGTTGTCCCCGGAATCCTCGGCACCATACAAGCCACCGAAGCCATCAAATACCTCATCGGCATAGGCGACCTTATCACCGATCGTCTGCTGCGCTTCGATGTCCTAAGCATGCGCTTCACATCCATCCGCCTGCACTAACCCCCACGCCCCGACCTTGGCCCCATCTCATTATTATTCTATAATTAACGCCCACGAACAAGAGCAAATGGGAAATTTTGGTCATTTATTTTTGGTGTTATCGCTAAATAGGTTAACTTTGTGGCGGTTTTTACCATCCAACAATTGACATGAAGAAATTTCTTATAGTAGCCTTGGCTGTCACAATGTCTTTGCCTGTGTTGGCCGAGGGCTATCAAATAAATACTCTGAGTGCCCGCCAGCTCGGGATGGGCCATACGGGGACCGCTCTGAAATTAGGCTCGGAGAGCATGATTTTCAATCCGGCTGCGCTCGGGTTTTTCCGACCGCACAATTGACTTATCCGGCTCCGTAACGGCTATTAAGGCTGTTGCAAACGCGGATTACAAGGGCACCGAGTACAAGACCCAAAACGGCATTTCAACCCCTATGGCCATCAATGCGGCTTTCAGAATCTATGACAATCTGCAGGCCGGCATTTCATTCTACACCCCTTACGGAAGCGCAATCAACTGGACCAAGGACTGGCCCGGAGCGGAACTCAATCAGGAAGTGGATCTGAAAGTGTTTACCGTGCAGCCAACTGTTGCATGGCGCGTCACGGACAAACTATCCATTGGAGCCGGAATGATGATTTCATGGGGAAAAGTTGATCTTAACAAGGCTCTTGTTTCCGGACAATCGTTTGACGCGCTGATGGGATTAATGGGCGTTTCAACAAATCTTGGCAATGCCGCAGCGGCATCCGTAAATCTCAACGGCACTTCCGACGTTGCCTTGGGAGCAAATATCGGCGTGATGTACGACCTCAACAAAAAGTGGACCGTTGGCGCCGATTTCCGAACCAAGATGCAAATGAAAGTCAAGGCGGGAATCGCTCAGGTGGACTATGCCACAGAAGTTGCCCGCCAAATTCTGGAGCAGAAAATAGGTCTCATCCATGAGGCAAACTTCGCCGCAGAGATGCCATGTCCCTATGTGCTCAACGCCGGAGTGTCATTCCGTCCGACAGACAGGCTTACACTTGCCGCCGACGTTCAGCTTACCGGATGGAAAACCTATAAAAACCTCGACATAGAGTTTCCGGACAATCTCAAGGCTTTCAACCAGAACATAACGAAGGATTACAAAAATGCATGGGCATATAAAATAGGTGCACAGTACGCATTGACCGAGCGCTTTGACATCCGAGCCGGAATGATGGTTGACACAACTCCTGTCAACAAAAACTATTACAACCCTGAAACCCCCGGAATGACAAAAATAGGACCTACCGTCGGGTTCTCATTCCGCCCTGTGGAAAAATTATCAATAGATTTTTCGTTCATGTACATAGCCGGACTTGGCGAGAACAATGCAAAATGCACCTATACAGATTTGCTGACGAGCCAACCGGTGACTTTTGAGGCAGACTACCACGTCCACGCCTTTGCCCCAGCAATAGGAATAAGTTACTCTTTTTGATAAAAATTAACCAAATAAATGAACTTTTCCACCGCATTATGAGTTAATATTACTTGAATGCAAGAAGAATAATAACAAACTAACTTAATTAACCCAATTTTTTTTAACTACAAAATTATGAAAAAAGTATTTCTTACCCTCGCTGTTGTTGCTACTGTAGCACTCGTATCTTGCACAGGCAAAGCTAAAGAAGAAGCAACTGACGCTGCTGCTGACACCGCTGTGCTCGTTGAAGAAGAAATGATCGAGGTTGTTGACACTGTAGCTGTTGACACTACCGCTACTACAGTTGCTGCTGACACCACTGTTGCTCAGTAATCAACACCTACAGCTTTTCAGCTGACAAAAGAGAAAAACCAATCATTGTCTGGCCCGGTGGGTCGGACAATGTTTTTTTATTGGGTTTTCCACGGGTTACGGCCTTCGGCCTCACCCATGGCTAATATTAAAATGCGTCTACAGCGGGGCCATGCGGGTATTTGTTGTGGGTGGGTATTTCAGTATTTCAAGGTGCTCTTTGCCATGATTTAAAGGGGCGGTCATGGCGCCGCTTAGGGGAGAAAGGCCAGTGGGTCGAGTGTAGTGGGTTCCTGTGGTGGTTTTTCGCGGCCGGAGGCATCGGTCGGGATGTGGACCGTGACGGTGCGGGATTCTTTGGCGTTTTCCGAATGGTCGGGCGGTTCTGCCTCGGAGGGAGTGATTGAGGGTATGGGGTTGGTTGTCCGGC